>CANIOW010000004.1 GCA_947469285.1 Gammaproteobacteria bacterium
ATTTCAGCGCGTCTTCCGGGTTGATGAGGTTCTGCGTGCGCAGGTCCTCGGCGGTGACGGTGACGACGGTAGCCGGCATGGCCGGGGCCTTGCGGCTCACCTTCTTGCCGGTGATGACCAGTTCATCCAGCTGCTGGTCGGTGGCAATGCCCTGGGCCAGCGCCGGGACGGCACTGCAGGCGAGCGCAAGGGCAAGAATGGCGCAGAGGGTTGGACGCAGGCCGACAACGGCGGCCACGGAAGGAAGACGGGACATAAAAGTTCTCCAGTTCGATGCAGAGCATCACGAGCCACGGGCGCAGACGCCAAAGGCGTCTCAGGCGGAGAACTGGACGGGGGGAGCGCGGCTACCGAAGACCCGAGGAGGGCCCGTGGTGGGCTGAAAGAAAACCGGCACTGCCGCCGGCGGCACAACAGCCACGGCCAGCGGGGCGATCGGCGGCAACACCGGGAAGGCCACCAACGCCGGTGACGAGAACGGGCAGTGATCGTCACTGCTGAACGGGTGTGGATCGGCAGACCCGGTCTCGCCGCCGTCTGCGGGTGTGGCCATGACCACGCCACAAAACGCGAGCCGCAGCTCTCCATCCTGCAGCGTCGGCATGAAACCCGCAGGCAGCAGGGCACGCGCCACCAAAAATGGCAGCACGTATAACATCAAGCGTAATTGACGGCCCGGCGACATAACGGAAAAGGTAACACAACTTGCAAACACCGCCTATAGAGCCTTACCCCCCATCTACGCGATGCCACTGGCTCATGGTGACCAGAAGACTTCCAGCGGACAGGCGCTACTCGCTGCGGGCAACAACAACGCACTGACCGGGCGCTCCAGGGGGTTTGGCGCTGCCAAGGCCTGCGCCAACAAGGCTCGTGTTTCCTCGCCCGTAATCAGCACCCACAACCGCCGTGTCCAGGTCAGACGACCGAGGGTCAACGTCAGGCGCGGATAAGGCCCGTCGCTGGGCAAGGGTGATGGCGTCACCGTGACCACCGCCGGACGCGGCGCCGTCGATAGAGCGGCAGCCAAACCACTGGCGCCTGGCAATAACGAGGCGGTGTGGGCATCGTCTCCCATGCTGAGCAGCACCGCATCAAAACGCCGTGGCAACAAGGACAGCCGCAGGTCGGCCTGGGCCGCCAGCGTTTCAGCGGAATATTCAAACACCGTCGGTGGTGACATCAAGCCCAGCATCCGCGCTTGCGGCAGTGCCTCACGTAACCCGCGTTCATGACTGTACCGACTGGTCACCGGCACCACGCATTCGTCAGTGGGCACCACACAAATCTTGCGCCACGGCAGACTCCGTAAGCCAAACTCGTGCAACGCCGACTGCTGGGCTGCACCACCGGCGATAGCAAAGAGCGCCTCACCACCCGCCTGTAGTGCTTCGCGTGCAGCCACCTCCAGCGCATCCGCTACCAGTGTGGCCAAGACTGCGCGGTCGGGCGCAACATGCCAGATCACTTCACGGGTTGGCAGGCGCAGGATGGCAGCCATCATCCGCGCCCGCGCTGGCCATGGCGTTCTGCCACGGCAATGACCGCAAGACCGTTAGAGAGCATCATCCGCTGACGGTGCCACAACGCTGACAACGCTGTCAATTCGGGCTGCCAGCGCCGCTGCGGCGCGTCCACCGACCGGCTCTAGCGTGGCGCTGGGCCGGTAGACGCGCGAATCACCAGACGGTGCGGCACGCGCAAGCGGGGCGGCACTTCGCCGGTCTTCAGGTAGGACAGCAGCTGTCCCGTGGCTTCATAAGCCAGGTCGAAACTCGGCTGATGCACCGTGGTGAGCCGTGGCCACAACGTACCGGCGATGAAACTGTCGTCAAAACCAGCGACCGATAACTGCCGCGGCACCTCAATGCCCAGATCATGTGCTGTCAGCAACACGCCGGCCGCCATATCATCGTTACTGGCGAAGATGGCCGTTGGCCGCTGTACTAGCGACAACAACTGGCGCGCCGCCGCCATGCCGCTCTCAAACGAATAGCTACCCTGCACCACCTGCACCGCAGGCGGCAATAATCCATGGGCCTCCATCGCCAAACGAAAGCCCATGAAGCGCTGGTGCGCTGAAACATGCTCGGGGTGACCGATGATGAACGCAATGCGCGTATGCCCAAGACCGAGCAGGTGTTCGGTCATCTCACGCGCCGCACTCACATCATCCATGTCGGTGGTTGGCACGTTGGTAGCACCATCCCCCGGCGCAATCCGCGCATGAGCGATGCCACGGGCCTCCAGCGCCGCTGCCAAGTCCGGCAGCACCGACAATGGTGGCGTGATGATCAACCCATCGAGGTGAGTTTGAGTGACAAAGCCCACCACTTCACGCACCAGCTCGGCGCCACGTTCAACGAACGGTTGTACCAGTAGACGATTGCCAGCCTCGCGGCAGCGCGCCATGGCGCCCCGCTGCAGATCGGTGAGGTGGTTGATGCTCGGGTCGTCGTAAATAAAACCCAAGGTGTGGCTGCGATTACCGGCCAGGCTGCGTGCCAGCAAGCTTGGACGAAACTGCAAGGATTCAATGGCCGACAAGACGCGCGCCCGCGTCTCAGGACGCACGTTCGGCTCGTCGTTCAGCACGCGCGAAACCGTCTTGATGGACACATTCGCTGCGGCCGCTACGTCATGAATGGTCTTACGGCTCATGCCGCCAGTGTAACCCGCAGCTACCGCGCGTCCCCCTCATGCGCTTGCAGTCGACGCTGATCGGCCAGCGATCTGTGCTATTGATAGCGGCAGCACTGGCTGGAAACACAGCCGACTGGCAGGTTTCGTCGGCAGACATGAACAACGCCCATATCCCCTCGGCCACGCTGCTGCTGCTGCGCGCCAACCCGTTTTCAGTACTGATGGCCAAACGCCACGCCAATCTCGCCTTCGGCGGCGGACAATGGGTGTTCCCAGGCGGGCGTATTGATGCCGCCGACCATCTTGCCGCCGCGGCATTCCCGGAGGTGCCGTTCGCGGCGGCCCGCGTGGCCGCCATCCGCGAAGCGGGCGAAGAAGCCGCCATTCATCTCGACCTGACGCAAGCCGTGCCGGCTCTGGTGCCGCTGGTGCGCTGGCTGGCACCGCGCGGCCCGACGCGCCGCTTCGATACCTGGTTCTTTCTCGCCATGGCCCCCGCTAACTGCACTGCCATCGCCGATGGCGGCGAGATTGTGGAAGTGGCATTCCATGAACCCGGGCGCATGCTAGAAGCGGCCAGAGAGGGTGCCGCGGGCTTGCTGCCACCCACCGCGCTGAACCTGCGCTGGTTGGACACCGCAGGTTCCGCGGCAGCGGCGTTGTCGCTGGCCAGCGCGCGACCCGCGCCGTTTGTGGCACCAGAGGTGTTCTGGCGCGATGGACAGCCGATGCTGCGTCTGGACGCCACCGCTGGCTACGGCCTGGACGAATACCCGATGCACGCCCCCGCCCGCGCTTCCCTGGGGCAATGACGTAGGCGTGCTTTATGATGACCACCGCTGATCGCGCCCGCCGGTGGTGCGCGCCAGACCACGGAGCTTCTTTTGGGACACCTCACGATCGTCCGTCACGGACAAGCCAGCTTCTTTGGCAGCAACTACGACCAACTCTCGCCCATCGGCCACGAGCAGGCACGGGCCCTCGGGCGCTGGCTGGTACACCGCGGTGAATACTACGACCGCGTGGTCATTGGCCCGCGCCTGCGCCACCAGCAAACGGAAGCCGGCGTGCGTGAAGCGTATGTCGCCGCCGGACTGCCGCTGCCGCTGGCCGAACGGATTGAAGCGTTTGACGAACACGACGGTATGCGCATGTTCAGCCGCTTTCTCGGGCGCAGCGACGCGGACCTAGATGCCTTTCATCCCGAAGAGATCGGTGATGGTGAGCGGCAGGCAAAAATGCGCGACTTCCTCCGCCGGTTTGATGGCGCCTTCCGACAGTGGGTGGGCGGCAAGTTGAACCCGGAGGGCGTGGAGAGCTGGGCACAGTTCGGCGACCGCGTGCGCCACGCGCTCGACCAGGTGTGCACCCCAGCGCGCACCGCCCTCGGCCAGCCCGTGGCAGATGGTGGACGCACGCTCATCTTCACCAGCGGTGGCGTAGTCGCTCAGACGCTAGGCTGGCTACTGGCGCTGCAGGGCGACGCCGTGACCGAGCTGGCCTATGTGGTCCGCAATACCTCACTCACCGAAGTGGTCTGGAGCACCCACAAACGCACGCTCGCCTCCTTCAATGCCACCCCCCACCTGACCGATATCACCCTCATCTAGCCCGGCGGCTTTGCCGGCGGGGATGACGGGGGTACCTTGCGTGGTCTTGAGTGCTTGTCGTGAGCTCGCGGGGGTGGCGCCCCCGCCGTCAGCGAACGCAAGGGGTAACGCTGTCCTGCCACGAGAATCCAAGCGAAGCGATCGAAGGTATCGGTGCCGTTACTGCCAAAACCAATCTGTTCGGTAAATGGCAGGTCCTGACAATCCATCAGCAACTCTGCGTAGTACCACTGGCGCTGCGCACGAATCCACAAGCCCTTGCGGCCATTCGGCTGCCAGCTGTCAATGCTGTGGTGCGCGAAGGGAATAGACACCTGCGGCGGCAGGCCTTCCTTGCCCACCGCTAGGCGATCGGCAGCCGACACCAGCGGCTGCTCCGCGGCCGCCAACGGCAGCGCCCAGCAGACCAAGAGGGCGCAAACGGCGAACCGAACCCGGCGCTGCGCTGCGGTTTGAAGACACAGTGGCATACGTGAGACTCCTGTATTACGGGGTGTCGAACACCCATTCGCGCTCTGGCCAACGCAACGCCGCCAACCGACCGGCAAACGGCGCTGCCTCGGGGTCTTGCGCAGCGGCGACGCGCTCCATCCGCTGCCGGTAACGTGCACCGACGCTGAAGTCGGCGCACCACGCAGCAGCGGCCTGCGTTGGCAAAGGCGCGCGCACCTCGCAACCCGCAAACAGGTCCGGTTCGCCGCGGCTGTACTGGCGCCGCGCCGCCTCTTCCACCCAGCGCCAGTAATGACCAAACACCACCGGGACAGCCTCTTGGTAGTGACGCCACCACGGCGTGCGGTCCGTCATGCGCCATTTGCCGCTGGCCCAAAAAGGCACCACCGATGCCTGCTCTTGCCCCGAGCACAGCATGGCTAGCGGATGCCGCATCTGCAGAAAGACTTCGTAGGCCGCAAAAGCCGGACGCAAGGGCGGCACGCAATCCTTGTCCTTCGAGAACGGTCCCATGCGTTCTGCTTCCGCCAGCTTCGCGGCCAACAGCCCGGCGACTTCCGCCGCCTGCTCCACGGTTCGATCGAGTTCGCGGTACATCAGGGCCACCGGTCGTTCATCGCCCGCCGCCATCCTTGCGCGGCACCAGTCAATGCTGCTGGCAGACCATGAGGCATGCACCACCCGCAAGTCGGTGCGCTCGAGCACGAACGGCAAGGGCTGCAGCACCGCCGCCACCGCCGCCTGTTCCCCCTCGCGCAGCCATTCACAAACGCCGAACTGCTCCAAGGAATTTGCAGAAGGCGGGCCAAAAAACCAGTCGTTGCCGTGTTTACGTTCGTCCAGCAGCAGGTTCAATTCATGATTGCCCATGACGCATTGCGCCAAACCCGCTTCGAGTAACGGTTGCACGAAACGCACGACGGACCAGCTACGTGGCCCGCGGTCCACCAAGTCACCGACGAACACCAGTCGTCGCCCCTGCGGGTGCACGCCATCCGGCCGGTAGCCCAGGCGCTCGAGCAGCGACTGCAGCGCGCCGAACTCTCCATGAATGTCGCCAACCACATCGATAGCGCCGGAAAACAAGGGACCGATCAGCATGGGTGCACGTACTCCGTAGACCGTAGACCGCCCCCGCCGCCGCCGCAGACGCGGCAGCCAGGCAAGGCAAGGCGCTGGCGATTATGCGCGGGCCCGAGTTCCGCTACCATTGGGCGCACTAAAACACCAAGGAACGCGCCATGACCGCCACCACGACCCGCCCACCCATGGCAGCAGACGCGCGGCAAATGATCGACCTGCTGAAAGAACTGGGTTTCCCAGCCATGGAGACACTGCCGCCCGCGGACACGCGAGCCATCATGGCGCAGATGCCGCGCGCACGGGCGCGTGAACTGGCCGCGGTCGAGAACACCACGCTACCCGGCCCGGCTGGAGAGATCCCAGTGCGGCTGTATCGGCCACGGGCGTTCAACGCCGCTGCGCCTTGCCTGCTGTTCCTGCACGGTGGCGGCTGGGTGGTCTGCACCCTCGATACTTACGACGCGTTCTGCAGTGAACTTGCAGTCGCCGGCGATTGCGTGGTCATTTCGGTGGACTACCGCCTGGCGCCAGAACACGCCTACCCAGCAGCCATCGACGATGCTGTCGCCGCTTTCAACGGCGTGGTGGCGCACGCGGAGCGCCTGGGAATTGACCCACGACGCATTGCGGTGGGCGGCGACAGTGCCGGCGGCAATCTGGCTGCGGCTCTGTGCTTGCGTACCCGCGCCGCGGGCGGCGTGCAGCCCTGCTTGCAGCTACTGTATTACCCCGTCGTGGACGCAGTGGGCCAGTGGCCTTCTTATGCCGAGAACGCCACCGGGTGTTTTCTCACGCAAGTCACCATGGAATGGTGTTGGCACCAGTACGCGGGCCAGACGTCTGCGCCCTGGCCTGAAGATCTGGCGCCACTCCAGGCCACCAGCCACGCAAACCTGCCGGCCGCGCTGGTGGTCACCGCCGGTTACGACCTGCTACGCGACGAGGGCAACGCCTACGCGCAGCGCCTGCTGGCTGCCGGTGTACCGACCGTACTGCGCCAGTATCCAGCGCAGATTCATGGCTTTTTGATGCAAGGCGCCGATGCCGCTGACTGCATCGCTGCGAGCGGTGTGGAACTGCGCCGCGCGTTCGAGCCCTTGCTCATCGCCTAAGCGGTGCTCGTTGGGGGCCTGAACCCACGCCTTGCGTGCCGCGGCCTACCCTCGCTGGCGGAGGGCAGGGATGGCCAACAAACGTTTCACACGCAAGCCCTCACGGTCAGCCATCCGTGGTGCCGCGGGTTGCGCCACGGAAGAGGCCTTCGTCCGGCACCTGCGGCGGCCCACGCGCGAGGCCACACGACACTGGGCGGACGTGCTCGGCGAACCGCTCTATGCAGAATTACAGGCACTGACTCTCGCCAGCGGACGCTTGCCGCGCCTGCCGGCCAGCAGCGCACGCGTGCTCATTCTGCCGGGGCTGATGGGCAGCTCGCTGCGGCATCCGGAACGCGGACTGCTGTGGTTCAATCCAGCGGCCATTCTGGCTGGTGAACTGCCCGCGCTGTCCTTGCCCGAGGCCAAGGCCTGTGCCGCCGAAAGCGTGCTGCCGTTCGTGTATTTTCGCCTACGCTGGCGGCTGCGTGCGGCTGGCTTTCGCGTCGACTACTGGCCCTACGACTGGCGTCAGGCGCCGCGGCTCACCGCGCAACGGCTGCTGGCCGACCTGCGCGCCGCCGCACTCACGACACCCACCTTGCTGGTAGCGCACAGTTTCGGCGGACTGGTGGCCGCCCACGCGCTGCAAGCCGACACTGGCCCCGCGCCAGTCCTCGGCCGAGTGGTGACACTGGGTACGCCCTTTGCGGGAACCCCGGCGGCGCGCGCAGCATTGTCGGGAGCCGCGCCACTGCTGCGGCGCTTGGCCTGGCTCGACTGGCAGCACACCGCACCCGAACTAGCGAGTAGCCCCTTGTCCACCTGGCCGGGGCTGCAGGTCTTGTGTCCAGAGGGCGATGCCGCTTTAAGCCTCGGCCGCACCCACGCCGACCCGCGCCTCGCCTGCATCATCGCCAGGAACGATGGCACGGTACCGCTGGCCAGCGCAGCACAGCCCGCCGCCGTGGGCGTCCCCGTCGCTACCGTGCGCGGTTCTCACGGCCTACTGCCTTCGCTACCGCATGTTGCCGCGGTCGCTATGGACTTTTTACGCCATGGGCAACTGGGGCCACCGCGAACGGACCTACCGCAGCCCACCGACGCATCGCTCACCGACGGAAGCTCCGCGGTGACGCCACTACCCGTGGCCGCTCGCTGGCACTCACTGCCGCGAGCAGCACAATGGCGGTTTCTCGCCGAGTGGGTTGCGCCCATTGCCGGACCACCACCCGCCGTGTCGCCCGTCGACTGGCCCGTCGACTGGCACGTCGCCTGTGGCGACATCACCCAGACGCGCGCGGATCTGATCATCCTTGGCGTGTCTCGACACGTGGTCCCCGCCGGACCGCTGCGCGCCCTCAAAGCCGTCGACCGCGTGCGTGAGATGATCGCCCACGGCTTGTACACACCGCTGGCCGGGCAGGTGTTCTGCATGCCGCCGGCGCGCTCCGGGCACCCGGCGGTGTTGCTGACCGGGCTGGGCGACTTCGATCGGCTCACGCCGCAGGTGCTCGAAGCGGCCATGCACCAAGCCTTGCAGCTAGCCGCCACCCTCGGCGCCAAACACGTAGCCACCGTGCTGCTCGGCACCGCCTCCGGCATCACGCCGGCCCGTGCCTTGCGCGCGCAGCAACGCGCCATTCTCGCCTGCCCAACACCACCACGGTGCGTGACCTGGATCACCCGCCGACCGGCGCGAGCCGCCTGGCTGCGGCGCCAATTGGGCCTGCCCACCGCGCCAGAGGCCACGGATAAACCGCGCCGTGGCAGCGCAGCACTGCCAGCCTATCTGTGGGTGCGGCAGGAAACCGTCGCCCGTCGCACCTTACTGCGAATGACCTTGCTCACCGACCGTGCCAAAGCCGCCCTGCCCACCGGTAGCGTGAGCTTCGACAGCAAGCTGCAAGCACGCATCCTGGCCCCGTTAGCGCGCGAGAGCAGCCCCAACGGCATCGACACCGCCGGCAAAGCGCTGGCCGAAGCACTCCCGCCGCCAGTGCGCGCCGCCTTGATGGCACTCGGCGAGACGCCCGTGGTGGTGGTCCACGATGTTAATGCCAGCCGCTGGCCATGGGAGACGCTACATGTGGGCGGCGCCACTCCTCGCCCCGCGCTGCAGGCCGGGCTCGCCCGCCATTTGGAAGCGGAGGCGCTAGACACCGCACGTTGGCTGACCGCGCGCCCCGCGACCCTGCCTTGCCAAGTGTTGTTGGTGATCAACCCCACCCAAGATCTTCCCGGCGCAGAAGCCGAAGGGCAACAATTACAGACACTGTGGGCCGCCGACCCACGCGTGACGCTGACGGTACTGGCCGGGCGCGAAGCCACGCGTTCCCACGTACTGGCCGCCTTGAGCACTGGCCGACACGAGCTGGTGCACTACGCCGGACATGCCATGTTCGATGCATTGGACCCGCCTGCCAGCGGCTTGCTGTGTGCCCGCGGCGAACGCTTACGTGGCGCGGATGTGGCGGCCCTACCCACGCCACCCCGTTTGCTGTTCGCCAACGCCTGCGAGAGTGGGCGCATACGCCGCGCACCAGCGAGCCACACCGTTGCACACCAACGTGCTGTGGCGGCCACCGGTCTTGCCGAAGCCTTTTTGCGAGCGGGCATCGGCCACTACCTGGGCACGTGGTGGCCCGTGTCCGACGGCCCAGCAGCCACATTTGCGGTGGCCTTCCATCGTGCCCTACTGGCCGGCGCTGCCTGTGGCCCCGCAGTGCTCGCCGCGCGCCGCGCCGTTCACGACACCGGCAGCGCCGACTGGGCGGATTTCATGCACTACGGTGATCCCGGCGCCGCCGTGTTCGGTGACTGAACCGCAAGCGCCAGCGCACGCAACGCTGTGCCTTGACGAGCCGTAGCCGCACAGGCACCGTGCAGCACACCGACTGCACGACACCCACCGCCATGCCGCACGCCCTGTTCACTACCTACCCCACACTGCGCTTTGCCGCGCTTGGCGTAGCCACCAGCCGCTCGCAGCTGCAGCTGCAGCCGTATGGCATGAGCACCACGTTTTTGGATGCCGCCACTGAACCGGCGTGGGTCGAGCGCTACCACGCGGTGAACCGCGCGCGCTTCAGTGGACCTTTGGCGCTGCCCGGGTGGGTGCTGGCCGACTTATACCTGCTGCCGTCGGCCATTGGGCTGATCCTCGACGGCGAAGCGATCGTGGCGGCGTACTACGCTGCGCCCTCGCTGGAGCCCGGCACCGTCGTGGGTGTTTCACTGCTGAGCACGCGCGAGGGTTTGGGCGCGGGCTATGCGGTGAAGGCACTCACCCTGGCCATGTACCGCGCCCGGGTCCAGCGCGGCGTCACCCAATGGCAGAGCCGCGCACTGCGCGTGCACACCCGTTTCGGCGCACTGGAGGTGGAAGGTCCGGCACCCGCAGTCCATGGCGCTGCCGACGACAGCTTCGTCTACCGGGTAGCCTTAGACGGCGCGCCCCAGCCGCCGGGCGAGCCGGTGCCCATCGCCACCGTCAAAGCGCGCGTGGCTGCCGGCGAGCGGGTCCGCATTGTCGCGCCCGGGCTGACCCCTGGCGGCGATGCGCTCATGCTGGCCGTCCACTAAGCCAAAAAAAAGCCTGTCCAGGCTACCCAGACAGGCTTTTTTTGCGCCGGGGCGGACCGCTACTACAAGGCGTAGGTCACCATCAGCACGACGCGGGAGTCGTTGATGTTTGCGGAGCTGTTGAAGTCGTTGTTGGAATAACGCAGGTCCATGCCCAGATGCGACGACAGCGAATACCCCACTCCGATATTCCACGTGGCGTAGTCATCCGTGCTCTTGGCGAGCTCTTGGTAGCCAACCGCACCACTGACCGAGAACTTGTCGTTCAAGGGATGGGCAGCGGTGAACTCCACATAGGTAGCGGCATTGTTAGAGCCGAAATAGTTTGCGGTATGCATCACGGTGGCGGCCATGGTTCCCGCTTCAAAGGCCTTACTCAAGGTCACCTTGACTTCCAGGGTATCAATGCGCGACGGGGAATCGATGTAACCGTAGCGCACCAGACCGATGTCTAGATTTGCACCAGCGAGCGGGATGTTATAGCCGGCCCAGTTGTCGTACTCGGTGTTGATACCCGAGAAATCGACGTTTTCGACGGACGTTCCGAAGTAAAACTGACCATAAGTGCCAGCCACGGTACCGAACACGGCCGGGCCGGAGTCCGTTTGGCTAACGCCACGCCAGACATAGTCGCTAGCCACCGCGAGGCTGTAATTCATAGCGAGATCCAGCGCCATGGCCGGCGCGGACACCAACAGCAAGGCCGCAGGAATGGCCATGAGCAAACGTTTGGAAGCCATTTTATTTCCTAAATTAGGGTCAGTTTAAGAAAGACGCATCGCTATCAACGAAGAGATATCCGGCAATAATACCACCAAAAAGCTGAATCTTAAGTAATGCGCAGCTGCGTACCCCCCTCAATACCCTTCCTCGGGCACTGCGCCCGTCAGCTTTTGTACGGCTTTTACCGACCGCCCTGCTTTAATGCGCCATCGAAAAATGGGTTTGGCGACAGCATGCGGTCAGAACACCACCCGGAGCAACGTGAAGTCGTCTGGCAGCGCCGCCGGGCCACTGTAGCTCTTGATCCAGTCAAAGATACGCTGCGGCTCGTCGCCGCCGGGAGCTGCGGCAAAAGCGACAAAATCCGCAAACTCCAGCGGTTGACCGGGGGTCGTTTCCACCTCGTAGGTGCCATCGCTGAGGACTAACAGTCGGTCACCCGGCTCGACAGGCGTGACTACCGACTGGTAGCGAACGCCGGGGATGACGCCCATCGCGACACCGGGCGTGGACAACTGCTGCACTTCAGCGGTCCCGTCGGAGCGCCGACGAATCAACAACGACGGGGGATGACCACCACTCGAGTAATTCAACGTCTGCGTCGACTTCCGGTACACGCCGTACCAGATGGTGAAGTACATATCGCTCTGTTTTTCCATCGGGAATGTGTCGTTCAAAGCCCCAAGGACGGCCGCAGGATCGCGGAAATCCGTGCTGACCAGCGCCGAGGAACGCAACACATTGATGACCGTCACCGACAACAGCGCTGCGCCCACGCCATGACCACAGACATCCAGCAGGTAGAACGCGATATGGTCGTCGTCGAGCTCGTGAAAACCGAAGCTGTCCCCACCCAGTTCCGTCGACGGCACAAAGTGCCAGTCCGTCACCGGGGTATCCACGCGGCGGATCGGCAAAATCCCCATGATGTAATTGACGGCTTCGGCCAGCTCTTCGTTCAGTCGGTTCTGAATCACTTGCAGCAGAATATTACTTTCCGCCAACTGGTCTTCGACTGCTTCTCCATGCTCAATGGTGCCGTCATAAAGCATCTGCAGATCGTCAAGATCGGCCCGCAGCCGCAGAATCTCGGCATGAGCGGCAGCGATATCCGCAGGCAGTTCCGGAATGGTCGAAACAGTCATAAAGTGTCCCCGCGCAAGATTTAATGCATCCCGCATTTAGTAATTGAGAGTAGCATCCACGGCTTGCATTGTGTCCACTGATCAAACTGGCCGCCACCAAAGCCCTTAAAACCCCCATCCAGAGGTTTGCAATGCAGCCCGTAAATCATGAAGCCCCTGCAGGTCGAGTACTCGACATTGCCATGGCCACCCATCTGTTCGCGTCCGATTGGGCCTACTGCGATCAAATGGCAACCTACGCGGCAGCGCTGGTTAGCCAGCGCCGCGCCGACTCGCTCCGCTATGCAAATCTTTTTTCATCCGTCTTAAACGAGTTGCTAGAAACCGTGTTTCGGCAGCACCACCCTCATGGTGAGATCGCCTGCCGCATTTTTCGCGGCGAACCGCACGACCGTATCGAACTCACTATCCCCTGCGATGCGTCGACCCGGGCGTTCTACGAGTCCGCCATGGTGGACGCTAGCAGCCCGGATGTCGCCGAAAAGTATCTTTCTTCGCTACTGGACAACGCCATCTCCGACCCCAGAATCGGCCTGCTGGAACTGGCGGCGGACTATCGCGCGCAGCTGTCGCTGGTGGAAAATGCCGGCGACACACTGACGCTGGTCGTCGACATCATCATTGACGATTCCGCCATCTGACCCCCCATAACCAAACCCATGCAATCCACCATGTCCTATACCGCCCGCTTCGATGAAAACAACCAAGAAATTGTTCTTGCTGGCTCCATTCGCCCGAAAGGCGCCGACGAACTCGCGGAGCTGCGCAAGACGTTTGATCGGGCAATTCAGGCGACCCGCGGGACGCTCTACCTGAATGCCAAACGGTTAGTGCAACTGAACAATGCTGGCTTTCAGGAGATCACCAATTTCGTGAAATCGGCGGGTCTGCAAAAGCCGAACCTCAAGATCACCGTCATTACCTCGAGCTATGTTGGCTGGTCACTACGCAAGTTTTCGCTGCTGCAGAAAATCGGCAGCAATGTCACGGTGGAACAGTACGACAAAGACTTCTATCCGGGCCAGTCGGTGCTTGAGGACTCCGGCTTTATCCCTATCTTGCGGACGCAGACCAAGATGACCTGGCGCCACGAACGCGACCTGTTGCCGCGCCATGGCTTGAAACCGGCCATGGCGGTGGCGGACATCTGCTGCGGCATCGGTGACTTCGCCGCCCTCGTCTACAAGGAATTCCAACCGTCCCGCCTGCTGGCCATCGACCATTCCAAGCCGAGTCTGGCCTATGCGCGCAAGGTGGCCAGTGACTTTCATATCGAGGGCATCGAATATGTCCACGGTGATGCTGCCAATCTGCTGGTGGAGGACAATGAGTTCGACTTTGTCACCTGCCGGCACTCCCTGCAGGTGTTCGACCGGCCGGAACTCATCCTCAAAGAACTGTTTCGTATCTGCAAGCCTGGCGGCCGCGTTTACATCACTAACGAGAAAAACTCCCACTGCCTGGGGGAACCGCGTGCCGACAGCATCCAATGGACTTACAACGAAGTAGCCCGCCTCTGGGCGCACTTCAAGATGGACATCGAGCTTGGGCCGAAAAGCCGGCGCTTTTTGCTGGACGCGGGCTTTGATGATGTGCAAGTCGAAAGCTTCATGGTCACCAACCGCGACGGCGACCCGCAAGATTTCGCTGATGTTATCGCTTCCTGGGAAGACGTCTACGCCGGGCAGATGGCCGTGCAGCGTGGCGACACCGCTGAGTTCATAGCGCGCTTCCGCCAAGGCTTTCAAGACCATATTTCCGCCGCGTTGCACCCCAAGGGCTATGCTGGCTGGCCGATATGGGCCGCGTCGGCACGTAAGCCTCGTTAGTCAAAAAAAACAGGGGACTGACCTTCATGCTTTCAATTAGCGCCATCCGAAAACTCCTCAAACCGAAAAGTTTCCGCGGGAAGTTCATCCTGACCGTAGGCACCGTCGTGTTGGCCAGCCTGCTGTTTTCGGGCGGCTTCGCCTTGCGCAACGTGCATCGACTCGCAAGCGACGCGACCCTCGAGATCCAAAAGGGCCTGACCCGGGCAACCACCGAATACCTCACCAATTACGTCGACACGACGTCGTTGCGAGTTGACTCGCTGATTAACGGCACCCACTCAGAAGTGACCACCCTGGCCGACGCTATGCAGTCGCTTATCGACCGACCGCAAGCAGCTGTCGCCGTGGGCGGCGCACTGGCCAGCGACACCCAGTTCAATCCGGCGCTGCAATACGACGTCCACGGCCATTGGGCCCAAAACCGTAGCGGCGCACCCTCGGTGTTGAGCGTCTGGGGATACCTGCTCGGCGCCGACAAAAAACCGCGCCCGGAGGTGCAAAAGCTCATCCGGGATACCGCGGTTTTCGATTTTCTGAGTACTAGCCTGATGGCAGGCGGCTCACAGAAGCTGCAGGTGTATTACGTCGGCCCGAAAGACCAGCCGATCATGCGCACCACGCCGTACGCGGACCAGGCGCAGATGTTTGACAAGCTCTATCCTGGCCACAACGACGCCAACTTCTGGCAGTTCTTTTATCCGGGCGTCTACGAGGGCTGGCAGCGCTGGATCAAGGATCCGCAATCGGCGCCGGTTCAGTCCGATAAAGTGACCGAGACCGCGCCTTACGTCGACGCCATTACCGGCAAGCTAATCGTCAGCTATTTCCACCCGCTGTGGACCAAAGACCGCAAAGACGTGGCCGGCATGACGGCCGCGGATGTGACCCTCGAACAACTCGCCGGCGTTGTTGAAAGTGTCAAAGTGGCTGACACCGGCTTCGCTTTTCTGGCGTCGGAAAGCGGCAACGTCATGGCAGTGCGGCCTGAGGGCGAAAAAACGCTCGGGCTACAGACCGCCAATGCAGGAGCCGGCCAGGGTGTCACCGGGGTAGACCGGACGCTGATCAAGAGCAACCAAGCCGCCATTCGCACACTGAAAATACCGAGCGGCAACGAGACCGACATTGCGCACATCAACTTGGTGCACAACGGCGCGAAAGTACCCTATATCGTTGCCATGCGCAGACTGGGCAAGCGCAACCTGTGGGACGGCAAGATCATCGTCGGCAGCCAGTTGGTCATCGGCTTCATGGTGCCCGAATCCGAGGTGTACGCATCGTTGTTCGCCGCCCGTAGGTCGGTCGACAATACGCTCCAGCAAATTGTGCGCGGACAGGCGATCTCCGTCGTCCTGAGCTTGCTGGCCTTGCTGGGCGTTATTTTGGCTATCTCGAAACCCATTTCTGCCGGCTTGAACGAGCTGGCGGTGGCAGCGCGGCGCCTGAAAGACAAGGATTATTCAGTCCGCATTGAAAAGCCTTCCGATGACGAGGTAGGGGAAGTCGGCTTGGCGTTCAATAGCATGGCCACGGATATTCGCTACCACACAGAGAACCTTGAGCATCTGGTCAGTGAACGGACCAAAGAACTGGAGACCGCGGCCGACACCATTCTCCTGCTGAATGCGCGGCTTAACGAGGAAAATGTACGGCTCGGCTCCGAAGTAGATGTGGCCCGCCGCATGCAGATGATGGTGCTGCCGAAGCGCATCGAACTGGATGCCGTCAAGCAACTCGACATCGCAGCATTCATGGAGCCTGCTGACGAAGTGGGCGGCGACTACTACGACGTGCTGCAGGCGGGAAACTACGTCAAGGTAGGCATTGGCGACGTCACTGGCCACGGCCTGGAAAGCGGCGTGCTGATGCTGATGGTGCAGTCTGTGGCCAGAGCCTTGGAAGAACGCGGCGCAACCGACCCAGAGATGTTCCTGAGCGTACTGAACCGCGTCATCTACAAGAACATTGAGCGCACCGAGTCGAACAAGTCACTGACGCTGGCCTTCGCCGACTTCCGCGACAATGGCGAGGTCATGCTCTCCGGCCAGCATGAAGAAGTCCTCATCGTGCGCAACAATGGCACCATTGAACGCATCGACACCAATGATCTCGGCTTCCCGATCGGTCTTGAAGCAGATATCTCGCCGTTCGTCGCCGTCCACACGCTGACACTTGCCCCTAACGATGTGATGATTCTGCATACGGACGGGGTGACCGAAGCGGAAAACCCACTCGGCCAGCTGTACGGCATGGAACGCCTGTGCGAAAGCGCCCAGCGGCATAGTGAAAAAGATGCAACCGCGATCAAGAATGGCATCATCAGCGATCTTATGCAGTTTATCGATAACCAGAAAATACATGACGACATTACCATCGTCGTTCTGAAGCAGAGATAAGGCCATGCAATCGCATTACGGTATCGAGTTCCCTGAAGCTGCTGACAGCACTGAGGGAGTCAAGCTGGCCTTGCATAGCGGGCTGCCACCGACCTGGTCCAATTGCGGCGCAACGGCTGATTTCCTTGGCAACCTGTATGCGCGGGCGGCAGCCCGCGCCGGGAAAAATGTCAAAGAGACCCGTCACGGCATCAATTACCTGGCCAACGAAATTCTGGAGAATGCGGTCAAGTTTCGGCACCCGGCCAGCGGCGCCATCGAGATTGAAGCCCGCTTCCAGCAAGGTCGTTTCGAGCTGCAAGTACGCAACTATGCGGAACCTGCGGTGGCAGCTAATTTCCAGACACTGCTGCAAGAACTGACCTCACGCGACCCTGGCGAATTGATGATCGAGCGGATCGAAGCAAACGCAATGGATGACACGCAGGGCGGCTCAGGCCTCGGCATCCTGACCATGATGAATGACTATGGCGCTGAGATTGGCTGGCGCTTTACGCAAACGCAGGATGGCGAGCCGGTTCAAGTCGACACCTACTTAACCGTCCAATTAGTTCAATAATCCATACCCGGAGAAATGCACAGTGGAAATCAAGACCAACGAATATCGGGTCTGGAGCGATGGCAGCACGGTTTACTACGAAGGAACCATGCGGCTGTCCAGCCCCGAAGATTACGCACCCATTCAGGCGATCATGAATGAAATGCTGGCTGCAAAACCGGCACGCATCGATCTGGATCTCACCGGATTGGAATTCCTGAACAGCTCAGGCATCAACCTGTTCGCCAAGTTCACCATCGAAGTGCGCAAACAAGCCGATGTCGGGCTTGGCGTGAAGGGCACAACACAAATTCCCTGGCAGTCGAAGTCGCTACCGAATCTCAAGAAACTGTTCCCCGCGCTTGATCTGCAAATCGTCTAGCCTGCAGCTTCCCTTTAGTGACGCAGCGTCGTTAATGGAGACGTGTTAACGACGCCTCGCGTGGCCAGCCAACCGGCCACACCGACCAGGCCGGCACCCCCGCCCAACCCCACCGACCAAAGTAGCGGGTCGAACGAATAGGCCAGATGGAACCACTGGTGAGCGGCGAACGCACCCGCTACCGCGGCTGCGGTACTGGCCAGCACCCCGGACAACAGCCCCAAGACCACAAACTCCGTCACGATCCCCCGTATCACCACGGCGCGCGACGCGCCGAGGGTGCGCAAGATGGCGCTTTCAAAACGCCGTTCGTCGCGCGTGCTCTGTACTGCTGCCGCCAGCACCATGACCCCGGCGCCCAGCGTGAACAGGAACACCCCTTGCACGGCCTGGCTGGCGCGGTCGATGAGCTGCCTGACTTGCACCAGCAGCGCCTCGACATCAAACACGGAGACGCCCGGAAAACGATGCACCAGCGGCGCTAATAGACGGCGCTGGGCCGGCGCGAGATGAACGCTGGTCATATAAGTGCCTGCTGCACCCTCTAGCGCACCGGGCGACAACACGACGAAGAAGTTTGGCCGAAAGCTGTCCCATTGCACTTGGCGGACATTGGCCACACGCGCCGTGAGGCGTTCACCAGCCACGTCGAATACCAACTGATCGCCGACGAATAAACCTAGCGCCGTGGCGAATTCACTCGCTAACGAGACTTGGGCTGGCGCACCGGGTGCAGGCAGCGCCGGCCACCAGTGGCCGGCCACCAGCGTGTTGTCGCGTGGCAGCGTAGCTGACCAAGACAGGTTTTGTTCACGCTCAGCGAACGCTCGGCCGCGATCAGAGGGGAGCTTCAAGGCCGATACCGGCCGGTTGTTAACGGCCACCAGACGCGCGCGCACCCAGGGTGATAACGCCTCCACGGTCACACCACCGGCGCGCAGGAACGCCTGCAACGGCGCCACCTCTTCTGGGGCGATGTTGATCAGAAAATGATTAGGCGCGTCTGCGGGCAGGCTGGCGCGCCATTCACGCAGCAGATCGTTACGCACCACCGCCAGCAGCAGCAGCACCGTCAGGCCGAGGCCGAAAGCCACCACCTGAACCACACTGCCGGCGCCGCGGCGGCCCACATTCGCTAGCCCGTAACGCCACGCGCCGCCCGTGCCGCGGCGCGCTAACGCCGCCACTCGCACCAGTCCAAGCCCCGCCATCCACAACACCGCGACCAGCGCGCCCAAGCCGCCGAACACCGTGGCCACCAGCAGCAGATCGCGCAGCAGCCACCACAGCAGGCCGCCCAGACTCGCCACGGCACACAGGGGCGCCACATAAAACCCCATCCCGGGCACGCCGACATCATGGCGCAACACGCGCAGCACGGGGACGGCGCGCAATTGCAGCAAGGGCGGCAACGCAAACCCCAACAGCATCGCCAGCGCCGTGACCAATCCCAAACCGGCGGCGCTCGCTGCCGGCGGGGGCAACGGACCGCTGAACAGGTCCCGTAGCAGCCAAGCCAGCGCCGCCTGAGCACCAAACCCCAGCAACACACCGAGCGCCGCCCCGGCGAGCGCAATGAGCGCCAGTTGCCACAGGCCCGTGGCGAGCACAAACCGCTGCGAAGCGCCCATGCATTTCATGAGCGCGGCCAGATCAAGGTGCCGCGCAGCATAGCGTCGCGCCGCCATCGCCACGGCAACGGCACACAGCAGCAGCGTCGCCAACGCCGACAACAACAGAAACCGCTGCGCACGGTCGAGGCTGCCCTTTAGCTGCTCACTGGATTCCCCCAGCGCCACCACACGAACCGCATCGCCCTTCTCCCTCTCGAGCCAACTGCGAAACTCCGCCACCGCCGACGGCGTGCCCGCATAGAGCTGCGCATAGGTGGCACGGCTGCCATTTTGCAGCAAGCGCGTGGCGGCCAAATCGGTCTGGCCTAACAGCACAGTCGGCGCCAAGTCAGCAAACGCAGCGCCCTGGTCGGGCCGATAGTCGAGTACCGCCGCCACACGCAGCTCGCTCGCACCGACCGACAGAAGATCGCCCACGTTCATGCCAAAGCGCGCCAACACCCGGCTTTCCACCCATACCGTCCCTGGCGAGGGCAAGCGCTGTGTCGACTGTGCCGGCCCGAAAGGCACGGCAGCGATGCGCAGCGTGCCGCGCAAAGGATAGCCAGCGCTAACCGCGCGTAGGGTCACCAGCGCGTTGTCTTCACCGTGAAACACCGCCGTGGGGAAGGTTGTGATGGAGGCAATGGTCAGCCTGTGGCGCAAGGCCTCCGTGCTCCACTGCGCCGCTAAGGGTCGCGCAGATTCGACGCGCAAATCGGCGGCGAGCAGCTCCGCCGCCTGTTGGTCTACCGCACGCGAGACCCGGCTGGTGAAAAAGCCGACCGCCGTGAGCGCCGCCACCGCCAACACCAGCGCACCGGCCAGCACAGCCAGTTCGCCTGCACGCCAGTCACGCCACAGATGCCGCATGGCAAAGCGCAACACGCGCCAGGCGCTGCCGGCAGCGTGGGCCGCAGCACCGCTCACAGCGCTGGCGGGCGTAGGCGGTGGTGGCGTCACCGCCATCACACCACCGCCGTGCGGGTATCTGCCACCAAGCGGCCACCGGCCAGCTCGAGTATCCGGCCACAGCGCGCTGCCAGCATCCGGTCATGTGTGACCAGCACCAGCGTAGTGCCGGCTTCGCGGTTTAAGGCCAACAACAGTTCCATGACGCGCAGGCCCGTGGCGGCATCCAGGTTGCCCGTGGGTTCATCGGCAAACAACACCTGCGGGCGCGTGACGAAAGCCCGTGCCAGCGCCACCCGCTGCTGCTCGCCACCCGACAACTGCCGCGGATAATGCCCCGTGCGTTCTGCCAGCCCCACGCGCGCCAACGCCTCGGTGGCCGCAGCCCGCGGGGCGGGGCGCCCGAGCAGTTCGAGAGGCAACATGACATTTTCGAGCGCCGTGAGTGCCGGCACCAGATGGAACGACTGAAACACAAAGCCCACCCGATTGGCGCGTAACGCCGCCCGACCATCCTCGTCGAGAGCCGACAGCGATTGCCCCACCACTCGCACCTCGCCGTGGGTGGGTACGTCGAGCCCGGCCAACAACCCGAGCAAGGTGCTCTTTCCGGCGCCTGAGGCGCCCACCACCGCCACGGTTTCACCGGCGCCAATCACAAAGGTCACTTGGTTGAGAATAGTCAGCGTTCCTTCAGGACTGCTAACCTCCTGCGTCAACCCCACCGCCTCGAGTACTGCTTCGCTCATGCCACTTCCATTTCCGATGTCGCGATTTCGGCGAAGCGCCATCCTGGCGCTGTGCCTGCTGGGCAGTCTGCTGCTCGCCTTGCCGGTTCAGGCCGCAACAGCCAACCGCGCCTCGAGCGCACCCACGGTGCTGGTCCTCGGCGATTCGTTAAGCGCCGGCTACGGCATCGACGTTCGCCAAGGCTGGGTTGCCTTGTTGCAGCAACAGCTGCAGCGTTTAGGTTACGGCCACCGGGTCGTCAATGCCAGTGTCAGCGGCGAAACCACGGGGGGGGCGCTGGCGCGCCTGCCGCGCGCGCTGGCGCTGCACCATCCGGCAGTGGTCATCGTGGAACTGGGCGGTAACGACGGCCTACGCGCCCTGCCACCGGCCCAGGTCCAAAGCAATTTACAGCGCATCACGCTCCTGTCAAAAGCCGCCGGGGCGCACGTGTTATTGCTGGGCATGCGCCTGCCGCCAAACTACGGACCCGCCTATACCACCCGCTTCACGGCCACCTACCTGGCCGTGGCCAAGGCGCAGCAGGTGCCGTTAGTGCCGTTTTTCCTGGCGGGCGTGGTCGAGCGCCCGGAGTGGTTTCAGGCCGACGGCATCCACCCCGTCGCCGCAGCACAGCCGCGTTTGCTGCACAATGTCTGGCCACAGCTGCAGCCGCTGCTCGCGCCTCACTAGGGCGCGTGGAGCGCAGCGGAGCGCAGCGGAGCGCAACAGAGCGCAACCATGCCGCTGTTTACCTGCGTCCGCGGGCGTTGTACTGTCCTCTGGGGATCAGGCGCGCTAGGGTGCGGGGAACTCAAAAATAGGTAGGTGTACCGTGGATCGTTACTGGCTCAAGCATTACCCCACCAACGTCCCCCACGAGATTAATCCGCAGGCCTTCGACTCGCTCCGCGAAGTCATGGAAGACGGGTTTGCGCGGCATGGCCACAAGCCGGCCTACACCAACATGGGCCGGACTCTCAGCTTTCGCCAACTCGACACGCAGTCACGCGCCTTCGGCGCCTGGCTGCAGCGCGAAGCCGGGCTGCGCAAGGGTGACCGTATTGCGCTGATGATGCCCAACATCTTGCAATATCCCATCGCGCTGCTGGGGGCCTTGCGCGCCGGGCTGACGGTGGTGAATACCAATCCGCTGTACACGGCACGTGAACTGGAACACCAACTCAAGGACAGCGGCGCCCGCGCCATCGTGGTGTTCGAAAATGCAGCGCACGTGCTCGATGAAGTCATCAGTGAAACCGCCATCGACACGGTTATCGTCACCGGCGTAGGCGACCTCTTGGGCTTCCCGAAGGCAGCGCTGGTCAATTTCGTGCTGCGCCATGTGCGTGGTGCAGTGAAGCCCTGGCAGCTGCCCGGTGCCATCCGCTTCACGGACTGTCTTGAGCAAGGCAAGTGGGTGGACCTGGTACGCGAACCGATCCTGTCGCAGGACATCGCCTTCCTGCAATACACCGGGGGCACCACCGGCGTTTCCAAGGGCGCCATCCTCACCCACCGCAACATGATCGCCAATTTACTGCAGGTTCACAGCTGGCTGCTGCAGTACGAGATCCCGGAAAACTCACCGGTAGTGCTCTGCGCGCTACCGCTGTACCACATCTATGCGCTCACCTCATGCTGCCTGTCCTGGCTGCTCGAGGGTGGCCACAACATCCTCATTACCAACCCCCGCGACATGCCCACCTTCGTGAAGGAACTCAAACGGTACCGCATGAACGTCATGTACGGCGTGAACACGCTCTACAACGGCTTGCTGCATACGCCGGGCATCGAGCAGGTGGACTGGAGCGGCCTGCTCAGCTGTAACGCCGGGGGTATGGCACTGCAAGGTGCGGTGGCTGAAAAATGGCACGCGCTGACGGGGTGCCTGCTCGGTCAAGGCTGGGGTCTGACCGAAACCTCGCCGGTGGCGACGGTAATGCCCAAGAACATGGCATTCAACGGCTCCATCGGCCTGCCGGTACCGAGCACCGAAATCTCCATTCGCGACGAAGAGGGCAATGCGCTGCCGGCAGGCGGCCACGGTGAAATCTGTGTCCGCGGCCCGCAAGTGATGGCGGGCTACTGGAACCGTCCGGACGAAACCGCGAAAGTGATGTTCGCCGGCGGCTGGCTGCGCACGGGCGATATCGGCCGCATGGATGAGCGCGGCTTTACCTACATTGAAGACCGCAAGAAAGACATGATTCTGGTCAGCGGCTTCAACGTCTATCCGAATGAAGTGGAAGGCGTGGTAGCGCGACACCCCGGCGTGCTTGAAGTAGCCGCCGTTGCCCAGAGCGACGAGCATTCAGGCGAAGTGGTAGCACTGTTCGTGGTACTGAAAGACCCGACGATCACGGCCGCCGCCATCATCACTTTCGCGCGCAGCGAACTGACAGGCTACAAAGTGCCGCGCCATGTGTACTTCCGCCGCGAACTGCCCAAGACCAACGTCGGCAAGATTCTGCGGCGTTCATTGCGCGACGAATTACGCGACGAATTACGCCGCGCCGAATTGCGCGCCGAAGGCTAAGCCGCCAGCGCCTCGCGCGGCGTCAAGCCAGCTTGGCGCGCAGGTCGTAAGTGCTCGCGCCCGTAATGGTGACCTCGAGAAACTCACCGACGCGCGCCGCCGCCAACGCGCGTGCGCCCCGCACCTTGACCACCCCATCGATATCGGGGGCGTCGGCGTAGCTGCGAGCGATAACCGTGCTCCCTTCGATCGCATCCACCAGCACCGTCAGGCGGCGACCCACCTTCTGTTGCAGACGCGCAGCGCTGATGCTGGCGGCCTTGGCCATGAAACGTTCGTAGCGTTCCTGCTTGACCTCTTCTGGCACCGGCCCGGCCAGGGCATTCGCGGGCGCGCCCTCGACTGGCGAGTACTTGAACGCCCCCACACGGTCGAGCTGCGCCTCGTCGAGCCAGTCGAGCAGCTCCTGAAACTCCGCTTCCGTCTCGCCGGGAAAACCCACGATAAAGGTACTGCGCACCGCCAGGTCCGGCACCATGGCCCGCCAGGCCTTGAGCCGCGCCAGGGTATTTTCCGCGTGCGCCGGGCGCTTCATGCGTTTCAGCACCGCGGGGCTGCCATGCTGGAAGGGAATGTCGAGATAAGGCAGCACCTTACCGGCAGCCATCAGCGGAATCACCGCGTCCACATGCGGATAGGGGTACACGTAGTGCAGGCGCACCCACAACGGCGTCGTGCCTTGTTGCAGCTCGCCGAGCTCCCGCGCCAGATCGAGAAAGCGCGTGTGAATCTCGCGGCTGCCCCATTGTTCTGCCCGGTACTTGACGTCGACGCCGTAGGCGCTGGTGTCCTGGCTAATCACCAGTAACTCGCGGACCCCGGCATTGCGCAGGCGAATCGCTTCGTTCAGTACCTGGGGTAACGGTCGGCTGACCAGATCGCCGCGCATGGAGGGAATGATGCAAAAGCTGCAGCGGTGGTTACAGCCCTCGGAAATCTTCAGGTAGGCATAGTGGCGCGGCGTGAGGCGAACACCCTGCGGCGGCACCAGATCAAAAAAAGGATCATGCGCCGGCGGCAAATGTTCATGGACGGCGTCCATCACTTCGTCGAAGGCATGCGGTCCGGTGATCTTCAGTACCTGCGGGTGCTGCGCCAGAATCTGCTCCGGACGGGCACCCAGGCACCCGGTCACCACCACGCGGCCATTTTCGCGCAGTGCCTCGCCAATGGTGTCGAGGCTTTCGTGAATGGCGTCGTCGACGAAACCGCAGGTGTTCACCACCACCAGGTCGGCCTGGTCGTAGGTACCCACCACCTCATAGCCCTCGGCACGTAACCGGGTGAGGATCTGCTCGCTGTCGCTGGTGGCCTTCGGGCAGCCAAGACTGACAAACCCAATGCGCGGGATGCCCCCTGCTGCGCCCTTCCGGTATCCTTCGCTCATGCAACTGCCCTTCGTGAAAATGCACGGCCTCGGCAACGACTTCATCGTCTTCGATGAGCCGACCGCTGCCCCCCTGCCCGATCCAGCCCGCCTGCGGGCCTGGGCGGACCGTCATTGCGGGATCGGCTTCGACCAGGCGCTAGTTCTCTCGCCACCCCGACAACCGGGGACGGCAGTGTACTACCGCATCTTCAATGCGGACGGAAACGAAGTAGAACAGTGCGGCAATGGGGCGCGCTGTGTCGCCGCGCTGGTGGCCCACCGTCAGGGCCTGGGCCCAGGTGAACTGACCCTAGACAGTCCGGCCGGGCTGGTCCACGCCCGCCTCACGACGGACGGACAGGTCTCAGTACGCATGGGTGTCCCAAACTTCACCCCCGCGGCGCTACCGTTCACCGCCAGCGCGGAGGCGGCGTTCTATCCGCTGGAGGCCGGCGGCACCACCGTGGATATCGGCGCGGTAAGCATCGGTAATCCGCACGCCGTGCTGCGGGTCCCGGAGGTCAAAACCGCTCCTGTCGACCGTCTCGGACCGGCCATCGAGCACCACCCCCGCTTCGCGCGCCGCACCAATGTGGGGTTCATGGAAGTGGTGAACCGCGGGCATATCCGCCTGCGCGTGCACGAAAGGGGGACAGGTGAGACACTGGCTTGCGGAACCGGTGCCTGCGCTGCCGTGGCCGTCGGGCACCGCCATGGCTTGCTGGACCCGCACGTGCGGGTAGACCTCCCGGGCGGGCGGCTCGACATCGACTGGGCAGGTGACGGCCAACCCATCTGGCTCACCGGCCCGGCCACTCTGGTCTTCGAAGGACACATTGAGCTATGAAAACCCAGCCGGCACGCGATCCCGGAGACCTCAGCGAAGAGGAGGTGGTCGCGTTCCTGCGGCACGAGGTCGATTTCTTCAGCCGCCATCCGGCGCTGCTCACCCAGCTGCGCCTGCCGCACCTGCGTGCCGGCACCAGCACCGTGTCGCTGGTCGAGCGTCAAGTGGACCTGTTGCGGGACCAGAAACGCGAAGCCGACACCCAGTTGCGCGACTTTGTCGCCGTGGCGCGGGACAACACCCAGCTGAATACCCACATTCACCAGCTGGCCTGTGCGCTGATCAGCGCCACCAGCCTGCCAGATGTGATCGAAGCGCTGGACCGCAGCCTCCGCGAGAATTTCGGTGTGCAAGAGTTCACCCTGGTGCTGCTGCGCGCTCCCGTGGCCAGCCTCGCCTCGGCCCGGCTGCGCTTTGCCACCCTCGCTGAAGCCACCGTCTGCGGCCTGGACACGGTGCTGGCGGCAGGCGCCCCGCGCTGCGGCAATCTGCGCGATTCCCAGCGCGACTGGCTGTTTCCCGCGCATCCTGGCGCCATTGCCTCAGTGGCTTTGGTGCCGCTGGCCGGGGCGGCGGCGCCCGCCCAGGGGGCCGGCAACCGGGAACCCGCGGGATTACTCGCACTAGGCTCGCCAGACCCGGCGCGGTACCATCCGGGAATGAGCACCGATTTCCTGGCCCGTATCGCCCAACTGCTGGCCGCCGCCCTCGCCGCGGCGGGCTGACCGTGACGCTGCCTACCGCCTTTGACCATGACTTGCTGGACCGCTATGGGCGGCACCTGCGGCTGGAAAGGCAGCTGTCGCCGCATACCAGCGAGGCCTATGCCCATGACCTGGGCGCACTGGTGGCCTTTGCGCTCGCACAGGGCCTCGGCACCCCCGACACCTTCACCGAAGCGCATATCCGCAACTTCATCGCCGAGAGCCACCAAGGCGGGCTGTCACCCCGCTCCCTGGCCCGCCGGCTGTCTGCCGTGCGCAGCTTTTGGCGCTGGTTGCAGCGCGAAGAACTGGCGAGCGGCAACCCGGCGCTAGCGGTACGCCCCCCCAAGGCCGGTCGCCGGTTGCCGGAAACCCTCGACGTGGACCGCATGACGCGGCTACTGACTCCGCAACCGCTGCCCGCCACCGATGGCACAGACCCGCTGTTGGCGATTCGCGACCTGGCGATCATGGAGCTGTTCTACTCCAGCGGCCTGCGCCTCGCCGAACTGGTCGGCCTGGATCTGGCGGACGTGGAGCTGGGCGAGCAACTGGTACGCGTCACCGGCAAGGGCCGCAAGGACCGCGTGGTCCCCGTGGGGGGGGCCGCGCGCCGCGCCATCCTCGCTTGGCTAGAGGTACGCGGCCAGTTTTTGGCGCCCACTGGCGAGGCAGCCATTCGCCCCGTCTTCATCAGCCGTGGCGGCAAACGCCTCACCCCCCGTGCCGTGCAGTTGCGCGTCACTGCCTGGGCCAAGCGTCAGGGCATCGACGTCAAGGTGTACCCCCACCTGTTCCGTCACTCCTTTGCCACCCACCTACTGGAAAGCAGCCGCGACCTGCGCGCCGTGCAAGAACTACTGGGGCACGCCAACCTGTCGACCACGCAGGTGTACACCCATCTCGACTTCCAGCATCTGGCGCGGGTATACGAAAGCGCCCACCCGCGCGCCACGCGCAAAAAAACCGGCTAGAGGCCACGCTAGACGGTCAGTTGACCCGCTTCGGGCCACTCCAATACTGTTCGCGTAGCTTGAATTTCTGCAGCTTGCCGGTGACAGTCCGCGGCAAATCCGGGACCAGCTCCACCACCGTCGGACACTTGAAGTGCGCCAGGTGCTCGCGGCAAAAAGCGATCAGCTCCGCGGCGCTCACCACCATCCCCACGCGCAGCACCACAATGGCTTGCGGCGTTTCTCCCCACTGCTCGTGCGGCACGCCGATGACCGCGCATTCGGCCACCGCCGGATGTCGATAGAGCAGGTCTTCGATCTCCGGCGAGCTGATATTCTCACCGCCAGAGATAATCACGTCCTTCTTGCGGTCGACAATATTGACGTTGCCCACGGCGTCCCACACCGCCAGATCGCCGGTACGGAACCAGCCGTCCTGCAGCGCCTTCGCCGTTTCCTCCGGCTGCTCCCAGTAACCGGCGAACACCACGTTCGAGCGCGCACAGACCTCGCCTATGCTGACCCCATCCTGCGGCACCAGCTCATCCTTCGCATCCAACAACCGTAACTGCACACCCAGCCCGGCCACACCCGCATGCGCTCGACGCGACCAGTCGGTGCGGGCAGTCCCAAAGTCGGGCCCGGAGATCGTCAGCAGCGGAGCGGTCTCCGTCAGGCCGTAGATCTGCAGGAACTGCCAACCCAACTCGGTTTCCATACGCTCAATAAACTTGGCTGGGGGTGGCGCACCGGCCACGGTGAAGCGCGGTACGGTGGTCAGCCGGTAGTCGCCGCGGCCAGGATAGTCGAGCAGCGTTCGCAGGACCGCCGGTGCCATGCAGGCGAAGGTTACTTGGTGCGCAGACATCAGCCGATAGATCTCGGCCGCCTGCACCGCCCGCAACACCACGTGGGTGCCGCCCATGCCAGTGAGCGCGTACACCCCACCCCAGCCGTTGCAATGGAACATCGGCAGCGTCCACAGCTCCACGTCTTCGTGCGCGATGCGCAGGTGGGCGATGAGATTGTAGGCATTGATATAACAATTGCGGTGCGTGAGCATGACGCCCTTGGGCCGTGCCGTGGTGCCCGAGGTGTAGTTGATAGAGACCAAATCATTTTCATCGCGCTCCGGCGCGCGTGGCGCCACCGGCGATTCTGCGGCAATGATCGCGTTCCAGTCTTCCCAGCCGGCCACGGGCTCGCCACTGTAGCTGGCCACCACGTAACACTCGACTTGCGGCAGGCGCGGACGGATCGAGTCGATGACCGCCGTATACTCAGCATCCACCAGCAAGGCCTTCACGCCGGCGTGGTCGATGATGTATGCATGATCCTCAGGGACAAGGCGATAGTTCAGCGGCACCAGTACCGCGCCGATGTGCGCTGTGGCGTAGAAGCTCTCGAGGAAAAAATGCGAATTGGGGCTGAGGATGCATACCCGGTCGCCCTGACCAATGCCACGCCGCTGCAAGGCATGCGCCAACTGGTTCACCCGCGCCTGATATTCCGCATAAGTGAAGCGCCGGTCACCGTCGATGATCGCCGTCTTCGCCGGATACAGCTGCGCCGCACGACGCAGAAAGTCATCAATTAACAGCGGCACTTGCATGGGCTAGTCCTTGTGGGCCTCAAATAATCGACAAGCTCGCGGCCGCCACACGCTCTGCCTGACGGCGCAGCAGTGAACCGAACCGGGCAGCATCGAGAAAGGCATTGAACGCGACCAGATCCGGCGGGCGGCGCGTGAGCGCCTGCCGCGAACCATCGAGCGGCACGTCACAAGCAATCCGGGTTAGCTGGCGCGCCAGAAATGCCTTGTCGCGGTGCGCCGTGAGTTTTTCAGCCATACCTTTGGCGCCACGCAGCGGCAGCCCCGGCACTTCATGCAGGTGCTCGTAGAGCTGCTCAAGACTGTCGTACTGCGACAGCAAGACTGTGGCCGTTTTCGGCCCCACTCCTGGCACGCCCGGGATGTTGTCCACGCTGTCGCCCGTCAAGGCCAGATAATCGGCCATGCGCTCGGGCAGCACTCCAAACCGCGCCGGGATGTCGGCATAACCATAGCGTTTATCGTCTGCCCAGTCCCAGAACTCATCACCCTCGCGCACCAGCTGTGACAAGTCCTTGTCCCGCGTCAGCAGCACCGCGCGTTGCCCACGCGCACGCGCCTGCACCACGAAGGTACCGATGATGTCATCCGCCTCATATTCGTTCGAGCCAAAATCGGCGACACCCAGCAAGCCACACAACGCACGACAGCGCGCGAACTGCTGCTCCAGCTCTGCCGGCGGTAATTCACGGTTGGCCTTGTAGGGCGGGTAGATGCGGTTGCGAAACGAGCGCGACAGGCTCTCATCAAACGCCACCCCAACGTACACCGCACGGGTGCGCTCAAGGAAGTCGAGTAAGAATTTTGCAAACCCATAGACCGCATTGACCTGCCGTCCGTCACCATCCGTCATAGCCGGTGGTGTAGAGAAGTAGGCGCGGAAAATAAAGTAGCTAGCGTCAATGAGATGAACGGTGGGCATGGCCGGGAAGGATACACCGCACCCAGCCTGCCGCAGGCGAATTTACCCAGCGCGGCAGTGCAGCGGACTGCTGCGCGGAAAGTGCGCCCGCAGGTATTCCATCTGGTCGCTCAGCACACGCCGTCCCTTCAAATAGATGTACTCGGCATAAGTGGGGGTAAAGGGCACGGCCAGCAGCTGCAGGCCTGCCTGTTCCGGCGTGCGGTTGGCCTTGTGGTTGTTGCAGCGGCGGCAGGCCGTCACCACATTATTCCAGGCGTCCACACCCCCGAGATAGAACGGGCGCACATGGTCACGCGACAACAAGGTAGGACCGAAGCGGCCTCCGCAGTACAGGCAGAGGTGCCCATCCCGCTTAAACAAGGTCTCGTTATTCAGCGGCGGGGTGTAATCGCGGCGGCGCGCACTCGGATTATGCGTCTGGCCAGTCGTGGCGACGATACTGCTCACCTCCACCACGGTCCGCAGCCCGCTGCGCGCATTCACCCCGCCGCGCAGGCGAAACAGGGTAGAGCCAAAGGCGTAGGCCACCTGCCCCATGAAATGCAGCCGCACCGCCTCACGGTAGTCGATCCATTCCAGCGGCAGGCCGGAACGGTCGGTGCGCAGCACCTGCTGGCCAAAACCATGCAGCGCCGCCCATTCCGGGGCAGTGGGAATTTCGGCAGCCGTGTGCGTGAACAACCGCGGGGACTGGAACATCCCCCAAATGTACTCACAGCGGTGTGTCAGACGCAATCCCACTGCCGGCATGGCCGGACGGAAAGTCGCCATCTCCCGACAGTCCAGAGATGTTGCACTGCATACAGATACAGGCGACTATTCAGAATCCAGATAACGCCCCAGCAGGGGCACGAGGGGAATGCATTATGCCCATCACCATCGGAGTGGCCAAAGAGACCGTGCCCGGAGAGCGCCGTGTGGCGCTGGTCCCGGAGGTTGCGGCCAAATTTATCGCGCTGGGCGCCCATATCGTCATCGAGAGAGGCGCGGGGATCACGGCACAATTTCCGGATGCGGCGTACAACGGCGTCGAATTCGTCGATAACGCCGCGGCCGTCCTGGCCCGGGCGGACGTCTTCCTCAGCGTCCAGCCGCCCTCGCCGGAAACGGTCACCGCGCTCAAGTCGGGCGCGGTAGTCGCCGGCTATCTGGCCCCGCACGCGCGCCATGACTTAGTGCGCGCCTTGCGCGACAGCGGCAAAACCAGTTTTGCCGTGGAACTCATCCCCCGCATCTCGCGCGCCCAGTCGATGGACGCGCTGTCTTCGCAGGCGGCCGTGGCCGGTTACAAGGCGGTACTCATCGCCGCCAACACCCTCGACAAGTTCCTGCCCATGCTTACCACCGCCGCTGGCACCATCCGTCCGGCCCAGGTGCTGGTCATTGGCGTCGGTGTGGCCGGCCTGCAAGCTATCGCCACCGCCAAACGCCTCGGCGCCGTGGTGGAAGCCTACGACGTGCGCAGCGCTACCCGCGAACAAGTGAAGAGCCTGGGTGCCAAGTTTGTGGAAACGGGCATTAGCGCCGATGGTGCCGGCGGCTACGCGCGCGAGCTGACGGCTGAAGAAAAAGCCAAACAGCAGGAAGTGCTGGATGGGCGCATCGCGGCCGCCGATGCCGTTATTTGCACCGCCGGCGTGCCGGGCCGGCAAGCGCCGCGCATCGTGTCACGTGCCGCCGTCGAGCGCATGAAGGCCGGCGCAGTGATCGTCGACATTCTCGCCGAGAATGGCGGCAACTGCGAACTGTCCCGGGCCGGCGAAACCGTCGAGCATGGCGGCGTGCGCATTATCGGGCCGGTGAATCTGTCTTCAAGCCTCGCCTACCATGCGAGCGAGATGTACTCACGCAACCTGCTGAACTTCCTGTCGCCCGCCATCGCCAAGGGCGGCGAACTGGCGATCGACTTCGCCGATGAGGTCTTCGCCGGCAGTGTCGTGACGCACGCTGGCAGTATCAAACACGAGCCCACGGCCACCGCCGTCGGCAACTGAACTAGAAGGGGAACCCCATGATTGACGGCATCCTGGCCTTATATATCTTCATGCTCGCCGCCTTCACCGGCTACGAAGTCATCTCCCGTGTGCCGGTCATCCTGCACACCCCGCTCATGTCGGGCAGCAACTTCGTCCATGGCATCGTGCTCGTGGGCGCCATGGTGGCGCTGTTCCGCGCTGAATCTACCCTAGGCCAGGTCATCGGCACCCTCGGTGTATTCCTCGCTGCCGGCAACGCGGTGGGTGGCTATGTGGTCACTGAACGGATGCTCGAAATGTTCAAGTCGAGCGGCAACAAGGCCAAGAGCGGAGGTCACCACTGATGGACGCCACTACCGTGACGCAGACCGCTCCTGAAGCCGTCAACTATTTCCGCTATCTGCTGGATATTTCCTACCTCATCGCCGCTGCGCTGTTCATTCTCGGCCTCAAGCGCATGAGCTCGCCAGTCACGGCGCGCAGCGGTGTGGTGTGGGCGGGCTGGGGCATGGTGCTAGCGACGCTAGTCACCTTCCTGGCGCCGCAATCACTCGGCTTACAGCATGCGCAACTGGGCACCAACCTCCTGCTAATCATTGCCGCAGCAGGCACCGGCGGCGCACTGGCCTGGGTCAGTGGCAAACGCGTTGCCATGACCGACATGCCGCAGATGATCGCGCTGTATAACGGCATGGGGGGTGGCGCTGCCGCTGCCATCGCTGCGGTGGAACTCTACAGTGGCGAAGCCACCAGCCACGGCCCAGCGGTTGCCGTGTTGGCCGTGGTCGGTGCCTTCATCGGCGCCGTGTCGTTCTCCGGCAGCCTCATTGCCTTTGGCAAGCTGCAGGGGCTCATCAAAAAGAGCTTCCGTTTCACGGGCCAACAGATCATCAACCTGCTGGTGCTGGCGGGCATTCTGGTGCTCGGTGCGGGTCTGGTGGCCGGTCAGCTAGCCGGCACGCCGGTGGTCACCGCCTTCTTCGTGTTGGCGCTGGTGCTCGGTGTCACCATGACCCTGCCCATCGGCGGCGCCGATATGCCCGTGGTCATTTCGCTGTACAACGCGCTGACTGGCCTCGCCGTAGCATTTGAGGGCTTCGTGCTCGACAACGCGGCGATGATCATCGCCGGCACGGTGGTGGGCTCTGCGGGTACCCTGCTGACGCAGTTGATGGCGCGAGCCATGAACCGCAGCCTTGGCAACGTGCTGTTTGCCGGCTTCGGTGAAAGCAGCAGCGCTGCTGCCGGCACCGCGGTCACTGGCACGCAGAAATCCATTGAAGCCTCGGACGCGGGCGTCGCCATGGCCTTTGCGCAAAAAGTCATCATCGTGCCGGGCTACGGCATGGCGGTGGCGCAAGCGCAGCACAAGGTGTGGGAGATGAGCCAGCTGCTGATCGACCGCGGTGTGAACGTCAAGTTCGCCATCCATCCGGTGGCCGGCCGCATGCCGGGCCACATGAACGTGCTACTGGCGGAAGCCGGCGTGCCCTACGACATCATCGCTGACCTCGACGAAATCAACGCCGAGTTTGAAACCGCTGATGTGGCGTTGATTATCGGCGCGAACGACGTCGTCAATCCGGTGGCGCGTAACGACAAGAGCAGCCCCATCTACGGCATGCCCATCCTGAACGCAGACAAGGCGAAGAACGTCATCGTCATCAAGCGCGGCCAGGGCCAGGGCTTCTCGGGCATCGAGAATGCACTGTTCTATCTCGACAACGCCCGCATGCTCTACGGCGACGGCCAAAAGGCTGCTGCGGCACTGATTGCCGCGATCAAGTCGGTCAGCTGAAGCCACACCCGCGGGAGCGAGACAGCTCACTCCCGCGGTGCATTACCGGGTCTGATAACCCGGACCACGCAGCGCCTGCCCCGGGTGGCGGCCGGTCACCACGCCTTCGCGGATGACCCATTCACCAGACACCATCACCGCCGCAATCCCCACCGGCGGCGCCTCGGGGTGCTCGATAGTCGAGCGGTCAATAATCGTGGCCGGGTCGAAGATCACCAGGTCGGCCACGTAACCGGCGGCAATACGTCCGCGGTCCGACAAGCCCAGCCTGGCTGCCGGCAGACTGGTCATCTTGCGAATAGCCTCCGGCAGTGAAAGCACTTTTTCCTCGCGGACGTAGTGACCCAGAATACGCGGAAAGGCCCCGGCGCCACGCGGATGCGCGCCGTGCAACGCCCCATCGCTGCAAAAGGCAATCTCTGGGTGTGCCACGAACCAGCGCACATCGTCTTCGCTCATCGACGTTCCAATGATGTCCTCCATGGACTGGCCGCTCTCCACCTCGGGCTCGGTCTCTTTCACCATGCGCATATACGCCTGTACTGGTGTCACTTGCCAGATGGCGGCAATCTGCTCGATGGTCTTGCCAGCCAGCCTCGGGTCCGGCTGGTAACTGGCGAGCAGGATGCCAGCGGCACCACCATTCTCTTCCAGGGAACGCGCCACCTTCTCCGGATTGAAGAAGTCGCGATCGGGCACCACCACGCGAAGGGTTGAGTGCCAGTAAGTGTACGGATAGACATCGGGCGTCAGCTGCACGCCTTCGCGCCGTGCTTGTGCGAAATAGGCCGGCATGCGCTTGGCGGCAAGATGCCACGTCGACGTCGCGCCCAGCTTGATATGCGTGATGCCCACCGGTAGGCCCGCCTCGCGACCGATGCGGAGCACTTCATCGAAGGATTCGAACACTTTGTTGGATTCATCCCGCACATGGCTGAGATAACTGCCGTGGCTGGCAGCGGCCACTTTCGACAGCGCCACCACCTCTTCCGTGGTCGCAAAATGCCCCTGTTCATACTCCAGCCCCGTCGACAGCCCGAAAGCGCCGTCGAGCATTTCCTGATGCAGCAGCGCTGCCATGCGCGTCTGCTCGGGGAGTGTGGAGGCGCGGTACAGGTCCTTGCCCATGACCTGCACGCGTAGCGTGGCATGCCCAGCAAAACTGGCGATATTGATGGCCGGCGGCGTGACCTGCAGGCGTGCCAGGTAGTCGTGCAACGGGAAGGTGGACTCACCATCTTGGCCCACCACCACCGTGGTCACGCCTTGGCGTGAAACCGTGGCGGCATCCAGGTCATCGAACAGACCAAAGTCCGCATGCGAGTGCGCATCAATAAAGCCGGGCGCCAACGCCAGCCCGTGCTCATCAAGCACCACTTCGCCCACCGCTGGTGGCAGATGCGGACCCACCTCCGTGATTCTGGTGCCACGCACCCGCACGTCCGCCATAAACGGCGCACCGCCCCTGCCGTCATAGACCTGCACCTGCTGCAACAGCACGTCTGCCGCAGGCACCGCCGGAGCCGCCACCACCAGCCCCACCACCAGCAGCCAGGCGGCACGCCCAGGCTTAATCACGGTCGTAGACCGCATCCGTTCGATCGCGTTGGCCGAGCAGCTGCAACTGGCCATAGATGCCGCCCTGCCAAATGGAGGTGGACGGGAAGTTCTGGTTCCAATCCATGACGACCGTGCGGCGCATAATCCGCCATTCCTCGCCACGCTTTTCGAGCTTGTCGATATAGCGCCCGCCCATCACGAAATCATGCCAGGGCGGCGCGTTTTCGCCGTAGGTCTGACGCGCGGCATAGTCGGCGCCAAACACGGCCTCCACCTTCTCGCGCACGCCAGCCACGCGACAATACGAAAACAAGTAAGCCTCTGACCAGGCCGTGGTCCCCGCCAGTTCGATGTGCACGTTGGAGATGGCATGCGTCGCCACCTCGAACCATTCCTGAATGCCACGCACGATGAACTCGGCAAATTCGTGGGCATTGCCGTCAAAGATGCCGTGCGCGTCATGCGCGTCTTCCCAATACACGCTCTTCATCAAGTCAACGTCACAACGGTCCAGTGCGCGGCAGTAACCGGTGAGCACCTCATGAATGGCTTGCTTGTCGAGCAAGGCCTGCAATTTTGGGTCCATGGGGGTCAGTCTCCTTCACTAGAACAAGAACGGCACCAGCGCCTTGCGCTCTGGTGGATAGTCGATAAAACGCGCTCGGTACCAGCGATGGTGCGCCAGTGCCCGCGGCACCAGATTCGCTGCCGTCCATGCTGCAAAACTCCACGCAGCAGGCGAGGCAGCAGCGACAGCAAAGCCGATCCACTCCAGCAGTTCGCCGAAATAGTTGGGGCAAGAGACGAAGCGGTATAACCCGCCATAGGGGACCTGATACCCCGTTTCACCGGGACGCCGCAGCGCCAGCAGGAGGCGATCTGCCTGCAAATTAATGCACAGGCCAGCTACCCACAGCAGCAATCCCAATACCGTCAACGGTTTGGCGAACCAGCTCCAGTCGTACTGCGGCCCAAAGAGCGTGAGACTGCGGCCATTCAGGTAACCATTCACCACGTTGAACAAAATAGCCGAGCCGCAGATCACCAGTGGCATCGGCGTCTGGCCACTGGGATTGCGCAGCGGATAGATGAAGGTGCGATTGGTGTAGTGCAGCACCCATAGGCCGAGAAACACCCAAGCCCCGGGCAACGCCGGTGGCTGCACCACGAAGCACAGCACCAGGATGAACAGCGACGGCGCCTCCATGAGCATCCAGGCCGCCCAGCTGGGAATGAGCGGCCCCCATCCCTGTCGTTGGTGCCGGCCATAGGGCGCCGTGATGCGAAACAGGCTGGAAAACGTCACCACGGCGATGAACATCCACAGCCAGATCAAGCTCTCAAACAAGGATTTTTCGTTCAGCATGCCAGCATGCCAGCTGAGCGGAACCAGGCAAACGTATCGCGCACAGTAACTTCCAAAGGTCGAGCCAGATAATCGAGTTGCTGCCGTGCGCGCGCGTGGCTCACCTCCCGGTGGTGGCGCAGCGCATACAGCGATTCAGGGGTAAACAGCGGTCGCTTGCGGGTCATGCGGGCGGCCAGCACCGCTGCGGGCGCCACCGCGCGCGCGAGCCACATGGGGGCCACCAACCGCGGGCGCGGCTGACCGGTCACCTGCTCGACCAGCAACGACAGCGCCTGCAAGCTGGCGCGATGCCCACCCAACACAAAGCGGGCGCCGCGGGGGGCTTGATCGGCCGCCTGCAGGATGCCATGCACCACTTCACGCACATCCACCCAATCAAAACTGCCGGCGACGAGACCGGGTAGCCGACCGTGGTAGAGATCTAGCAACACCTCGCCCAGATGGGATGGACGAAAGTCATACGGACCGAGAATGCCGGTTGGATTGACGATGACGGCATCCATCCCCGCATCGATGGCATCACGCACCACCCGCTCTGCCAGCGCTTTGGACGCGTCATACCCCGGCAACCCCTGCCCACCCGCAAGGGGACGGTCCTCGGTGACCGCCTGCAGCACCGGAAACGAGGACAGCGCATGGATGGAGCTGACGTAGACCAGTCGCCGGATGCCGGCGCGCCGGCAGGCTGCCACCACGCATTGCGTACCGCCAACATTCACCCGCTGCAGCAACTCGCGGTCCGCCGGCTCAATCGAGATTTTCGCGGCGAGGTGGTAGACCCGCTCCACCCCTGCGACTAGCCGCTCTACGGCCAGCGGGTCACAAATGCTGCCGAAGACCGGCTCCACCGGCAGGCCCGCAATGCCCCGTTGATCCTCGTGGACCAGTACCCGGACCGTGGCGCCGCGGGCGATTAATGCCCGTACGAGATTCGCCCCGACATGACCCGCAGCACCGGTAATGGCAACAAGCATGGCGGTGATGGTAGTCAGCGTGGCACTCTGTAGCAACCACCGACCCGCCGGGCCGTCCGGAACCGCTGTATGACACGCATCACCACCATCAAGATTCTGGGACTCCATCACAACGCTTATCGTTGCCGCGATTCGGAGGAGACCCGCCAGTTTTATGTCGACTTTCTAGGCCTGCGACTCGCGCAAACGCTGGAGATACGCGAGACCAAGACGGGCCGTCAGACACAGGTGCTGCACACCTTCTATGAAATGGCCGACGGCTCTTTTCTGGCGTTCTTTGAAGTGCCGGACATGAAATTCAACTTCAAGCGGCAAAAGGACTTCGACCTACATATTGCCCTCGAGGTGGAGCCGAAAACGCTGCGGCGCCTGCTGCAGAAGGGCCAGGCCGCCGGCATTGAGACTCGCGGCGTCTCAGACCACGGCTTCCTGCAGTCCATTTATTTCCGTGACCCGAACGGCTACGTGATCGAACTGACCACCAAGCAGGCAGACCACGACACGGCCACCGACCCGCGGCGCAACCGCGCGCGCGCCACGCTCAATGCCTGGCAAAAAGCGAAAACCGCCGGTTAAACGCGGGTCAGCCAGCCGCGGGTATCGGGCACGATGCCCTGCTGCAGGCCAATGAGCGCCGCGCGCAAACGCTGCGTATTCGGGCCAATACCTCCATCGCTGACGCGGATTTCCTGCCCGCCGCGCAACAAAGTACCGACACCCGACAACACCGCCGCCGTGCCCGACAGCGCCGCTTCGCCGTCCTGTACCCACTCGAGCATTTCCTCGACGCCGAACACCCGCTCTTCAACGCGGTAGCCCAGGTCCGGCGCCAACTGCAGGAATGAATCGCGTGTCACGCCATGCAGGAAGGTGCTGTCCAAACTGCGGGTGAGAATGTGGCCATCGCGGATGAGCAGGAAATTGGCAGCGCCGGTTTCCTGCACTTCGCCCCCCGGACAGAACAGCACCTGGTCCACCCCGTACTGCTGACGCGCCGCCAGCGTGGGACCGAGGGCCGCCGCATAGTTGCCACCAGTCTTCACCATCCCGAGGTGCGCCGCGCAGCGCGTGGCGTGTTCCTCGACAAAGATACGCAGCGGATGAGCCCCACCGGCGAAATAGTCCCACACCGGGCTGCACAGCACGATGAGCATGGCCGCCGTCGACGGGGTGGCCGCCGCGCCGATGTTCGGCGTGGTGCCTATCAGCATGGGGCGCAGGTACAAAGCGCCCGGAGCGGCAGGGACTTCCGCGCGATTTTGTTCGATGGCGGCCAGCACCATGGCGCGCAACTGCAGCGGATCTGGCTCGGGCAGGACCAGCAGGCGAGCGCTCTGGCGCATGCGGGCAATGTGCTTGTCGAGACGGAAGATATTCACGGAGCCGTCAGCGTGCAAAAAAGCCTTGGCGCCCTCAAAGCAGGCGCTGCCGTAGTGCAGCACGTGGGCAGCAGGGCTCAGCGGCAGCGGCGCCACCGGGCGCACATCGAAGCCGCCCCAAGCGCCGTTATTGTACTCAGCCACAGCCATCTGGCCGGCGAGGATGCTGCCGAAAGGCGCGTTCTGCGCCAGGGGGGTCGCCATCGTCATTCTCCTGTGCAGTACCGGACCGTCCAGTCCGCTACTGTGTCGCCCCCAGCTAGCGCTCCTCCTCCTCCATAAAGATGGTGGCGGGTTGCTCGAGCCGGTCCTTTAGCGCCTGGATCATCGCCGCAGCATCGAAGCCGTCGACGAAGCGGTGGTCAAAGGACGATGAGAGATTCATCATCCGGCGCACCACCACGACACCACCCAGCACGACCGGTCGCTCCACCGCCTTGTTCAGGCCAATAATAGCGACTTCAGGCAAGTTAATCACCGGGGTAGTGGCGATGCCGCCCAACTTGCCGAGGCTGGTGACAGTGATTGTACTGCCGGTGAGGTCCTCGCGGCGAGCGCTGTTGCCACGCGCCGCCGCCGCGACCCGCCGCACCTCTGCCGCCAACTGCCCGAGAGTGCGGCTTTCGACATGGCGCACCACCGGCACCTTCAATCCATCAGGCGTCTGCGTGGCTACCCCGATATGCACCGCGGCGTGCCGCAACACCACATTGCGCGCCGCGTCGTAATGCGCATTGCACTGGGGGAAAGCGCGCAGGACATGCGCTAGCGCCGCCATCACGAAGGGCAGATAGCTGTAGGCGTCTGCTGGGGCACGATGGGCATTAAGATGCTGCCGCAGCGCTTCTAGCGCCGTCACGTCCACCTCTTCCACATACGAAAAATGCGGCACCGTACGCGTGGCCTCTTGCATACGCTGCGCAATCACGCGCCGTACACCGATCACCGGAATCTCGGTGATGCCAGTGGCCGGGCTGGTTCCCGCCACCGTCGCCACGTCGATGCCCGCTTCCCGCGCGCGACGACGCGCGGCGGGCGAGGCCTGTACGCGAGCCTGTACACGGGCCTGTACGCGGGCCGCCGCTGGGGTCGCGAGATTGCTCGCTCCTACAGTGCCGGCGTGCATGGCAACCGCCGCGGGCGCTTCATCCACCATCAAGGCCACCAGCACCGCGCCCACAGCCACCGTGTCGCCGGGCTGGCCGCCCAGACGGACCACGCGACCGGTCACCGGCGAGGGCACCTCGACCACCGCCTTGTCCGTAGACAGCTCTACCAAGGGCGCGTCTTCACGCACGGTGTCGCCGACCTTGACGTGCCAGGCGACAATCTCCGAACTGACCGTGCCTTCACCGAGGTCGGGGACCTTGAATTCATAGGGGTTCATGGTGCTTCCTCCATCACTTGCCGCATGGCCGCCGCCACCCGTGCCTGTCCCGGAAAATATTCCCATTCGAACGCGTGCGGATAAGGTGTGTCCCAGCCACCCACACGAATGATGGGCGCCTCGAGATGCCAGAAGCAGGCTTCTTGGAGAGTGGCTGCCAGTTCACCGCCAAAGCCACCAAAGCGCGTCGCCTCATGCACCACCACACAGCGCCCGGTTTTTTTCACGGAGGCCACCAACGTGGCCGTGTCCAGCGGCGAGAGGGTGCACAAATCGATCACCTCGGCATCTAGACCAAGCTGCCGGGCCGCCGCCGTGGCCACATGCACCATGGTGCCGTAGCTGATCACGGTCAGTGCACTCCCGGATTTGACCACGCGTGCCTGACCGAGCGGCACCGTGTAGTGGCCTGCGGGTACTTCACCCTGCGGATGCGTACTCCATGGCACCGCCGGTTGCTCCGAGTTGCCCTCGAAAGGACCGTTGTACAAGCGCTTCGGCTCCAGAAAGATCACCGGATCATCGTCTTCAATCGCGGCAATGAGCAGGCCTTTGGCGTCGTACGGATTGGACGGCATCACCACCTTCAGCCCACAGACATGCACGAACACCGCCTCCGGACTTTGCGAATGGGTCTGTCCACCACGGATGCCACCACCGCAAGGAGTACGAATCGTCACCGGCGCAAAAAAGTCGCCGGCGCTGCGGTAGCGCAAGCGCGCCAGCTCACTGACAATCTGGTCATAGGCCGGATAGACATAATCGGCGAACTGGATCTCCGCCACCGGGCGCAGCCCGTTAACGCCCATGCCGATGGCGGCCCCGATAATCCCGCCCTCCGCAATGGGCGTATCGAGCACGCGGTGTTCGCCAAATTTACGCTGCAAGCCTTCCGTGGCGCGAAATACTCCACCGAAGTAGCCAACATCCTGGCCTAGCACCACCACGGTGCGGTCACGCGTCATCGCCACATCGAGTGCCGAGTTGATCGCCTGGATCAGGTTCATTTGCGGCATGGCTCAGCCCTTTCCCTGCGCGGCGCGGGCGGCACGCAATTGCTCGCGCTGCTCGGCCAGATGCGGCGGCAGGTGTTGATAGACATCGTCAAACATCAACGCGGGATCCAGACGCGGCCCTTCACTCAACGTGCCGAAAATACACGCCTCCTTCCAGGCCACCGTCACCTGCGCTTCCAGCTCTTCCAGCAGTGCCGTATGCCGCGGTTCGCTCCATTCCCCGAGCACGCAGAGATGCGCTTTCAGCCGCTCGATGGGATCTCCGAGTGGCCAGCGCTCAGCTTCATCGCGCGGGCGATAACGCGCCGGGTCATCACTGGTCGAATGCGCCGAGGCGCGGTAAGTGACCAGCTCAATGAGCGTCGCGCCATGCCCTTTGCGTGCGCGCTCAGCCGCCCAACGGGTGACTGCATAGACCGCGAGAAAATCGTTGCCATCGACGCGCAGCCCTGGAATGCCGTACCCGGGACCACGCGCGGCGAACGACGGCGAGTCGCCCGCGGCGCAACCCTGAAAGGTGGAAATAGCCCATTGGTTATTCACCACATTGAGAATGACCGGCGCACGATAAGTGCTAGCAAACAGCAAAGCATGGTGAAAATCGGCGGCGGCGCTGGAACCCTCACCAATCCAGCTCGCAGCGATATGCTCCTCGCCCTTGATAGCAGCGGCCATGGCCCAACCCACTGCCTGCGGGAACTGCGTGGCGAGATTGCCGGAGATGGAAAACAGGCGCGCAGCGCTTGAGTGGTACATCACGGGCAATTGCCGGCCCTTGCACATGTCGCCGGTGTTCGACAGCAGCTGGTTCATCAGTGCGACCAGCGGCTGACCGCGCACCATTTGCAAACCTTGGTTGCGATACGCAGGAAATAGCATGTCGTGTGGCTCCAGTGCCATGGCCGCCGCCACCGACACCGCTTCCTCGCCAGTGCACTTCACGTAGAAGGAAATGCGGCCCTGACGCTGCGTTTTTTGCATGCGCTCATCGAAAAGGCGCGTCAGCAGCATATGCCGCAGGCCGATCTGCAGCTCGGCGGGGTCTAAGTGGGGGTGCCAGGCACCCACCGCCTGGTGGGTGTTATCCAGCACCCGGACCAGCTGGGTCGCCAGCCCGGTCACCTCACTGGCGTTGACGGTAATCTCCGGACGCGGCACCGCGCCGGCGGCCGATAACTGCAGATAACTAAAATCGGGGGCTTCACCAGGGCGCGCAGGCGCACGGGGGATATGCAGGCGCGAGGGGCTGAGCATTGACCGGTCCTCCACGAACGCGAGCGGGCTCGCATCGATTGGTTTTAGCGCGCAGGCGTGGCCCGCGGCCGCAAGATCAGCGTACGCCACAAACCCGGGAAAATTATGCCTCTTTGAACCCAGATAAGGCGTATTAGTGGTATTTTTATCTACTTATCTGGCTTTATTGAGAAATTGAAATGCCTTCATTAGATAAAACCGACTTAAAAATACTCGATGCCTTGCAAAAAAACGGCGCGCGCTCAACGGCCGATATCGCCCAGGCCGCCGGTATTTCACAGTCCCCTTGCTGGCGGCGCATTAGCCTGCTGGAGGAATCCGGCGTCATCCGCCGCCGGGTGGCACTGCTGGACCGGCACCAGTTGGGGCTGTCGGTGATGGTGTTCGCCAGCGTCAAGCTCGCCAGCCACGGCTGGCAATCGCTGCCCACTTTCAAACAGCAGGTAGTGTCGTTTCCCGAAGTGATCCAGTGCTTTCTGGTGATGGGCGACACCGACTTCGTGTTGCTGGTCGCCACGCCCACCATCGAGGACTACAACCTGTTCATCCAAAAAAGGCTGTCGCAGGTACCCGGGGTGCAGTCGATTGAATCGCGGATCGTGCTCGAGGAAACCAAGAACACCACCGAACTGCCGCTCGAGCTACTGCGGCCAAACACCGCCGAACGCTAACCCGACGGCGCAGCCACCAAAACGGCCGCCGCCACCCTGCTCAAAAAAGCGCTTGCCAAACCCGCCCACCGTTGTTCCACGCAAAATGTTATCCACGGTCTTTTTCGAAACAAGCACTTACACTCAAAACCCACCATCAAGATCAGGTCTAGCGTGTAACTCGACCGTAATATTTGCCGATAAAACACGCTAACCGATTGATTTTAAAGGCGCGCAAATCCCCCGCACAAAAAATGGGCAGGGACGCACAAAAACTCAGCGGGACGTACACTGACGCGTATTCTGCCCCCTTCGTCCACAGAGTTATCCACAGGATGAGTGGACCACCCACCTGCTTCTTGCGTGTCGCCATCGACACGCCGCTACGTCGAACCTTCGACTACCTGCCCCCGGACGGGGACCCGCCCGCGGGCGGGTGGGCGCCCGGACTGCGTCTGGCCGTACCGTTCAGCCGGGGAGAAGTGGTCGGAGTGCTGCTCGAGGCCGTCACTAGCTCGGCGGTCCCGCCGGCGAAACTACGGCGCGCGCTGGCCGTGCTCGATGCCACCCCCCTCCTCGATGCCGTGACGCTGGGCCTGTTGCGCTGGGCGGCGGAGTACTACCACCACCCCATCGGCGAGGTCTTCGCCACCGCGCTACCGGTGCTGCTACGGCAGGGACGCGCCGCGCAAGGCGTACGCACCTGCTGGTGGCTCAGTGCAGCGGGCGCTGCGGCCTTGACCGGCACAGCGCAACCGCCAGTGCGCCTTGGCACGCGCCAACGCGCAGCACTGCAGCGGCTGCAGGCCGCCACCGACGGCCTCGACCACGACGCCTACGCTGCACTCGCGGTAGCGGACCGGGCGGCGCTACGCGAGGCCGTAGACCGCGGATGGGCACGGACCGACGAACAGGCGCCGCGGCGTCCCGCCATGCTGGCGACACCAGTCACCGCCCAACGGCCGGTACCCACCGCCGCCCAAGCGACCGCCCTCACCACCATCGCCGCTGCGGGGCCAGGATTTCAACCGTTTTTGCTACAAGGGGTGACCGGTAGCGGCAAGACCGAGGTCTACCTGCGGTTACTCGAAGCAGTGCTGGAACGCGGCCAACAAGGATTGGTGCTGGTGCCGGAGATCGGCCTGACACCGCAGCTGGTGAGTCGCTTTCGCGCGCGCCTTGGCACGACACTGTCCGTGCTGCATTCGGCGCTCAGCGATACCGAAAGGCTGGCCGCCTGGCGCGCGGCACGCGAAGGCCGTGCCGGCGTGGTTATCGGCACCCGCAGCGCAGTCTTCACGCCCCTTGATCGGCTTGGACTGGTGATCGTCGATGAAGAACACGACGGCAGCTACAAGCAGCAAGATGGCTGGCGGTATTCCGCGCGTGACCTGGCCGTGGCCCGGGCCCAACGGGCCGGCGTGCCAGTGGTGCTGGGGACCGCCACGCCAGCGCTGGAGACCCTGTGGAATGCACGTCAGGGCCGCTACCAACTACTGACCCTGCCGGTCCGTGCTGGAGCAGCCGGCGCGCCACGGTTGGGGCTTATCGATCTGCGCCGAGAGCCCAAACACCAGGGTTTGGCCACCGCTGCGGTGCTGGCGATGCAACGCCACCTCGCCGCCGGTAATCAGGTGCTGCTGTACTTGAACCGGCGTGGCTTCGCGCCCACCCTGTTTTGCAACAACTGCGGCTGGACGGCCCCGTGCCGGCGCTGCGATGCACGAATGACGGTGCATTTGCACCCCGCGGGACTGACGTGCCACCACTGCGGCTTAGAAGACACCCTACCGTATGCCTGCCCGACCTGCAGCCACGAAGTATCGCCCGTGGGCCAAGGGACTGAGCGGATCGAACAACTGCTGACCGACCAGTTCCCCGGCATCGAAATCCTACGCATCGACCGCGACACCATCCGCCGTCGAGGCGAACTGGACGCGGCACTCGAGCGCGTGCGGGAAGGCCATGCACGCATCCTCATCGGCACGCAGATGCTGGCCAAAGGCCACGACTTCCCGGAAGTCACGCTGGTGGTGGTGCTGAATGCCGATCAGGGTCTGTTCGGCACCGACTTCCGCGCCGCCGAACGCCTCGCACAAACTCTGACCCAAGTGGCTGGACGCGCCGGACGCGCCGAACGCCCGGGCGAAGTCTTGGTGCAGACCGGCTTCCCCGACCACCCGCTGCTGGCGCGCTGGCTGGAGGGCGGCTACGACGCCTTTGCCACGGCGGCACTGGCTGAACGCGAAGCGGCCGGTTGGCCGCCGTATTCCAGACTGGTGGTGCTGCGCGCAGAAAGCGAAGACGAAGGTGCCGCCCTGGCGTTCCTGCGTGCCGCCCGCGAGGCCGCCAACGCGCTACCGAATAGCGGCGTGCGACTACTCGGGCCGGCCCCGGCGTTGATGGAACGGCGCGCCGGGCGTTTTCGCGCCCAGCTACTGCTGGAAAGCGTGCAACGCGGGGCCCTGCACCAGCTGCTGGGGGCGTGGTTGCCACTGGTGGAAGCCCTGCCACGACCCAAGCGCGTGCGCTATGCGCTCGACGTAGACCCGATCGAAGTCGCCTGAAGCGCCACCCCACCCCGTGGAAGCGCGCTGGCTGGCGCTGCGTCTAGTGCTGCTGGCGATGCCAGCGCTGAATTTCTGCGCGCGTGAGCTGGCCATTTTTGTCGGTGTCCATCGCGGCAAAATGCCCGGCCAGCATGGGCAGGGTCTCGGCCTCCTCCGCCGACAACGTGCCATTGTGGTCTTTATCCGCCTGTTTCCAACGCTCGGCCATGGCACCCGCCATCCGGCCCTGCGCGTGGCCGTGCATCTGGCCGTGCATGACGGCCATCACGTTCGCATGGCCGGCATCCGCCTCCTCGCGCGTCACCGTCCCATCGTGGTTGGCATCCACCTGGTCAAACAATTGCTCTATGTGGGCGCGAGTCATCGCATCAAACTCAGCACGGGTCACCGCACCATCGCCATCGGTGTCCGCCATTCGGAACATCTCGCCGGGCCCGCCACACCCTGCACTCTCGTGCGGTGGGCACTCGGGACCCGCGGCACGGGCACCGGCGAAGGACAACAGCAGCACGGCCGACAGGCCGGATACCAGCAGAATCTTCTGAAGCATGCGCGGGACTCCTCAATAACCATCTAGCAGAATATGAGCTTCGACCCAGCAACAGTAACGAAGGTTCCGTGCGCTGCTGTCGGTGCGGTATCGACCACTGGGCGGCGAATACGCGCGAACCGGCATTCGACGCCAACCTTCCATTACACTACGCGCCTTGTCCACTGTTGGGGCCAACCCGTTGAAAAGCCTAGTCGAGTCACTGATGGCCCAAGCCCTGGCGGCGCTCGAGGCCGGCACCCTCCCCGAGGAGCTGCAGACAGGCGCCGGCCTGGTACCGGCCGATATTGAGCGGACCCGCGATGCGCGCAACGGCCATTTCGCCTGCACCCTTGCCTTACGTCTGGCCAAGACCGCCAAGAAAAACCCGCGGCAGCTCGCCACCGCACTCGTGGCCGCCCTGCCGCCGCACGCGGACGTCACCCACGTAGAGATCGCCGGCCCAGGCTTCATCAACTTCTTCATTGCACCCGCCGCTTGGCAAGGCGTCGTGCCCACCGTGCTGGCCCAACGCGAAGCCTATGGCTGCAGCAAGCAGGGGGCTGGCAAACGCGCACTGGTCGAGTTTGTCTCAGCGAACCCGACCGGTCCCTTGCATGTCGGCCATGGACGGCATGCCGCCTTCGGCGCCACGCTGGCCAATTTGCTGGCCGCTGCCGGCTGGCAGGTGCACCGCGAGTACTACATCAACGACGCCGGTCGGCAAATGGAAATTCTGGCGGCCTCCACTTGGCTGCGCTATCTGCAGGCCCGTGGCGAACAACTCACCTTCCCCAGCAACGGTTACCGCGGTGACTACCTGCTGCCCATCGCGGCCAAGCTGGAAGCGCGCGCCGGGGCCACGCTCCACCGTTCCAGCGCAGAGGTCTTCAGCGGGCTGCCGCCAGATGAGCCGGAAGGCGGCAATAAAGACGACTACATCGACGCAGTCATTGTTCGCGCGCATGCCTTGCTCGGTGAAGCCGGCTTTCGACTGGCGCTGGACGTAGCGCTCGAGGACATTCTGGGCGACATCCGCGAAGACCTCGCCGCCTTCGGCGTGGTTTATGACCGCTGGTACAGCGAACGCAGCCTGTCGACCGAGGGCGCCATTGATCGTGCCTTAAACCGCCTGCAGACGCAGGGCCATGTGTATGCAAAAGATGGTGCGCTGTGGTTCAAAGCCACTGCATTTGGCGACGAAAAAGACCGCGTGGTTGTGCGTGAGAATGGCGTGAAAACCTATTTCGCCTCCGACATCGCCTACCACCTGGAAAAGCGCGAACGTGGCTTTGACCTGCTGCTCGACATCTTGGGCGCCGACCATCATGGTTACATCGCCCGCGTGCGCGCGGGCCTTGAAGCCATGGGCGAACCCGGTGACAGCCTCGAAGTGCGTCTGGTGCAATTCGTGACGTTATTCCGCGGCGAGGAAAAAGTGCAGATGTCGACGCGCAGCGGCGAATTCATCACGCTGCGCCAACTGCGCGCCGAAGTGGGCAACGACGCCTGCCGCTTCTACTACGTGATGCGCAGCAACGACCAGCATCTGGATTTTGATCTCGAGCTGGCAAAGACACGCAGCAATGACAACCCGGTGTACTACATCCAATATGCGCATGCGCGCGTCAGCAGTGTGCTGCGGCAACTCGCCGATCGCGGACTGGAGCACGACATAGCGGCGGGTCTGGCTGGCCTGCGGCAACTGACCGAGCCGCAAGAGCAGTTACTGGCGGCCACACTGGCGCAGTACCCCGAGCTGATCGACAGCGCCGCCACCCAGCGTGCACCGCATCTGCTGGTGCACTACCTCCGTGAACTGGCCACCAGCTTTCATAGTTACTACAACGCCCACGCCTTCATCGTCGATGACCCCAGCCTGCGCCATGCACGGCTAACACTCGTGCTCGCCACGCGGCAAGTGCTGCGCAACGGGCTAGGCATTCTCGGCGTCACCGCCCCGGAGACCATGTGAGCACCACGGGCCGCGACTATCGCAAAGCGCGCGCACCCCGCGAAAACGGGATTTTCAATGGCGCTGGTGGCTTAGTGATTGGCCTAACCCTGGGCGGATTGGGCGCGTTCTTCGCCTACCAGCGCGGTCACGAGGCCGGCATCGCCAGCATCCGGCAGGCGCAACCGATGAAACCCGCCAGCCAACGCGCCACTGAAGCGGCCGAGGCGACGACCAATGCCCCGCCAGTCGAAACCATCGACTACACGTTTTACGAGCGACTGAAGCACCAGAACGTCGAAATACCGGAAGACGCAGCTCCGGCCGGCACCGTCAGTCCGTTGCCAGTGCCACAGCCCGGGATGTACCAAATTCAGGTTGGCAGCTTCCCGCAGAAAGACGTGGGAGACCGCATGCGCGCCACGCTGGCGCTGCAGGGCATTGAATCCACGCTGCAACCGGTGTTGGTGGACGGTCGCACCTGGCACCGCGTCATTATTGGGCCGGTGAGCAACCCCAAGGAAGTGAGCCGGGTGCGGGACAAGCTGCTGCGGATGGGGCTGGCTCCGCCCGTCATTAACCGCGTCGGCGACTGAGCCGCCAAGGGTCACCGGTGAAGGCGTTACCGCCCTATAAGCCTGTGATTTATGAGTGTTGTTTTTTCACACTTCTCTAACTATTTGGCGCATATTTGGTCCTGATACCGCTCCAATAAAAAATGGTATGCCCTCATTAAACAAATCAGCGCCATTCCCTACCTGTTGCTCGCGCTTAAGTCGCAGCCAGCGACCGTGTCGTTTTTAATTCTGACGTGGCGTCTCAACGGACTGGGAGGGGAACGTCAATGTAGGGATCGGATTTACGACCTAGAAAAAGCAGGCTTACTGATCACCGGCAAAGCGCTCCGGCTAGACCGCCGGGAGAAATCGGTGGAACTCACGGACGCGGGCCTGAACTATTTGCGCCACTTCGAAGGCACCATTCATCAGGCCGTCGCGGAAAGCGGCTCCCAACAGCTGCTGGCCGCTACGACGTTGTAAGCCGCAAGGCCTCCTCGGCCAGGGCATTACGCAGCGCCACCTGACCCCGCGAGGACAGGGAAAATATTTTCTCACGGCCGTCGCCACGCGCGCCTTCACGCACCTCAATCCAGCCACGTAGATAGAATTCATTCAGCACGCGACTGGCTACCGCATGGGAGCCCACTCCCCCAGTGCGAAAAGCCGACAAAATTTGCTGCTTCGCCTGCCCAGAATGACGCGCGAGGATGCATCCCGCGGCCAGCCAACGAACGTCCATTATCAGACCGGCAGGGTCATTATGTCCGTCCAGCAATTCCATGGTGCGCATCGTTGTATCCCTCCTTAGATATCGGGTGATTGGAGCCAGTCGTCAGCATGGCCATGCGTATCGTTATGACCGTCAACTCTTTTCGCGAATTGATTTGCAGCTTGCGGAAAATATGTTTTAAGTGAGCTCGCACCGTGTGCGGACTGATGCCCAGTTCCTTGGCAATATCGGGCACCCGCTGCTGATTCACCGCACACAGGGCCACACGCGCCTCTGCTTGGGTGAGCCCGAGCGCGTCGGCGACCATCGATTCACTGAGGTGGTTACTTTCGGTACCCGCGAGCATCGTCACCAGCACGTCACCGCTAGGGTGTAGTTTTCGTGCCAAAAACAGCTGCTGTTCATGCTCGGCAGCGCTATGCGGCACACGCATGAGCATTTGTTTGACGTCAGGACTCTGACGAAAACCGCTGAAACTCTTGGTCAGATCGGGGCACACGAAGCCAAGTTGCCCATTGACGCTCTTAAAAATATCTTGGCGAGCCAACACCTGTCTCGCCACCCGGTTGGTGTTTTTAATGACTCCGCCCGCCGAGACGAGCATGACGCCCAGCGGTATCAGGTCGAGCAAGTCACCATCCACGGGAATCTTCCTTGGAGCGACATAAGGATGTGATTTAGCGACATTACTTGTCTCGCGAAAATATTCATAATTCCATCCCCCAATCGAGGGGTTTTGTAACTATTTTGTACAGGACAAACTTCGATAGAAGCTGCCAGCAGAGCCTTGCTGTGTTCCCGCGAGCACCGGTGCATGCGACACTGGAGCTCCTAGGAGTCCGCATGCTCGATCTCCCCCTGGAACGCCACGTCTTGAGCCGCCACCTAGGCCGGCCGACCACCGACGGCGCGGGCGTAAAGCTCACGCGCTTCATCGGCGTGCCCGCGCTCGACCTACTCGATCCGTTTCTGATGCTGGACGAGTTCCATTCAGACGACCCTGCAGCCTATATCGCCGGCTTTCCGGAACATCCACACCGCGGCTTCGAAACGGTCACGTACCTACTGGCCGGCCGCATGCGGCACGGCGACCATCTGGGTAACACGGGTCTGCTGCAGCCGGGCAGTGTCCAGTGGATGACCGCGGGGCGGGGCATTCTGCATAGTGAGATGCCCGAGCAGGAAGCAGGGCTGCTCTGGGGATTCCAGTTGTGGATCAACCTGCCGGCCCGCGAGAAACTCTGTGCGCCCGGGTATCAGGACATCGCGCCCGAGCGCATTCCCGTGGTGGCTTTGCCGGGGGGCGGTCAGGCACGTGTTATTGCCGGCACCTGTGGCGATGCTACGGGGCCGGTGCGGGCGCCTGCCACCTCACCGCTGTTTTTAGATATTCGCCTACCGCCGCGTGCGGTGGTGGAACTGACCGTGCCTGCCGGCCATACCGCCTTCCTCTTCACCTACGCCGGCCAGATAGACGTGGGCTCCGCAGCGGCGCCCACCAGCCTGGCGGCCCGCGAGCTGGCCGTCCTGAGCGACGGCCCGCGCTTGCGCCTTGCCACCGGTGCGGACCCCGGCAGCGCGCTGCTGGTAGCCGGGCGCCCGCTGCGCGAACCCGTCGCGAAATACGGCCCGTTTGTGATGAACACGCCACAGGAAATTCATACCGCTATTGCGGACTTCCGTGCTGGACGCTTCTGAGGCGACGGGACCGTTGGCAAACTTCAGTCGTCGGCGCCCTGCCGGAAGTCCACGCCGAGCGACCGCAGCTTGCGGTAAAGGTGGGTGCGCTCCATGCCAACGCGCTTCGCCAGCTGCCCCACCTTGCCATTACAGAGCAACAGCTGCTGCTGCAGGTAGGCACGCTCGAAGGCTTCGCGCGCCTCACGCAATGGCAAGGCCAGCAAGTCTTGCTTAACCAGCGGCTCGTTCTGCGCAGCAGCCACCGCAAGCTCACGCTCGATATCCTCAAGCCGAATCTCTTCTTCGCCCCCCAGCACCAGCAGCCGATGCACGAAGTTACGCAGTTCGCTGATGTTGCCGGGGAACGGATAGTTGCGCAGGCGATTCTGCGCCGCCACGCCGAAGCGGCGAAACGGCAGCCCTTCCTCGTCAACCAACCGGTCGACATAGTGGCGCAGCAACTCCGGCACGTCTTCGGCGTAATCGCGTAACGGCGGCACACGCAACACCACCACCGCCAGTGCCGAATGCAAGTCACGGCGCAGCGCGCCAGGGCTTTCACCCACGCGCTGCTCCACTCCGGGCAGGGCGCTGGCCACCCAGCGCACGTCCAACCGTCGGGCAGTGCCGCCTTCAGGAACGTACTGGCCCGCTTCAATATCGGCTGCAATCACGCGCTGCGCCGTTGCCGACAAGTCGTCAATACTGTTGATGAACAAGGTCCCGCCGGTCGCCTGCGCATACAGGCCTGGCTGCTCCACGCTGCCACGCAGTGCACGGGCGGCGCTGGTATCGTCGAGCAAACCACCCACCACCGTGACAAAGGCCTGCTCTGCTCGACTGAGCGAATGCAAGTAACGCGCAAAAGCTTCACGGCCACTGCCAGACTCACCCTGCAGGAGCACGGGTGAAGCATGTGGCGCCACCTGCTGCAGTTGTTCGCGCAACTGCGCGATCACCCGGCTCTTGCCGACCGGCGCCGGCAGACCACCACCCAGGTGGCGCTGGTCTTTGCGCCGCCGCCGCCCGGCTTCTAGCGCGCGCTCGACTGTGCGCAACAATTTATTCAGCGAGAGCGGCTTTTCGACAAAGTCGTAGGCTCCCAGGCGCGTGGCCTCAACGGCGGTCTCGACCGTGCCATGGCCAGACATCATGACCACCGGGCAGCGCAGACCGCCTTCCTTGGACCACTCACGCAGCAAAGTGATGCCATCCGTCTCGGGCATCCAGATGTCGAGCAGGATGAGGTCGGGGTCGCCCTTGGCACGGGCGGCGCGGGCCTGCACCGCATCAGCAGCCACCGTGACTTCAAAACCCTCATCGGTGAGGATTTCCTCCACCGTACTGCGGATATCGGCCTCGTCGTCTACCACCAGAATGCGGGATGCCGTCATGCTCGCTCTCTCCTCGGCTCAGACTTGCGTGGTTCACGTGTGCCGGATGCGGCACGCGCCTGCTCATTTAAAGGCAGCAGCACCTGAATAAACGCACCGCCCTCGGGGCCATTGTGCGCTTCGATGCGCCCACCGTGTTCTTCGACAATCTTCTTAACGATCGCCAACCCCAGACCCGTGCCCTTGGGCTTGCTGGTGACGTACGGGTCGAATACCTGACCCATCAGCTCACGCTGGAAGCCTGGCCCATTGTCGCTCACCTCAAGGATGGCGGCGGGCTGTCGCTGCCATTCGCCGGTGCGCGTCTCCACCCGCACTGCGGCATCCGCAGTGCCGTCGAGCGCTTCCATGGCGTTCTTCAGCAAATTCGACAGGATCTGGCGTACCCGACCACGGTCGGCCTCCAGCATCCCCAGCGCCGGATCCAGCAACAGCGACACCGCCACCGGCCGGTCGCCGGCACGATAAAGTTCCGCCACTTCAGCCACCAGCGCATTCAGATCAAACGATTCCAGCACCAGTTGCGGCGCCCGCGCGTATTCACTGAAGGCATTCACCATGCCTTTCATCGCCTCAACCTGCTGCACGATGGTGTGGGTGGCGCGCTCCAATATCTGCGCGTCCTTCTCGTTCATGCTGCCGAGGAATTTGCGGCGCATGCGCTCCGCCGACAGCTGAATAGGGGTTAGCGGATTTTTAATCTCATGGGCCAGTCGGCGCGCTACCTCGCCCCAGGCGGCATCACGCTGCGCCTGCAACAAGGTGGTGATGTCGTCGAAGACCACCACATAGCCGCCCGGCGCATCGCCGACGCCAGGCAGCACCGTACAGGCACACATCAGTTCGCGTCGTGAGCCTTCATCGTGCAGCGGCACCTGCTCTCGCCACTCCGCCTGACCGGAGCGCAGATGCTCGCCGACCACTTCGAGGAACTGTTCCAGCCAGCGATTCAACTGCGCCGCTTCCACCAGGGCCAGCCCCGCCACCTGCTCAGTATCGGTGGCGAGGATGCTGCCAGCCGCCGCATTCATGCTGCGCAGGCGCAGATCTGGCTCGAAGGTGATGACGCCCGTCGACAAGCGTGCCAACACAATGGCCAGATTGGCCCGTTCTTTTTCAACCGCCGCGCGGCTCTGTTCCGTTTCAGCCCGCGCCCGCGCGAGGCGCTTGGTCATCTCATTGAACGAAGTGACCAGATAACCGATCTCGTCACGGGAAGGCAGGGTCAGGCGCGTTTCGTAATCCCCCTTGGCCACAGCCCGCGTGCCGGCGATGAGATCTTGCACAGGCTGCACCAGCCGTTGCGCCCAGAACAAGGCGCCATACACGGCCGCGAGCAAGGACAGCAACAGCACCATGGTCAGCGTCAGTGTCAGCGTGCCTTTGAGGTAAGGACGCTGGTAGGTGAGCTGCCCGTACTGCGCCGACGCCCCCTGCACCCCTTCCGCCAGCCGCGCCAGCCTTTCGGGAATGGCGTACTGGCCGATCAGCACCAACGCCTCCTCTCCTGGCGAGCGACCCGGCAGCGGCGCAGCCGTGAAAACCCCATAGCCACCCCCTGCCGTCGGGTCGAGGCTCATAAAGGGCCGATCCTGACGTGTTTGCAGCAACACGTCTTCGCCCGGTAACTGTGGCAGCGCACCCGCCCCGACCGAGGAACTGAATGCCACCATGCGGCGATTGGCGCCAACCACTACCATTTCGTCGGCGCCCGTAGCGCGACGCACACTGTCGAGTCGCACTACCAAGCCCATGGCGGACTCTGCGGACAGTTCACGGGCCGCATTTTCGGTGCGCGCTAAAAAGTCGCCCATGCGCAGGCTCAGACTGGCACGCGATAAAGTCAGCGCGTCATCAAAGCCGCGACGCACTTCGACGTTGAACCAGCTGTCGATACCGCGATTGAGAAACTGCACGGACAGCCAGTACACCACCAGCAGCGGCACCACGGCGAGCACCGCGAAAGTACCCACTGCACGCAGCATCATGCGCGAGCCGGGCACATGCCGCCGGAAATCCCGACCCAGACGCCAGGCCTTGCGGCCGATGAGTGCCAGCAGAATGACGATGCCCACCGCGTTGATACTCAGCAGCCAAGGCTGAAGGCGGGCAAAGGCCGCGGCATCCTGCGCCGTGCGCGACAACAAGGACAAGGCCAGTGCGGCAACCAGCAAACCCCCCGTCACCAACATGACGGGCAGGTACTGGATCCAACGCCGCGCGACAGTGCCTTCCTTGCGGTCGGTGCCTGTGCGCGGGGCACTCATGGCCGTACTGTCCAGGTGTACCAGTCAGTCGAGCGCTTCCACTGCACCCAGAACATGAGCATTTTGAGGCTGTCGGGCAAACCGCCCACCTCCACCGTCATGCGCAGCGACGCCTCGTAACGGCCGTCCTTGCGCAGCAAAGGTTCGTCGATGATGGGCACATTGCGTACCCGCCCCAGATGTTCCAGCGCCGCCGCTTGGGAAGGCCAGGAGGTCTGCAGCCCAGTATTGAGGTGAGTGACGAGCCAACGGTCTGACAGCGCGTGGTATTGCAGGCGCCAACGCTGCTCCAGCTCCGCCAGTGATTGATCCGGAACGAGGCGCCGGGTGCGCCGCAGCTGACACTCCAGCGTCAGCGTCACCGGCACCCCGTCATGCAGTGCTTCGAGCGCGGTCGCCGACAGGCCCAGCTCTAGCGTGGCATCCAGATACATGACGCCATCACGCGGCTCGAGATAAGCCGAGCGCACTTCAAACCGTGGCGCCTCGTCCGCGCGCACGCCGCCTGACCAAACGCCGCCCAGCAGGCAGAGCAGCAGCACGGCGCAAAGAGAAGGGCGATGGTCAGCGGGACAGTACAAGGCTTCAGCTTCCCTCGTCAGAGGCGCCCGCAGCGCGGTGCGCCAATACAGCGTAGCCGAAACCGTCCTGATCAGCCGCGCCAGGCAACAACACGAGGCCTGGCAAGCCCGGCGTGACCACCACCGGCGCGCCCCCGCTCAGGCGGCTGCTGGCGGCGGCAGTGACCTCTGCAGCCGCCGGCTGCTGGCGCAGAAAACGGCGAATCAACAAGCCATTTTCGGCCTTGAGCACCGAGCAGCTCGCATAGAGCAGCTCACCACCCGGCGCCAACAGCGGCCATAAGGCCCCCAGCAGCCGTTCCTGCGTGGCCACAAAGCCGGCGATATCCGTGGGACGACGCAGTAGCTTGATGTCCGGATGCCGCCGAATGACGCCGGTGCCGGAGCACGGCACATCGAGCACGATCCGATCAAACAACTGACCATCCCACCAGTCGGCTGGTTGCCCGGCGTCCGCCACCTTCACCTCGGCGCGGTGAGCCAGCCCCAGCCGCGCCAGATTCTGGTGGATACGCTCTGCACGGGTAGCATCATCATCCAGCGCCACCACCGTGGCGCTCGCAAATGCTTCCAGCAGATGCCCCGTCTTACCGCCGGGCGCCGCGCAGGCGTCGAGTATGCGCAGGGGGACTCCCGGCAGCGGGGGCGTGAGTAGATAAGGCGCCAGTTGTGCCGCCGCGTCCTGCACACTGCACAGGCCCTCGGCGAATCCCGGTAGCCCCTCCACCGGCTGGGGTTCGGCCAGACGCACCGCACTTGGCAACCAGTCACCAGCCGTCGCGGCAATGCCCGCGGCCAGCAGTTGCGCCACATAGGCCTCCCGGGTGGTGCGCGCCAAGTTAACGCGCAGCCACAGGGGTGCGCGCGCATTGTTGGCGGCGAAAATCTCCGGTGCGCGGCCTTCCCAGTCGCGTTCGAGCTGTTGCACCAGCCAGTTCGGGTGCGCGTAACGGCCGGCCGGCGAACGGTCAGCTGCAAACAAGGCAGTGGCCCGCTCTCGCTGCCAGCGACGCAGCAGCGCGTTCACGTAAGCGGCGGCTTTGGGCTGGCCCAGCACGCGGGCCGCCTCCACCGTGCTGGTCACCACCGCATGCGGTGGCGTGGCGGCATCTTCCAGTTCGAATACGCCCGTCAGCAACAGCGCCCGCACCGGAGCAGCCGTCTTGGACCAGTCGCGGTTGGCCAACGAGGCAATGGCTGGCTGCAAGCGCAGCAGCGAACGCACGGTACCGAAGGCGATCGCCTGCAAGGCGGCGCGATCGCCAACGGCCAGGTCGCGCCCCACCAAGGCCACCGCACTTTCCAGGGTGTGTCCGCGGTCCGTCACCTCCAGCACGGCGCGCGCGGCGGCGGCACGCAGCAGCGTGCTGCGATCAGGGCCGGTCATGCCGCGGCTCCCAGCTGCAGCCCGAGACAGGCGCCGTCATCACCCTGATAGCGACTCTGGAGAAACTCGCGTGCCGTCACCGGTTTGCGTCCCGCCTCCTGCACACGCTCTAGGCGCAGGAAGGTCCCTTGGCCACAAGCCACCACCAAGCCTTCGGTGCCCACCGCCACCACCATGCCGGCGGGCGCTACCGGCGCCGCCGCGGGGGCCGCTACCGGCTCAGCCGCCCAAACGCGCAGCTGCGCACCGCGCCAGCGCGTCTCGGCCACAGGCCAGGGGTCAAAGGCGCGGATCTGTCGGTCCAGTTCCACCGCAGAGCGGGACCAGTCGAGCGGCGCTGCGGTTTTTTCCAGCTTGCGCGCGTAAGTCACGCCCTCGGTGGCTTGCGGGGTGGAGGTGGCTGGACCCGCCGCCAGCAAGTCCAAGGCCGCGACGATCTGTGTGGCACCCAGCGCCGCGAGCCGGATTTGCAATTCGGCCGCCGTCTCCCGTGGGCCGATAGCGGTCACGGTTTCCAGCAGCACCGGGCCCGTGTCGAGACCGGCCTCCATGCGCATGATCGCCACGGCCGTTTGCGTGTCGCCTGCCTCGACCGCGCGCTGAATGGGCGCCGCGCCGCGCCAACGGGGCAGCCGCGAGGCGTGAATATTCAAACAGCCATGGGTAGGAACGTCCAGCAGCGCCTGCGGCAGCAACAAGCCGTAGGCCACCACCACCATCACCTGCGGCGCAAACGCGGCCAGGGTGCCGGCCGCTTCAGGCGTGCGCAAAGACAGGGGTTGGAGCACAGGGAGATCATGCGCCAGTGCCACGGCTTTCACGGCACCAGGCCGCAGTTGCCGCCCGCGACCGGCAGGCCGGTCCGGCTGCGTGTAGACGGCTAGGACCCGATGGGAGGAGGCGAGCAGGGCTTCAAGAGCCGGCACCGCGAAAGCCGGAGTACCGGCGAAAACGATTTGCATGGCGCTAGAGTGCGCGCCCACGACGGTCTTTCTCAAGCTTGTTGCGGATTCGGCCGCGTTTGAGCTCAGAAAGATAGTCCACGAACAGCTTGCCCTCGAGGTGGTCCATCTCGTGTTGGATACAGACCGACAGCAGCCCATCGGCCTCCAGTTCGAAAGCTTTGCCATGGCGGTCCAGCGCGCCCACGGTAATGCATTCAGCGCGACCGATCCATTCGTAAAAGCGCGGCACCGACAGGCAGCCCTCCTCAAGCTCCGATTGGCCTGTCTGAGACAATATGGTGGGGTTAATAAACACCAGCGGGCGGTTCTGCTCCTCGCTGCAGTCGGCGGTGATCAGACGCAAGTGGCGGTCCACTTGGGTCGCAGCCAAACCGACCCCCGGCGCGGCATACATGGTCTCGAACATGTCCTCCACCAGCGCCTGCAGCGCGGCATCGAACACGGTCACCGGCAAGGCGCGGGTGCGCAGGCGCGCATCGGGGTATTCGAGAATCGTCAGCCGTGTCATGGTCTTACCTTGGGTCAATCGGTACGTTTGAGGCGATAATGGCGCTGGAGTTCCATCGTCTTTGCCTTTAAGGTGAGCCAGTATATTCGGCCCGCCACACGGCACGCATCACTGGGGAGTCCACGGGATGGCCCGCAATACGCTTTTTCGCAATTTCTACCCGGCTTTAGCCCTCATCGCAGGCCTCGCCACCGCCAGCCTGCTACTGGCCGTGCCTGGGCTGGCCATGGCGCAAGCGGCAGAAACCTCCCCCGGCACCGTCGTGGCGCTCGCGCCCGACGCCCCGGCACGCTACACCGTGCAGCGGGGAGACACCCTTTGGGACCTCTCCGCGCGCTTCCTCCAAGACCCTTGGCGCTGGCCAGATCTGTGGCACGCCAACCCGCAAGTGAAAAACCCGGATCTGATCTACCCAGGGGACGAACTGGTGCTCAGCTACGTGAATGGGCAGCCCCAGCTGACGCTGCAGCGGGCGGCCCAGTCCGCAGAAGTGGTCCACCTGTCGCCTGAAATGCGCGGGTCGCCGCTGCGCGACGCCATCCCGGCCATCCCTTACGAAGTGATCGCCGCTTTCATGTCTCGGCCCACCGTGGTGGCGAAAGAAGACCTGAAGCTACGTCCCTACGTGGTGGCCCTGCGCGACCAGCGTTTGGTCGCTGCCGCCGGCGGGCGGGTGTTCGCCAGGCTCGTCCCCAAAGTGCCCGTGGGCACGCGCTACAGCATCGTCCATGTCGGCGAGGCCCTGCGCGACCCAGACACCGGCAACAAGCTCGGTTACCAAGGAACCTTCGCCGGCATCGGTCGGCTCGAGAAGGGTGGTGACCCGGCCACCCTGCTCATCACGGAATCCGCGCGCGAAACGCTCGACGGGGACCTGCTGTTTGACGAAAAACTGGATCTGCCGCTGGATTTCATCCCCCATGCCCCGAAGAAACCCGTGCATGGCAGCATCATCTCGGTGGTCGATGGCGTTTCCGTCATCGGCCAATATCAGGTCGTGGTCATCAACCGCGGGCGTCTGGACGGTCTGGAGCCTGGCCATGTGTTGGCCATCCATCAGGCGGGCGAGCGCATCCGGGATGGCGGCCCGAAGCAGCCGGTCACCACCTGGACCGCCGCTTTCCGGGACGGCTTCGCGCGCGGCGTACGTTTACCGACAGAACACGCGGGTACCTTCCTGGTCTTCAAGACGTACCCACGACTGAGCTACGGCCTGATCGTTCAGGCGGACATTCCCCTGCGCGTTGGCGACACTGTGCGGAACCCCTAAATCGTGGAGCGTCACGCGTCCGGTGCCGCAGACCGCGTGCGCTGGGCACGTGCCGCCGCCTTCGCCGCGCCAGCCGCCACTGCGGCGTGGCGCGCCGCCGGCAGCTTCACCCGGCTGGCCGACGCCAGCCGACCCACCCTCACCGCGCTTGGCCTGAGCCCGGCCTTTCTGGCGCAGCTGGAAGCGGCGCGGCACTGCGAAGCGCAGGATCTGCGCTGGCTAGAGCAGCCCGGTCACACGCTGGTGCTCCGCTCGGACCCCGACTACCCGCCCCTGCTGGCCACGCTGCCGGAGGCGCCCTTTGCGCTTTGGGTCCGCGGCACCGTCAGCGCACTGCGGGCGCCGCAGGTGGCCGTGGTGGGTAGTCGGCGCGCCACCGCTACGGGGCGCGAACTGGCCACCGAATTTGCCGAGGCTCTCGCCACCGCCGGTTGGACCGTCACCTCCGGGCTGGCGGAAGGCATCGACGCCGCCGCCCACCGCGGGGCACTTCGGGCCGCCGTTGGCACTCCCTGCGCCACCACGCTCGCGGTCTGCGGCACAGGCCCCGACCAGCACTACCCGCGTCACCACGGCGCGCTCGCCGACCAGATCGCTGCAGCCGGGGCGGTGGTCACGGAATTTCCGCCCGGCACTCCGGCGCGCCCCGCCCATTTTCCCTACCGCAACCGCATCCTCGCCGGGCTGTCACTGGCCACCGTGGTCATTGAGGCGGCCGTGCGCTCGGGCAGTCTGGTCACCGCCCGCTTGGCTGCGGAACAAGGCCGCGAGGTGTACGCCGTGCCCGGTTCCGTGCGCAACCCCGCAGCGCGGGGCTGCCATGCCTTGCTGCGCGACGGGGCGCGACTGGTGGAAAACGCCACTGACGTGTTGAATGAATTGAAGTTTTCCTCATTACTGGCGGCCGGCATGACCGCCACTCCCCAGCCCCGTGCGGTGCCTGCCAGCCAGGCAAACCCGCCGCTGTTGAGCGCACCGCGGTTGGACAGGGAGGCCGAAATACTGTTAGATGCGCTCGGCTACGAGGCCACGGATGTCGACACGCTGGTGTCACGGACGGGCCTTCCGCCCTCGGCCGTGTCCACGCAGCTGCTCTTGCTGGAGCTGCGCGGAATGGTCGAGCCCAGGGCTGGCGGCAAGTACGCTCGGCTCGCCTCGCTTCCCGGTGCAGCTGGCTGCGTGCCCACGGCCCATTAAAAGAAGATGAACGACAGCGTCCTCGACATCCTCATATTCCTGTTCGACAACTACATGGACGTGGAAGGCGCACCAACGCCTGACCGCGAGGTGTTGCGACAGGCACTGGACGAAGCCGGCTTTGGTGCCGCGGCTACCGAACGCGCGCTCATCTGGCTGGACGGGCTGACGGGTGCTGAAGGTATGTCGGACGTGTCGGCAGCCGCCAAGGAAGCGATCCGCGTGTTCAGCGGACAGGAGCAGGCGCGTCTCGACACCGATGTCCGTGGCTACATCTTGCATCTGGAGCACGAGGGTATCCTCTCCACACTCCAGCGCGAGCACGTCATCGACCGATTACTTGCGCTTGATGCCGAAGATATCGACATTGAGCAGTTGAAATGGGTAGTGCTCATGGTGCTGTTCAGTCAGCCGGGCGAAGAAGAAGCCTACGCACGCATGGAAGGGCTGGTATTCGACCAGCACCCCGAAGCGTTGCATTGAATCTCTCCCGGGGGCGGCCATGGTCGCCCCGCTGTCGGTGGCAAACAGCACACCGGCCTGCAAGCCGCGGCTATCCGCGGCTTCGTCGTCATGAAGGAATGCGTTTCAGATGAGCGACAACCTGGTCATCGTCGAGTCACCGGCCAAGGCCAAGACCATTAAGAAGTACCTGGGCAAGGGCTTCGAGGTCTTGGCCAGCTATGGCCATGTGCGCGATCTCGTCCCCAAAGAGGGCGCAGTCGATGTCGACCACGGCTTCGTGATGAAGTACGACATCATCCGCGAAAAAAACAAGGACAAGCACGTCGAAGCCATCGTTAAGGCCGCGAAGAAAGCCAAGACGCTCTATCTGGCGACCGACCCGGACCGTGAAGGTGAAGCCATCTCGTGGCACATTCAGCAGATCCTCGCCGAAGAAGGTTTGCTCGATGGCAGCCGTGAACTGCATCGCGCCGTGTTCTACGAAATCACCAAGCGTGAGGTGCAGCAGGCCATCAGCAACCCACGGCAGATCTCCGTCGATCTGGTCAATGCGCAGCAGGCGCGCCGCGCGCTGGACTACCTCGTCGGCTTCAATCTGTCGCCGTTGCTGTGGAAGAAAGTCATGCCGGGCTTGTCCGCCGGCCGCGTGCAAAGCGTAGCGCTGCGCCTGCTGTGCGACCGCGAAGCCGAGATCAACGCGCATCGCAAACAGGAATACTGGACGGTTGAAGTGGATGCGATGCAGGCGGGCATGCCGTTCCGCGCCCGTCTCGATGAATACCGCGGCCAGAAAGTCGAGGCCAACACCGACAAGGAACGCTTCAGCTTCACCACCGAGGCTCAGGCCAGAGAAGTGGAAGCCACGCTGGCCGCAGCCGCTGCCGGCAAGCTGTGCGTCACCTCCGTCGAGAAAAAACCGCGCCGCCGCAATGCCGCAGCGCCGTTTCGCACCTCAACCCTGCAGCAGGCCGCCGCCAATCGGCTGGGTTTCTCGGCACGCAAGACCATGCAGCTGGCGCAGAAGCTCTACGAAGGTCAAGACTTCGGCGAAGGCCCCGTAGGTCTGATCACTTACATGCGTACCGACAGCGTGTCGCTCGCCGATGAAGCCATCGCCGCGCTGCGGGTCACGATCGAACATCTCTACGGCATGGAAGGCCTGCCGGAGAAGGCAAACGAACACAAGACCAAGCAGGCTAACGCGCAAGAAGCCCACGAAGGTATCCGCCCGACCAACGCCGACATCACGCCCGAGAAGATCAAAGGCGCCATCGACGCGGACATGTGGAAGCTCTACGACCTCATCTGGAAGCGCACCGTGGCCTCGCAGATGGCGCCAGCACTGTTTGAAGTGATGGAAGTGGACCTGGTGCCCGCCGGTGACCCCACCATGGCGCGCCTGCGCGCTAGCGGCAGTACGCTGCTGAAACCCGGGTTCCTGCGCGCCTACGAAGACGACAGCAACGACGACGCCGAAGAAGCGGGCGGCCGGCTACCGGCATTTGCCGCGGGGGACCGCCCCACGCTCGATGCCATTCGCCCCGAGCAGCATTTCACGCAGCCACCACCGCGCTATACGGAAGCCTCGCTGGTCAAAGCGTTGGAAGAGAAAAGCATCGGCCGTCCATCCACCTATGCCTCCATCATCGACACGCTGGTCAACCGTAAATACACTGAACTGGAAGCGCGCCGCTTCACGCCGACCGACACTGGCAAGATTGTCTGCAACTTCCTGGTGCAATTCTTTCCGTCCTACGTGGACTACGACTTCACCGCCAAACTCGAGGGTGACCTCGATGAAATCAGCCGCGGCGAACAAGAATGGGTGCCAGTCATGGAGCGGTTCTGGAAACCGTTCATCACCCAGGTTCGCGACGTAGAGGCCAATGTCTCGCGCGAACAGGTGGCCATGTCGCGCCCGCTCGGTACCGACCCCGTCTCCGGCAAACCGGTCAGCGTGCGCATGGGCCAATACGGCCCGTTCGCGCAGATCGGCACCAAGGACGACGAAGAAAAGCCGAAATTTGCCAGCCTGCGCCCAGGCCAGAAGATGGATGCACTGACGCTCGAAGAGGCGCTCGGCCTGTTTGCGCTGCCGCGCAAGCTGGGTGAGTTCCCGGATAATGGCGAGCCGATGACCGTGGCCGTGGGCCGCTTCGGCCCTTACGTCAAATATGGCAGCGCTTACGTGTCGCTGAAAACCGATGACCCGTACACGGTGAGCGCGGAACGCGCCATCGAAGTCATCCGCGAGAAACTCGCAGCGGATGCCGCGCGGCGTATTCTCAGCTGGCCAGCCGCCGGCATCGAAGTGCTGAACGGCCGCTTCGGCCCGTACGTCACCGATGGTGAGCGCAATGGCAAGATTCCCAAAGACCGCGAACCAGACAAGCTGACGCTGGAAGAGTGTCAGGCCATCATTGCCGCAGCGCCCCTAAAAGGCACCGGACGTTTCGGGCGGTTTGCCAAGAAAAAAACCGCCGCCGGGAAAGCCAGCGCCAAGACCAAGACGCCCGCAGTAGCCGCTGTCAAAGCACCGCCCACCAAAACCAAAGCGAAGCAGAAAGCCGCCACCAAGACGGTCGCGGCGAAGAAAAAAGCGGCCCGCAAGGCTACGGCAGCCACGGCCAGCGCAGACTGATCACCGACCGCTTTCACGGGAACCCAGATGAGTACAGCGCAACCCTCCACCGTCAGCGCGCCGGACAAGGGCGCGGTGCGTGACTACCTCGTCGGATTGCAGCACCGCATTACCACGGCGGTCGAGGCAGCCGACGGCACAGCCACCTTCGAACGCGACCTCTGGCAGCGCCCCGAAGGCGGCGGCGGCGAAAGCCGCGTCCTGCGCAACGGCGCGCTGCTGGAGCAAGGCGGGGTGGGCTTTTCGCATGTGCTGGGCGATCGCCTGCCGCCTTCAGCCACCGCTAGCCGCGCCGATCTCGGCGAGGCCAAGTGGGAGGCCATGGGGGTGTCGCTGGTGTTCCACCCGAACAATCCCTATGTGCCAACCACGCACATGAACGTCCGCTTTTTTATTGCAGAGCCACCAGACAAGCCAGCCGTGTGGTGGTTTGGCGGTGGCTTCGACCTTACTCCTTACTACCCTTTCGATGCCGATGTGCTGCACTGGCACCGCGTGGCGCAAAAGCTCACCCAGCCCTTCGGAGCACAGGTCTACGCCGAGCACAAAGCTTGGTGTGACCGCTACTTCTGGCTGAAGCACCGTCACGAAACCCGCGGCGTGGGTGGGCTGTTCTTCGACGATCTGCAGGAGTGGGGCTTTGACCGCTCGTTCGCCTACCAGCAGGCGGTGGGCGATAGTTTCCTCGAGGCTTGGCTCCCGTTGGCCTTGCAGCGGCGCCACACCCCCTTCGGCGAACGCGAGCGCAGCTTCCAGCTCTACCGTCGCGGCCGCTATGTGGAGTTCAATCTGGTCTTCGACCGCGGCACACACTTCGGCCTGCAAAGTGGCGGTCGCACGGAAAGCATTCTCATGTCGCTGCCGCCACTGGTGCGCTGGGAATATGGTTACCAGCCAGCGCCCGGTTCGCCGGAAGCGCGTCTGAATGACTACCTGCGCCCACGCGACTGGATAACCGAGTTCGGACCTTGAAACCACGCTGGAGCAGGACCTGCCTTTGAACTACCGTCACGCCTTTCACGCCGGTAACCATGCAGATGTCCTCAAACATCTGGCCTTGGTCCACCTCATCGAGTCCTTCAAGCGCAAAGACAAGGGCTTCTTGTTCGTCGACACGCATGCGGGCCGTGGGCACTATCCGTTTGACCCGTCCACCCCCGGTGGCGAATGGCATGAAGGTATCGGCCGCGTGCTGGCCGCAGCCGCAGCCGCACCGTCCAAGGTCCCCCCGGCACTGCAGCGCTATCTGGCACTGGTGCTGGCGGCCGGCGGCGGTGATGGCACGGCATTGACCGCTTACCCCGGGTCGCCGCGCATTGCAGGTGAACTGCTTCGTCCCCAGGACCGGGCGGTTTTCTGCGAATTGCAGCGGGTGGAGGCGAAAGCCCTTTCCATCGAGATTACCGGTTGGCCGCGGGCGCAGGTACGCGAGGCCGATGGCTACGCCACCGTCAAATCGCTGCTGCCGCCGTCAGAACGCCGGGCGTTAGTGCTTATCGACCCGGCCTATGAAACCCAGGCCGCCGAATTTGATCAGGTGCGAGCCACGGTCCTGGACGCACTCGCGCGTTTTCCGTCGTGTACGCTAGCGGTGTGGTACCCGGTCAAGGAAAGCTCGACGGCGCAGCGTTTCCTGGATGCCATGCGGGCGAGCGGCATCCGGCGGCAGTGGGTGGTGGAACTGTGCATCCACCCGGATGACTCGCGCGTCGGTTTGAATGGCAGCGGTCTGTGGGTGGTCAACCCGCCGTGGCAGTTTGGCGCAGGACTGGCCCCGGCGCTGCCGTGGTTGCACCGGGTGTTGTCGCCGGCAGGTCGCGGGCGCTGGCGGTGTGCGGAATGGGTCGGCGAATAATCTTGCCGCAAGCGAGGAGGCACGACGATGAGTGACTGGCAATTTCCTGGCGGCGCCTTTCCGCGACTGCGTCCGCGGCGTTTGCGGCATGACGATTTTTCGCGCCGCCTGGTGCGCGAGACACATCTCACCGCCAACGATCTAATCTGGCCGGTGTTTGTGCTGGACGGCACCAACCGTCGCGAGGCCATCAGCACCCTGCCCGGGGTGGAGCGTTGCTCCATCGACCTGCTGCTGCCGCAGGCCGAAGAGGCCTACCGCTTGGGTATCCCGGCCATCGCATTGTTCCCGGTCACCGCACCCGCCGCGAAGTCGCTGGATGGTGCCGCCGCCTGGGACGCGGATGGTCTGGTGCAACGCGCCATCAAAGCCCTGAAGGTGGCCGTACCCAAGCTCGGCGTCATCACCGACGTGGCGCTAGACCCGTACACCACTCACGGACAGGACGGCATCCTTGATGCAACCGGCTATGTCCTGAACGACATCACGGTAGACGCTCTGGTGAAGCAGGCACTCAGCCATGCCGTGGCAGGGGCCGACATCGTGGCGCCCTCGGACATGATGGATGGCCGCATCGGTGCGCTGCGCGATGCGCTGGAAGCCGCCGGCCACATCAATACCCGCATCCTCGCGTATTCAGCGAAGTACGCCTCGGCATTTTATGGGCCGTTCCGCGACGCCGTCGGCAGCACGGCAACGCTCGGCAAGGCGGACAAATGCAGCTATCAGATGGACCCGGGCAACGGCGATGAAGCACTGCGCGAAGTCGCGCTGGATCTCGCCGAGGGCGCCGACATGGTGATGATCAAGCCGGGCATGCCGTATCTCGACGTTGTGCGGCGGGTGAAGGACACCTTTGGTGCCCCGACATTTGCCTACCAAGTGAGCGGTGAATACGCGATGCTGATGGCTGCGGCGCAAGGTGGCATGCTGGACGAGCGGCAAGGCGCACTCGAAGCATTGGTGTGCTTCAAACGCGCAGGCGCCGATGGCATCCTCACCTACTTCGCACTGAAAGCCGCGCGCTGGCTACAGGAAGGCTAAGCCTCATGAGCACCGCGGTGACAGATAACGAGATCGACCGCTACGTGCTTTTCGGGCACCCCGTAGCGCACAGCAAGTCACCTTTCATCCATGGGTTGTTCGCGCAACACCTGGGGCAGCAACTGTCCTACCGCCTGGTAGACGTATCCCCAGCAGACTTCATGGATGCCGCACGCACTTTTTTTGCCACGGGCGGCGCTGGTGCCAACGTTACCGTGCCACACAAGCAGGCAGCGGTGGACCTGGTCGACGTGCTCACGCCTCAGGCAGCGCGAGCCGCCGCCGTGAACACGCTGCTCCTGGATAGCACCGGCCAACTCGTCGGTGCCAACACGGACGGCGCCGGCCTGCTGCAAGATCTCGAGGGCAACCTCGGGCTGTCGCTGGCCGGCCAGCGGGTGCTGGTGCTCGGTGCCGGCGGCGCTACCCGCGGCATTCTGGAGCCGCTGTTGCAGGCCCAGCCGGCATTGGTGCTGGTGGCCAACCGCACTCCGTCACGGGCCATTGAACTGGCTGCTGCCTTCCAAGACTTAGGAACCATCAGCGGCGGCGGCTATGGTGACCTCGGTGACCTGCCACCCTTTGACCTCATTCTGAACGCCACCTCCGCGAGTCTGGCCGGCGAAGTGCCCCCGGTGCCAGTGCGCGCCTTTACCGGCGACAGCGTTGCCTACGACCTCGCTTATGCTCGTGGCGGCACGCCGTTCACTCAATGGGCGCGCTCACGCGGCCTGCAGCAAGTGCACAAAGGCTACGGCATGCTGGTCGAGCAAGCCGCCGTGTCGTTCGCCTTGTGGCGCGGTGTTCGTCCAGACACCGCGCCAGTCCTTGCGGCACTGCGCGCGCTGTAAGCACCCAGCTTGCTCGCGAGGCCACCACCACGCGCCCGTAGGAGCGAGCTTGCTCGCGAGGGCACCACCACGCGCCCGTAGGAGCGAGCTTGCTCGCGAGGGCACAGCCGCCTAGGGTATTTGCGCCGCCGCCAGGTATTCGTTTTTCATGTGAACGTAGTGCTGCGCGCCATAGTGCAGCCGCGCCGCCTGGTCCGCCGACAGCGCACGCATCTGGCGCGCCGGGTTCCCGGCCCATAGCGTCCGGGTCGGTAAATGCTTGCCGGGCGTCACCACGGCCCCGGCGGCCACAATCACTTCATCTTCAATGACCACGCCATCCAGCACGACGGCACCCATGCCGATCAGGCAGGCATTCCCCACGGTGCAGGCATGCAACACGGCCTTGTGGCCAATGGTCACATCGTCACCAATCACCAGGCCCAACCCACCCGGTGTATACGGGCCGTCGTGGGTGACATGCAGCACCACGCCGTCCTGCACGCTGGTACGGGCACCGATACGAATGGAGGCGACGTCGCCACGAATGACCGCGCATGGCCACACCGAACTGTCATCACCGAGGCTGACATCTCCCACCACCACCGCCGCAAGATCAACGAACACGCGCGCGCCGAGTTGCGGCAGCACGCCGCGATAGGGACGTAAGTTCATAGCCAGTGACTCATGGGTAACCTCTCCACTCAACGCATCGTCACAAATTCTTCGGCCGCCGTCGGGTGGATGGCCACCGTATCGTCAAAGTCGCGCTTGGTGGCACCCATCTTCATGGCCACGGCAAAGCCCTGCGTCATTTCATCGGCTCCCTGGCCGATGACATGCAGCCCGACCACGCGCTCCTCGGGACCCACACACACCAGCTTCATGAGAGCGCGCGGTTTGCGTGCGCCGAGGGCGTAGTACATGGGGACGAACGCTGACTGGTAGATTTTAACCGCGGCACCATGCTGGGCGCGCGCTTCTTCCTCGGTCAGACCGATAGTGCCGATAGGCGGGTGTGAAAACACCACCGTGGCGATGCCGCTGTAATCGAGCTTGCGCCCGACCATGCCACCGAACTCGCGATCGGCGAAGCGGCGGCCAGCGGCAATGGCCACCGGCGTCAGCGCAGCGCGGCCAGTGACATCGCCAATGGCCCAGATACCTGGCACGTTGGTGGCCTGCCATTCATCCACCGGCACGCAGCCATGCTCGTCCTGCCTCACCCCGGCGGCCGCCAGGCCCAGACCTGCAACCGCCGGCGCACGGCCAATGGCCCATAGCACCGTATCAAAGCCAGCAAAACGCCGGCCGTCCTCGCACACCACCGTCTTTGTGCCTGCAGGCGTTCCCTCCAGCGCCACCGTGGTGGCCTGCATCACCACCTGTAGACCGTCGGCCTGCAATTGCAGCATGAGCGCGGTGGAGAGCGCAGCATCAAAGTGGCGCAGCGGCCGGTCATGGCGCACCAACAAATGGACTTCTGCGCCCAGCGCGGCCAGCACACCGGCCAGCTCCACGCCGATATAGCCACTGCCGATGATGGCCACCTTGTCCGGCCGACGCTCGAGGGTAAAGAAATCATCGGAAACCAACCCGAGCGACGCCCCAGGCACGGCCGGCCGTAGTGGATAACCGCCGGTGGCGATCACGATATGGCGCGCCGTGATCCGCTGACCGGCCACCTCCAGGGTGTGCGCATCCACAAACCGACCCTGCCCGTGCAGCGAAGCGATACCTTTACGTTCCAGGTTGCCGGCATAGAGATTGTTCAGTCGCTGCACGTAAGCATCGCGACCGGCCTTGAGTGCCGCCCAGTCGTGGCCGCCGCGCTCCACAGCGAAGCCGTAATCCACGGCCTCGTGCAGACCATGCGCGAGCTGCGCCGCATTCCACATCACCTTCTTGGGCACACAGCCGACATTGACGCAGGTGCCACCGAGACGCCCGCTCTCAATCACCGCGGCCTTCGCGCCGTATTCATGAGCGCGCTGCGCCGCCGCCAAGCCACCGCTACCGCCACCGATACATACCAGATCAAAATCGGGAACCACCGCACACTCCACAAGGGCTGCCATCAGCCACGCCGACCTGCATGATATACAGACCTTCCACCTTCGGAGTGACCCATGGTCTCCACCCTGCTACTGCTCGCCATACTGGTCCTGATGACGGGCTACCTTACCGGCCTCTACAACGGCTTGGTTCGGCTCCGCGAGGATGTCAGCACCGCCTGGTCCAATATCGGCGTGGTGCTACGCCAGCGTCACGACGAATTGCCAAAATTGGTGGAAACCTGCCGCCAATATCTGCAACACGAACAAGGCACTTTGGAGCGCGTGATGCAGGCCCGCTCTGCGGTGGACAAGGCCCAAAGCGCGCGCAACTTACCAGCCCTCGGCGCTGCCGAAGGCAGCCTCCGCGCCAGTCTCGGCCAACTGTTTGCACTCGCCGAGGCTTACCCCACCCTCAAAGCCGACGCCTCTTTCGCGACGCTTGCCGCACGCATTACCGCGCTTGAAGAACAGCTCGCCGACCGCCGTGAGCTCTACAACAGCACCGTGAACCTGAACAACGTGCGTATCGACAGCGTCCCCGACCTGTTCGTCGCCCGCGCCTTTGGGTTTGTCCGTGCCGAACTGCTGCAGTTCGACGCCGCCTCGACCGCTGATGTCGATATGCGGGCCTTGTTTAGTCGTTAAGCCGTGACCGACCCCACGGTCTGGATGGCGCTGGCTGTGGCTACAGCGCTGATGCTGCTGGGGCTGCAGCGGGGTTTCCACGCCTGGCGTCAGGCCCGATTCATTGAAGACACCCCTACCTCGCGCATCCGCTCGGCGGCGCAAGGTTATGTGGAGCTGGCGGGGCGCGTCCGGCTCATGCCGGGCGACCCCATTCTGGCGCCCCTTTCCCGCCGTCCCTGCGTGTGGTGGCGCTACCGCATCGAAGAACGCCACGAAGAGCGCGATCATTGGCATTCCCTGGAAACACAGACCAGCCTGTCGACCTTCGTGCTGGCGGATGACACCGGCACGGTGCTGGTCGACCCCGAGGGCGCAGAGATCCGCCCCAACTCGCGCGACGAATGGCAGGGTGATGCCCCTTGGCCTGTCGCCGGACCACCCCCCTTCAAAGGCTTTCGAGGTTTCGGAAATCGCTACCGTTACCTCGAGGAGCGTCTCGACATAGAGACCACGGTGCATGCGCTGGGCCGGCTGGTCACCGAGCGGGTTGCCCTCGAAGTGCTGACCGCCGACACCCAAGCACAGCTACTGGCCACGTGGAAACGCGACCCAGCAATGCGCGCCCAACTGGACACGAATGGCGATGGCGAGCTGGATCTCCCCGAATGGGAACAGGCCCGTGAACAGGCCCGGTTGCGCGCCCGCGAACTGAACATCGCCGCCGCCGGCGGGGCAGTCGCCGCCGCCAGCGGTGAAGTGTTCACGCGGCTGCAGCGGCCTGACGACCAGCGCCCCTACTGGATTGGCGCCACGGCGCCACACCGTCTGGTGCGCAGTTACCGCTGGCGGGCGCTGGCCTGGCTGCTGGCCGTCCTCGGCGGCTTGCTGGCGTGGCCGTGGCTGGTGCAACAACTCACCGCAGCCTGACCACGCGGGTGAATTGCTTCAGAATAGGCGCATGAGCGACCCGACCCAGACGGCACCTGCAGTGCCCAATCCACTCCTGGATTTTTCCAGCCTCCCCGCTTACGCCAGCATCACGGCGGCCCATGTGGAGCCCGCCCTGCGCGCCCAGCTCGCCGTCTGCCGCGCTGGGCTGGAGGCTCTGTTGGCACAACCCGCGCCCAGCATCGCCACCCTGGTCGAACCGTTCGAACAGCTGCAGCAGCAGTTATCACGCGTGTTTGCGCCCGTCAGTCATCTCAATGCCGTGGTCAACAACGAAGCACTACGCGCCGCCTATAACGCCTGCGTCCCACTGCTGGCGGAATACTCCACGGAAATTGGCCAGAACGAGGAACTGCACCAGCGGTACCAGCAGTTACGCAACGCCACCCCGGGGCTGACGCCGACGCAACAACAGTTGCTCGAGCACGCGCTGCGCGACTTCCGTCTGGCTGGCGTGGGCCTGCCCGCCGCCGCCAAGGACCGTTTCAAGGCGGTGATGCAGGAACTGGCGCAACTGCAGGCAAAGTTTGATGAGCAGGTCCTCGACGCCACGCACCACTGGTCGCGCGCAGTGACGGACGCGACGGAACTCGCCGGGCTGCCGGCGCAGCTGGTGGCTCGCGCCGCCGCGCTCGCCGCATCCGACGGCCCAGCCCAAGGCTGGCGGCTACCGCTAGACGGGCCCACCTACACCGCGGTCCTCACCCACGCCCACCACGAACCCCTGCGCCGCGAGTTCTACGAAGCGTGGAACACGCGCGCCTCCGACCGTGGTCCGCAGGCCGGCCAATACGACAACTCGGCCCGCATGGAGGACATCCTGCGTTTGCGCCATGAAGCGGCGCAGCTGCTCGGCTTTGCCAACTACGCGGAACTGTCGGTGGCCACGAAGATGGCCGACTCCGTCGACGAGGTGCTCGTATTCCTGACCGACCTAGCCGACCGCTACCGCACAGCGGCAACGAAGGAATTGGCGGAACTCACTGCGTTCGCGGGTCGCCCGCTGCAAGCCTGGGACATCGCCTGGTACGCAGAACGCTTGAAACAAGAACGCTATGCCGTTTCTGAGGAAGCGCTGCGGCCTTATTTTCCACTGCCGCGCGTGATGGAGGGGCTATTCACCGTACTGCAACGGCTTTACGGGCTACAACTGGTCCAACGCGAAGTGCCGCTGTGGCATGCCGATGCCAGCTACCATGAAGTGACTACCGGGGCTGGTGAAGTCGTCGGTGGGCTGTACATGGACCTTTACGCTCGTAGCGGCAAGCGTGGCGGCGCGTGGATGGGCGAGTGCATCGGTCGGCAGTACTTGCAAGGGACGCTGACGCGGCCGGTAGCGCATCTGGTGTGCAACTTTGCACCGCCCGGGTCAGACCAGCCGGCGCTGCTGACGCACGCGGATGTCACCACCTTGTTCCACGAATTCGGGCACGCCCTGCACCACCTGCTCACCCGCGTCGACTACCCCAGTCTCGCCGGCATCAATGGCGTGGCCTGGGATGCGGTGGAGCTACCCAGCCAGATCATGGAGCAATGGTGCTGGCGCGAAGAAGCCCTGCCGCTGCTGTCGGCGCACGTGGACACCGGTGAGCCGCTGCCCGCCGAACTGCTCGAGCGTCTGCTGCGTTCACGCCAGTTTCAGGCCGGTCTGGCCGGCGCCAGACAGCTGGAATTTGCGCTGTTCGATTTTCGGTTGCACGCGCAATACAACCCCGCACTAGGCGGCCGCGTCCTGGAACAATTGGCCGCAGCACGCGCCACCGCGGCCGTCGTGCCCGCACCAGCATGGAACCGCTTTCCACACGCCTTCTCGCACATCTTTGCCGGCGGCTATGCTGCCGGCTACTACAGTTACAAATGGGCTGAAGTGCTGGCCGCCGACGCCTTTGGTGCTTTCGAAGAAGCGGGGGTGTTTGACCCCGCTACCGCTCAGCGCTTTCGCGACGAGGTACTCGCCTGTGGGGGGAGCCGCGAGGCCATGGCCGCCTTCACGGCCTTTCGCGGACGCAAACCCGACCCCACCGCCCTCCTGCGGCAACAAGGACTGCTGGCATGAAGCTGCGCATTGGCACTTGGAATGTGAACTCGCTCCGCGTGCGCCTGCCGCAACTGCAACAGTGGCTGGAAGACGCACCGGTCGACATCCTTGGGCTGCAGGAACTGAAGCAGGAGGATGCGGATTTTCCGGTAACCGCTCTCGCCGCCGCCGGCTGGCAAGCGGCCTGGAGCGGACAGAAGACCTACAACGGGGTGGCGCTGCTGGCTCGCGCACCGCTCGAAGCGGTCACCACGGGTCTGCCCGGCTACGACGACCCGCAACGCCGCGTCATTGCGGCGACCGTGCACGGGGTGCGGGTCATCTGCGTCTATGTCCCCAATGGTGAGGCGCTGGATTCGGCCAAGTACCCCTACAAGCTCGAGTGGCTGGCGCGCCTGCGCGACTATCTGGCGGCGGAACTGGTCACGCATCCGCGCCTGGCCTTGGTCGGCGATTTCAACATCGCCCCCGATGACCGGGATGTGCATGAACCCGCCAAGTGGGCCCACGGCGTGCTGGTCAGTCCGGCTGAACGCGCAGCTTTTCAGGCCCTGACGGCTCTGGGGTTGGAAGATGTGTTCCGTCGCTTCGAGCAGCCGGAGAAAAGCTACTCGTGGTGGGACTACCGCATGGGGGCGTTTCGCCGCAACCATGGCCTGCGGATTGACCTGGTCCTGGCGAGCCCGGCGCTGGCGGCCACCTGCACCGGCTGTCACATTGACCGTGAGCCGCGCATCTGGGAGCGGCCTTCAGACCACACCCCGGTGGTGGCGAGCTTTCAGCTGGACTAGGTCCCACCTGAGTACGGTGGCCGAGAGCCACCGCGCGCCAGCCACGGAAACCGTGCGCCAGTACCGTGTTTCGCTCATGGCCGCGGTCTTAGAATCCCGCCTATGTCGACTCTTCCAGCCGCCGTGGCGAGCGCTCGCTCCGGCGCGCCTCGATACAGGCGCAGTGACTACGATGTCACCAACACGGTCCAAGTGAGCTCCGTTGCGGGCACCCGTGTGGCCGTCGAAGCGCTCTACATGAGCCAGTGGCCCGAGGCCTCGTTCGCACCAGTCAGTGCTGCCTTCGACTTCATGGACCGCTTGTTCGCCGGCGAAGTCCCAGGCTATCTGGGGATCGACACCGTCTATCACGATCGCCAACACACTCTGGATAACGTCCTGGCCATGGCCCGTCTACTGGTGGCCTGGGAGCGCTCACGCCCCGTCGAATGGCGGTTCGGCGCCGAGCGAGCGGCCATGGGACTCATCACCTCCTTGTTCCATGACGCGGGCTATGTGCGTGAAGTGGATGCCCCCTGCCGCAACGGGGCGGAGCTCACGGGCACCCATGTTTCGCGCAGTGCGCGCATTCTCGAACGGCTCCTGCCGACGCTCGGCATGGCCGAGTGGGTGCCGGTGGCCACCAACATCGTGCACTTCACCGGCTACGAGAAGCCGCTGGGCGAAATCGACACCCCGGACCCGCGTGACCGCAAGGTAGGGCATTTGCTCGGCACGGCGGACCTGCTGGCCCAGCTCTCCGACCGCTGCTATCTGGAAAAATGTCGCGACCGCCTCTACCCAGAATTTGTCCTCGCCGGCCTGGCGCATGGCCGGGCCCCCGACGGTCGGGTGGTGGTGCACTATGCCTCGGGCCTCGACCTGCTGCGCCGCACCCCCATGTTTGTCACGGCCACGCGACGTGAACGTCTCGAGGGAGCCTTTGAAGGTTCGTATCGCCTCATGGAAGTGTTGTACGCTGGGCGCAACCCGTATATCGAGACCATCGACGGGATGCTCGTCTTTCTGCAACAGGTGCTGCGCACCGGGAACTGGCCGCTGCTGCGTCGCCAGCCACCCGTGTTCACACGCGACCCTAACCCGATGCCGGAAGTGCGCTCGCTGATGGTCAGCAAGCTCAAGGATCTCTGGAATGGCTGAAGCCGCGGCTCGACTCGGCACGCGCTGGCCGCGTCGTCGCGCTTTTATCACCGGTGCCGGTAGTGGTCTGGGCCTGGCGTTGGCCACCCAACTGGCGCGAGCCGGCTGGACCGTGGGCCGCCTAGAACGTGATCCGGCCCGTCTTGCCGACACCGCCGCCGCGCTGGTGGCCGCGGGCGGCACCGTGCATGACTACACCGGCGATGTCACCGACGAGTCGGCCTTTGCGGCAGCACTCACGGCTTTCGTCGAGACTACCGGCGGACTGGAACTGATGATCAACAACGCCGGTGTCGCCGTGTCCGGCCGTGTGGAAACCACACCACTGGCCGACTGGCGCTGGATCTTCGAGATCAACGTGCTCGCCGTCGCCACGGGCAGTCGTCTGGCCTTGCCGCATTTGCGTGCCGCCCCGGATGGGGGAGCGCTGGTCAACATTGCCTCGGCAGCAGCGTTTGCGGCCCCACCGCTCATGGGCGCCTATAACGCTTCCAAAGCGGCGGTCCTGGCCCTTACCGAAACCGTGGCCGCCGAGCTCGGCGGCAGCCGCGTGACGGCCACCGCTGTCATGCCCACCTTCTTTCCTACCCGGCTGCTCGACACTGCCCGGGCTGGCGCGAAGGAACTGGCCACGGCACGCCGCTGGATGAGCAGCAGCCGCTATACCGCCGAACGCTGCGCCGCCGACCTGCTGGCCGGCGTCGAAAAAGGCCGGGTGCATGTGGCGCTGCCTGCCGACTCCTTGTGGATGTGGCGTTTCAAGCGCTACTTTCCCGGCTGGTTCGTGGCGCGCTTGCGTCAGCGGGCCGGCGCCACCCGCCGCACAAACCGCTCGTAAAGCGCTGGCAAGTCTGCCAGTACCGCCTCCTTGCCGGCCATCTCAGAAGCGGCAATGGCAGCGCGCAACTGCGTCAAGCGGAAGCGGCGTGACGCTTCACGGGAGACCGCCGTACAGCTGAGGTGCCAGGGCTCTGGCGCCACGCCGCCAAGGTCCTGCTGGTAAGGCCGGTGAAACCCATGGCCGGGCATTTCCTGCGCCAGCCACGCGCCTAACCGCGCAAAGACGCCACCTGGCTGATATTCCGCGGGCACCAGCTGCACGCGATACCCCGCCGGCAGCGCAGCGCGGTCGATCACATCGAACTCCGTGCCCCAGTGATGCCGACTGGCGCCGGGCAGTGCCGACCAGACCAGGATCGCCTCCATGCGCGCTGCAGGCGACAACGGCGCCAGCGACAACACCCGCCCGGCACGGTCCAACACCGGACGCTCACCGGACCATTTGGCGTTCCACAAGGCTTGCTGCGCCGCAAAACTGCGATACGCGCTGACTGCCGCCAGCTCGATACCCGCCCGCGCCGCCGCCGCCACCAGACGCGCCCAAGGCTGTACCACTGCCCCATGGCACCGTAGAGAGCTGTCCGGCAGCGGCTGCAGCTGGTCTTCGGCCAAACCGGTCAGCTGCGCACCGGAATAGCCACTAGGGCTCGGGGAATACATGGGGTTATTGTGCCCCATTCTGTGACTTGGGCCAGAGAGATAACCCTAGCGAAATCGGTATGCTTCGCCTGTGTCATTTTTACCCATCCGCCTGCTATCCAAAGCTCTGGTGGCCAGCCTTGTGGCTGGCTTAGCCATTTGCACGGCTCTGGGCGGCGCACTGTTCCTTGAGCATGTGGCGCAGGTCGAACGGCTGGAAGATGGCGCCGAGCGAATCGCCCATATGGTGGTCGATACAGCGCAAAGCGCTCACGTCCATAAAATGCTGTCGATCATCGGCTCCACGCTGGCCGACAGCATTGAAAAGCACGACACACGACGCCTCCAAACTGCCATCAGCGTCGTTAACCTGCACCCCGAAATTCTGAAGATCGAGGTCTATAACGCCCAAGGGCAGGTATTGGCTGCCCTTACCGCCCCCAGCATTCAGCAAAGCGACCGTCACACCACATTTACCATTCCTGTGTTGAACCAGCGGCAGGTGAACGTTGGACAACTGCGGATCACCCGCTCACTGGACTTGCTCGTAGGCGCCGAAAAGACCATCCACACGGCTATTTTGCAGCGAGCGGCCAGCGACCGCCGTGGCCACATCATCGTGTTCACCATGTTAGGCATGCTGTCCCTGCTGGTGTGTCTGTGCGGCGGATGGTGGGCGGGTTCACGCCTGCGCAATGCCGTGATGAAGCTTCGCCGCAGCACTGAACTGCTTGCCGCTGGCGACTATGAAAACCGCATAGACTTAGCGCGTAAAGATGAAATCGGTGATTTGGCGCAGACCGTGGACTATTTGCGGCAACGACTCAAGACCACCACCGTCAGCCGCGACCATCTCGACACCGTGTTGAACAGCATGCACGACGCCATCTTGGTCACCTCGCCTGAAGGGGTTATCCGCCGGACCAACGAGGCAACCGAAAAACTCCTCGGCTGGACGGAGTTCGAACTGGTGGGGCGTGAATTCCAGTCGCTGCTCACCGCCAGCGCGCGTAGCACCTTCAACCCACAAGCACTCACCGACGAAACCAGCGAGACACAGGTGATGACGCTGGATGGACAAACCCTGCCGGTGGGCATCAGCAGCAGTGAAATTCTCGGAGATGCCACTTCGTTCCGTGGCCGCATCTACGTACTGCACAATATTACTGAGCGTAAGCGCGCCGAACGCCGCATCCGCTATCTGGCACGGTACGACACGCTGACCAAAATCCCCAACCGCATGCAGTTTCAGCACCAGCTGCAGCAGGCCTTAGCGCGAAACCTGCGACAAGGTCGGGCGATTGCGCTGCTCTACATCGATCTGGACCGCTTCAAAGAGGTGAACGACACCTTCGGTCACGCAGCAGGCGACCGCACGCTCGAAGTGCTGACCGAAAGACTGCTGCGCTTGCTGCCCAAGGACGCTGCCGTCGGCCGTCTGGCTGGTGACGAGTTCGCCATCTATATTGAAGGCTTACCCGGTGATGATCCACGCGGTGCCGTGACACCGATTTGCCGCCAGCTGCTCGATGGCATCAGCGGCGCGTTCTGGCTGCAGGGCAACGAAATCTTTTTGTCAGCCTCGATCGGCGTTGCTGTTGCGCCGCTGGATGGCGAGAACGTGGTCGAGCTGGTACGCAATGCCGACGCGGCCATGTATCACGCGAAGCAAAATGGTGGCGGCACGCACGCTTTTTACCTGTCCGAGATGAACACTGCCGCTGTCGAACGGTTAATGCTCAAGAGCAAGCTGCACCGCGCCGTTGAACACGACGAATTGGTGATGATGTACCAGCCCAAGGTCGACCTGCGCACCGGTCGCATTGCCGGCGCAGAGGCGCTGCTCCGCTGGCGGGTACCAGGCCACGGTGATATCTCACCGGCCCACTTCATTCCGATCGCCGAGGAAAGCAACCTCATTCTCGCCATCGGTGAATGGGTGCTCAAGCGGGTCTGCAGCGAATACGCCGCGTGGCAGAAAATTGTCACCGTTCCGGGACGCATCTCCATCAACCTGTCGCTGAAGCAGTTGCGTCAGGCCAGCTTCATCACCCGCTGTGCCTCGGTGTTCCGCGAGGCTGGTGTGCCGCCCACCTGCTTCGAGCTCGAGGTTACAGAAAGCACCCTCATGACCGACGCCAAGCGCACGGTGAAACTGCTGGACGAGCTCTACGCCATGGGCATCCACCTGTCGATCGACGACTTTGGCACCGGTTACAGCTCACTGTCCACTCTCCAGCAGCTGCCAGTGGGCACGATCAAGATCGACCAAAGTTTCATCGCTCATTTGTCCAACAGCGAGGACGATGCTGCACTGGTGCAGACCATGATCGAAATGGGTCGCAACCTAAAAATGGAAGTGGTCGCTGAAGGTGTAGAGACCACCGAACAGCTGACTTTCCTGCGCGCGCGCGGCTGCGACTATGCCCAAGGCATGCTCCTTGGAAAACCCATGTCCGGCGAAGACCTACTGGCGTTACTGGTGGCGCAGGCTGAAGGCAAAGCCGTGTTCGCCGAGCATTTTCTCTAAGACAGACGCCGCCGACGCAGTCCGCTGCTAGACTGCGCGCCCCATGATCCACTTCCGTCAGGTTACCTTGCGCCGCGGCACACGCGCGCTCTTCGAAGAGGCCAGCTTTAGCCTGTTCCGTGGCGAGCGTGCCGGCATCGTTGGCGCCAATGGTGCCGGCAAATCCAGCCTGTTTTCACTCATCACTGGCGAACTGCATGCCGATGCCGGTGAAGTGCAGGTGCCGGCCAGCCAAGTGCTCGCCTGCGTGGCTCAAGAAGTACCCCCCGATCCCCGTCCGGCATGCGAATTCGTTCTGGATGGTGATGCGCCCCTGCGGGCGGCTGAAGGCGAGCTGCACGCCGCCGATGCCAGTGGCGACGGTGCTCGTATTGGCTTGGCCCACGCTCACTTCGACACCGCCGGCGGCTGGACCGCACGCAGTCGCGCCGCCACCCTCATGGCCGGACTCGGCTTCAGCCCCGCTGACCAAGCCAAGCCAGTAGACGCCTTCTCCGGCGGCTGGCGCGTACGACTTGCCTTGGCGCAGGCGCTCATGTGCCCGTCCGACATCCTGCTGCTAGATGAACCCACCAACCACCTCGACCTGGACGCCGTGTTGTGGCTGGAAGCCTGGCTGCTCGCCTACCAAGGCACGCTACTGGTCATCGCACATGACCGCGAATTCCTTGACCGTGTCGCTACTCGCATCATCAGTCTGGAACACGGCAAGGTCACCGCCTACAGCGGCAACTACTCGGCTTTCGAGGACCAGCGCTCAGCGCAACTGGCGCAACAGCAATCACTCTATGAACGCCAGCAGCGGCAAGTGCAGCACCTCGAGAGTTTCATCGCGCGGTTCAAGGCCCAAGCCACCAAGGCGCGTCAGGCACAAAGCCGCGTCAAGATGCTCGAGCGCATGCAACGCATCGCGCCTGCCCATGTAGACAGCGAGTTCTCCTTTGAATTTCGGGTTCCCGCCAAACTTCCCCGGCCGCTGCTGACCTTGGACAAGGCGAGCGCCGGCTATGGTGAGCGGATCGTCGTGGGGAACGTCACTCTGGATCTGGCGCCCGGCGACCGCATCGGACTGCTGGGCCGCAATGGAGCTGGCAAGAGCACGCTGACCCGTGTGCTCGCCGGGGTACAGCCACTCTTGGCGGGCCGACGCAGTCTCGCCCAAGACACCGTGATTGGTTACTTCGCGCAACACACCTTGGAAATGCTGGACGGTGAACAACACGCGGTGTGGCACCTGCGGAAAAAAGGCGGGGCTGCACTGGCACAGGAAACTGAAGAAGCACAGCGCACTTTCTTAGGAACCTTCGGCTTTCGCGGCGATCGCGTATTCGAGCCGGTAGAGCCGTTTTCGGGCGGCGAAAAGGCCCGGTTGGCGCTCGCCATCCTGGTGTCCCACCGTCCGAACCTGCTGCTGCTAGACGAACCGACCAATCACCTCGATCTTGAAATGCGACATGCCTTGGCGATGGCGCTACAAGACTTCGAAGGCGCCATGGTGGTGGTGTCCCATGATCGCCACCTGCTGCGTCTGGTCACCGACCAGTTATGGCTGGTCGATAGCGGCCGGGCCACGCCTTTCGACGGCGATCTCGACGACTACGCGGATTGGTTGCGCGCCGTCCCCGTGGCGGCCGTTACCAACACCGAACCGCCGACCAGCTTGGCTGACGCGACCCCGCGCACCGAGTCCACCGAGCAGCGCCAGCAACGCAAGCGCATGGAGGCCGAACGGCGCCAACAATTGGCCCCTTTGCGGCAAGCCGTGAACCGGGCAGAACAAGGCCTGGAGCAGGCAGCCACCGACACCCGCCGGCTAGAAACCCTGCTGGCCGATGAGACGCTCTACCAGCCGGCCCGCAAAGGCGATCTGACCCGGTTACTGGCCGAGCAAACGGCGCTCAAACAGCGCCTGACCGCGCTGGAAAACACGTGGCTGGAGGCCTCAGAGCACCTCGAGCAGGCACAATCCGCGCACTGACCGGTACCGCCCGAAACTGACAAGCTTTTGTATAGCTTGATATTGGACAAAACACGGACAACAATGGGGGCCAGTTTTAAAAGGCGCCCCCCATGTACTCGATCAAGGCCGTATCTCAGGCCACCGGGCTGTCCATTGAAACCCTCCGTGCTTGGGAACGTCGCTACAACATTGTGACCCCGGACCGCGATGCTAACGGGCGTCGTTCTTACCGCCCCGAAGACGTCATCCGCCTGCGTAAGCTGCGCGAAGCGACTGGCGCCGGGCATGCCATCAGCAAGCTGTCGCGGCTGTCCGAGGCGGAACTGGGCCATCTGCTGCCAACACCAGAGCCCGGTGGCGCACTGCGCGCCGCCTCCCGGAATTTTGCCGGACAAATCATCGCTGCTGCCGAAGCGTATGCACCGGACCAATGTGACCAGGCGATTGCCATGGCGCTGGCCTTGCTGCCGGTCCACGAAGTGGTCAACCAGGTCCTCTCACCACTGCTGGTGGTGGTCGGTGAGCGCTGGCAGGCTGGCACGTTCACCATTGGCCAAGAACGCCTCATCACCAGCGCCATCCGCAAACAGGTGTCTAGCGTCCTCGACACCTATAACCGCGTTGCCGATGGCCCGACCATCCTGCTCACCACCGTCGCCAACGAACGCCATGAGCTGGGGATTTTGCTGTGCGCACTCATCGGCGCTAGCCACGGCCTGCGCTGCCAATATCTCGGTCCGGACTTGCCGGCGGCGGACATCGCGCTACTGGCTGACAAGATCGGCGCGGCGGTGGTGGGCCTCAGCTTTGCGCTGCAGGCGGACCCAGCCCCCCCTCTGCGGGAACTGTGCGACGTGGCCGCACGACTGCCAGCGGCGGTGGACTTGTGGATCGGCGGTGCCGGCTTGCGGCAATTCCCTGCGCACGCGCTGCCGACCCGTTGCCGCTCCTTACCCGACCTACAGGACTTCGAGCGGCATGTAGAGGCGCTCATCGGCCAGCGTGGCTGAAGCCCTCACTCAGCGCACCGCGACATCCGCACGTGCCAGACGCTCGGCGTCCGCGGTGACCGCAGCCACCGCCGTTTGTACCGCTAAATTGAAGGCCGCAGCAATCGCCGTGCGGCTGTTGTAGCGCGCATCCACCTCAGCTGTGCCAGCGACAGTCCCCAGCACGGTGCGGTCGCGTCCACGCCCCAAGGTACCGCTGAGCGCCACCTGCACCGTCGGTGGCTGGTCCGGGCTGGTGTAGACCGCACTGAACTCATGCACCTCCACTTCCAGCACCCAACGCCCGGGAAATGGCGACAGGTCAGAGAGCACCGCCGTGAACACCCCGTGGGCACGCAAGGTGTCGGTCAGCACCGCGGCGAGACCTTCATCCACCGGACGCGCCCAGCGCGCTTCAGCGATATGTTCCAACCGACCATCGGCTAACCGCACTGGTACGCGGGTCCCTTCCCAGCCACCCCGGACGGTCGGCAGGCGCAAGGTGATGCTGCCACCCGCGGTAGCTGGTGGCTCTTTGGCCGCCCCCGCCAATGGCGCTGCGACCAGCAGAAAGGTGTCGGGCACCGGTTCCCGGGCCTGGAAGTCGGGCAAACACCCCGCCAGCAGTAGCAGGCCCGCCAGGCTGGCACCACGCACGGCCTGCCTTGGATTCATGACGACGCGGTGGATATTCATCGTGGCACCTCCAAGCCTGCCGGCGCCGGCGCATATAACAGCCGCGACGGATCATCATTCAATGTTTTCGACAACTGCCTGAATTCGCGCGCTGCCGAACGACTCTCGCGCAGCAGTGCCTCCAGTTCCGCCAAGCCTTGGCCGGTGAACCGCGACAAGTCATCCTCATGCTCAGCCAGAAACCGGTCAAGACGGGCCGTGGTCCGCGCCAGATTGGCGGCCGTGAGTTGCACCTGTTCCGAGGCATCCTCCAGATGCGGGCCCGCGCGCTTGACCAACAAGGCAATGCTGGCCGCCGCGTCATGCACCTCTACCGCCGTGGCACGCAGGTCTTGCATCAGTGCGGCCGCATCGGCAGCCGTCGCGGGCAGCGTGCGGCTGGCCAGTGCAATATTCTGCAGCGTCTGGTTCACCGCCCGCAGGTTGTCATCGGCCAACAAGCGGTTCAGGCGCGTGGTGGTCGCCGTGGCCTGCGCCACCAGCCCGGGCAAACCGCTGACGAAGGCATCGAAATCGCTCTGCACGCTGCGGATGACCGGATACTGCTGCGAGGCCACCTCCGGCGCCATCGCGGCACGGCCATCATCGTGCGCCAGGTCGATGAACAACACCCCGGTAATGCCCTGAAAGCTCAGGCGTGCCACGGTCTTGCTATCGACAGGGGTGGTGGCGTCGACATCGGCGAGTACCAGCACGCGTTCCCCGTTGCGCGGATCTAGGCGGATGCGTACCACCCGGCCCACGTTGACGCCCAGGTAGCGCACCGCGCTGCCTTCGCTCAGCCCGCTGACGGTGCCGCTGAAGTACACCTCATAACGCTGATATTCGCGGCGGTCGCCCGAATCTGAATACCAGAGCACGAAGGCCACCGCGAACGCCGCCACCAGCACCACGAAGAAGCCCACCGCAGCGTAGTTCGCTTCACGGTCCATTGCTACTCTCCCCCGACCGCGCCATCAATGCCGGCCGGCCACTGCCTGCGAGCGCCGCGCGCCCGCGCGGCCCTCCGAAGTATTCCTGAATCCACGGGTGCGGGTTCGCCAGAATCTCCTCCACCGTCCCGCTCACCATCTTGCGTTCCACCAGCACCCCGAGCCGATTACAGGTGCGAAACAGCGTATCCAGGTCGTGTGTGATCATCACCACGGTCAAGCCCAATTGTTGCTGCAACTCTAGCAGCAACGTATCGAACCCCGAGGCAGCGATGGGGTCGAGCCCCGAGGTAGGCTCATCCAGAAACAGCAAGGGCGGGTCCAGCGCCAGCGCCCGGGCCAGCGCGGCACGTTTGACCATGCCGCCCGACAGCTGGGCTGGATACTTCGCCCCTGCCTCACTGTCGAGCCCCACCAGTCGCAGGCGCAACTCCGCCAGCCGCTCGCGCGCTTCGGCTGACAGACCGAGATGCTCCAGCATCGGCACTTCCACGTTCTGCCGCACCGTCAGCGAACTGAACAGCGCACCATGCTGGAAGGTAACGCCATAGCGCTGTTTGACGGCACGGGGGGTAATGGCCTGTTTGTCGCCCTCCACCACCACTGGCTGACCGTCGATCCACACCTCACCGGCACGCGGCCATTGCAGCCCCAGTAGTGTTCGCAACAACACCGACTTACCGCTACCAGAACCGCCGACAATCCCAAACACCTCGCCAGGATAGACATCGAGGTCCACGCCATCGTGCACCAGCTGCGTACCAAAGCGGTTAACGATGCCCCGCGCCGTGATGACCGGCGGATTGACCAGCAGGCCGCTCAAAAATCAATCTCCAAAAACAACACCGCAAACAACGCATCCACCAGAATGATCATGAAGATGCCCTGCACCACTGCCACCGTAGTGAGTCGACCCAGCTCCCGCGACGAGCCCCGCACCTGCAGCCCGCGCAGCGTGCCAATGACCGCAATGAGGCAAGCAAACACCGGCGCCTTGACCACGCCAGCCCAGAAAGTGGTGCTAGCAATGCTGTCATCCATGCGCACCAGATACTGGTTGAACGGAATATCGACCAACGACCAAGAGAGCACCGCGCCGCCCGCCAGACCCATGAAGTCCGCGATGACCGTGAGCAGCGGCAACGCGATCACCAGCGCCAGCACGCGCGGCAACACCAACACCTCGACCGGGTCGAGGCCCATCGCCTCCAGCGCATCCACTTCCTCATTCAGTTTCATCGCGCCGATCTCTGCCGCAAAAGCGCTGCCCGACCGGCCGGCGACGATAATCGCCGTGAGCAGCACGCCCAGTTCCCGCAACACTGACAGGGTGACCAGATCTACCACGTAAATCTCGCCGCCGAAATTGCGCAATTGCTGCGCGCCGATGTACGCCACGATCACGGCAATGAGGAAAGCAATGAGCGCGACAATCGGGATGGCCTGCACGCCGGTTTCGTAGAGGTGCCGCGCGACTGAAATACCCCGCAGCCGCTGTGGCTGGAGCAGGCCACGACCGAGTACCGACACCACGCGACCGAGCAGCACCAAGCCTTCGCGGCCGCCGTTGAAGGCATGCAGCAGGCGACGGCCCAACCGGTCCGCTGGCGCCACACACCAACGGGTCAGTCGTGAGGCCGCTATTTGTGGCCGGTCGATCTCGCCACGGACCACGGCGCCCGCCGCCGGCGAATAGCGATCGACGATCAACAGCGCCGCAGGTCGCTGTGGCTGCCAGGTCACGGCCAGCCCTGCCGCTACACACCGCTGTTCAAACGCCCGCAACAGGCTTCCCGCCGCAAGGTCCAGCGGGCCGCTCACGTTCACTTGCAGGGTCATGCTGCGCGCCGCTGACAGCTCAACGCCCGCCAGCGCCGCTTCCGCGGCCGCGGCCGTGGGCGCATGCCAAGGGCCTTCCAGCCACAACGTCAGACCTTCCGGTGAAGCTTCCGCGCGGAGCAACAGGCTCTCCTTAAACCCAACCTAGCGTGATGCTAACAGGTGCGCGAACCACGGACCGTGCGGCTGACCACCGGCGCTTTAGGTGTTCTCGTCACGGTAACGGCGCGCCCAGACCGCCGCCGCCGTGAACAGCAAGCCAACCAGCACCCCCAGCCACAGCTCGGCGCCGGCAAACAGGCACGCCCCTTGCGTCACCGCCGACCACAGGGCTGAAGAACCGGACACCAGCTCCCCTTCCCGCGCGTTGGTGCGCAGCGCATCGACCAGGCCACCCAAGGCACCCCAGGCATGTGCGGCGAGGCGTGACGCCAGCCAGTGGCTTTGCAGCAGCAGCCCTTCCGCCAAACTGAACCCCGCCGGCACCAGAATGGCAAACACGACCGGCGAGCGCGGCGCAGCCGCCGACACCAACAAACCCCAACCCGCCAATGGCAGCGTCCACAGCGCAAAGGCTACCGTGACCTGCGCCATCAATAGCAGCGTACTCAGCCACAGACGCGGGTCTGCCAGCACGGCGAGGAATTGCTGCGCCAACTGTGCGGCGGGTAGTGATGAATGGGCCGCGAACTGTACGGCGAGGGTGTCAGCCCGCACGGCGCCGACGACCGCCACGGCCAGCTGGGTAGCCAAGGCAAAGCCCACCGCCACCAACGGCAACACCAGCACCGCCAGCACGAGTTTGGACAACACGGTTTCCAGATCGCTGACCGGCAGGCTTTTCCAAAACAGCAGGCTGCGGTCACGGCGGTCTTCATGCAGCGACGAAAGCGCATAGAAAAACTGTGTAAACAACAACACAAAATAAAACGGCGTGGCAATGCCCAGCAACGCCACCAGCGCCATCTCCGCTGTGGGTGTCCACGACATCGCCGCCGTCTTGCCGGCGCCCATTGCTCCATGCTCCAGCGATGCATGGCCGAACTCGAATTTGCCGAAAGCAGCACCGCAGAGCACGATGCAGGCACAGATGGCCGGCGCCATCCAGGCGCCACGATGTTCCCAGAGCTCACGTCGCAACAACCAGCCGAAGATTTTCCAGCGTGGCGTTCGCAGACTTTCCACCGAGGCTTTGCCGCTGGCAATGAGCGTGTTCATGCGGTGGCTCCTGTCATGGTCGCCACAAACAAATCGGCAACGCCGGGCGTGCCCACCTCGCCCAGCGCTGCAAGATGCAAGCGATCGACCCCATCGAAGATAAAGACATGACGACCAAAGCGTTGCTGCTCGTGCAGCGGCCCTAGCGCCCGCGCCGCGGCCGCCTGCTCCGGCAACACCACCAGCTGTGAAAAGCGCTCAGGCAGGGCCTCCATCGGCGTATCAAGCACGATACGTCCGCGCTTAATAAAGAGCAGATCCGTCAGCAGGTGCTCGACTTCCTCCACTTGATGCGTCGTCACCAGCACCGTCCGCGTGGCATCAAAATAGTCGTTAATGAGCGCCTCGTAAAACGCCTTTCTGGCCAGAATATCGAGGCCCAAAGTGGGTTCGTCCAGCACCAGCAGCCGCGCGTCAATGGCCATCGCCAGCGCTAAATGCAGCTGCGTGACCATGCCCTTAGAGAGTGTCTTCACCTGGGCTCGGGGCGGAATGCTGGTGAGGGCAAGGAATTCACGGCAGCGTTCAGGGCGGAACCGCGGGTGCACGCCACCGACGAAGTCGACCACCTGATTGACGCGGATCCAGCGTGGCAGCACGGCCACATCGGCAATAAAGCAGACTTCCTGCATCAGTGCCTCGCGCTGCCGGTAAGGATCGAGCCCCGCCACGCGCAAATGGCCGGTGTACGGCGTTAAGCCGAGCAAGGCTTTCAGGACCGTGGTCTTCCCAGCGCCGTTCGGGCCGATCAAACCGACAATCTGTCCTGCTTCGATCTTGAACGAAACCTTATCCAGCGCGCAGACAGCACCGTAACTTTTGCTCAGGCCCTGCGCTTCGATCAGTGTGCCCACGTGGAGACTCTCCCAGCTTGGCGTCAGATCAGTCGTTGGTCGGTTCGTCAGGCGTTGTCGGCGGCAACCGCGCCAAGAGTTCGCCAGCGCTGAAGCCCAGGCGCTGAATCGTGCCGGCCACGCGCGGCCATTCGTCGTCCAGAAATTTCTGCCGTTCGTCCTTGAGCAAGCCACTAAAGGCCCCGACGGCGACATACATCCCCCGCCCACGGCGCTTCTCGACCAGTTGCTCATCCACCAGCGCCTGATAGCCTTTCAGCACGGTGAGCGGATTGAGACGGAAGTCCGCCGCCACGCTGCGCACTGAAGGCAAGGCATCGCCTTCCTTGAGCGTGCCTTCGAGAATCATGGCCACGACACGGTCCCGCAGTTGGCGGTAGATCGGCTGGCTGTCATTCCACAAGGCGTCCATGTCAGATTCTCGGGGGTAGGCACCGGTGCGGTGATGACTGATATAGATACATGGTGTTGTAGTTAACTATAACACTTCAGAGATCGCAAGCCTTGGCGGAACTTTATGGTGGATTCTGGCCGCCGACCCGTTCGAGCCATCACCTGCTCCCCTGCGGTGCTACCATTCGCGCCTTTCCAGCAGTTGTGTTCCACGGAGTTGCTCGTCCATGAAGAAGCCCGTTACCGTCGCCATCACTGGCGCCGCCGGTCAGATCGGTTATGCCCTCGCCTTCCGCGTCGCCTCGGGCGCCATGCTCGGCCCCGACCAGCCGATCAACCTCCACCTGCTCGAGATCACCCCGGCCCTGCCCGGCCTGCAGGGCGTGGTCATGGAACTGAACGACTGCGCCTTCCCGACCTTGAACAAAGTAGTCGCCACGGACGATGCCCGCGTCGCCTTCCGCGACTGCGATGTCGCCATGCTCGTCGGCGCGCGCCCGCGCGGCCCGGGCATGGAGCGCAAGGATCTGCTGCTCGCCAACGCGCAGATCTTCTCGGCGCAAGGCAAGGCACTCGACGAAGTGGCTGCGCGCGACATCCGCGTACTGGTGGTCGGTAACCCGGCCAACACCAACGCACTCATCGCCCAGCAAAATGCCAAGTCGCTGAATGCCGCCAATTTCACCGCCATGACCCGCCTCGACCACAACCGCGCTTTGTCGCAGTTGGCGGAAAAGACCGGCAGCCACGTGAACGACCTGCGTCGCATGACCATCTGGGGCAACCACAGCGCCACGCAGTATCCCGACCTGTCGCAAGCCACCGTGCGCGGCGCAGCAGCCACCTCGCTGGTGGACGATGCTTGGACCCGCGAGACCTTCATTCCCACCGTGCAACAGCGCGGCGCGGCCATCATCAAGGCGCGTGGCGCCTCGTCGGCGGCCTCGGCCGCTTCGGCGGCCATGGACCATGTGCGCACTTGGATGACCGGCACGGCCGAGGGTGACTGGGTGTCGATGGGGGTTCCCTCGGATGGCAGCTACGGCATTGCGCCGGGCGTCATCTACTCCTACCCCGTTACTTGCAAGAATGGGCAGTACACCATCGTGCAGGGCCTGCCAGTAGACGCTTTCAGCCGCGCCAAGATGGACGCTACCCATCAGGAATTGCTGGAAGAGCGCGACGGCGTCAAAGACCTGCTGTAACGCCCCTCGCTGCCACCGGCACTGACTCGCGAACTTCCTTCGCGAGTCAGCTGGTGCCTACCCGCGCGCTCAAGGCGCGGCCGGTGGGCGGCGCTCCTGACGGCAATACGCCAACCCCTAGTCGCGGTTATAGTCGATCTCAGGCATCTCGCCGGGTCACTTGCCGATCGGGGTTTGCACATGCGGTTTCCCATCCTCTGGTTGCTCTCGCTACTCGCGCTGCTGTTGGTACTGGCCTACCAGCGCCGCAGTCTGGCCACCGCCACGCTGGTCCTCGGGGGTTGGGGCTTGGCCTGGTCCGTGTGGGGCCACGGCGGCGTACTGCTACACGCCTTGGCCAGCGCCACCTTCATCGCTCTGGTCTTGCTGAACCTCGGCGCGGTGCGCGTCACCTGCCTCAGCCGTCCGTTCCTGCGGCTCTACCAACGTCTGCTACCGACCATGAGCAACACCGAGCGTGAAGCGCTCGAGGCAGGCACGGTGTGGTGGGACGGCCAGCTGTTTTCAGGCAACCCGGACTGGTCGCAGCTCCTGCGCGCGCCAACGCCGCAGTTAAGCACCGCAGAGCAGGCCTTCCTCGACGGCCCCTGCGAAACACTGTGCCGCCTGCACGATGACTGGCAGGCCACCCATGTGCTTGGCGACTTGCCGAAGGAAGTCTGGGACTTTCTAAAGACCCAGGGCTTCTTTGCCATGATCATCCCCAAGACCTACGGCGGGCTGGGGTTCAGTGCTTACGCACACAGCTGTGTGCTGGTGAAACTGGCCAGCCGCAGCGGCATGCTGGGCTCGACTGTCGCGGTGCCAAATTCCCTCGGACCGGCCGAACTGCTCCTGCATTACGGCACGCCAGCACAACGCGACTACTACCTGCCACGCCTAGCCGATGGACGCGAAGTCCCCTGTTTCGCCCTCACCGGACCCCGAGCGGGTTCGGATGCAGCGTCGCTGCCAGACACCGGCGTGGTCTGTCGTGGCCAGTGGGAAGGCCGCGAAATCATTGGCTTGCGGCTCAACTTCTCCAAGCGCTACATCACACTGGCGCCCATCGCCACCGTGATCGGGCTGGCCTTTCGTCTGTTTGACCCCGAGCAACTACTCAGTGCCGAGCGTGACCGCGGTATCACCGTGGCGCTCATCCCACGCAAGACCGCGGGCATCCGTATCGGTCGCCGGCACTTTCCGTTGAACGTGCCGTTTCAAAATGGTCCGATCCACGGTGCAGAGGTGTTCGTTCCACTCGACTACATCATCGGCGGACCAGCCACCATCGGCCAAGGCTGGCGCATGCTCGTCGAGCAACTGTCGGTGGGGCGCTGCATCTCGCTGCCATCGAACGCGACCGGCGGCGCCAAGAGTGCCTCGTTCGCTGCCGGTGCCTACGGGCGCATCCGCCGCCAGTTCAATACCCCGGTCGGACGCTTTGAGGGAGTCGAGCATGTACTGGCACGTATCGCCGGGAACACTTACATCATGGATGCCGCGCGCTCCGTGACTGCTGGCGCTATCGACGGTGGTGAAAAACCTTCCGTGCCTTCCGCGATGCTCAAATATCACCTCACCGAGATGGGGCGTACCGTGGCCAACGACGTGATGGATGTGCACGGCGGCAAAGGCATCTGTCTCGGCCCACGCAACTTCTTGGCCCGCGGCTACCAGGTAGTGCCCGTGGCCATCACCGTGGAGGGCGCCAATATCCTCACCCGCAGCCTCATCATCTTCGGTCAAGGCGCCATCCGCTGCCATCCCTGGGTGCTGAAAGAAATGGAAAGCGCGCGCGACATCGACCGCGCACGTGGACTCAAAGCCTTTGATGCCGCGTTGTTTGGCCATATCGGCTTCACGCTGTCCAATGCCGTCCGTTCACTGGTGATGGCGCTGACCCTGGCCCGTTTCACGCGTGTGCCAGCGCACGGCGCTACCACACGCTACTTTCAGCATATCAACCGCTTCAGCGCCTCTTTTGCCTTCGCCAGCGATGTCGCCATGTTGGCGCTTGGCGGCTACTTGAAGAAAAAAGAAAACCTCTCTGCGCGTCTGGGTGATGTGCTGTCCTGCATGTATTTGGCCTCGATGGTACTCAAGCATCACGACAACCAGGGCCGCCCGGCAGAAGACGAGGCCATCATCGACTGGGCTTGTCGTAGCCTGTTATACAAAGCGCAGGAGCAATTGCATCTGTTCCTGCGCAACTTCCCCGTGCGCTGGCTGGCGTTACTGATGCGCGCGCTCATCTTTCCACGCGGGCTCACCTATTTCGCACCCAGTGACCGTCAGGGCCGCGCTATCGTCGATCTTATCCTGCGTCCAGGTGCAGCGCGGGACCGCCTCTGTGCTGGCATTTACCGCACCGTTGAACCCGGAAATCCGCTCGGACTCCTGCAAGAAGTGCTGGAAATGGCTGACCAAGCCGAGCTACTCGAGCGCCGTCTGCGCGTTGAGGGCGTGAAAACCGGCAGCATCACCGCACTCGAGCTGCCCAGCCAGATCGATCAGGCCGCCGCCACAGGCCTACTGACCGCCGAAGAAGCTGCCTGGCTGCGGGAATACGATCGCAAGGTGATGGAGATCGTGCATGTCGATGATTTCGCCCCCCATGAACTGGGCGCCGGCGCTACGGCGGCGAATTTTTCCGCCACGCATCCACAGCTTGGCTGACGCCTATCTACGATCGAACGCAGGGGCCCCTGCAGCGGCATTCGCCCCTTTTAGCGCGCCGTGCGCGTGGGCAATGCTGCAATGCCCACGGCGATAAAGGCCCCAATCGTTCCCACCACCGTGGTCATCGCCACCGGGCGGGCGGCCAGGGGCAGCAGCAAGTCGAGGATCAGTGAAACCAATAACTGCCCAGCCACCGCGGCGAGGCCGTACAGCAACACGCCGGTCTGCCGCACGATGAGGGTAGCCACGGCGATGAACACCATCCCCATCGGGCCGCCCAGATATAACCACAGAGGATCCGGCAGACTCTGTGGCCACCCCGTCACCGGCAAACGCGCCAGCCACACGCCCAGCAACACCGTGAGGCCCACCGTGAAATTAATAAACGTGGCCGCCAATACCGACCCGGCCACAAAGCGCACCTGTGCGTTAAGCGCCTGCTGCCAAGCAATGGCCAGTCCGCTTAGAAATGGCAGCAGCAGGAGCCACACGGGCACGGTGCTGTTGAATTGCGCCGACACCGCCACCGACACCGCCACCAGTGCGAGCCCCGAGCCCCACAGCCGCGTCGCCGACACGGGCTGGGCCACCGCCGCCCCGATGCCACGCAGATCCACCCACAAACCGCTGATGGTCTGCCCACAGACCACCGCCACGGTAAACAGCGCAACCCCCAATCCAGCCGCGGCCAAGCCCTGCGAAAGCACCAGTAATGCGCCGGCAACGCCACCACCGACAGACCACCAAGGCATGCCCAAGCGCAACGCCTGACGCACCCGCCTCAACCCCTGCCGTCCACCCGGCTGCAGGGCCAGCGCAATACTCAAAATGCACCACCCACTCCCAAAGGAGAGGACCGCCGTAAGGACGCCGTCACCCAGCTCCCGCCCGAGTTGGCCATTAATGCGTGCCTGCAGCGCCATGGCAGCACCACAACCCGCCGCTGCCAACATCATCAAGGCACGCGCGAACGTGGTGGAAGAAGCGCTGGCAGGACGAGAAGGCATAGAGTTCCAAGAGTCTGGCGGCGGGTCTAGAATGTGGCTCGCCACTGCTTCTTCCTCTGGCATCACCGCAGGCCATCATCATGCAAAACCGTTTTTCCGGGCAAGTCGTTGTTGTCACCGGCGGCACGGGAAGTCTTGGCCAGGCGGTCACCCTCGCCTTTCTGGCCGCCGGCGCCACGGTGCTGGTGACTTATCGCAACCCCCAGGAATGGTTGGTGCTGCAAGAGGCCGCACTGGAACAGAGTGTGCGCCTTGAAGGCCACCGGTTAAATGTGCTCGAGACCACGGCGCTCGGAGATTTCCTGACCGCCGTGAAAGACCGTCACGGGCGTCTCGACTGCCTCGTGAATACCGTGGGGGGTTACGCCGCCGGCGCACCACCTTGGGAAATGCCGGCGGACGCGCTGGAGCAAATGCTGGCGCTGAATCTACGCTCGGGCTACGCACTGGTGCGGGCCGTGGTGCCTCTCATGCTGCAGCAGGGGCAAGGTGCCATCGTCAACGTCGCCGCCTTGTCGGCCCTGCAGCACGTCGGCGCTGCCGCCGAGTATGTCGCGTCGAAAGCGGCTGCAGTAGCGATGATGGATTCCGTGGCCGCCAGCCTCAAGGGCACCGGCGTACGCGCCAACTCTATTCTGCCGAGTCTCATCGACACCCCGGCGAATCGGGCTGCCATGCCTAAGGCAAACCACGCACACTGGGCGCAGCCAGCGGATATCGCACGGGTCATCCTGTTTCTGTGTAGCGAGGATGCGCGGCTGGTGAACGGCGCGTCGATCCCAGTCTGAGCCAGCCACCCCCTCTAGTGCGCGCCATCCTGCATGTGGACATGGACGCGTTCTTCGCCTCGGTCGAGATTCGGGACAACCCGGCGCTCGTCGGCAAACCGGTGGTGGTCGGTGGCGACGGACGACGTGGCGTGGTGGCCGCTGCCAGCTATGCGGTGCGCGCCTATGGGGTACGCAGTGCCATGCCCATACGCGAAGCCCGGCAGCGCTGTCCCGAGCTGATCGTGGTGCGGCCACGGATGGATTGCTACAAAGCAGCTTCGCGTCAGGTCTTCAAGGTGTTCCACGAAGTCACGCCACTCGTCGAGGGGTTATCACTCGACGAAGCCTTCCTCGATGTCACGGACAGCCGCTCGCTGTTCGGTGACGAAATCACGATCGCTCGTTTTTTGAAGCAACGCATCTTTGACAGCACCGGCCTGACGGCTTCAGTGGGGGTAGCCTCCAACAAGCTGGTAGCGAAGATTGCCAGCGATCTCAACAAGCCCGATGGTCTGACCGTGGTTCAAGCGTCGGACATCTGTGCCGTTTTAGACCCCTTGCCGGCAGGCAAGCTGTGGGGCGTGGGACCGAAGACGCTGCAGAAAGTACAAGCCGCCGGCCTGCACACTTTTCGGGACCTGCGACTGGCCAGTGACTCGCAACTACAGGCCTTGTTCGGACGGTCCGCGGCACAGCTTCGAGCACGCGCCGCCGGTGAAGACACCCGCCCGGTGGTGCCTGAATGGCAAGAGCTGCAGATTAGCGCCGAGGAAACCTTCGACCACGACCTCAAGGACCCCACCGCTTTGCTGGCAGCGATGACGGCGCTGAGCGACCGTGCCTGCAGCCGCTTGCGGGCTAAAGGCTGGAAGGCCGGCACGGTGACCGTGAAGTTGCGGCAGGCAGATTTCCAGACCTTCACCCGACAACGCGCGTTAACGCCACCGACCAGCGACACCCAGTGCGTATTGCAGCAGGCATGCGCGTTGTTCGACCACTGGCACCGTGAGGCTGGGCATCCGGCTGTCCGGCTGCTAGGCGTCGGGCTCGGCTCACTCGCTCCGGATCAACAACTGGACTTGTTCGCAACCGCCAGTCACCAGGACCTCAAGAGTAGCGAACCGGCGCGCGACTCCACCGACCACGTCGTCGACGCGATTCGCGCCAAATTTGGCCAGGCGGCAGTGCGCCGCGGCAACACGCTAGACCGTGCCACTGAACGCGCCGACGGCTTCACCGATCTGCGACGCAAGAACTAGCCACTAACCAGCATCCGCCGGCCACGGTCACGCCGCTGCGCCATCGCCAAACGCGGTACGGGATTCTCCTTAGGTAAAAGCGCTCATGCCTTCTGGCGAGTGAGCGCCTAGTCTTTTACCTACCGCAACACTTTGAGATAACCACGTTAGCGGCAAGACTCATTTCTTTTGTATGGCGCGGACATCCGCGATTTTGGAGCAGGCTCATGAACGCACACTCATTCCGCAGACTCGCGGCCACCACCACTCTGCTGGTGCTGGCAGGTTCCATCACTAGCCAGGCCTTAGCAACTGACCCCATCACAGAGGTCACCGTTTCCGCTGACCGCATCACCCGCGTCCCCGAATCCCGTACGAACTCGGGCTTTCCGATGGAAGTCATTACGCTCACCCGCCAAGTCAGCTACGCAGATCTGGATCTGGTCTCTGCCAGCGGCGCCGCCATGTTGCAGACTCGCGTGAAGGAAACTGCGCGCGCCGCCTGTGACCAGCTAGATAAAACCTATCCACTCACCCGCATGGACAACAGCAACTGCAACAAAATGACGACTGATGCCGCGCTGATTCAGGCACGTGCCGCCATCAGTGCCGCGGCCGCCAGAAAGCTGACGACACCGTAAGGCACCGCCCCAATCTGCGAAGTGGGTTCCGCACTTCGCAGATCCATGGATCAAGAGGCATACTCGGCACTAGCCGCTACGGGCCCATCGGCCCACAGGAGTGCCCGATGACCCGCAGGTTATGCCGTCCCTTAATCAGTGCGCTGCTGCTGTTGTGCAGCAGCTTCGCCAGTGCCACGCCAGTGTTCAGCGTCACGCTGCCGGCAGACTATGCCGGTGGCAAGCAAACCGGCAGGTTGCTGCTGATCCTCGCGCCTGCAGACGCGGCTCCGGCCAAGGAACCGCGCGAGCTGGTGGCTTGGGATGCCGCTGCCATTCCTTTTTTTGGGGTGGACGTGGCTAGCTGGCAACCAGGACAGGTGCGGCGTATTGACGCGCGGACCTTCGGCTTTCCGATGCAATCTCTGCGCGATCTGCCCGCCGGAAAATACCGGGTACAGGCGTTACTCAACCGCTACGAGACCTTTCATCTGGCAGATGGTCGCGTACTCGAACTGGCACCTGACCGCGGTGAGGGCCAGCACTGGCAGAGCAAGCCCGGCAACCTGTATTCAAAACCGCTGCTGCTGCAAATCGATGGTGCGCAACACGGCGTGGTGAAGCTCGCGCTGACTGAAGAGCTGCCAGCGATAGCGCCTTTTGTCGAAACTCCCTACGTTAAATATGTGCGTATCCGCAGTGAGCAGCTCTCCAAGTTTTGGGGGCGCGATATTTTTCTCGCCGCATTCGTCACCCTTCCCTGGGGATTCAACGCACATCCTGACGCACATTACCCGCTGGTGATCAACCACGGACATTTCCCGGAAGGTCCTGGCGATTGGCGCGAAACGCCGCCAGATCCGCACCTCCAACCGGAATACAGCCAGCGTTTTCAGCTCGAAGGCTATAACCGTATTGAGCAGCAACTGGGGTGGGAGCTGTTCCAAGCCTGGACCAGCCCCGGCTTTCCGCGCGTGCTGATGATCGAGATTCAGCACCCGACGCCGTATTACGACGACTCTTACGCCGTCAACTCGGCTAACAACGGGCCGTATGGTGATGCCATTCAGTACGAGCTGCTACCTGAAATTGAGCGCCGCTACCGCGGACTGGCACAAGGCTGGTCGCGCTTCGTGTTCGGCGGCAGCACCGGGGGCTGGGAGGCGCTGGCGGTGCAGATGTTCTACCCCGACGACTATAACGGCGCTTGGGTCGCCTGCCCGGACCCCATCGACTTTCACCACTACATGACGGTGGATCTTTACCATGACCAAAACGCCTACTTCATGCCAAACCGCTTTAAGCGCACGCCACGGCCGGCGCATCGGAACTGGCTTGGGCATATCGACACGACCATGGAAGAAAATAACCACTGGGAGCTGGCACTGGGCAGCCATGGCCGTTCCGGTGACCAATTCGATGTCTGGGAGAGCGTGTATTCACCCCCGGGCGCCGATGGCTACCCGCGACGCGTCTGGGACAAGCTCACCGGCGAAATTGACCCGGTGACCGTGGCCTTCTGGCGTGAACACTTTGATCTGGCGCATATTTTACAGCGCGACTGGCCGACCCTCGGGCCGAAGCTACGCGGCAAGCTGCGACTGTATGTGGGTGACATGGACAACTACTATCTCAACAACGCGGTGTACGGCGTGGAGCGGTTCCTGCGCCAGGCAGAGCCGGCGTCCGAAGCCGTGGTCGACTACGGCGACCGTGACGAGCACTGTTGGAACGGCGACCACACCCGCCCGAACGCCTATTCGCGTCTACGTTACCCCCAAATGGTACTGCCCTGGGCAGTAGAACGGATGCTCCAGACGGCGCCGGCTGGGGCGGACGTCAGGAGTTGGCGCTACTAGGCCCGCAGCGTCGCCCCCCGGGCGCTATCATTCAGTCTATGTACACGTCGTTCTTTGGGCTGACCGAAAAGCCTTTCGCCATCACCCCCGATCCCAGGTACCTGTACCTGAGTGACCGGCATGCGGAGGCGCTGGCCCATCTGGTTTACGGCATCACCCATTCCGGTGGCTTCATTCAACTGACCGGCGAAGTGGGGACCGGCAAGACCACGGTGGTGCGCAGTCTGCTGGCCCAAGTACCCGAGAACGCGGACATTGCGCTCATTCTCAACCCGCGGGTCTCGCCACTGGAGTTCCTGCAGAGCATCTGTGACGAGCTGCGGCTGTCGTTGTCGGACACGGCGCGCAGCAGCATCAAATACCTGGTCGACCGGCTGAACGACTACCTGCTGGCGCAGCACGCACTGGGGCGTCGCGTGGTAGTGATTGTCGATGAAGCGCAGCAGTTGTCGCCCGAGGTGCTCGAACAGGTGCGACTGCTCACCAACCTTGAAACCGCGACCACGAAGTTGCTGCAGATTATCCTGATCGGGCAGCCGGAGCTCCGCGAGCTGCTGGCACGGACCGACCTGCGCCAGCTGGCCCAGCGCATCACTGGCCGCTACCATCTCGAGCCGCTGCTGCGCGAGGAAACCTGCGCCTATGTACGCCATCGCCTGAAAGTGGCCGGTGGTATCGGGCCACTGTTTACCACCGCGGCTCTGCATGAAATCCACCGCCTGGCCCGTGGCACACCACGGGTCATCAATGTCTTGTGCGACCGCGCTCTGCTGGCGGCGTTCACACAAGAGCAGCACCGCGTAGAACCGGCACTCGTACGCGTCGCGGCCAGTGAGGTCTATGGCCGGCGCGTGGTGCCCGCGTGGGTGCCCTGGGCCGCCGTGGTGGGTGCGGTGGTGGCAACCGCACTCGTGGCACTCGCCCTCTGGTCTGGCCTGCGCCCCGCCGCCAACCCCGCCACGCATGCCGCGTCAAATCTATCCACCGCCACGGCACGCCCGCTGACCACCACCGGCGCTACTGACGCCGCCGCGGTCGATAACCTGCCCAATACGGCCACCGACAACGCAGCAGCCGCTTCACTGCCCTCCGTGACCAGCTTGCTCGCGGCCCATGCAGCAGAAACCGGCACGGACACGGCCATGACGCGCTTGTTTACCCGCTGGGGCCTGCGCTACGACCCGCTGCAAGGAGCGCCGTGTCCACAAGCCAGCAGCGGTGGATTGGAGTGCGCCACGCTGACCGACAGCTGGGTCCAACTGATGCAACTGAATCGACCGGCCGTGCTGTCGCTGGCCGACGCCGCGGGTAACGAACATCAAGTGCTGCTGCTCGCGGTCGCTGCCGGTCAGGCCCAGCTGGCGCTGGGCAGCAACACCGCCGGCATCACCGTCAGCCTGCCCGACCTCGAACGTCACTGGTTTGGGCAGGCGCTGCTGCTGTGGCGACCGGCCTTCCAACCCGTGCGTACGCTCAGTCAGGGAATGCGTGGCGCCGAAGTGCGCAGTCTGCAAGAATTACTGCGTCAGGCAGCGGGGCACACCGACCGCCAGCCGCTCACGGACCGCTACGATGCCGCGATGGTGCGTGATGTTCAAGCATTCCAACGACAACATCATCTCACCAGCGATGGGATCGCTGGTATGCGCACGCAGATGGTGCTGGATGCCGTGGCGAGCACACAGGATGTCCCGCTCCTGAACGGCCTGCCGAACCGCGCGCTGCGTACCACTGCCGGAGAACGCTGATGTCGATCATCCTCGATGCCTTGCGCAAGAGTGAAAGTGATCGCCTCCGTGACAGCGAAGCGCGACTGACGGAAACGCCACACCGTCGACGTAGCAGCCGTACGCCGGTGTGGATTCTAGTCGTCGCCGGGCTGCTGGCCGCCAATATAGCGGTCTTGTTATGGCTGGTGCTGCGGCCCACTACGCCCACCGTCACTCCGCCCTCCATCACTGGAGGGCAACGCACACTGCAGAATCTCAAGACACTGGCCAACAGTGATGTGCCAGGCGCCCAAGGTTCCCCTGCTCCGCGCAGCGGGACCAGACGCACCCCCGACCTGCCACCGGCGCAGTTTCCGGTGCCGGTAGATCCAGAGGAGGTTCCGTCAGCACCCACCCTGGCGGAGCGAGTGGCTGACGCGGTCGCTGCGGAGAAAAAACCAGCGCTACCACTGGCCGCCGCCCCCGTCACGGCAGCCGCTCTGCCAACACTCGCCGCCTTACCCGCCACGGTCAGCGCAGGCTGGCCAGCGCTGGAAGTGTCGCTACACTATTTTGACGGGCCCACGGGTCGTAGCTTCATCACCATCAACGGGCGGACCGCCCGCGACGGCGCCACCTTGATCGAAGGGCCATTGGTGGAGCAAGTGACCGAAGAGGGCGCCATCCTGCGCTACCGCGGTCAACGTTTCTTGTTGCCGCGCAACTAGCCAGACGATGAGCAGAGGTTATTCACCTTGAGCAGTTTACTGATGTCGCCACAGGCGCCGGTCATGCTGAATGGCGCACAACTGGCTGCGGCACTGCGTACGGGCATCCGTCGCCTCATGCGACAGCAGGAGCACCTTAATAAGATCAACGTATTTCCCGTCGCGGATGGCGACACCGGTACCAACATGGCACTCACCCTGCATGCCGTGTTCACGCAAATCGACCGCAGCGACATCACGCACGCCGGCGAACTATTGACGCGCGTAGCCGATGCCGCCTTGGATGGTGCTCGCGGCAATTCAGGCGCCATTCTGGCGCAGTTCTTTCTTGGTCTGGGTGACCGCAGTGCTCACCTGCCTGCCCTGGGCACCACGGAACTGGCGGATGCTTTCGAAGATGGCGCGAAATACGCACACGATGCCATGAGCGAGCCACGCGAAGGTACCCTGCTGACGGTACTGAGTGCCTGCGCGGTGGCCATGCGCCAGCAAGTGCGGCAGGGCGTGACCGACCTGAACGCAGCGCTCACGGCGGCGCTGCGTTTTACCGAAGACGCGACGCGACGCACGACCGAGCAACTCGAACCTCTACGCCGCGCGAACGTGGTGGACGCAGGCGCCCAGGGGTTTGTCGAATTACTCACCGGCATGCTGCAGTATTTAGACAACGGGGTTGAGCCGGAGGCGGGGCTCAGCGACGAAGCCACTACCGTAGTGCACGAGGACAACAGCACCGCAGGCGGCAGTGAAGACCTGACACATCGCTGGTGCACAGAATGTCTGGTCCTGGCACGAACACCAGAGCGGCCCGTAGACCGCCGCGCGCTGCGTGAAACCCTGTCCAGCCTCGGTAGCAGCCTGGTGGTGGCGGGCCACGAGCGCAAAGTCAAAGTACATGTGCATGTGAATGACCCCGACGCAGTGTTCCTGGCGATGGAAGCTTTCGGCCACGTGCAAGGCCAGAAGGCCGACGACATGCAGCGCCAACAAGACAGCGCGCATCATGCACAACGCCAACAAGTGGCCGTGGCCACCGATTCCGCCGCAGACCTGCCGGAAGCATGGCTGGAACAGTTTGATATTCACGTGGTTCCTGCGCGCGTGCACATCGGTGCCCATAGCTATCTGGATAAAGTCAGCCTCGACGCCGAGCAGTTTTTCCGGCAGCTAGAGCAAGGCGCGTTGGCTCCCAAGACCAGCCAGCCACCCCCTGGCGATTTCCGGCGGCTGTTCGAGTTTTTAGCCTCGCACTACACCGCGGTAGTGAGCGTGAATCTGACGCGTGCTAATAGCGGCACCTGCGGCGCTGCAGAAATGGCCGCCGCGCGCGTGCAGGCTCGCGGTGGCGTACACGTCATCGACAGCCGCAACGCCTCCGTGGGGCAGGGTTTGCTGGTACTCGCAGCGGCGGAATGCGCAGCGGCTGGCGGCAGCGCCACCGCAGTGGTGGCGGCGGTTGAGCGCATGCTGCCCCACACGTGGACCTACGCCTGCCCAACCACCCTGGACTATGCGGTACGCGGCGGGCGCATCGCGCCATGGGCCGGACACGTGGCGCGCTGGCTACGGGTAACGCCACTCATCTGCAGCACCGCTGGCGGTGCCGTGGGGGTCCGTGGCGTGCTGTTCGGTCGGCGCCAACTGCGAGCCCAATTTGCGCGGTGGGTCGGTCGGCGTATTGATCCGCGGCTCCGCTACCGCCTGCTGGTGGGCCATGGCATGGTCGAAACCGAAGGCCGCGCGCTGCTCGACCGACTGCTCGCCAGCCATGCCAATGTCACGGAAGGCCACCTCCTGCCGGTGGGCACCGCGCTCGGCGTGCACGGCGGGCCGGGCCTGTTGGCCGTGGGCCTACAAGTGCTGCCAGAGGACCTAGCCTTGGCCGAGTCTCTGCTGCAAGGAAAACGCCCATGAAACTCGACACGCTGGCCGTGCATGCCGCCAAGACGATCGATGCCGCCACCGGCGCAGTGGCCACGCCACTGGTGCTGTCGACCACCTTCGAACGGGCCGAGGATGGCAGCTATCCACAGGGGCATTTTTACGGCCGCTGTGGCAACCCGAACCGCGAGCAACTGGAACAGGCACTGGCAGCGCTCGAAGGTGCCGCGGGTGCTTGCGCCTTCTCGAGCGGCCTGCAGGCCGTGCTGGCCGTCTTCATGACCCTGCGCCCCGGCGACCACGTGCTGGTAGGCGATGATTGCTACTGGGGCACGCGCAAGCAACTGCGCACCTTGCTGGCGCCGCTCGGGATTCTGCACCACGTCGTGGACACCACGGATATCGCTGCCGTAGCGGCCGCCTTCACCCCGACCACCCGTTTGGTATGGACCGAAAGCCCGTCCAACCCGCAACTGCGTCTGTGTGATATCGCCGCGCTCGCCCGCCTGACCCATGCCCATGGCGCGCAGCTGGCCGTTGACAATACCTTTGCCACCCCCGTGCTCCAGCGACCGCTGACACTCGGTGCAGATCTGGTCATGCACAGCACCACCAAGTATGTCGGCGGCCACAGCGATGTGACCGGTGGACTGGTGGCGGTGCGCGAACCAGGTGCGCTGCTTGAGGCCGTGCGCGCGTTTCAGGTAGACGGCGGCGGGGTGCCCTCGCCCTTTGATTGCTGGCTGCTACGCCGCAGTCTGATGAGTCTGCCGTTGCGGGTACGCGCGCAGTCAGCGACAGCGTTGCAAGTCGCCACGATGCTGAGCCACCACCGCGCGGTCGAGCAGGTGTTTTATCCAGGGCTGTCTTCGCATCCGCAGCATGCGCTGGCGCGGCAACAGATGTCCGCTTTCGGCGGCATGCTGTCGTTCACCGTGCCAGGTGGCGCTAGCGCTGCACTAGCGGTGGCCGCAGGCGTGCGTCTGTTCACGCGCGCTACCAGCCTTGGGGGAGTGGAAAGCCTGATTGAGCACCGCGCCTCCGTAGAAGGCCCAGAGAGCCTCACGCCCGCGGGTCTGCTGCGCGTCTCGATCGGCCTTGAAGACGTCGAGGATCTGATCGACGATCTGCAGGCGGCGCTGGCCACCCCCTAGGCCTGCACTCAGGCGTCAGCCCAAGCGGGGGGCTTCAGCTGCGGTACCCGCCAATCGCGTCAGCGCTGCACCACTGACGCGAAAGACCGTCCACTCGTCCATCGGCTCAGCACCCATAGCGCGATAAAAATCGATGGCGCGCTGGTTCCAGTCGAGCACCGACCATTCGAAGCGCGCACAGCCACGGGCTACCGCCACTCCCGCCAGATACGCCAGCAGTGCCTTGCCCACCCCACGCCCCCGCGCGTCAGGGCGCACATAGAGGTCCTCGAGGTACAGACCGCGGCGTCCCGCAAAGGTACTGAAATGGTGGAAAAACAGCGCAAAGCCAACCCCTTCGCCAGCGCATCGCGCGAGTACCGCCTCACAGTCGGGGCGCGCGCTGAACAAGGCAGCACGCAAGTCGTCTTCGGTCGCCACCACCGCTGGCAACAACTCTTCAAAGTCCGCCAGTTCACGGATTAATTGCAGCAACAACGGCACCTCGTCCCGGGTCAGCGGGCGGATGCTCAGCGCGGCTGCAGACATGTCATTGGCCATGGGCGTCTCCCGTCCGTTTAACCCACCCGCCTCAAATCGGCGCCGGAGCTGTCGTCGGCGCCGTCATATTGGAGGCGTGCAAATGGTGAATACACCACTGGCCCGCGGTCGTTTCCTGCAGCAGCAAAGTACGCCGGCCCCACTGGTCGGCGAAGGTGAACACCGCCGTCACCAATGCCCAGCCCGGGCTCAGCCACTGCACCGAGAAGTCGCGCACACCAAAACCGATATACGGCGGCTGCATTCGAGCGCGCCGCAACTGCACGTTCATACGGGCAAAACGCGCCACGATCGCCGCCCGGCCCTCCACCCGGCCCGGGGTATTCAGAAACGGGAAGTACATGGTGGCGGCCTCGGTAAACCACGGCTCCAGCGCGTCCTCACCACGGTCCAGTGCCTCCAGAAAGGCGCGTAGTCCGTCATATAGCTGCGCCGCCGCAGGGTCGGTCGGTCGGTCAGGTTCGTGCATCCACCATTCTCCTGAAACAAGCACACAGTACGCCTGCATGCGACACTAAGGACCCCTGCGAAAACACTGTGGCCCTCATGAAAAAACTCGGCCGACTACTGATGAAAGGCCTCGTGGCACTCCTACCACTCGGGCTGACCGCCTATACGGTCTACTGGCTCATCACCACCACCGAATCACTTATGCACAACCTGCTGTTGTGGATCATGCCGCCGGCAGTGTACCGGCCAGGCATGGGGCTCGCAGCAGGGCTGTTCATCCTGCTCACGGTGGGCGCGGGGGTCAATGCCTATGTCGTGCGCCGTCTGCAGGGCTGGGTGGACCGTCTCATCGATCGCATTCCGGGCGTCAAAACGGTCTACGGTGCCATTCGCGACCTGATGCAATTGTTCCCGACCAGCAGCGACGCGCGCGACCTGCGCAGCGTGGTGGTGGTCCGCATTGGCAGCATCCGGCTGCTGGGCTTCATCACCCGCGACGAATTGCCAGAGCTCGACGCGCAAGCCGGGGGCGCCGATCTGGTCGCGGTGTATCTGCCCATGAGCTACCAGATCGGTGGCTACACCATCTACCTGCCGAAGGACCAATGCGAAATACTCGACATGCCCGTTGAAACCGCGATGCGGATGGTTATCACGGCTGGAATGTCGAGTGGTCCGGTGCCAACCCGTGCCGCAGCGCCGGCACCAGCAGCGTAGCCAGAATGGGGCGGTGGTCAGAACCCACCTGTGGCCCGAGCGCGAACTGTTCCACGGTGAGGCCGCGCGTATACAAGCAATGATCGAGCTGCAGCCCCGGAACCTGCTGCCCGGCCAACATGGCCCACGCCGGCCAAGTGGTCACCAGCCCGGCGGACGCCGCACAGTTCCTCAACCGACCCGCCGCCAGCAAGCGTGCGAACTGTCCGTCGTGGGGCGTTAGGTTGAGGTCGCCGAGGAGGATGAGCGGATGCGCGCTGGAACGCGCCAATCCGGCCAGGCTCACTAAAGCCCGCTCTCGCGCCGCAGCGGTCACTGGCGTGACCGGCCAGCGCAGATGCACCCCCAGAATATCCAGCGGATACCCCCCCGGCATCACGGTCACGCGCACGGCATCCGCTTCCCCCGCGCCACCGAGGACTACCGGCTTTGCCTCGCGCCAGGGCAGACGACTGATGACCATGACCGCGTCATGACCACGTCCCGGTACCCACCGCTGGTAGGGCCAGAGATCGCGCAGCACCGCCAGCTCCTGTGCCCAGCGGGGAGTGACCTCGAGAAACACGGCAATATCCGGGCTCGCCGCGCGCACGGCCGCGCGCACCGCGGCATAGTCACGGTTGCGATACCAAACATTGGTGGACATGACCCGCAGTGCCAGCTGCGGCCCAAGCGTCGCCGGGACACCCTGCGGCATGGTGGCCATCCGCGGCAGCAACGCAGGTGGCCACCATGCTGGCGCGAGCGGCCGCAAGCCGGGCGACAACAACGGCCAGAGCAACAGCAGATTGACCAGCGCCAAACCGGTGGTCCCCGCGGCGATACGCAGATGCCGTGTCGCACCGAGCGCCACCGCCAGCAAGCCCAAGGCCAGCGCGGTCTGCACGCGCAGATCCGCCGCCCGGTCTGCCAGCCAGGTCTGCGGGCTGAGCAGGCCAAGCAGCGTCAGCAAGCCAAGCAACGCCACGCACACCACTGCCATGGCCGCCAACCGTTTAGCATGGGGGCCTGAGCCCACCCGTTTTCGACCGTTCATTGCCCTGAAGGATGCCATGCCCGTGACCGATGTGAATGGCTTGAGCCGCTTTTACGAAGACCTGGTGATCGGCGAAGCGCAGGTGTCCAGCGCCCGCAGCCTGTCTCAGGAAGACATCCTGACCTTTGCCCGGCAATACGATCCACAGTGGTTCCACGCGGACGCTCAGGCCGGCAAGCACAGCGTCTGGGGTGAGGTGGTGGCCAGTGGCATTCAGACCATGGCGGTCTGGCGTCAGCTGGACCACGAGGTGGCAGGCGACATCGCGTGGATTTGCGGCGTGGGCTGGGACCGGGTGCGCTGGCCCCGAGCCTTGCGTGCCAACGTGCCGGTCCAGGCGCGCAGCACCGTGCTGTCGAAACGGCTTAGCGGCACGGACCCAACCCGAGGAGTCGTCGTCATGCGCTACGAACTGCTCGATACCCGCGACGGACAACCGGTGTGGACGGCCGAAGGGACCAATCTCATCCGCCGGCGTGAACCTACCGCGACGAGTTGACCTCGACCGCTATTTCTTGTGCAGCGGGGTGATCTTTGAGCCTTCGAGGGTGAGGTTGTACATCAGCCCCTTGTTCGAGAACACGAAGGCGATAATGGGCTTGCGCGCGGTCTCGGTGTCGATCTGATCACCGGCACCGAGCGTGGCCAAGGCCACACTGGCATCCACGCCCGCTTTCCAGCCTTCGCTCTGACGGAAGTGTTTGAGTGCTTCGGGGGTCATGAACAGGATCACCACGCTTTTGCGTTGCGCCCCGAACTGCAACCCAATGGAGGCCGAAGCGAGACTGTAGTACCCGGTGGTGGCGCCGCCAACCCTCAGGGCGCCTTCGCCATATTCCCCACCAACGCCAAAGCCGGCTTTGTACACCTTGGGAAAGACCAGCACCCCCTCAGCGCGAGCGGCCAGTTCAGCCCCCGCGCTGGTCTGCTCCCGCAGACGGGCCATGGCCTCGCGCACGTCAGCATCGATCTGCGTGCGCCCCGCCGCTGGTGCCAATAGCGGGCAGCTGGCGCCCAAGAACGCCAACACCATGACCAGCGCCGACAGTGCCGGGGAACGGAACGTGGAAGTTTTCATGCCCTTATCGTCGCCGTTAGCGATTCAAGAGGCAAGCATTACGCCGTGACGTGCCGCCAACGGACCGCGCAGGGCGCGGTAGGCGAGCAACACGTGGCGAATGCCCGCCGTGCGTCGCGCTACCCCCTTGACCTCGCGCAACAGGCGACCGAGCAGGTTCGCCTCCGCATGGATCCCGCCCGCCGCATAAGCAGGAGCCAGGCTGAGGTGCAGCACGGCGATGCGATCGGCGGCATCGCGCAGATACAGCGCCACGCCCAGCGGCTGCAAGGAACCAGCACGGGGCTGGCTGACAAACAAGCACTGCACCCCCGCACGCCCGGCCAGCCCCACCCGCAAGAAGCCATCCTCTTCCACCACCTCAGGGCAACCCCAACGTTCAATCACTTCGCGCAAGGCCCCACGGACGCGCGACTGGTGTTCATTAAAGAACAGCAGCTGTTCCAGCGCTGCGCGCTGCTGCGTCGGCAGACAACTGGAAAAAAGAAACCGGCTCGACGGCCGACCCGGGGCGGTGATCACCGCCGTAGCTACACGTTCCATACTGTCACCCCGTCGTCATTCTTATAGGCCGAACCTACCCTCCCGCGACCGGCCCTGTCGAGCGTGTCATTGTTGCGGCGCAGCAGGTTGGCGACGACGTCCACTGGGAAACCGTGGCGCTTACGCCACAGACCGGGGGCAAACGCAAACTGCCATCGTTTTAACGGTTTTGGATGCCGTGGCGCGTTGTTTCTTAGCGGCCACAGCCGCCGGATGGTCGGGCGCTCCGGCAATGGCCAACCCCCCGCTGACAGCGCCTGGCCACCCGCCCCTTGAGGGCGTTCGCGCACCGCAACGCAGCAAAGGCCGGCGCTGACTGCCACGCTACCCAACCGCCACCCGGAACGGCAGCGGCCCTGCGCCCGCCGTTAACGCGGCGCCCAGGCGTCCAAGGCACCCTGCGCCACGAAATGCGGGTTATCGAGTGCCGCACCCGCACAGTCGAGAGGCGTGCCGTCGAGCCGACGGACCGCGCCGCCAGCGGCGCTGAGCACGGCCTGTCCGGCGGCCGTATCCCAGATCATGGTACGACCCAACCGTGGGTAGAGGTCGGCCTCGCCTCGCGCCAGCAGACAGAACTTCAGCGAACTGCCAGCACTGGACAAGTCCGCCACCCGGTAGCCTTCCAGAAACGCCTCAAGCGCAGCAGCGTCACCATGCGACCGCGAACCCACCACGGTGAGCCCTGCGGCCGGCACCGGCCGCACCTGCAGCGCACGCAAACCACGCGCCAAACCCGGACGCGGTGCGCCGAGCCAGGTAGCGCCCACCCCCACAACGCCGGCGTAGGTGTCGCCGGTAGCCGGCACATGCACCACACCCAGCACGGGACGCCCGCGCCAGATGAGCGCCACGTTCACGGTGAACTGTCCATTGCGTGAGAGAAATTCTTTGGTGCCGTCGAGTGGATCGATGAGCCAGTAAGGCGCTGCGCCCACCCGGCGATCCACTGCCGCCTGCTCGGCCTCGGCGGCCTCTTCAGAGACGACGGCATAGGCCCCGTCTAATTGCGGCAAACCCGCCACCAACACCTCATGGCTGGCGCGATCGGCGGCGGTGAGCGGCGAGCCATCGTCTTTATAATCCGCCGTTACATCCCCACCATAGATGGACAAAATGTCACGCCCTGCGGCTTCGCACAGCGCCGCCACGCGCGCGCAGAGCAACAGAGCAACAGAATCCGGCAACGGCAGCAGTTCAGAGTTCATCTCGGTATAATAAACTGAGTCGCATACTGGCGGGGCTGCCGTTTAGGGAGACGAGGATGAAACTGGAAGTCAACGGAATCATGCACGAAGTGGCGGCGCCCTTAGACATGCCGCTACTGTGGGCGCTGCGCGATGTGCTCAACCTGACCGGGACCAAGTTCGGCTGCGGCATGGCGCAATGTGGTGCCTGCACGGTGCACCTCGACGGCGTGCCCGTGCGCTCTTGCATCACGCCTCTCGCTGCCGTCGCCGGCCGGCCAGTGACCACCATCGAAGGCATTGCCGCCACTGAGCTGGGCCAACGCGTGCAAGCGGCCTGGATCGCCGAAGATGTGCCGCAATGCGGCTACTGCCAGTCCGGCCAAATCATGTCCGCGGTCGCCCTACTGCGTGAGCATCCGCAGCCCGACGACGCCGCGATCGACACCGCACTCGACGGCAACCTGTGCCGGTGCGGCACGTACAACCGTATCCGCCGCGCGGTCCACCGCGCCGCGGGCACCTGAACCGGAGCCCAACCCATGTCTGAGTCTTCAGCCACGCCGATGGCCACCGGCCGTCGTCAGTTTCTCAAAGCCACCACGCTGGCCGGCAGCGCGCTGGTCGTCAGCTTCACCCTCCCCGGGCGTGCGTTCGCCGCACAGACCACCGCCGCTGCCGGGGGCGACCTGTCCGCCCTCATCGAGATCACGGCCGATGGCCTGGTGACCCTCACCTTCGGCAAGAGCGAAATGGGGCAGGGCATTCACACCGGCCTGGCGCAGATCATGGCGGACGAACTCGAGGCGCCTTGGGCCGCGGTGCGCGTGCAGCACGGCCCCGCAAAACCCGCCTTTAACGACCCCAATTTCCCGATGATGATTACCGGCGGCAGCATGAGCCTGTCCGGCTCGTTCACCGCACTGCGCACCGCCGCCGCCGCCGCGCGCGAGATGCTGGTCACCGAGGCCGCCGCACGCTGGGGCGTGCCGGCCAGCGAATGCCTGGCCGAGCAAGGCAAGGTGCTCCACGCCGCCACCCACCGTGAATACCTGTATGGCGCGCTGGTGGCCGCTGCCGGTCAACGCGCCGTGCCCACCACTCCCACACTGAAGCCGCGCAGTGCGTGGCGGTATATTGGCCAACCGTTGCCGCGAGTCGACAGCGCCGCCAAATCCCGTGGACAGACCGTGTATGGCCTGGATGTGCGCCGGCCCGGCCAGCAGTTCGCGATGGTCGCGCGGCCACCACGCGGTGGCCACTTCAGCGCCGCGCATTACGACGCGGCGCGCGCCGTGGCCGGCGTCACCGCCGTCTTCGATGTGCCGCAAGGGATCGCCGTGGTGGGGACCACCACCTGGGCCGCCAAACAAGGCCGCGCAGCGCTAGAGCCCACCGTGGTCATCGACCAAGACGCGGGCTTCTCCACGGCCGCCTTGGCCAAAACCTACGCGGAACTCGCGCGCACCCCCGGTCTGGTGGCCCGCGCCGACGGAGATCTGGCGGCCGCAGCCGCCAAAGCCACCCAGCGCGTAGAAGCAGACTACGCCTTCCCGTATCTGGCGCATGCCCCCATGGAGCCGCTCAACTGTGTGGCGCTCGTGTCTAAAACCGGCGTGCAGCTGTGGCTTGGTACCCAGGGCCAATCCTTCGACCAGATGGCCGCCGCGCGGGTCGCGGGGGTTCGTCCGGACCAGGTCACGATTGAAACCTGCATGATGGGCGGTGGCTTTGGTCGTCGCGCCAATCTCTTCGGCGACAACGTGGCGCTGGCCGTCGAAGTAGCAAAGCGGCAGCCGGACACGCCGGTGCAGCTGGTGTGGTCGCGCGAAGATGACCTGATGGACGGCTATTACCGCCCGCAGGCACACCATCACGTCGTCGCACATCTGGGTGCTGACGGTTTCCCGCTGGGCTGGCAGCACACTGTGGTGGCGCAGCCGCTGGTCACCGGCACCATGCTCGAATCCGCCATGCTCAACCCCAAAACCGGTGTCGAGTCGACGCTGGTGGAAGGCATCACGGACCTGCCGTATGTGGTCGGCGCGCTGCAGGTGCATGCGCATCAAACCAAAGCCAAGGTGCCAGTGCAGTGGTGGCGTAGCGTCGGCCACACGCATACCTCGTTTGCGGTCGAATGCTTCATCGACGAATGCGCGCACGCCGCCGGCCAAGACCCCCTCGCCTACCGCTTGGCGCTCATGCAGAACGCCCCGCGCGAACGCCAGACCTTGGAACTGGCCGCCGCCAAGGCGGGCTGGGGCAGCCCGCTGCCCAAAGGCCGGGCCCGTGGCGTGGCGGTGGTGGCTTCATTCGGCAGCGTCGTGGCGCAGGTTGCGGAGGTCTCCTTGGTCGACGGTCAGCCGCGCGTGCATCGCGTCGTTGCCGCCATCCACTGCGGCACCGTGGTCAACCCACAGCTGGTGGAACAGCAAGTACAAAGCGCCATCGCCTACGGCCTGTCGGCAGCACTCCGCGAGGAAATTACGCTGGCCGCCGACGTGGTGGAACAGTCCAACCTGCACGCCTACCGGTCGTTACGGCTCCACGAAATGCCCATCATAGAAGTGCATTTTGTGCCCAGCGACGCGCCGCCAACCGGCGTGGGCGAGCCTGGCACGCCCCCTATCGGACCGGCCGTGGCCAATGCCTTGCTGGCACTCACTGGCAAGCCCGTACGCCAGCTGCCCTTCAGCCGCCAGCGCTGGAGCTGAAGCAGCAGCGCGAGCAAGCTCGCTCCTACGGTGTAGGGGTGGGCAGCGCGGCCCGGCCCACTCCTACGGTGTAGGGGTGGGCGCCGCGAGCTGCTGCAGCACCCACGCATATTCCATCGCCACTTCGTGGAAACGCTGGAAGCGGCCACTCTTGCCGCCGTGTCCCGCTTCCATGTTCACGTGGAACAGCAGCGGATGCGTGTCCGTCTTCATCGCACGTAGCTTCGCTACCCACTTGGCGGGCTCGAAATATTGCACCTGGCTGTCCCACAAACCCGTGGTTACCAACAGCGCCGGATAGGCCTTACGTTCTACGTTGTCGTAGGGTGAATACGACAACATATAGTCGTAAGCCGCCTTCTCCTTCGGGTCACCCCACTCATCCCACTCGTTGGTGGTCAAGGGAATGCTCTCATCCAGCATGGTAGTCACCACATCGACAAATGGCACATGCGCCACGATGCCGCGATAGTCCAGTGGCGCCAAGTTGGCCACTGCTGCCATCAGCAGGCCACCCGCGCTACCACCCATGGCAAACACTTTGCCCGCGTGGCCATAGTGTTCTGCCACCAGAAAACGCGTGACGTCGATAAAGTCAGTGAACGTGTTGCGCTTGTGCAGCAAGCGTCCGTCTTCATACCACTGGCGGCCCATTTCCTGACCACCCCGAATATGCGCAATGGCATAAACGAAACCACGGTCCAGCAACGGCAAGCGTGACAGGGAGAACGTGGGATCGGTGGAGGCGCCGTAAGAGCCATAAGCATATTGATACAGCGGCGCCGTGCCATCGAGCTTGGTGCCTTTGCGATACACAATGCTCACCGGCACCTGCACGCCGTCGCGCGCCGTTGCCATCCGGTACTCCACCACGTAATTCTTCGGGTCATAGCCGCCCAGCACCGGCTGGCGCTTCAGCAACGTCTTCTGCCCCGTCGCCAAGTCGAGCTCAAAAGTACTGGCGGGCGTGGCTGGCGACGTATAGGTGTAGCGCAGCGACGTGGTGGTTGGCGCTTCGTTGGCGCCCAGCGCCATGGTGTAGGCCGCTTCGTCGGCGGTAACGTAGTTGTCACGCTTCCCGTCCCAACTCAGCACCCGCACCTTCGACAAGCCCCCACTACGCTCTTCGACTGCAAGGTAATCTTTGAAGGTAACGAAGTCCTCAATGAAGGCCTCCGCACGGTGCGGCACAATCTCCTGCCAGCGGCTACGGTCGGCAACCTCGCTGGCCTTGACGCGAATCAGCCGGAAGTTCGGCGCCTGCCAATTGGTGCGCACAATAAACTCGTCACCAAAGTCTTCCACCTGATACTCATGGTCACGCTCGCGCGGAATAAGCACCTGAAAGTCGCCAGCTGGATGGTCGGCATCCAGCATGCGCGTCTCGGTGGAGACAGTGCTTTGCAACACGATCACCACGTAGCGTTCAGAGCGGGATTTCCCCACGCCGAGGTAGAAGGTGTCGTCGTCGTTGACGAATACCTCGACATCCGCGCTCACTGGCGTGCCAAGCACATGCCGCATCACGCGTTTGCCGAGCAACGTCTGGCGATCTTTGTCGACGTAGAACACGGTTTTGTTGTCATTCGCGAGCGCGAAATCCGCCTCGGCATTTTCAATGCGATCTGGCAGCAACTGACCGGTCCGTAGATCCTTGAAGCGCAATACCCACTGGCGGCGGCCCACCGTATCTTCCGCCCAACCCAATAACTGTTCGTCAGTGCCGATCTCGTAGTTACCGATTTGAAAAAAGTCGTGGCCACGCGCCAGCGCATTGCCATCGAGCAGCAGCTGTTCGCCAGCCGCCGGCCGTGCATGCGGTCGGCGTGCATAGACGGGGTATTCGCTTCCCTGCTCAAAGCGACTGAAATAATCAAAGCTGCCCTTCTGTGCCGGCACGGAGCTGTCGTCCTGCTGCACGCGCGCGACAATTTCTTGATACAGCTGCTCTTCCAGACCACGCACCGGCGCCATCAGGCGTTGGCGGTAGGCGTTCTCAGCCGCCAGATAGGCGAGCATCTCGGGGTTCTTGCGCTGGTCATCGCGCAGCCAGTAGTACGGGTCCTCGCGGTCGCCATGCGGCGAATGGACGAGGTGCGGCTGCCTTGCGGCCACCGGCGGGGTAGGCGAATCGTCACTGGGGGCGTTCACGTTCATAGGGGGGGAAGTCTCCGCGGCGGCGGTGGGGGCGGGACCGGACAGGGCGCCAACCATCACCCAGGGGGTCAGGAACGCAAGAAAGCGGCGCATGGTGCGTCTCCGTCGATGTCGGGAGGGGGCGGAGAGTGTAGCTGCATGCTAGCCTCACAGCATGCTAAAACCCGCCCATCCCCTGCTCCACTGCCTGCTGATGGCCTGGGCCGCTACCACGGGCCCCGTCGCGCTCGCCACCACCGGCCCGGTTACTCAGGCGCCGGCGCGCTGCTGTCAAACCACGGACGACTTCCCCTGGCAGGACCTGCCACCGCCAGGTGGGCATCTGGAAGTGACACTCGACACCGCCGCGCCGGTGTTCCGTTTCCACACGGGCGAAAGCCGCTTCGCCGCCTTCCGCCTGCCACTGTCGGCCACGCCGTACCGGGTTGAGGTGCGCGCGCTGGCTTCCCCAGCACCGGAGGCGCCGGGTGGTTGGCGCGTGTTTTATCCCCAAGCGGTACTGCTCGACGGCGACCAGCTGCTCACCCGACAGGCAGCGCCAGAGAACGCACTGCTGGAGATGACCGGCAGTGAACTGTCGCCGCAAGGCGCCTATGTGCTGTATTTGCCCATCGATTCCAGCGCCGACGGCGAGCGGTATCTGGTGCTCCACACCGTGCCGGCGGCGGACGCACCGGCCGCTGCGGCGCCGTTTCTGCAGTCGCGAGCGGCGGTCACCCGTGCGGTCCGTGAATGGCAGGCGGGGGCCACGGACAGCGGGCGCTTGCGGATCGATGTGGTGCCAACCGAGCGGTCGGCGCCCCGCCCCGGCCTCAGCCCATAAGGGGCCGCGGTCAGTTCAGCGAACGACCCTTGCCCGCCAGTTCGGTCGCGGCCAGCAACAATAAGGCCACCGCCAGCGGCAGCAGTTCGAACACGCAGCGATACAACAGCACCGCACCGAGCAAGGCTTCTGGCGCCACGGACGGCAGCAACAGCAACAGCACCGACTCGAACACCCCTAAACCCGCGGGCACGTTACTGGCGAGCGCCGCAAAGATGCACAACACATACAGCGGCAGGAAGGCGACAAACTCCACGCCGGCCGTTGCTGGTAGGAACAGCCACAGAATGGCCGCCGCCGCCCCCACATCCACCATGCCGACCGCATATTGCATGAGGGTGAATTTGCCCGGTGGCAGCGTCAGCACCACCCCTCCCATCCAGCGTGGCCAGCGCCAACTGCCACGCAGCCGGAAGGTGGCTGTCACATAAGCCACGTGCACCGCCAAGCAGGCCACCGCCACACCGAGCACCCACGGCAGTGGCAGGTTCAGCAGACGCCCCGCCGCTGCGCTATGCCAGAGCAACGACGTCGCGAACAGCACCCCCAGACCGACCGCGTAGGGGAGCATGCACAGGACTACCACCTGGCCGACCTCGGCGAGGGACAGTCCAGCCGCGGCATACCAGCGCAAGCGCACCGCGCCGCCCGACAAAGCCCCGACACCCACCGCATGCCCGATGGGATAAGCCGCCAGCGCGGCCACCACGGCACGCCGACGACTACACTGGCTTCCCGGAGCCACGTGGCGCAATACCAGCACTTCGTGCACGGCCAGACACAGGTAAGACAGGGCACAACACCCGACGGCAGCCAACACCGTGGTTAGCCGCACGGCCTGCAACTGTGCCAGCACATCGGCCCAGCGCACCCCGACCAGCCGTTGCTCCAGGATCCGGGCGGCCAGCACGAGTACGCCAACGGTGAAGGCCACCGTCAGCCAGCGACGAAACGCGGGGCGTGCCACTAGCGAACACGTCGCTCGCTGTAGTTTTCCTCGATGTTATCGCGGAAAAAACTCCACTGTGACCCCGAGCTCGCAAAGCGGCGCCAAGTATCCTCAGAGACGCCGGTGTATTCCACCAAGCCCCCGGTGGTCAGCTCCACGCGCAGTACCCGCTGTACCGCGTCATAGCCGATGGCGCGCAGGCTACCCGCATTCACTTGCTTCATTTCCATCGGTCTCTCCAACGCGTTTTCCCTGGCCCACGCCAAGTCCGCCAGCCGCTCAGTATCGCATGCGGCTGCGGCGACCGGCGTGGCGGCCAGTGGCCAAAAAAAAGGCGGGAACCCATGAGGGTTCCCGCCCGAACTTCACATCACTCTAAACATCACTTGGGGGGATCAACATCAACTCTTGCTGCCTAAGTAGACTGTAGGTCTCCAGCAAAGTTCACCCGCCCTGAATGAAATCCGCCACCTGATTCACCACCCGTGGCGCGCACAGCACGTTCCGGTGGCCAAGCCCGTCGACCCAACAGGTCTGCGCCCCGGGCCAGGCCGCTGCCAAACGCTCAGCATGGGTAAAATGGACGATGCTGTCATCGCGGCAATGGACGACCAACCCGGGCACCGCCAGCCCGGCGACCAACCGCTCCGGGTCGAGTTCCTGCATCGGCTGTCCGCCGTGCCGGTCCAGCTGGCGCTGCAATTCCTGCCGCGACCGGGGCGTCAGTCGCAAGGCGCCGGCAAAACTGCCGACAATCTCGGACATGGCCGCCGGTGCGCCGAGCGTGACCGCGCAGCCCGCGCGCAGCCCGCGTGCTAGCGCCAAGGGCACGGCACACCCGCCCATGGAGTGCCCGATCACCGCCGCCGGTGCGCCATAGTCGGCCTGCGCCGCCAACAGCGCTTGGGCGAACAGCCACGGGCTGGCCTTGCGCCCGGGCGAACGGCCGTGACCTGGGCCCTCGACCGCGAGTACCCGAAAGCCGCGCGCCAGCAAAGCCCCGGCCAGCGGCCGAAATTGGCTCGGGCGGCCCTCCCAGCCATGGTGGGCAAACACCCAAGGACCGTCCGCCGCACCAGGCGCGGTCCAGTGCAGCGCGGCCAGGCCGTTAGCCAGCCGACACGGGACCGGCGCCACCTCGCCCGCCAACAACGGCACCACCTCCCAGGGCTGGGGCGGGTTCTGGCGCGGCGTCAGCATGGCGAAAGCGGCCAACCGCCCGGTGGCCGTCGGCGCCAGGCGCGAAGCGACACCAAAAACGCGCGGCACCCACCAAGGTAGCGCCATGCTCAGAACGCCTCCTCCTGCTCTTCCAGCCATTCACGCCATACCGCCATCAGCACCGCCAGCACCACCGGGCCGAGAAACAGGCCGATCAGCCCAAACGCCGCGACGCCACCCAGCACGCCAAACATCACCAACAGAAAGGGAATACGGGTGGCGCTGGAAATGACCAGCGGACGCACCAGGTTGTCGACCCAGCTGACCACGGCCGCTCCCCAGATAAACAGCTCGATTCCCTCGCGGGTCTGCCCGGTCAGCAGCAACCACAGCGCCAAGCCTCCCCAGATAAACGGCGTACCAAAAGGGATGAGGGCAATGAGCACCGTGAGGGCGCCCAGCAACAACGGCGCTTTGAAGCCAACGAAGGCATAGCCCAGACCCGCCACAAAACCCTGCACCAGCGCCGTGAGCACGATGCCATACACCACAGCGCGGGTAGTGGCACCGATAGCCTCCAGGTAGCTGTCGACCCGTGCCCCCAAAATGCTGCGCGCCACCGAGCGCACCTGCCGCAGCAAGTCTTCACCCGAGACATACAGAAAGAACAGCGATAGCAGCGCAAACCCCATCTTGGCCAAATTGCGGCCCACGCCGCCGACTACCCCACCCATTTCACCAAACAGGTGAGTGGCCAGCGCCGACAGGTCGGCGCCCAGAGCCGCGGGCTCCTGCCGCAGATGCCGCATCAATTCCTGCAACCGCTCGCCGATCACCGGCCAGTGAAACACCGACTCGGGTAGCGTTAACTGCCCGGAAGTGGCGCGCATGAGAAATTCGCTATAGGCATGGCCCAGCTCCTGCTGCAGCGTTATCACCAGCCAGACCAGCGGCACCACCACCGCCGCCGCCACCAACAGCGTCATGCTCAAAGCGGCCAGACGGCGACTGAGCAGAAGGCGTTCCAAGCGCAGAAAAAGCGGCCAGCTCACATAGGCAAAAATGGCCGCCCACAGCACCGGCACGATGAACGGTGCAAGCACCCACCAGGCCAGCAACACCAATCCCCCCAGCAAAGCGCCAAGGGTCAGGCGCCGCAGCAGGGGCGAGGAGAGCAGATCATCCATGTAGAAGGCCTCGAAAAATATGGCTGCCGGGGATGGTAAAATGTCCCGCTAATGCTACCGTGTCAGCGCTTTCAGCGGTCAAGGAAGATAGCGCATGAGAGGATTGCTCTTCACTGAGCTCTTCGCGATGGTCGATGCCCACCACCCGCCCGAACTGCTCGAGCGGGTGATTGATGCTGCTCATCTGCCTAACGGCGGCGCCTACACGGCCGTCGGCAACTACCCCGCCGCGGAAATGACACGTCTGGTGCAGTGCCTCGGACACCAGACGGGGCAACCACTTCCCGACCTCTTGCAGGGGTTCGGGCACCACCTGTACGGCCGCTTTCTGGCAGACCACGCGGAATTCTTTGACCCAGCCCAAGACGCGCTGACGCTGCTGGAAAGCGTCGACCAGCACATTCATGTCGAGGTCCGCAAACTCTACCCTGCAGCAGAGTTGCCAGTGTTTCTGTGTCATCGCCCAACGCCAGACTCGCTGGTGATGTTGTATCGTTCCCCCCGCGCACTGGCAGATTTGGCCGAAGGCCTCATCCGCAGCTGCATCACGCACTATGGGCGCCCGTATAGCGTCGAGCGCGAAGATCTCTCCGGCGGCGCCGGCACGGAAGTGCGCTTCACGCTACGCCCAACCATGGCGGCGACTAGCAGCGACCAGACTCCAGCCCATGAGTGACTCGCTCACGCCGGACGACACTGTAGCGCTCTGGGAGCGACGCGCGACGCGCGAGCGTAGCGCCCGCCAAGAGGCAGAGGCGCTACTCGAAACGAAAAGTCGTGCGCTGTATGAAAGCAACGAAGCTTTACGCACTATGGCTACGGGGCTAGAGACTGCGGTAGCGGAACAAACACAGTCACTCCTGGTGGCCAACTGCGAACTGCAGGCGCTGCACGAGACCAGCGAGCTACTCACCCAACTCCTCCCGCCTACTGAAGCCATGCGCCGTGTACTGCAGCGGGTTTGCGAAATATCCCAGTGGGACTGCGGCGGTTTCTGGCAGACCACCGCTACTGGCCAAACGCTCGAGTGCCAGGTCATCTGGGCGCGGGAGCCGGCTGCACTGGAAGCCTTTCTCAGTGCCTCGCATGCCAGCCCACTCAAGCATGGCCAAGGGATGCCTGGCCGGGTGCTGGCCAGCAATGCACCGTTTTACCTCGCTGATCTCTTGCAGGTCGCCAACTGTCCGCGCGCGCGCGCAGCAGCGGCTGGTGGACTTCGCAGCGCCCTGGCCCTGCCGGTACCAGTCCATGGCCAGTGCGGAGGGGTTATCGAGTTTTTTTCCAGCCAGCTGCGCCCACCGGACCCGCGCCTCACCCAAACGCTGACGGACATTGCCCGCAAGCTCGGCCTCTTTATTGAGCGCGAACAGAGTCGTCGAGCACTACAAGTAGCCAAGGAAGCAGCCGATGCCGCCAACCACAGCAAGGGTGAATTTCTGGCCACCATGAGCCACGAGATTCGCACGCCCATGAATGGCATTCTGGGCATGATTGAACTGGCTCTAGAGACCGATCTTAAACCGAACCAGCGCCAACACCTGCAGGTAGCACTGGCTTCGGCCGAGTCGCTACTAACGATTATTGGCGACATCCTCGACTTCTCGAAGATTGAAGCCGGCAAACTCGAACTAGAACAGACGTCCTTCCAGCTGCAGCTGCTACTGACCGAACTGCTCACGCCGCTGCAACTAAAGGCCACTGAAAAATCTCTGGCACTGCGCCACCAAGTGGCTGCGAACGTACCGAAAGACCTCTTGGGCGATCCAGTTCGCGTGCGTCAGGTGCTATGGAACCTGCTGGGCAATGCACTAAAGTTCACCACCGAGGGGGAAATTAACCTCCAAGTGTCCCGCGCGCCAATCGATACGCCCGACGGCACCGTTGCGTTGGCCTTCGCCATCAGCGATACGGGCAGCGGCATCCCAGCGGACAAACAGGAAGCCGTGTTCGAGACCTTTACTCAGGCAGACGCCAGCATCACCCGCAGCCACGGCGGCACAGGCCTTGGCCTGCCCATCTGCCGGCGCCTGGCGCAGCTGATGAATGGCGACGTGAGTCTCAAGAGCACGCTTGGCCAAGGCAGCACCTTCACCTTCAGCGCTCGCTTCGTGCTGCCGGAGTCTCCCCCAAAGGTCCTGTCCTCGCCCGTGCCGCCAGCCGCAGCAACACACCGCGCACTGCGGGTGCTGGTGGCCGAGGACAACGTGATGAATCAGGTCATCACCTTGGCGCTGCTGGAGAGCCTCGGGCATGTGGGCGTCATCGCCGCAGATGGTCTGGAGGCACTGGAGGCCTTAAGCCGTGAGCACTTTGATGTGGTGCTGATGGACGTGCAAATGCCCCGCCTGAATGGCACCGACGCCACACGACAGCAACGCGAGCGGGAGCATCTGACGGGTGCGCACGTGCGTATCGTGGCCATGACGGCCAATGCCATGCGCGGCAGCCGCGAGGCCTGTCTCGCAGCGGGCATGGACGACTATCTGGCCAAGCCCGTCCGGCGCCAAGCCCTGGCGGATATTTTGGAAGCCAAGCCCGACCTGGCACAAGCGCTGGCGATGATGAACGGCGTCCCCCGCTATCTGGCGCGTATGGTGCGCGGCGCCCTGCAGACGGTGCCAAACCTGCTGTCTACGGCTGAGGCGGCGTTAACCGCCGGTGACTGGGCGACACTGGCCGCGCTGGCGCATACGTTAAAGGGCACGCTGGGCGCCTTGGTGGCTCGTGAAGCCGCCGCCGTGGCCGGAAAACTCGAAGCGGCCGCGCTGCAGGGCAGCGCCACGACCGCACAAACCGCCTTCACCGCGCTACAACGCGCCATGGAACGGGTCTGGCCAGCGTTGGAAGCGGCCCTCGCCCCCGGTGGTCTGGCCTACGAGGCCCTGCCACCGGGGTAAAGGGTTCACCGGCTCAAGTGCAGCTGGCTTCGCCGTCTTTGAAGGAGACCGTGAGCTGGTCACCAATCTTCACTTCACGCTCGCAGGCCACCGGACCAGAAGGCAGCAACGCCTTCAGTTCCCAAGCGCCCGAAGCCATCGGGATGGTCTGCTTCTCGCCACGGCAAATAGGCTGGTCGCCGGCGTCTGCTGGGGTGCTCATTTCCACTTCGGTGTAGAACATCCTGCTGTTCGACAGCTTCGGCGGGTCCGGCAATAGGTTCTTCGGTGTGGCGCGTACCGACACGATGTCGCACTTACCCTCTTGGGTAATGGAATCCACCTTGAGGGTCACGTAGATGAGGTTGTCATCCCCCCCCGAACCGTCGCCACAAGCACCTGTCATCAGCACCGCCGCCACAGCGGCCGCCCCGAACACTGCCCTGCGGGCCAGCGAAAGCGAAATCTGCATGGTCATCCCCCCTGAAAAAAGGTCTGCAACACTAAGGACCGCATCCACCGATGAAGCGGCTGCCTGCGCCGATTCTAGCAGCCTCACCAAGAAAAACGCCCGGCAGTTTCCTGCCGGGCGTGGCGCCGAAGCGCTTCACTCGCCCCCCCTCGGTGCCCACCTGACGTGAGGTGACCCGCTTGTTCAGGGGTTAGAGTCTTGGCCATGGCTAACACGAAAGTCAACCCTGCGTCGCAAAAAGTATTGGTATTACTGCCATATTTTTTCCAAGGCCCACAACAAAGGGGTGTGGCTACGCCGGGCAAACATCCCGAACCCGAGGTGCCGGAAATGACGGCGCAGGCGTCGCTGGTACCAGTCCGTGGTTCGCAAATGCACTCCCGGGTCCGTCCGCGAAGTATCCGCCGTGTGTTTCCAGTCTTCCGCGGTTAACACGCTGAAATAGAGCAAGCCGCGAGACAGGCGCGCCAGCGCGCCAATAGCGCGCGCCGCTTCGCGGTCCGGCAGGTACTGCAGCACATCGTGGCAGACCACCAGATCAAACCCCCGCGCGTCGACAAAGGTAGTGAGGCTCCCCTGCACCCAGCCGTGCTTACGGCACAGATAGTCGCTGACCTCGAGGCCGACATACTCCAGGCCACGAAATTGTCGCTTTAACGGAGTGCGCAACCATCCCACACCGCAACCCGCATCCAGCAAACGCCGCACCTCAAAACCACAGTAGCGTGCAATCCCGCCCATCAGCGCTGCCAGGCGCGCCTGATCCTCGCGGTTCGCCACGCGGGTGGCGGGATTGGCGTAGTAGCGTTGGAAAAAGGCGGCGTCGAAACGTTCAGTCGCAAGCTTCACGCAGCAGATCCTTCGGCGGTCGCCTCTACAAAGTGACCGGCAGTGTGGCATGGGTTTGCCACACGGGGGTGCGACTGTTACCGTCAGGCCATGAGCAAGTCACTACGGAAGGACGCGGCCCTGATGTTTAGCGTGCTGACCACCACGCTGTACCCGTGGGCTTTGCTCCATGCGCAGACAGTCACGCCCACGCCCGCCACACCCGCCACCGAGAGCAGCAGCGCTGCGGTAGGGAATGCCGTAGGCGACGCTGTGGCCTCGCCGTTTCAAGACCTGAACCTGGTACGCACCAAAATCCCACCGGCCCTCGCGGCGCTGAACAATCAGCCCTATGGCCCCCCGCAGGACACCAGCTGCGTCGGCCTCACCGCCGCGGTCATGGAGCTGGATGGGATACTCGGACCCGATCTGGATACCCAGGCGGTGGCCGGCAACCGTGCACGCAGTGCCGCCACCAGCGCGCTGCAAGGCGCAGCGCACGGGGTGGTGCCCTTTCGCAGCTGGGTCCGTAAGCTGACCGGCGCTGAAACCCATGCGAGAAAATTAGCCATGGCCATCATCACTGGCACCGCGCGACGCGCCTATCTCAAAGGGCTCGGGCAAGCCGAAGGCTGCTCACCGCCAGCAGCCCCGCTGTTGCTGCCCGCAGTGACGCCGGCCTCTTGAACCCAATAAAGCACCAGCCCACATGAGCCTACTGGATTACTGGCGCGGCACCGGCGCAACGCCACCGCCGCGGGCCACGCTGCGGCATATTGCCCTCACCTTCTTGGGCTGCGTGATAGCGATCGGTACCGTGGTCACCCTGAGCAAGACGCTGACCACCACACTGCTGCTGGGTAGCTTTGGCGGCACCTGCGTGCTGGTGTTCGGCTTCCCGGAAGCAGCCTTCAGCCAACCACGCAATGTGGTATTCGGCCACCTGCTCTGTACGCTGGTCGGCCTGACGTTCCTGCATAGCTTTGGGCCCTCGGCCGTGTCCATGACGCTGGCCGTGGCCACGGCAGCTGCGCTCATGCTGCTGCTGGGCGTGGTACACCCGCCGGCAGGTGGCAATGTGGTCATCTCGTTTCTCGGCAAGGCGGCTTGGTCGTTCGCCCTGTTCCCCACCTTAGCGGGCGTGTTACTAATCGTGACCTTGGCGCTCGTCTACCATGGCGCAGTGCGCCATGTGCGCTACCCGCAGTATTGGTAGCGCTCCACTTCAGGGCACCAGTGCCACTGCCGCGTCGACGAACCCGTAGACCTCCCGCGGCAATACTCCACCCGCCTTGTCGGTAGCGCGCTGTCGACCTAGACGCACCACCACCAGCTGCTTATCCGGCACCACGATAATGTACTGCCCCAGATGCCCCTGGAACAGGTAAAACGGGTGCGCATAGGTCTGGTCCATCCAGAGCGAATGGCCATAGAACGGCTGTAGGTCCGGCTGCGACATCCGCGCCACAAACCCAGCATCCAGCAGGCTTTTTCCTTGCCACTGCCCCCCCTGCAGCAGCAGCTGTCCCAGCTTGGCGTAATCCCGTGCCGTGGCGTAAAGACAGCAGAAGGTTTTCTCCACACCCTCTGGGCGATCCATCGTCCAGAAAGCATCACGGCTCATGCCGAGCGGCTTCCAAAACTTGTCGGACAGATACTGAGCCAAGGTCAGGCCCGGCGTCTTACGCGCCAGCGCACGCTGCAGCGCGATACCGATGACCTGAGTGGAAGCACTGCCGTAGGCATACTCCTGGCCTGGGTCATGATCAAAACCCGTGGTGAGCACCACCGCGGCAGCGTCGTCGCCGTAGTACAGCTTTGCGGTCGGGTTCAGCGGCAGGTGATAGTTCTCGGTCCAGCGCTGGCCCGACGACATCGACGAAAAATGCGCAAAGGTCGCGCGACTGGCGCGTGGGTCCGGCAAGTACTCAGGAATGAAGTCCGCCACGGGCTCATCAAAGCTGAGCAAGTAGCGGTCGGCCACCGCAGCGCCGACCAACATGGTGGTGACCGTCTTCGCCACTGAAAACGAATTGGTGCGGCTGTTAGCCGTATACGGTGCGAAATAACGTTCTTGCAGCACCTGCCCACGATGAATCACCAACCAAGCGGCGGTGCCGAACTGTGCATGGTGCGCCAGCAGGGCTGTCGACAGCGGTACCCGGTTGTAGTCCGGCGCCAGTGGCCAGGGCTGCGGCGCCCCCGCCTTGACGAGGTGCTGATCAAACACCGCGCCATCATCAATATTGGCGGTGTCGTGTCCCTGCAGATAAGTGGCGCGGAACGCCCGATAAATGTATTGGTTCCCGGTCAGCGCAGGCAATGCCGCCAGGACCACCACCAGCAGCAGTAGCCCTGCACCGATCTTGCTCCACAATGACTGACGACTGGCCATGGCGCATCCCCTGAATGTATTCAATGATTGTCGACGAACAGGTATACTTACGTCCACCCTCAGGAGTTGCTAACGCGCATGGCTTCCGCCACCGAATCTCTCGAGCGCCTCAAAGAAGGCAACCAACGTTTCGCTTCCAATGTCCGTGCGCCGGAGCGCCCGCTGGACCATGACCGTCGTGCAGAACTGGCCAAGGCGCAGGCGCCCTTCGCCATCATTCTCGGTTGCTCCGATTCCCGCGTTCCGGCAGAGCTGGTGTTCGACCAAGGCCTCGGCGATCTATTCGTTATCCGCGTCGCGGGCAATATCGTGGCTCCCTCGCAGGTTGGCAGCATTGAATTTGCCGCTTCCCGCTACGGGGTCCGCCTGGTGGTGGTCATGGGGCATAGCCAATGCGGTGCCATCGAAGCCACCATCGAAGAGATGAAGCGGCCGGATGGCGCGCAATCACGCAATCTTCGCTCCATCGTCGACCGCATTCGCCCGTGGGTACAAACGCTCATGGAAACGCCGCTGCGTCATGACCACGAGGCACTGGTAGCCGCCAGCGTGCGCGCCAATGTGCGCGCCTCGGTCAATCACCTCAAGCATGCCTCGGAGCTGCTCGAAGATCTCATCGACCACCATGGACTGCTGGTGGTCGGTGCGGAATATTCACTCGATACCGGTGTGGTGGAGTTCTTCGACGAAGGCTGACCCGCCCTGCCATTGCAGCCACCAGAAGACCAGCACCGCAACGAGCAGCAGCACCGCCACCCAGCGGCGGCTACCGGCAATCGCCTCCGCAGCGGCCCCGGATTTATACCCCGTGACCATGGCGCGCACCAGATTTTCGTGGTGCAGCAGACTACCGCTGATGACTCCAGCGAGATGCACCAGCACCACACCGAGCATGAGGTTGGCGAGTACCTCGTGCAACTCCTCCACGGCCTCGCCACCGCGCTCAACATCCATTGCCCAGCCACTCACCGACAGCGCCGCTCCGAGACCGAGCAAGAGCAAGATAGCCACCGCGCCCGCCGGATTATGGCCGGTGTAATGCTGCGGTTCACGACGCCACAGAGACCGCAGATAACCCAAGACCGCGGCCGGTCCACGCAAAAAGTGACGGAACTGCGCGTGATAACTGCCCACGACGCCCCATAACAAGCGGAATACCACGAGCCCGGCGAGTGTGTAGCCGGCGGTCACATGCACCTGCTCCCACGGCTCGCTCTCGGCGGTCAGGTAGGCGACACTGAAACACAACACCAGCAACCAGTGGAACACGCGAACCGGCGCGTCCCAGACCAGAATACGGCTCGCTGCGGTCTTAGTAGAGGACGCAGAGGGAAGGTTCATCGGCAACTCCTTAGGCGGCGCGTGTACTTGACTGAATAATAGCCTACGCCACTTCGCCAGCCGCAGGTTATGCGTAGAATCCGACACCATGGATGCTGCAGCGCCTCTCGATTTCCTGATCATCGGCGCCGGCTTTGGTGGGCTAGGCATGGGCATCCGCTTGCGCCAGGCAGGCATCGACCGTTTCCTCATCCTCGAGCGCAGCACAGACCTCGGCGGTGTGTGGCGCGACAACACTTATCCTGGCGCCGCCTGCGACGTGCCGTCGCATTTGTATTCATTCTCCTTCGAGCCCAACCCACGCTGGTCCAACGTGTATTCGCCACAGGGCGAAATTCTGCAATACCTGCGTCACTGCGCCAAAAAATACGGCCTCGAGCCGCGGCTCCGGCTACGCAGTGAAGTCGTCGAAGCGCGCTACGAGGAAGCCACCGCATTGTGGCAAGTGCGGCTGCAAGATGGCTTGCAGTACACGACACGGGTGCTGGTGACCGCACTCGGGCAACTCAGCCGCCCCGTGATCTCGCCGCAGCCGGGTCTGGCCGATTTTCAAGGCGTGGCATTTCACTCTGCCTGCTGGCCGGCAGCCACCGACCTGACCGACAAACGCATTGCCGTGATCGGCACTGGCGCCTCGGCGGTCCAGTTCGTACCCGCCATCGCGCCCGTGGCGGCACGACTGAGCGTTTTTCAGCGCTCACCGAACTACCTGCTCCCACAACCGCAACGGGCCTACCGGCGCTGGGAACAAGCGCTGTTCTCTGCGCTGCCGATGTCGGCGCGCCTGTATCGCGCGAGCATTTTTTTACGCCATGAAGTGCTGGCGCTGGCTTTCGGTCGACTGCAACCCCTGTTTCGCGGGCTGGGGCAATGGCCATGCCGACGCTTGCTCCGCCGGCAAGTGCCCTCGGCCTCGCTCCGTGCGGCACTCACCCCAGGCTATGCGCTCGGGTGCAAACGCATTCTGCTCTCCAACGACTACCTCACCACTCTGACCCGCGACAACGTGGCACTGGTCACTTCCCCCATTCGTCGGATATTGCCCAACGGCATCGAAACGGCTGATGGTGCCCAGCACTTGGTAGACATCATCATCCATGGCACCGGCTTCGCGGCCACGGACTTCCTCGCCCATCTGCCCGTCCGCGGCGTGGGCGGCCAGTCGCTGCAGGAACTCTGGCGTGACGGTGCTGCCGCCTATCTAGGTCTGAGCGTGCCGGGCTTCCCGAATTTCTTCATGCTCTACGGTCCGAATACCAACCTCGGCCACAACTCGGTGCTGCAGATGCTCGAAAGCCAGTTCGCTCATGTGCTGCGCTGCTGGCGCGCCATGGAACGCGCAGGCGCTGCCGCCATCGAAGTAGACGAGGGCGCGTTTGTGCGTGAGCGCGAACGGGTGCGGGCCGCCCTTGCGCACACAGTCTGGGCGCGCTGCCGCAACTGGTATACCGACAGCCGCGGACACCAACCAACCAACTGGCCGGGCTTTACCCTGAGCTACCGCTGGCGCACCCAGTACGCGCCACTGCGCGCTTACCATTACTTGCACACCCTGCCGGCGCTACCCCAGGACCAGGCCGGTCTCAGTGCCGTGGCGATCGCACCACCACAAGACTGGCGCGAACGCTGGCAGGCAGCGCAATTTCGCCTGGGCTTGCGTCTCTTATTTCGCGCTTTCATGGGGCCCCCGTGGAGCGTGCATACCCAGCGGCGGGTACTCCAGATCCTGTCGCGTATTGGCCCACCGACGCGCGGCGTAACGCAACAGCGGGTGTCACTGGAGGGGGTTCCAACCGAACAACTCGTGCCCACCAAGACCATCGCAGGAGCACTGCTGTATCTGCATGGCGGCGGTTTTTGCCTGGGCAGCCCTGGCACCCACCGTGCCTTCACTTCACGATTGGCCCGCGCTACCGGGCTGGTGACCTGGGTCCCGGACTATCGGCTGGCGCCAGAACATCCGTTCCCAGCGGCGCTCGAAGATGCCTTGCTGGCGTATCGCGCTCTGCGTCAGGTCTACGCGGCGGAACACATCGTGGTCGCGGGCGATTCTGCTGGCGGCTCGCTCGCACTGGCACTCGCTCTGCACTTGCGCGCCGCCGGCGAGCCTTTACCGGCGGCGTTGTTGTTGCTGTCACCGGTAGTGGACACCCGTTGGACCGGCGACACCTTACACACCCGCGCCGCGGTTGACCCGATGCTACGGCAGCGCTGGGTCGAACAGGCAGTTGGCTGGTACGGCTGCCCACCAACGGCCATGGTCCACCGGCCACTCGAGGTGGATCTGCGCGGCCTGCCACCCCTGCTGGTGCAAGTGGGTGACCAGGAAATTCTGCTCTCCGATTCACTGCGCCTTGCCGCCCACGCCAGCCGCTGTGATGTGCCCTGCCGCCTGGAGGTGTATCTCGAGCGCTGGCATGTGTTTCAACTGCTGCCGCTTAAATCTTCACGCTACGCGCTCGGTACCCTGGCCCGCTTCGCGCGCGAAGCCGTGGCTAGTGGGGAACCTCACGCGCAGGACGGCAGCGATGGCAGCGCGCGTGTATGACTTCGAGCCAGCCATCGACCAATAATTGCGCCCAAACAATAATTATGGTCTGTTGACAACAAAAATGCGCCCGCCTAGAATCAAGTTGGTTTAACTATTTTCACGCCGTCGCGCGTCCGGGCCCGGTGCTCTAAGAGGGCTAAATGGAGGAATTACCCGTCTATCGTGGCCCCGAGGCAATGCTTCGTGCTCTACGCCAACTGCGCCCAGAGATTTCAGCAGCCGCGCCAACGATGGAGGCGGCTAGGGCGATGGCGCCGGAGATCTTCAAAAAGGTTGTCGCTACCGGCCTGCTGCGCGCGATGCATCCCAGAAGCCTCGGCGGGGCTGAGTACACGGCACCCCAGATGCTCCCCCTTCTCGAGGAACTTGCGCGCGCCGATGGCTCTACGGCGTGGTCTTTTATGGTCGCGGCCGAGATGCCAGCGCTGTTCCAGCGATTTCCAGAGCATGTATTGAGCGCAATTTTTAAAGGAGGCTGTGACGTTAGTGCACGGGCCCCGCTTACGCCGAAACCGGGAACCCAGCGGACATCGGGCGGCTACCGCGTCAGTGGCCGTTGGCCTCTCGCCAGCGGATCGTATGAAGCCGACTGGTATATCGTTGGTGCATTTGTGACGAATGAGGACGGTTCGCCCGCAGTAACCCCCGAGGGAGCGCCGGACCTTCGACTCTTTCTAGTTCCCGGAGAGCAGGTCAAGCCGATAGATAACTGGAACAGCCTCGGCTTGCGCGCCACCCAGAGCCATGATGTTGAAATCGATGGCGTCTTCGTCGCGGACGACTACAGCGCACCATTCTCCCATACCTCACCGGTAGCCCATGACATGGCTGAGATGCCGCGTCTGCGGCGTCTAAGCTTCTATACTTCAATGGGTCCCACACATCTTGGGGTCATCCTAGGACTAGCCCGTGCGATGCTCGACGAGCTAATTGAGCTCGCGCAAACCAAGCGTCCCTTTCTTAACCCAATGATCCTCTACCGGGACGATACGCTATTCCAAAATAAGGTCGGCATGCTTGCGACGCGTCTTTCCGCGGCACGCAGCTTCGCTGTCAGTGCAAGCGAGGAGATCTGGCATTACGGCAATTCCGAGGGCGTCCCACCCCCGTTCGAACGGGCCCGGTATCGGGCTGCCACGGCCCACGTCCATAGCGAATGCGCACAAATCGGCACGGACATCTATGCTCTGGCCGGCTCCGCCGTGCTCCCAAACAGCTCCACTCTGCAGCGGCGATTCCGCGACCTGCGGACCGCTTGCCAGCACATCATGGGAAGCCCGGAAATATTTTTACCTTTCGGCGCACTGACGCTGAATAGCGATCTTCCAAACGCGCAGAATCTATAAGCGGTCACCTAGCCAGACAATGTGCCCGCGAATTCGTACCGGCTCATCGCGTACCCAACCCTTTGTTCGCGCGTAGGAAACCATCTTGTTGAACTCAACGAGCCAGTCAAAGCTCGCTCCGGACGCTGTCGTAAGCCAGTCGGCATTGACCCACGCAGCGGAGTGCCCCTCGAGTTCGGCCATGTTTTCGAGAGCGACAGCAACCTCCGGAAGCCGTTCCTGGGAAAACGCGATCTGCACCTCGAATTGACGAAAGTTCGCAACATCCACCAGTTCGGCAACTAAATTTCCAGCGACTCTCACCTGCATGATGCTCTCCTGATCATTCGTGAGCCGTAAGCGTAACGACTATCCTCTGATAGCGCAGACGACCGGAGTAATTGGCTCATAGAGAACGGCGTAGTATGAAGAGGTGTCCATTGCCTCGCTCATCGGCATTGTGTCCGTACCGACGCGGCGCAACATTTCGTCCAGCGCCTCCTGCGGATTGCCCTCGGTCGCCACTTCGTAAGTCGCGCAATAACGGTAAGGCAATGCATTGGGAACCGGCTCAGAAACAAGCTCGAAGCGCTGTGCGGACTTAAAGCCTGGTACAGCCAAGACATCCTGTAGGTGCCTCGAGTTATACCAGTCATTGAACTCCTGTTCTCTACCAGGGACCGCGTTACAGAGCACTAGAAAATGGTATGTCTTTGGCATGTTGGATCTTCTATGTCATTCGAAGTTGAAAGCCTCGACGCGAACTTAGCCGAAGCAAATTTCGACGCTAAAAGCTCAGACGACATTAAAACGGGGCCAATAATAGACACGCGCAGAGCCCGCCACCGTTTGCTACTCGTCGGCGCATGCCAAAAGCTCGTATCCTGATATAGTCCGACGGTCACCCTCCACTTGTAACGCAGATTCGCCCCCTACTGTCGACCATGGTGACAGCGAACCAAACTCGTTTCATCACCTAGAAAGGCAATGCGAACCATGTATTGCGTCGAGTGCTCTGCCCAGATGATCAGCGCTGTCCCACCTGGTGACCGCCTAATTCGTTCAATATGTCCATCGTGTGCGCACGTGGAATACGCAGGCCCTAAAGTGCTCGTGTCCTGCATTCTTTTCAGGGACGACCGCATTCTATGGATTAAGCGCGCCACAGCACCCTATCAGGGGCTTTGGGGATCGCCTTCCGGTTTTGTTGAAGCAGGAGAAACGGTCGAAGAGGCCGCGTCCCGTGAATTACAGGAGGAAACTTTACTGGTCGTCCCGCCAGAGGACTTCTCCATCTACGCGATAACATCAGTTATTCCTGTAAACGAGATCTACGTTTCTCTGATAGCCGCGCTACCGTCGATGGATTTCGGTCTAACACCAGAGATTTCAGATATTCGTCTTGCCCTTGAGACAGAGATGTTGGCCTCCGAATACGCTTACCCAGCTGGTGTCCAACTCTGGATAAAAAAGACCTATGAGCACATCCGGGCGCCGAATCCCTTCGGGCAGCAGGCGAAGCTGCGCCACCTCCGCTAAGGACCGAACAGGAGCGTTAGACGCCACCTTCCCGAGCAGCCCATCACCCAGGCTTCACGACTAGGCTTCATGAGCAGAGCAGCTGCCGGCGTCATTCCCACGCGGGTACGTGGAAACGACACTCGGCAGACGAACCGACTTTACTCAGAATGACTTCGTTAGCGAGAGACCAAATGTCCGCGGAGCTCCCCACTGACCGAAGATCTGGTTCCCGATGAACAGGGACGTCTGATTCTGGGCGATCGTGTACTGTTTATCTCCAGCGTTCATCACGAAAGCACTCGCCGTCAGGCCATTGCCAGCATCAAAGTCAAGAAACACATTCGTCAACACGTACCCATCCTGTGCGACGAACGGCAGATTAAACTGGGACATATACTGTTTCGACGTCCACGTCGCAGCGACACGGGGGGTGAAAGTACCGACGGAGGTGTGGACCGTGTAAGCAATGGAACCGTTCAGCTTTAAATCTGGCGCGTATTGAAGCTTATTCCCAGACAGGTCCAGCATCCCTAAGTTCGGGCGGCCCGGATCTTCAGTCGCATATTCCTTATATTTCCCGTCCAGTATCGACGCATTGAAATTCACCTGCAGGTCATCCACCGGCAGCGCAGTAATTTCAAACTCAACACCGTCAACCTTGGCCTTCGCGGCATTGGCCGTCAGAATTTGGTTCTGAACGGTGAAATTGACTTGCAGGTTCTTATAGTCGTAATGGAAGGCGGACAAGGTGGCGTTTATCCGATGGTCAGAAGATTCAAACTTCATGCCCACTTCCATCGTCTTAATTTCTTCTGGCACAAAGGGCGCCTGCATCCCGCCGAGATTAAAACCGCCACTCTTAAAGGCGGTCCCACTAGTCACATAAAGCAGCACGTTTTCGCTAAGCTGGAAATGCAAGTTTGCTTTCCAATCCGTGGAAGTCCACTTTCTTGCCTGGTTCTGCGTTGCGGCTGACACGAACCGCGGGCTGCCAAATTCGTCATAAGTGAGAGAACCGGTATAGAGTCGGCTGAGATCGAACTGGAAATGCTCAGATTCGGAGCGCTTTTCTGAACTGTAGCGCATGCCCAAGTCGAGCCCGAGACGGTCCGTTAGATGCACTGTTTCTTGAGTAAAAAATGCGTAGGCGTCGGTCTTTTGATCACCGCCGGCGTCATAAGCCTGCGCCAGAAACCTTTGACTGCGTGGGTCACACGGCTGTGGCAGGCTAGCGAGTGCGCAGAAATCTACGCCAAAGAGGCGCCAGTGCAGGGGTGATAACGTCAGCGCGGAGTTTTCCTCGTGGAAATAGTAAGCGCCGACGAGCGCATCCACTTTTCCAAACGTTGTTCTAAACCGCAGTTCTTGGGTGACCGATTTTGATTTCTCTTCGAACTGCGTCGGGGCGTAGTTCCCCGTCGTGCCGTCGGAGGTCTGAATGAGGTAAGAATCGACATGCCGGTACCCGGTGATCGAAGTTAGCGTTGATTCGCCGAGCGCCGCGTCGATCTGAGCAACCGCGCCATAATTGTGCAGCTTGAAGTGGGGCTGTACGCCCGCAACATCGCGAACATTCTCTGGGACGGCAAAGCCGTCTGCCAGCCCAACGGCGTTGTACCCTGGAGCGTTGTGAATAAAGTGAAACGCACCACCACCCGCATCGTCTTGGGTCGTGTAGTCCGCGCCGAGGCGAATGGTGACTGAGTCTGAGGCTTTAATGACGAGCTTGCCGCGAACCGATCGCTTGTGCTGGTCGTCAATCGGGGATCCCGTTGAAATGTCGTGACCCCAGCCCGTGTGGTCAGTGGTCTGGAAGGCAAGCCGTCCTGAAACAGTGTCAGACAGCGGACCGCCGACCGCGCCCTCAGCCTGGACGTAGCCGAAATTTCCGACGGCCAGTTTGCCATAGCCGTTGAGCTCGCTACCTGGATCACGCGTGATGATATTGATGGCGCCGGCAGTGGCATTACGTCCGTAGAGGGTGCCCTGTGGACCGCGCAATACCTCAATGCGGTTTAAGTCATAGAAGCTGCTGAACGCGCCAGCAACGCGAGCATTGTAGACTTCATCGGTATACACGGCGACGCGCGGCTCGGCGCCAGGAGCCAGCGCATCGAGCCCCACACCGCGGATAAAGATGCGCGGTATCTGGGCGATTGAACTAAAGTTGACACCGGGAAGCGACGACGCGACTTGCGAAAATTCCACAATGTTCTGCGCAGCCAGAGTCTCGCCGCTAACTGCTGATATTGCGAGGGGCACTTCGTTGATCGACGTGGCTCGTCGCTCGGCAGTGACGACGACCTCCTCAAGCGTCTGATGCTGCTCTTCGGCCGCGTGAGCGACACCACCGACATATCCGGCGAGAACAAACGCCTGCAGTAACTTAGTCTGCAACTCCCGACTCTGTTGTTTCGTAAACATACACCCCCCGATGTTGAAAATTAATACGATTCGATTAACGCCAAAAGTGCGCCATCGGCCACAGCGAGTTCCGCCGGGACTTTTATTCGCAAGACACCAGTCGCCGGCGCTTGAATTTCGAGCGTTATCTTGTCCACCAGAAACTCTGCGATGACGTCTCCGCGCTGCACTCGCGCGCCCTCCGGATACATCCAAAGAATGATGCTTCCACTTTCAGATCCTTCACCGAGCGTTTCTTTGGTAACGCGAACTTCAAACACGTCCTTTGCCTCGGTCATTACTCATAACCGCTCTCGCGGCGTCCGCAATGCGGCTAGCCACCGGCAAGATGGAGTACTCTAACGGTCTAGAAAATGGAATCGAGACGTCTGGAACGCATACACGTCGCGCTGGCGCCTTTAGAACCGTCGGGTCGCGCTCGACAACCGTTGCAATCACTTCGCCCGAGACTCCGTAGCTTAGGTAGTCTTCGTCTGCGACGACGAGTCGGCCGGTTTTCGCGACCGATTCCATGATGCCGTCGCGATCTAACGGGACAAGACTACGCAAGTCGACCACTTCAGCTGAAATTCCGTCCTTGGCGAGCTCCTCGGCAGCCTGCAGCGCGTGGTGGACGGCCAGGCCTACGGCCACGATAGACACATCCGTCCCCTCTCGGTAGACCTTGACCTTGCCGAATGGAACGGTGTAATCGCCCTGTGGGACATCGGCGAGGGACGTCTTGACCAATGGACCCATAAATCCAACGCCTGATGCCCCTTTGTGCACCATGAAGACCACGAGATTGTCATCTCGAATCGCTGTATGCATCATCCCCTTGGCATCGTAGGCATTAGTCGGTGACACCACCTTAATTCCTGGCATATGGGCAAGGGTTGCGTGCATGCATTGCGAGTGCTGTGCGGCATTGCTGTAACCAGCGCCAGTACCGGTTAACAGCACCATCGGAACTTTGAATTGTCCGCCAGACATAAAGTGTGTTTTGGCTGCGAAGTTGGCCAGCGCGTTAAAACAGACACCAATGAAATCGACGTACGCTAATTCAACAATCGGGCGCATCCCCTCCATGGCGGCACCTGCGGCCAACCCCATGAAACCCGTCTCCGAGATTGGCATGTCAATGACACGGTCGAGCCCGAACTTGGCCCCGAGCCCGTCAGCGGTGCCGAATACGCCGCCGAAGCCGCTAATATCCTCTCCAACCATGAAAACGTTGGGGTCGTTTGTCATTTCCCATTCGACGGCCTCACGTTGTGCTCGGCACATGGTCAGGGTACGACTTGCGTTAGCCAGCGTTGGCGATTCCCAGGGCGCGGCTTCTTTGGTGCTCATGGCGGCTCCGATTATCTTCGAGGGGTTAGCTTAGACTCGCGATTAATCTGCAAAGGTGCAGTTCAGCGCATCAATTGGATCAGGGAACGGGCTCTCAGCGGCGAAACGCATCGCTTCGTTTACTTCGGTGTTTACTGCCAATTCAAGGGCGGACGCCGTCGCTTCGGTTAGGATGTTTTCATCAATCAGGCGGCGGCGGTAAATCGGGATGGGGTCCACTTGATATAGCTTCCGCTCACCGGTGATGTAGCCGCCTGGGTCCCCCATAAAATGGCCAAGCAGCCGTGCGGTTTCAACTTCCAAAATTGTGCCGCCGCCACCGGTGCGTGCTCGGGTGACTGCCCGTTCAGCCGCCGCATAGATTAAATCTGGATCGTTACCAGAGACAAATTCGCCGGTCATACCGTAGCAAGTGGCACGATCGCTGTTGCGTTCAGTAGCGGTGGAAGCGGACTTGTGGGTCGTCACAGCGTACTTGTTATCTTCAATGACACAGATGAACGGCAGTTTGAACACACCCACGATATTCATGACTTCGTGGAAGGCTCCCTGATTAACGGCGCCCTCACCGATGAAGCTGATGCCGATGCCTGGCTTTCCTTGCATTTTGCGCGCCAAGGCCATGCCTGCAGCCGGGCCAAGGCCCTCCGCGATAATGCCGCTGGAGGAGAAATTGACGCGTTTGTCGTAAATGTGCATGTGGCCGCCTCGACCACCTGAAAGGCCGGTTTTGCGACCGAAAATTTCTGCTGTCAAACTTTTTAGATCGACACCACGAGCGACGGCAATATGGTGGGGGCGGTGACCGGTCGTAATCATGTCATCGGCCAGTAAGGCGGCGCAGACCCCTGCGCCTACTGGCTCCTGACCATGGGAGGTATGCAGCTCACCTGGAAGTGGACCAGCGCCAAAAGCGAAAATCGGCTTTTTGTCGATCCAGTATTGCTCGGTCAAGCGGTCATCAAATGCACGGCTACGAACCATTACTTCGTACATCTTCCGACGGACATCTGACGTTAGGCTCACAGGTGTTCTCCATTTCTCAATCAAGTGACGAACCGGCCGAGCGGCGCCATCAGTAAGTACTTAATGTCAGCGATCGAAATTCGCCCGCCATTGCGCGCGCCTGTTGCAATGAGGACGTCGCGTCGCCCGCATCGCGAACCGCGGAGGCGGGTCAGATTCGACACTACCTAAGTCGCTCTACGATTGTCAACAATTATTTTTGTCTTAATACAATATGGCAGTTGATCCAATTTCGGCAGCTACAGCCTGTTGGCACTAGCTCTTGGTGGCGCTATCAAAGCGGTATTACGCCCATATCATCAATTGTATTACTACAAACTCAAGAGTCTATTGACAATACGGTCGAATTCTATGCGATGATGTCACGTCGATTGCGCATGACTTTCTGACGAATTCACGTTTGGCGCGCTCCGCGGAAGGAGCATTGGAAGCATCTAGTGACAATGAAGCTAACTTCGTATTCGAGCTATGCAGATGCACAAACCCACTTCTCCAGAGAGGGTCTTTGGGCGCTGTTTGACGGCAATGAGCAGCAGCTCAACATTGCATCGGAATGCGTTGACAGGCACGTTGGATCGGACTTGCGGATAACCGTTCTGCGCAAAAATAAGCCTGATGCGTCGTGGAGCATCGATGAAGTCGCGCTATGGTCTAATCGAATCGCTAACTTTCTCGTGCGCAAGGGCATCCGCAAGGGCGACTGTGTTGGAATAATTCTTGAGCCATCGCTTGAGTTTTACTCGAGTCTTTTTGGAACGATGAAATCCGGGGCCGTAGCGGTTCCGTTATATACGCTATTCGGACCAGATGGTCTCGCGCTACGGGTTGACGATTGCAAACCTAAGTTGCTCATTGTCGCGCCAGAGAATGCGGCAACAACTGCTGCATTTCGAGACACCGAGGTCATTGTTGCCGATGACGCCTTTAGGGCAATGCTACTTGAAGAAAGCGACACCTTTGAGGCGCGGACCGCGCCAGATGACATGGCCATGTATCAGTACACCTCCGGCACTACGCGAGAGTTGCCGGAAGCGGTCAAGCACCGTCACCGCGCCGTGGTGACTGTCATGGTCGCCGCCCTGTACGGCACAGGGATTCGCCCAGGCGACCGTTATCTTTGCCCCTCATCACCGGCGTGGGGGCACGGACTTTGGCACGGTACCATTGCGCCTTTGGCGCTGGGTGTCAGCATTTGGGCATGGGCTGGGCATTTCGACGCGGGAAATCTGCTTGATGCCCTAGAGCGTCATCGAATTACCAATCTTTCTGCGGCGACCACGCACTATCGCTTAATGAAGAATAGTGGCTTAGCTGATAAGCACCACTACTTTATTAAAAAGCTGACCTACACCGGAGAGCCGTCCGACACCTCAACTGAAGAGTTTGTCATCAGTACTTTCGGCCAAAGGCCCTGTAGTATTTATGGCACGACCGAAGTCGGCGTTATCCTGGTGAACTATCCAGGCGCATCGGACATTCAGGTAAAGCCTCGATCGCTAGGTAAACCGGTTCCCAAGCTACGGGTAGAAGTGCACGACTCCGAGGGACACGTGTTGCCGCCGCACACGATCGGTGAAATCGTGGTGTTTAAAGCGGGTCAATGGTTCCCGACTAAAGACCGTGGCTGGACAGATGAAGAGGGGTATTACTATCATGGTGGCCGTGCCGATGACGTCATTATTTCCGCCGGTTGGACCATGGGCGTCAAGGAGATCGAGGACACGTTATTGAAACATTACGCCGTGGATGAGGTGGCCGTGATCGGCGTGCCGGATCCCTTAAGAGGACAGATCGTCAAGGCGTACGTTGTCAGTCGAGAGAAGGAGACCCCGGAGCTGATCAAAGATTTGCAGGATTTCGCGCGGGCGCGGTTGAGTCTGCATGAATACCCGCGTCAGATTGAATTCGTCCCAATGCTACCGAAGTCCACCTCCGGCAAGATTAACCGGCAGGCGCTACGCAATCAGGCGAGTGCTGCGGGTGTTAGTAAGTCGGTAGTGACTTGAGTGACTGTTGATATCACAGCGCCTCGTAGTGCCGTGCGAAGGTTGCGCATCTCCGGCAGGCAGGCCTTAGACGCTGCCGCAGCGCCCCAGTCGGTCGCGGTCATTGGCGCATCATCCAACCCGCTCAAACTGGGTCATTTGGTCCTTAAGACGCTGATAAACTCTGGTTACCCGGGGCGCATCTACGCTATTAACCCGACGGCAACCTCCGTCCTTGGGGTGGTGACCCACCCGAGCTTAGTGAGCGTCGACGGACCCGTCGATGTGGCCGTAGTCATTGTTCCAGCCAGTCAGCTCATGGCAACGCTCCAGGAATGCGCAGCAACGCAGGTGTCGCTCGTGGTAGCGATTACCTCAGGCTTTGCTGAGGCCGGTAACGACGGGCAGCAGCTGCAACAGGAGCTAGAAGCCTTCCTCAAAACGGCTCCGTTTCGTTTGCTCGGACCTAATTGCGAAGGCTACGTGGTCCCGGCATCCAATACCTTCGTCACCTTTAGCATGATGACCCACGGCCTCCGCCCCGGCCCGGTGGGCATCGTCGGCCAGTCTGGCGCTATTACCGGCACTGTTGCCTACCGGCTAAGGAAAACCGGTGTCGGCATACGGGCGCTTTTCAGCACCGGAAACGAGACTGACCTGACTGCCGTCGAAGCGCTCGAGTGGTTCGCTGACGATGTAGAGACCAATACTGTGATCTGCTACCTAGAGCAGATCCGCGAGCCGGACCGCTTCATCGCAGTGGCCAGGCGTTTACGTGGGCTTAAGGCCATCGTCGTGCAAATGCCGGGCAAGGGAGAAGCGACCGTCGATTCCGTGGGCACGCACACGGGTGCGATCGCCGGAGACGACCGCGTCATAGACGGCGTATTTGAGGAACTGCAGATCGTCCGAGCGCGTGATCACTCGACTGCCGTAGACGCGGCGGCTGCACTGTCGCTAGGCCGTCGCCTAAAAGGCCTGAAAGTCGGAATTTTGTCGGTCGCGGGTGGCCTCGCCGTCGAAGCTAGCGATTTGTTCGAGGGCGGTGGCTTTCAGGTACCCCGCTTCGGCGACCTGCTGCAGCAGCGTATCCGCTCCTCGCTGCCGTACTTCGCCGCCGTCCGAAACCCCGTGGACCTGACTGGGGCGGCGTTTTCCAGCCCCGCGCTGTTTCGTGAGTTGATTGAGCTGGTGGTCGAGGGCACCACGGTGGATGCCGTGGTGGTGATTGTGACCTTCTCCCAGCAGGCGGCCTTTGCAGACGAGATTATGCGGGCAGCCCGGGCAACTGATAAGCCCGTACTGGTCGTCTGGACAGCGCCAGAGAGCATCTCGCCGGCGCCGCTCGCGGCGTTCGCCAGGGAATCATTCCCGATATTCGATGCGCCATTGCGAGCGTTTACGGGTCTATGTGCCATTGCACGCTTTTCGGGTCTGATGTGATGTCGACCATTGCGCAAGATCTGGCACGGTGGGCCCGGGCGGGCCGCACAGTCGTTCACGAGGCAGATGCCAAAGCTCTGCTCACCCGTGCCGGCATACCGGTACCGTTGCGGAACCCGCTTTCTGGTGCCTGTGCCGTAAAGCTCTGCTCCGATCGACATCCGCATAAAACTGAGCACGGCTTGGTTAAGCTAAATGTGTCAGTAAGTGAAGCGCCGCAGATTGGTTCTGAGCTTGGCGAGATCGTTCCAGACGGCATCGTGCTAATCGAAGCAATGGTCGATGACGGTGTGGCGGAATGGATCATCGGCTGCCGTCACGATCCGACCTTTGGACCGATCGTCGTGATTGGGGTGGGGGGTATTCTGGTCGAGCTCGTCGACGAAGCAACGGCACGCTTAGCGCCCCTAGACCACGAGATGGCCCGGCGCGCCATTGAGTCGCAACGAGCTGTCGGACTGCTTCGGGGCCTACGTGGCAAGCGCCTGGGGGACCTTACCGCACTGGTGGATTTGGTGACAACGGTATCGCAGTTTTTTGCAGAGCATGCGGCGGTCATTGAGCAAATCGAGATCAATCCTGTAATCGTTAGGCCCGACGGACTAGGGGCTGTTGCTGCCGACGCGCTGATAGTGCTGCGTTCTACTCTGACGCACGGCTGAACTACTTAATAACTGGATTTTAAACTATGAACGACAAACGGGTCATCGGTCGACGCATTATGAAGGAAGTGCTCGGCGAGCATTATTTCGGTCTACGAGAAGCGTCTACGACCAACTTCAACCGACCGCTGCGGGAATTTTCGGAAGAAAACTGCTTCGGTGACGTGTGGAACCGAACCACTATTGATCGCAAAACGCGCAGCCTCATCCTACTCGGGATGCTAACCGCCCTTAATCGCGCGGCCGAACTACGGATCCACGTACGCGCCGCGGTAACCAACGGCTGCACGGTCGACGAGATCCAAGATGTTCTTTATCAAACTGCCATCTACTGCGGCCTACCGGCGGCAGTCGAGAGTTTCAAGGTCGCCGAGGAAGTTCTTCGCGAGCTCCAGATGCTTCCCGAATCGACTAAGTAAAAATTTAACGGAAGGACCGCTCATGAGTTTCTCAAAGATTACCGACGCCGAGATCCAACGACTGCGGGCCCGCATCGGTCAGCCAGTGACCCGAGTGACTCCACCCTTTTATACAGAGCTTAACGCCGACGCCGCCCGGCACTTCGCCTGGGCCGTTGGTGACGACAACCCGCTTTGGTTGGACCCGAGCCACGGCATATCCACGCGTTGGAAGTCCCAGCTCTGTCCGCCGTGCATTCTATACTCCACGGATAATGTAGTCAGTGGTGCGGTAGAGGGTCTGCCGAGCGTGCACGCGATGTTCGCTGGCACCGACTGGCGTTGGTTTGCGCCCGTCCGAGTCGGTACCGTGATGAAAACGCAGTCGATGCTTAAAGATATGGTGGAGCATCAGACTCGTTTTGCGGGGCGTGCCTTTCAACAAATTTACACGACGCAATTTTCAGATCAAGAGGGCAATGCGTTAGCGTCGGCCGACTCGTGGTGTTTTCGCACGGAACGCGATACGGCTCGTGAACAGGGATCTAAGTACGACCAAGTTTCCGAAGTGGCGCAGCGCTATTCGGACAACGAGATCGCTGAATTCGCAGCACAGTATAAAACCGAGGCGCCGCGGGGCGCTGTACGCCGTACTTGGGATTCTGTAAAAGAGGGCGATCTGATTACGCCGTTGCTGAAGGGGCCTTACACCGTAACGTCCGCCGTCGCTTTCATGCAGGCGTGGGGCAGCTATGCGATCCGCAACCACCGTGTGGCTTGGCAGTACTACGACCGGCACCCTAAGTTGGCACCACCGAATGAAAACAATGTCCCTGAGCCCCCAGTGCGGGTTCACTGGGACAATGCTTTTGCGCGCAAAGTGGGTGTGCCCGCCGCTTACGACTTTGGTCCGGAGCGTATTTGCTGGATGTCGCACATGTTGACTGACTGGCAGGGCGACGACGGGTTTCTCCGCAGGTTACGCATTGAAGTGCGACGCCACAATTGCGTCGGCGACATCGTCTGGTGTCGCGGGAAAGTGGTGGATAAGCGGATCGTGGATGGACAAGCCGTGGTCGATTGCGAAGTTTGGGCGGAAAACCAAACTGGCGAGCTTTCCGTCAAAGGCATTGCTGAAATCGAGCTACCGCGCGCCTAAGGTGAGTGTCCTCAGGAAGGATAGGCGTCTGGGTAGGCGCCTGTTAGGTTCATGATGGTTGAGCGGGTCTCAAGATATGCATCGAGCGCTTCTGGGCCGTTCTCGCGTCCCAGCCCGCTCATCTTAAAACCGCCGTACGGTATGTTCCACCGAATGTAACGATAGGTATTGACCCATACGGTGCCCGCTTCAAGCTGCGCAGCCACCCGGTGTGCCCGACCGACGTTCTGTGTCCAGAGTGCAGCGGTCAACCCGTACCGCGTGTCGTTGGCGATCGCAATCGCTTCCTCCTCAGTCTTGAAGGGAATGACCGAGCATACGGGTCCGAATATTTCCTCCTGCGCGATTACCATGGACTGATTTACATCGGCAAAGACCGTCGGCTGGATATAGAAACCATCCTCAAGCCCCTCGCCTGACAGCTGGGAGCGTGAAGGAATTTGGCCGCCCGTGACGAGGCGAGCCCCCTCGCCGATCCCAAGGTCGATATATTTGAGCGTTTTATCGCGTTGCTGGGCCGTAGCGTGCGGACCCATTTGTGTCTGCTCGTGGAGGGGCGCTCCTATTCTCACGCGCTGAGCACGTCGCGCCAGTTCTGAGACCACCTGTTCATAAATTGATGATTCCACCAGGAGCCGTGAACCGAGCGCACAGCTTTGTCCAGTAGCCATGAAGGCGGCATGGGTGGCAGCGTTAAGGGCCTGGCCCAAATCGGCGTCTTTAAAAATAATATGCGGCGACTTCCCGCCATTCTCGAAGGTCAGCCGCTTGAGAGTGCCGGCGGCAGCCTTCATGATCTCCTGCGACGTGCCCACCTCTCCGGTAAACGAGATCTTGTTAACGGACGGATGAGTGACCAAACGAGCGCCAGCGGTCTTTCCGAACCCGGGGACAACATTGATAACCCCCGGCGGAAAACCCAGCTTCTCAACTACCCGCGCAAGTTCGAGAGCGGTTACCGACGTCGACTCCGAAGGCTTGATGACGATCGTGCACCCGGCCGCTAGGGCCGGGCCCAGCTTCCATGCGGTCAACAGCAGTGGCGCGTTCCAAGGCACGATGGCGCCAACCACCCCGACCGGTACTCTGGTCGTGAAGACATGCATCGTCGGGTCAATCGGGATTGATCGACCGTCGATCTTGTCTGCTAGACCGGCAAAGTAGTGAAACCACTGTGCGTGAGCGGCAATATCTGGCCGAGTCTCGCGAATGGGCCGACCGTTGTCCCGGGACTCGAGTGTGGCCAACTGACCAGCGTGCGCTTGATAGGTGACGGCCAATTCTCTGAGCAATGCGGCACGGTCATACACGCTCATTCTACGCCACGGACCATGGAACGCCTCACTCGCAGCAGCGACTGCACGATCTATATCGGCCGCGCCACCAAACGCCACCTTAGCCCAGGGCCGACCGACCGACGGGTCGATAGAGTCGACCATGGAGCCGTCCTGTGGCTCAACCCACTCGCCACCGATGTATAACCGCTCATACCGCGCCAGTTGCTCGTCCATTGACTTCACTTCCTATCTAATGCAATAGAAATTTTAAGTTTGTCGCTGATTCGTCGGTTAGCGTTAATCGCTAGCTAGGTGATCAAACCACCTGAATCATCGTCCGTGCTTGTAATTAAGTCTAATTTCTTGTATTAGTACAAGTTATCTGGTCGTAAATCGTCTTCGGCGGTTGAGAGTCAGGCAATTAGAAGCTGTCAATTATAGAGAGGAGATGAAGATGGCAGGAGGAAATGCCCGGAAGAGCGCGTCGAAGGGCCCAGTCATTCGGCAAGTACCCGCGGTCACGCGGGCCGTCGCAATCCTAAAGTATCTGGCCCGCGTTGAAGAGCCAGCCGGAGTCGTGCAACTCGCCGACGCTCTCGGCATCATACCGAGCACCTGTCTGCATATCCTGCGCGTGTTGCACGCCGAAGGGCTAGTGTCATGCCAGGCGGCCACCAAAAAGTACCAGCTCGGCGCGGGTGTCCTCGCATTCGCGAAAGCATTCGAGAGTAAAAATGCGTTCATTCGTTCAGTGCGACCTTATCTTGAGGAATTTTCAAACCGCCACCATTGCACGGCCGTTGCAGTCGAGCCCGACGGCAACGATCACTTTATCGTTGTTGCCGCGGCTAGTACCAGCGTCGGAATGTCCGTGAGCATCACGGTCGGTACACGTGTCCCAGCGATGTTGAGCGCGACCGGCCGATGTCTGGCAGCATTCGGGAACTGGACCCTGGCAGATCTGCGGGTGAAGTTTACAACGCTCCGCTGGCAGAACCCGCCGAAATTCGAGACTTGGTACAAAGAGGTACAAGAGACGCGGCGGCGAGGCTATGGAGTAGACAGCGGAAACTACATTAGGGGTGTTACCGTTATCGCCACTCCAGTATTCGACGACAAGATGACCATCATCGGCGGCCTAGCCTGCGTGCAGTTGTCTGACCATATGAATACAAAGACCACTCAAATTCGTGCTACCGAGCTGCAGCAAACAGCGACGCGTGTCTCTTTGGATCTTGGCTACCGCCCTAACAGTTAAGTGGACCCGGCGTGGGAACCGAGGGTAAATGACGGTCCTATAGGCGTGAAAACTGGGATTGCGTGTCCGTCAGTGCTCAGCGCAAACACCAGCTTCACATTTGTTCCGATTGCCAGCGCACCTGCGTCGCAATCCACGATGTTGGTGAACAATGTGATGCCCTCTTGAAGCCTAACCCACGCTGTCACATAGGGCGGCGTTGCCCGACGAACAATACTATAAGAATAGATTTCACCCATGCCACGGCTAGGAAGCCAATCAACCGCATCGCTGAGACAAAACGGGCAGGCTAGTCGAGGGTAATAGTGACAATTGCCGCATACACGGCAGGAACCGTAGAGCAGGGTCCCCTCGCGCGCAGCCTGCCAAAAACGGGCGGTTTCCACAGTTTCGCGCGGCGACGGCATTGGGCTAGTCATTTCTGCCACGGTACTATTCCCTCTCGAGAATGATCGTCGCGCAGCCATGCCGACGGTCTAACATGCCGCCCGTTCCATGCGCAATGGCGAGATCGCAGTTCTTAACTTGCACAGCCGGGTGAGCTTCGCCACGCAGTTGCCGCACTGCCTCGATCACTTTGGTCATGCCGCCTCGCAGAGCTGGATGGTTGTTACACAGGCCGCCGCCATCTGTATTGACTGGCAACCTACCGATGCCAGAGATGAGCTTGCCATCAGCCACAAACCGCCCGCCTTCTCCTTTAGCACAAAACCCCAAGTCCTCAATCGCGAGCAGGACGGTGATTGTGAAGCTATCGTAGGTAGAGAGGTACTTGATATCGGCGGGTGACAGGCCACTTTCGGCGTAAGCCCTTTGCCCAGAAAGCACGCCCGCAGTACTGGTGAGGTCTACGTCACTACCGCGCTGGTATTTGATATGTTCACCGGCACCGCGGAGCCGAACTCTTGGCCGCTGAAGCTCCGCGGAAATTTCTTTGCGCGCCACTATGATGGCCCCGCCACCGTCCGTGGTGATGCAGCAGTCCAGCTTATGAAGTGGATCCGCGATCAACGGCGAGTTCAATACGTCTTGCGTCGTGACGACATTGCGCAATAGCGCGTTCGGATTGTGCTGCGCATGGTGCGACATTGCCACCTTGACCCACGCGAGTTGCTCGCTAGTCGTGCCGAAATCGTACATATGGCGGCGCGCGCACATGGCGTAAGACGCAGCCAGCAACGGTCGATACGGAAGCTCGAACCCGCTTTCCGGAAAGTCGGGGTTCTCGGTGAGAGCGCCGGGGGCGGCCGACTCTGCCCGCGGTCTGCCGGCTGTGGTGATCAGGGCGACGTTACATTTTCCGGCAGCGATGGCTCGAGCGGCCGCCGCTACCTGACGGATCGGAGAGGAGCCACCGATGTCGGTAGAGTCCACGTGTTGGACATTCAGACCCAGATATTCAACCATCGACAGTGGACCTATGCCTGGCGCGTCCCCGGCACAAAAATATCCATCGATGTCAGATTTCGCGAGGCCCGCATCAGCGAGGGCGCCGCGCGCCACCTCGGCGTGAAGCTGCGCCACGGACTTGTCGGGCGCGAGGCGCAACGGATGCTCGAAAATACCGACGACATAGGAGTGCGAATAGTGAGGCATGCGCTAATCTCCTGCGACGCTGCGGTCTATTTCGCGGGTGGTGACATCGCCGGAAGATTTCTTGCGTTTTAGAGCACGCATGTCGAAGCTGCGACCATCCGCTCTAGGATCCGCGTTTTCTGCGAAGATCATTCCCTTACGAACTTTCTGGGTACCGGTCACCGGTATGTGATCCACGAACGAAACCCAAGCCGGGAGCTTGTGGCTCGCGAGCTGCGCCCGCGAGCGCTCAATGATCGATGCAGCCAGGTCCCAAGAAGGTGTGCGTCCTGGCGCGAGGACGATACACGCCATAATTTCCTCGTCGTGGAACTCGTCAGGGACAGCAATCACGGCAACGCTGCTGATATCAGCGTCCTCGATCAACGCATTTTCGACTGCGGCAGCAGCAATATTTTCGCCGCTGCGCCGGATAATATTTTTGCGCCGTTCTACGAACAGCAACATCCCGTCGTCTTGCTGGATGACAATATCACCCGTGTGGAACCACCCACCACGCCAAGCTCGCTCAGTTTCCTCGGGCTGCTTTAGGTACCCGGAAAAGAAGCCCCATCGAGGATCTGGGCCACTGGCCCGCACCAACAATTCGCCAGGCGTATTACACAGCAGTGGCGTGTCATCTTCAGCAACCACCCGCACCTCTAACGGAGCTCGGGGGCGACCGAAAGCGCGGTCCTCAAGACAACGCGGCTCTTGGCAATTATGGATAGCGCG
>CANIOW010000005.1 GCA_947469285.1 Gammaproteobacteria bacterium
GCTTCTCAGGGCGATTTAACGTGAGGGTAGCAATGCCGTCGTCCACGCTATAGAGCAGAGTTTCAAAGCTGGGCTGCGCCAAACGAATCTCCAAGCAGTCAAGGGGTTAACCAAGAGACCAAACGGAATTTGGCAGGCCAACGATCGGGCCATAATAAACCGTTTAGCATCGCGATGCAGTGTTTGGCAAAACCGCCTACACTGCCAACACCATGCACATCGAATCCACCCAATCCGGTGACACCCTCACCCTCGCCTTATCTGGTAGGTTGGATTCCACGTCCGCGCGAACACTTGCCGAAGCCTTACAGCTGGGCGGCGTCCGCTCTCTTATTCTCGACCTAGAGCAATGCCGCTATGTTTCCAGCGCCGGGCTACGCGAAATTTTACGTGCCCATAAGCTGCTGGCGGCGAACTCACCAGGGCTGGTATTGACCAACGTACACCGTGAGGTATTTGACGTCTTCGCACTCACTGGATTCACGGACCTGATGACCATTCGGCGCAAGGTTCGCGAAATTTCTATAGACGGTCTTGAGTTCATGTCGGCGGGTGTCTGCGGTGAATGTTACCGACTCGACGCAGAAACCATCGTCAAGCTTTATAACGAGGGTATCTCGGCCGAGATTGCCGAGCAGGAAAAAGCCTTCGCCAAAGCCGCCTTTGTTCTCGGCATCCCCACGGCCATCTCTTACGACGTCGTGACATGCGGCACCCGCACCGGGGTGGTCTACGAGATGCTCGATGCGAAATTGTTCAGCGCCGTGATTAACCAAGATCTGTCGCACATGGCGCAGCATGCCACGGAGCTCGCACAGATCGTCCGGACCATTCATTCCACCGCGGCGGATCCGGCCGTCTTCCCGGATCTAAAGCAAAAATTCATCGGCTATATCAACCAAATGGATTGTTGTTTGCCTGCCGACGATATTGCCTTTCTACAGAGCAAGCTGGCGTCTATGCCGGAAGGGGACAACTGCGTCCACTTCGACATCCACACCAGCAACATCATGATCCGTGACGGCGAGCCGGTGATTATCGACATGGGAGACCTGTCCCGAGGCAGCTACCTGTTTGATGTCGGCCTGCTCTGTACTATCTACGGCATTCCGGAGCTTGGCATCTGCGAGCTGGCCACCAAGATCCCGTCAGACAAAGGATGGGAGCTCTGGCAGCACTTTCTCGAGCAGTACTTCGCCGACAAATCAGCCGAGGAATATGCGTTTTTCCACCGCAATCGGCATTTTCTCGCCTCACTGCGCATTATTTATGCGATTACTTTTTTGCCGAAATTGCGCGAGCATATGGCGCAACTGCTGAAGAATGTCCTGCTACCACTCATGCGCACCGCTGAGCACACGGTGGCGTGACCAGGCCGTAAACCGTAGGCGCTGGCCTAGTTCAGCCGAGCCCCGGCCGCCGAGTCTCGATCCATGAACGGATTCGCCGCGCGTCTGCAATGCGGGTCTGCGTGCCCCACGCGCCCAGCAATACGATCACCACATCCCGCCCATCAATAATGGTGCGCATCACCATGCATCGCCCAGCTTCAGAGATATAGCCGGTCTTCTGCACCGCAATCTGCCAGGCAGAGCTTTTCACCAACGGGTTGGTGGTGTGGAATTCCGTGCGTTGACGTCGCAGGGTCACGGTGTACTTCGATGCCGTCGAAAAATCGGCGATCACCGGGTTCGCCGAAGCGGCCATGACCAGTCGTGCGAGGTCGCGGGGGCTGGCCACGTTCTGCGGCGACAACCCGGTGGGTTCAATAAAATGCGACCGGCTCATCCCGAGCGCAGCGGCCTTGGCGTTCATTGCTGCCACGCAGCGCGCCTGCCCGCCGGGATAGTAGTGACAAAGCGCGCTCGCCGCGCGATTCTCCGAAGACATCAGTGCCAGCCGCAGCAGCTCACCACGCGTCAGCAGCACTCCCGCGGCCAGACGCGAGGCACTACCGCGCGTACCGCGTAGCTCCGCTGGACCAATCGCCAGCGTCTCAGACAGCGGCTGTCCGGCTTCCAGCACCACCAAAGCAGTCATTAGCTTGGTAATGGAGGCAATCGGCGCTGCCAGGTTTTCCTTGTGCGCCGCCAGTACCCGCCCGCCCTCTTCATCCAACACCACATAGGACCCGGCACGCACATCCGGTCGACCCGCAGAACGGATTTTCGCGCTGGTAGCCTCTGCTGGTAACGCGGCAACGGCCAGGGCAAAGGCCAAGGCGCCTGCGGCCACCCATACCCCTACACCCAACGACCGACGAGTACGGTGAGCGAGCGACGAACGTAACGAGGGATTCATTGGGCTGGTATCATACGCTGATAAGACATAATACGCCTGATGGCAAGGAGCGCCTCGCGGTGTCTGTCGAAGTTTTGCCGGAGAACGCGCCCACCTCTCCCGAACCCATGCCGCCCAACACGCATTGGTTGAGCGGCATAGAGCTGGGTTCTCATGAAGCTCGAGCGCCGCTACGCAGTTGGTTGCTCACTCCAGGGCTGCTGACGCAGCGTATTCGTGCGGCAGCCGGCACCGACTTCAGCATGTCGGTGCTCCGGGCGCAGACCACCCCCAGTGGACACGAGCGCGAGATCGACATGCGTTGCGCCGGGGTAGTGTGGCTGTTCGCCCACACCCGCATACCCGCCCCCACGCTGGCGGCCCAGCCATGGCTGGGACAAATCGGCAGCACCGCACTGGGTGAGGCCTTGGCGGCCCACGGGGGCTCCACGCGTTCGGCCTTCCAATACGCACACTTGGGTCCCGATCACTGGCTGGTCGATCGTGCCTTGCAGCACGCTTCGCTGACGCCCCAAAGCCTATGGGTACGTCGTTCTGTCATCACCGTCTCCGGTTTGGCGTTCTTTCTCTATGAAGTGTTTCTGCCGGCTATTGGCGAACACCCCGCAACTGCCGGCCGCCATTTGCAATCCCCTTAGTACCTGCGTACTGTTGTGTTCCACGCCGCCGGTCTCACCCGTAGACTACGTTTATGCTGCCAAACACTAGTCCGAGCTTGACCATCACTTGCGTTGAAGACGAACAAACTGTCGTGTTCCACGCCGTCGGTCAAATCAACTTCACCACCAGCGAAGCACTGCAACTGCCGCTCCTCGCTGCTGCCGAGAGCTCCCTAAAAGCGCTGGCGCTGGACCTTGGCGAAGTGGACTTCATCAGCAGCGCTGGACTTCGGGTCCTGATGATGGCTGCGACCCGCTTACGTAAACGGAACGAGCGCCTCACCCTGCGGCGAGTCCAGCCGATGGTGCTGGCGGTGCTAAAAATGGCCAACTTCACGCGCTTTCTGGACATTGCTCCTTGATGGAGGCAGATATTGTCTCCGGCGTCTGGCAGCCGGTTCCCGGCACCAGCACCGTCCAGCTGTATCCCTTTCTGGTGCGCACCAGCATCACCTCCTCGAATTGTTATCTCCTCAGTGCACCCGCCGTCATTGTGGTCATCGACCCGGGCGCCAATCCGCAGCAAACGGCGGCCATCAGCCACGTGGTATCCGCGGCACTGGCAGAGCTCAAACGTCCAGTCGTGGTGCTCCTGACCCATTGCCATCAAGACCACTCACAGGAGGCCGCCAACCTGACACTGCCGGAAGGCACCCAGAGCGTGCTCTGCCTGCATACGGTCGGCGTTGCCGCGCTGGAAAGCGCGGACCGAGAACTCACCTTCTGCTGCTATTACCCTTGGGAAACGCAGATCTGCCAGGTCAGTTCACCCCTGCGGCTCTTTTCCGGCGCCCCGCTACCCACCATCGCAGAAGCCTCTGGCCTGTCGCTGGGGGCAGACCCGGTCCCACTGCCCTCGGGAGAACTCTTTGAGCGGGAGTGGCTGGCACTGGGGAACGGCGAGCGACTCGACATTTATTACACCCCCGGGCATTCAGATTGCAGTGTCACCCTGACCGTAGGCGATCTGGTGTTCCTGGGCGATCTGCCATTCGCCGTCAACCCGGGCATGTGCGGCATTTATGGCTGGGACCACGCAAAGCTGTTGCGCTCTATCCGCGACGTCACCTGGTTACTCAACTCACGGAGCCAATCCGTCTGCTTGCTGGGTCATGGGTGGGCGATCACCAGTGCCGCGATGCTGGCCAACCTGGACGTCATGGCGGCGACCTCCAGTCAGTTAACCGATGTCAGCACCATGAGTCTGGAGCGCATCGCCGTCCTGAAATTACATCTGGACGAGATTCTCGAGGAGGCCAGCTATCTTTGTACGGTCATCTCGGGGCAGTTATACGCCTTGTCATTCATGCTCAGCAGCCTTGAAGAAAACGCTGCCAGCGAGAGCACACTCGCCGCTCTCGATGCGGAACAAATTGAGCAGAACCTGGCGGATTTGCGGCGCTTTATCCTCGATTTCACCGCCACGCGCCTGCCAGACCTCACCCTCATCCTCAAAGGCGTACAGGTCATTGGCCGACTATTGTTGCTGATCGACGAGCGCGCTCTGACCGGCCTGATCGAACCCTCCTTGTTGGCGCGCGCGCGCGGCCAGTTCGAAGATTTTTTATCCATCGCGCGCGGCTTGCATTTCCTGAGCGCTGATGCGATCAGTGACCTCAATGTGGTGGTCAACGCCTACTATCGACGGCTGATGCATGACCGCCTCGCGGAACCCAGCGACCAGCAGATGGAAGACGGCGAGGACGCCACCACCTTCACTCAGGCCTTGGTGCGCCAGCTGGCTGGCAGCGCTATTCTGCATGAAATAGAACTCGAGCTAGATCTGACCTCTGCATCGACCGCAGCGAATCTGGGCGGGGTGCGTGTCGGCCATATTCTCGAGAGTCTGGTAGAAGCCATGGTGGCCGCAGGGCAGACCCGTCTACAGCTCCGTACCCAGCGCGACCATAACGAGGTGGTCTTGCGCTTGTCTAGCGTGCACTCTATTAACCACGCGTACTTGGAAACACCACGCCTCGACTTCTACCGGCGCACCATACACTGGCTCGGTGGCCGCCTGCTTGACCACCCAGGCCATTGGTTCGAGTTTCGGCTGCCCGCTTGCCAAGATTTGAGAGTCCACGGCTAGGCCACGCGCCGCCCCGCCGAACGCCACTGCCTAGGCATTTCACTGAGCATACGCATGAACCTACCCACCCAGACTCCAGCTGAAGCGACGGCCAGGATTGCCGAGCTTGAGCGCCGCTGTGAAATGCTCGAAACAGTGATTAACGAGCTACCTGTCACTGTATGGGTCAAGGACGCCGCAGGCCGTTATTTGGTGGTCAATAATTTTCATTGCCAGATCGTCGACCGCCCACGCGAAGATTTCATTGGGAAAACCTCCTTCGACTTGTTTCCACTGACAGACGCACTGCGGTTCGCGGAACGGGACCGAAAAATGATGGAATCGGGTCTCGCCATGGAGACCGAAGACGAGCACAACAATGTTGACGCACATGGGCGTGAATTCTGGATGGCCGCCCGCCGCTTCCCGCTCACACTGCCCAGTGGTGAACGCATCATTTTAAATGTTGGCCGAGAGATCACCGAGCGCCACAACGCGGAAGTCAGGCAAAAAGAACTCCATGAGCAGCTCGAACAGGCCCATGCAAAAATCAATACTGAACTGAGCGTAGCACTGGCCATGCAAGTCGCTATCTTGCCTGCGGGTTTCCCCACCATGCTTGGCTGCTTGGGCGCCGCGCGCATGATGGCGGCGACGACGATGGGTGGAGACTTCTACGATTTCATTCCCTTGCCCGATGGGAAAATCGGCCTGGTCATTGCCGATGTCTCTGGCAAAGGTGTTCCAGCCGCCTTCTTCATGGCAGTCACCCGCACCACCCTGCGCCATCTGGCAGCCTCGGCCTCAGGCCCTGGACATTGCTTGCAGCTCACCAACGACGTGTTGTGCGCACAAAATCCATTGGAATTATTCGTCACGGTGTTCTATGCGGTGTTCTGTCCAGTCACCGGGCAGCTCACCTACGCCAATGCCGGCCACAACCCGCCGTACCTGCGCAGTGCTGAAGGACGGGTCAAGCCACTCGACGCGGTCAGTGACCTGGTGCTCGGCATGGGTCCGGAGACCTTCCAGCAACACACCGAACAGCTCGGCCCCGGCGACCTGCTCATTTTGTACACCGACGGAGTGACAGAGTCCTTCGATACTGCTGCCCAGCCGTATGGCGAGGCACGTTTACTCGAACTGCTGACGCAGCAGGAAAAAACCCACCCTGAGCAGTTCGTCGAGGCGATTTTTTCCAGCGTCAATGGGTTCGCAGTGGGCGCACCTCAGGCGGATGACATCACGGTCGCAGTCATGGCGTGGCAGCTCACCCCCTAGCCGGCACGACTCCCAACCCGCAGGTCCGGCCTATTGCCGGTAACTCAGCCGCAGGTACAGCAGACGCCCAGGATTGTCATAGGCATTGGGGTCAAAGTTATTCAAGGCGCAAGTGACGCACGCCGGCGGTGCTTGCGCCAACAGGTTGTTCACCCCGAGCGCCACGGTGAATCCATCGCCCATCCATGCCGGCACCCAGCGCAGTTGTGCATCGACATAGGTGCGAGCACCCAGCGGCTGGGGATCCCCCGCTTCCCGGACACCCGAGAGGTACCGCCCTGTTAACGTTGCACCCAAGGCACCCCGGCTCCAGTCCAAGACAATATTCGACTTGGTCTTCGGGAATACTTGATCCGGACTACCTCGCTCGGTGCCGACCCGCAAAATAGCCGCCAAGCCGGCAGAAGTGGGGACAAATTCACTGAACTCCAACAACCGGGTGGTGAGCCAAAACACCTCGAACTGTCCCACAGGCCATTCGGGCGATGCCCAACGCACATTGATATCCAGCGCGCGAGTACGAATGCCACCGATATTGATCAGCGGATTGGTGATCGCCGTCACTTGTCCAGAAGCCGCTCGCGTAATCGTGGCGCAAGCCAAAGCATCGCCCGTCTGCGCGCACCGGTCCAGCAGCGCCTGACCGTTCTGCGCCTGAATGGCATGGTCGAGTTTGATGTCGGAATACGCTACTTCCAGCGACAGCTCGCGCGACCAGAGGGTGTCAGACAGTGCCAACGGCTCCCAAACGCCACTGAAATTCCAGCTCCTGCTGGTTTCCGGCTGCAGCTGGCGGTTACCGCTGGTGATCACGCCTAATTGCGAACCCAGCTGGGTGTATCCACCGTTGGCCGGCACGCCATGCGCAATACAATTGGCGCGAACGGTGGCGCTGGCACCATTGGTCAGAAACTCCGAGCAAGGGTCAGTGATTTCCTGATCAAAGCGCGACGCGCTCCCGAACAACTCGCCGATAGCGGGGCTGCGGAAGCCCTCGCCGTAGGAGCCGCGAAACAGCAGCTCCTCCAACGGTCGCCACGACAGGCCCGCCTGGTAGGTCTGTCCGGTGCCCGAGGTGGAATAGTCAAAGGTGCGCGCTGCCACCGAGGCCTCCAGCCGCTGAAAAAACCGCCGCTCCGTCAATAGCGGCAGGCGTAGTTCTGCGTAGGCTTCACTAACCGTGATCTGGCCTTGAGTCGGCTGGGCCGGAATGTCGGCAGAAAATCCTGCGGCGACAATGGCATCTGGCTGAAAGTAGCCCTCCGTACGGCGGTGCTCCAGCCCCGCGGCAAAGGCCAACGGGCCTGCGGGCGTATCGAATAAGTCACCGGTCAGATTGGCCGAGACATCGAACAGCTGCTGCTGCGAAGCGTCGCGCTGAGTGAAACCGATGTAGGCCAGCATCGCGGGGGTGATGGTACCCGCACCACCGAAGAGGTTCAGTGGAACACATGGCGCCGTGCAGTCGGCGATCGGCCCCAAGGCCTGCTGCACCCGCTGCGTATTCACATTCCCCGTGAAAGTTTGCCGCGCGTGGTTACGCGAATAGAGCGTGTTGAGATCCCAGTGCCAGTCTTTGTCCGCCACCTGGAATTCACCGGCGAGGACTGCCGTCAAATTCCAAGTATCGACGGTCTGCGCATAATGCCGGGGGCCATTTTCAATGAGGCGCCGGCCGATGAGCGTGTAAGTACCTGGCTGCAACGTGAATCCAAAAGCGTTATATGGATTGGTAGCGTCGATATGAATGGCGTCCAGCAGGTTGCCGGCGCCTGCATCCGGCCCGACAAACAGCGGTAACGGCGCAGCCTGATTAGCAGACTGACGCTGCACATAGCTGGCGCGCACGCGCAGCTGCAACCTGTCGCTGATCTCGTGCTGTAACGACCCGAACAAACTAACGCGCTCCATGGGGGTGGAAAGATAGTTGTAGGGCTGGAAATTAAACCGATCCGCGGTAGTGAAGGGCTTAAAGCCCGAGGCTGCACCGGTGGGATCGCTGGGGACGTAAACCGCATTTTCGCCGGGCTGAAGCGCCTGGTTCAAGGTGAGGTCCAGATCGCGGCCGGTATTCGGATCGCTAACGATAAAGCGACCGAGTGGCGTGGCCGAACTACAGCCGCCGGGCAGGCAGGTGGTGGCAAACGGTGACGGGAAGCGGCTGATGGCCCTATCCCCGGAAAAAATCGGGTCCTGCTTAAAGTAACCGCCCCCCACCACGAAGTGCGTTCTCTCGGTAGCACCGCCCCAAGACACGTTGTAATCCTGCGCTAAGCCATCGCCATGATCTGTCTGACCAACCTGCGCGTTGGCGGTCACCCCCTCCTGTCGATCTTTGGTGATGATATTCACCACACCGGCAATGGCATCCGACCCATAGACGGGCGAAGCACCTTCCTGCAACACCTCCACACGGCTAATCATGGCCGTGGGAATGGTGTTGAGATCCACCGACCCCGGGACACCCGACGCGGCCGTCCCCGGCACCCAGCGCAAGCCGTCCACCAGCACCAGCACGCGGCGAGAGCTCAAGTAGCGTAGATCGATCTCCGCCGACCCCGCACCCACACCGCCGCCGTCAGGGGGGTTGCCCACGTTACCGGAGTTGTTGAACTTAGAGTTCAGTCCGCCACCCGCCGACGGAATTCGCTGGAGCACGTCGACCGTCGAGGTCAGCCCCTGCCGGGCAATGAGGCCCACATCCAGCTCGACCACCGGTTGGCTGCGCAGCAAAGGGCTGGTGCGAATGCGGGAGCCAATGACCACCACCTCCTCGAGATCAGGGGCATTTTGCTCAGACGCCGCTGCGCGGCCACCGCCCAAAGCGATCAGTAGCGCACCAGTAGCCACGTAGAATGCATGGGGTTTTTTCATGTGTCACCCGGCCAAATAGCCGGCAATCCTGCGGCCAGAGGTCGTTTGGAGTCAAATTAAACTCCTTGCCCGTCCCTAGGGCAGCCACCGGTGGCGTCGGCCAATAACAGCGACCGCGACGCTAACGCAAAACACCACGTATAATCTAAGCTTCGCTAGACAATAAGAAAGAGGAAAAAGTCCATGCGCCTTCCTATCCACCAGTCCCGGATTGGCACCTGCCTCGTCACGCTTTGCCTGACCATGGCCATGCCCCTGATCACCCACGCGGCTAGCGAGACCCCAGCGCCAACCCCCAACATGGTGTACCTCGCCAGCAGCCTCGATTTTGCCTATTGGAGATCGATGGGCAAGGGTATCTGCGCCGCGGTCAAGCGCAACGGCTACACGTGTACGGTACTGAGCAGTAACAACAGCGCCGAGACCCAGTTGAATCACGCCAAAGCCGCCATCGAACGCGGCGTTGCCGGCATCGTCATTTCGCCAACGGACTCGGCGACTGCGCCCGCCGTACTGGCGCTCGCGCAGGCGGCTCACATTCCAGTGGTCATTGCCGACGTCGGCACCAACAGTGGCGAGTACGTGTCACTCGTTACCTCGGACAACCAGGAAGGCGCCTACCAAACCGGAAAAGCCCTGCTGCAGGTGATGCAAGCCAAAGGCTGGGGCGGTGGCAGCGTCTCGCAAATCACCTTATCGCTGGCACGCAACAATGGCCAACTACGCACGGCGGGTTTTCGTCAGGCATTGACCGAAGGTGGCGTGACGGAAGGCAACTCGCGGCAAATGCAAACCTATACGGCCGAGGAGTCACTTGCCTTCACTCAGGAATTGCTCACCGCCAACCCTGGGATACGTGGACTGTTCATCCAAACTGACACCCCCACCTTAGGGGCCGTGCAGGCCATCAAGGCTGCCAAACGCAGCGGTGACCTGGCAGTGGCTGCCTTCGACGGCACGCCCGAATTCATCGAGCTGTTCAAAAATGGTGATCTGGTGGTGTCTGGTATGCAGCAACCCTACTTGATGGGCCAACAGGCGGGCGAGGCCCTCGCGCAGCATTTGAAGGGCAACACCGTCGCCAAGCAGATCGTTGTACCCATTCTGGTGGTGACGCGCCAGAATTTAGAGCAGCTGCTGCCGACCATTCAAGTCACGGTTTTTGCCAACGAGGCTAACTGACTTTTTTGCCATTGGAGTCACCGCCTGTTGTCGCCTTAGCGAGCAGGCCGTTCCAAGAATTTAACGCTATTTACCTTGTAACATCAGGAGAACGTTTCATGTTTTCACACGTCATGCTCGGCACCAACCACCTTGAGCGGTCCAAGACTTTTTATGACGCCCTGCTGGGCACCTTGGGCATTGCGCCTGGCGTGGTCGACGACATCCGTATTTTCTATATCACGCCTACCGGCATCTTCTCGGTCTCGCAGCCCATCAACGGACTGCCCGCCACCTGCGCCAACGGCGGTACCATCGGTTTTGCAGCAAGCTCGGCGGAACAGGCAGCTGCGTGGCACGCCGCCGGCATCGCAGCCGGTGGCACCACCTGCGAAGACCCACCGGGCGTTCGCGACAGCAAGATGGGCGCGTACTATCTGGCGTATCTGCGCGACCCGGATGGCAACAAACTCTGTGCGCTCTACCGGATGTAAGCTATTACCAAGCTGAGGTTCAGCGGCACCAGTCGCAGTGTCAATAGAACAAAACTATCGCAGGGGGCCGCATGATTCTCGAAGGTAAAGTAGTCATAGTGACGGGGGCTGGGCCGGGCATGGGACAGGCTTTATGCCGTGGTGCAGCGGCGGAAGGCGCCAAGGTTGCGGTGTCCGCCCGCTCGGTGGAGGCCATCGAAGCCATCGTCGCAGATATCCGCGCTGCCGGTGGCGAGGCGATCGCTGTACCCACCGATGTCTCGGACACCGCGCAATGTCACCACTTGGCTGCAGCTACGCTCAAGGCTTTTGGGCGTATCGATGGGCTGGTCAATTCCGCCTACTTCCATGGAGCCTGGGCCAATCTTGAATCTGCCACTATCGAAGACGTAGCGCAGGCGTTCAACGTCAACGCACTCGGTGGCCTGCGCATGGCGCAGGCCGTTATCCCGCAGATGCGCGCCCAAGGCGCAGGCTCGATCGTCAATATTTCAACGCTCGCCACCCGCAAGCCCAACCTGGGTGAGGGCGGCTATGCGATGAGCAAGGCGGCGCTCGCCCAGATGACACGGCAGCTGGCGATTGAATTAGGCGGCACCGGCATTCGGGTCAACACCACGCTCATGGGCTGGATGGATGGCACGCCGGTGCAAAACTATTTCGCGAACATGGGCGAAGCCGGCGTCGCCTTCAGGAAACAGCGTTCTGCGGAAATCCCCATTGGGCATATTCCGCCGGACAAGGAATGCGCTAAAACCGTGTATTTCCTGCTGTCCGACTATGCCAGTGAAGTGACCGGAGCCGCGCTTGAAGTCAACGGTGGAGACTGGGTGTCTATCTGATGCCCAGCCACCCCTCTTCGCTCGGATGGTTGGCCAGCGCGGGGCTGGCGCCGCCCGTGCTGGAGCACCTGTTGCTGCTGGAAAAGCAGCTGTGGACCGACACGCTCGAACCGCCATTACTCGAACTGGTGCGGTTGCGAGTTGCACAGCTGCTCGAGGCACCGGCCGAAGTGGCGCGTCGCTCCCCCGCCGCGGTCGCCGCCGGCTTCGCTGAATCCAAGGCGCTAGCGCTGTCGGCATGGCGCCATTCCACGGCGTTTAACGAACGTGAACAGGCGGTGTTGGCGTGGACGGAGCACTGGGTCATCGACCCCGAGCAGATCACCGACGCCGATGCGGCACGCCTGCGGCGCTCGCTCACGGACCAAGACTGCGCCTCACTGTCCACCGCGCTGGCGTTGTTTGAAGCGCTCGCGCGCACGCGGCTGGCGCTGGGGCTGGCCACCTCGGGAGTGAATTAACATGCCACAACATCCCGCAACCTGTCCGAGGAGCGCCGCATGACCGAGTCCAGAATAGCGCCGCCGGCAGGCGGGTTCTCCGTGTTCGATCATCACCCCCCGTTGTGGCGCACTTTTAACCAATTCTATGGCCACCTGTGGACGAATGGCGCGTTGGACCAGCCCACCAAGGAGGCCGCGCGCCTGCGCAATGCTCGCGTCACCGGCTGCCCGATTTGCCGCAATCTGCGCTTTGACGGAGCACGCGACCAAGGCCTGACCGAATCTTATGTTGCACAGATTACCGACGACTACGACAGTTCCGCCCTGCCGCGCCGCTGGAAGGACGCTGTGCGCTGGACCGACGTGGTCATCGGTCACCCCGCCTCCGTTCGCGCTGAGGACCGTACGGAACTCCAGTCCCGGTTCACGCCGGCGGAATTGGTCGAGCTGACACTCATGGCGGCGATCGCCCAAGGCTTCTCCAAAGCAGTGGTCGCTTGGGGAGGCGCCAGCGATATGCCGACCACCATTGTGCCGACACCGACCCCGGACCGCATGGTCACCAGCGGCACCTGATTTTCGTCCCTTCGCCCAACCCAACGGAAGTAACACCATGCACTGGACCCAGAGCGCGAAGACCGTAGCGCAAGACCCCCTTAATGGCTATGACGCGAACACAGTCGTGGTCAGCGACCGCGTGGACATCAATGCCCCGGCGTCCGTGGTCTGGGCCATCCTGACCGACCTGCCGCGTTATAACGAGTGGAACCCGTTTTGTATCCGCGCCGCCTCCACCCTGGAAATGGGCGCCGCCGTCGACATGACGCTGATGAACTACCCCATGCCAGGACAACTGGTGCCGAATTGCGAATACATTTGTGCGTTCGAACCTGAACGCCTGCTCTCATGGGAACTGCAACACAGCGCATTTTGGCCGTATGCGGCACGCCGGGACCAGATGATCGAGTCCACGGGACCAGGCACCTGCCGGTATTACTCCACCGACGCCTTCTTAGGTGAATCCGGCATCCATGTCATGCGTTTTTGTGGCGCGTGGGTGAAGCGGGCGTTTGACGACACGGCCCGCGCCTTGAAGGCCCGCGCAGAAGCCATGGCCTAGGCGGCGCGCTGATTTTTCAGCCCCGCCCTGTTCAATCTTGAAGGAATAATCTCACCATGAAGCTCTATTTCCACGCTGTGTCCACCACCAGCCGGCCCATCCTCTTATTTGCCGCCGATGAAAATATCGTCTTTGGCAGCAACGTCGTGGATCTGTTCGCAGACGCCCACAAGCAAGCCAGCTACAGCAGCGTTAACCCCAGCCAGCAGGTACCCACGCTGGAGGATGATGGCTTTTTACTGACCGAAAGCTCGGCCATCTTGAAGTATCTGGCGGACAAGCAAGGCAGTGCTGCCTACCCCCAGAACCTGCAGCAGCGAGCACGCATCAATGAATGCATGGACTGGTTGAATACGGGGTTTTACCGCGACTTGGGCTATAACTTCATCTATCCGCAGGCCTTACCCAAATTCCAGTGTAAAGATCCCGCAGCCCAAGCAGAAACGCTGGCTTTTGGTCGCGAGCAGGCCCATCGCTGGTTAAATGTGCTCGATACGAATCTCATCGGCACAAATGAGTTCCTGTGCGGCCAGCAGATTAGCCTCGCCGACTATCTGGGCATCGCCATGCTGACGCTCGGCGAGGTAGTACATCTGGACTATTCGCGTTGGAAAAATGTCACCCGCTGGGCGAATGGCATGAAGGCCCGGCCCAATTGGGCTCCCGTCAACGAGCCGTTTTATGCCTACTTTGTCGCTCCCTACAAAGACAGCACCTTCGAACAGCTATAAGCCTACGGCGACGGCCTGCGCGAGCGCCGCCTGGCACGCTATAGTGTTGCCAGTTCTCGCGGCGAGGAGCCGGCAGCATGAGCTTTACGCACACGGTCGACGGCACGCAGTGGCGGTTCAACAGCCTGCGTGAGCTGCTGGCAACAGCCTCCCCAGAACGCTCTGGCGATGCCCTAGCCGGCCTGATGGCCGCCAGCGCGGTGCAACGCATGGCGGCCCGTCTGGCGCTGGCCGATCTGCCACTGCGGCACTTCCTGCTGGAGGCGGTGGTGCCCTATGAACAAGATGATGTGACACGCCTGATCATCGACACGCATGACGCCGCCGCGTTCGCCGCGGTGGCCCACCTGACCGTCGGTGAGTTTCGGAACTGGCTGCTGTCGCCGGCGGCCGATACGCAGGCGCTCACGCGCTTGGCGCCTGGCCTGACGCCGGAGATGGTAGCCGGCGTGAGCAAACTGATGCGCCATCAGGACCTCATTGCCGTGGCGCGAAAATGCAGTGTGGTGACCCGTTTTCGCAATACTCAGGGGCTTCCCGGGCGGATGGGCGTGCGGCTGCAGCCGAACCATCCCACGGATGATCTGCAGGGCGTGGCCGCCGCCGTGCTTGATGGCCTGCTCTATGGCGCCGGCGATGCCGTTATCGGCATCAATCCTGCCTCCGACGACTTGCCGACCTTTATCGGTTTATGGCAGATGCTGGACGAGGTGATCACGCGTTTTGAAATCCCCACGCAGTCCTGCGTCCTCACCCATGTGACACAACAGTTGCGTGGCATGGCCGCCGGTGCGCCGGTGGACCTGGTGTTCCAGTCGGTGGGCGGCACACAGCAAACCAACACCAGCTTTGGCATCACGCTTGCCCTGCTCGCTGAAGCACAGGCAGCCGCACGCTCGCTCCAACGCGGGACCGTGGGCACCCAGGTGATGTACTTCGAAACCGGCCAGGGCAGTGCGCTGTCCGCCAATGCACACCATGGCGTAGACCAGCAGACGCTCGAAGCGCGGGCTTATGGCGTGGCGCGCCATTTTGATCCGTTCCTGACCAACAGCGTAGTCGGGTTTATCGGACCGGAGTATCTCTATGACGGTAAGCAGATTATCCGCGCCGGTCTGGAGGACCACTTCTGTGGCAAGTTACTGGGCGTGCCCTTGGGCGTGGACGTGTGCCATACCACGCACGCCGAGGCAGATTTCGACGACATGGATACCCTCCTAACCCTGCTGGGTACCGCCGGCGTGAATTTCATCATGGGCGTACCTGGCGCGGACGATGTGATGCTGAACTACCAGAGCACATCCTTCCATGACGCGCTGTATCTACGCGACCTGTTGGGTTTACGCCGCGCACCCGAATTTGAGCGCTGGCTGGAGCGCATGCAACTGACCGACGGCGCGGGCCGACTGCTCCCGGCCAAGGCAGGCCATGCTTTGCTCGCGGCTGCCAGCGCACTGAGCGCCGCATGACCTCGCTACAACCCTTGCCGAGCGACCCTTGGGCACCGCTGCGTGCGTTCACGCCCGCGCGGATCGCCCTGGGCCGTACCGGTTGCGCTTTACCCACTCAAGAGGTGCTCGCCTTGGGGCTGGCCCACGCGCAGGCACGCGACGCCGTCCAGCGTCCACTGGCGGTGGACCGCCTAGTGGCCGAACTGGAGCACCTTGGCTACCCGCCATGGACCGTGCACAGTCAGGCGCCTGACCGCGCCACGTATTTACGCCGCCCCGATCTCGGGCGACGGCTGACGGTAGAGAGTGCCGCTTTGCTCGACACCCAGCGCAGCGCCGCACCCGTGGTTATTGTCATGGCAGACGGCCTGTCATCGCTCGCCGTTCAGGAGCATGCCGTCCCGTTGTTAACGGCGCTCAGGCAGCACTCCCCCGCACGCTGGTCCAGCCTGCCGGTGGTGGTAGCGCGACAAGCGCGCGTTGCGCTCGGCGACGCCATTGGCGAGCATCTAGGGGCGGCGTTCGTGGTGGTAATGATCGGCGAGCGGCCGGGGTTGTCAGCCCCTGACAGTCTCGGTGTCTATCTGACGTATGCGCCGCAGATTGGGTGCAGCGATGCCCAGCGTAATTGTGTGTCCAACGTACGGTCCGCAGGACTGAGCTACGCGGCCGCCGCCGCTCGCATTGACTGGCTGGTCGCGGCGGGGCTGTCCCGCCGCCTCACCGGGGTGGAACTGAAGGACGAGAGCGCAGCCGCACACCCACCGCTGCTGCGCGACTGACTGCTGCGTCCTCAGACGGACGGCGTACCAAACAGCAGCTGCTTTTCCGCGTCGGTATAAGCCCGTGCCACGCGCAGCGGTTCGCCACGCGCATAAGCGCGTTGGGTGGCGGGTCTGGCAGCCACAGCCTCGAACCAGCGTTTCACGTTGGGCGTGTCTTCCAAGCGCTGCTGCTGGCGCTCCCACTGCACCACCCACGGGTAGATCGCCATGTCGGCAATGGAATACTGGTCGCCGGCAACGAACTCACGGTCCGCCAGACGACGCTCCAGCACGCCATAAAGCCGCGTGGTTTCGCGGGTATAGCGTTCCATGGCGTAGGGCACTTTCACGGGGGCATAGAAGTTGAAGTGGTGGTTCTGGCCCAACATGGGTCCGAAGCCACCCACCTGCCAGAACAACCACTCGAGCACGGTTTTGCGTTCGCGCAGCGCCGTGGGCAGAAACTGCCCGGTCTTGTCCGCCAGGTAAACCAAGATGGCGCCGGACTCGAACACTGGCAAGGGTTCGCCGCCATCGGCCGGGGCGTGGTCGACGATCGCCGGAATACGGTTGTTCGGACTCTTGGCCAGAAACTCTGGCTTGAACTGAGCCCCCGCCCCGATATCGACCGCCGTCAATGCGTAGGGCACGCCAGCCTCTTCAAGAAACAGCGTGATCTTGTGTCCATTAGGCGTCGGCCAGAAATACACTTCGATCATCGCCGTGTCCTCACTTTGGAGAAGAAGAGTTCGCCAGGTAGCGACTGCCTACTAGGGATTAAGCAGCATCACCCTGAATCTTCAGGTATTCATCATAGTTACCGCGGAAATCAACAATGCCGCCGCCCGGCTTGATCTCAATGATGCGCGTTGCCAGCCCGCCGACAAACTCGCGGTCATGCGAAACGAACAACAGCGTACCGGGGTATTTTTCCAGGCCAATTTGCAGGGACTCGATGGTTTCCATGTCCATGTGGTTGGTGGGTTCGTCCATCAACATGACATTGGGTCGCGTCAACATCAGCTTGCCGTAGATCATGCGCCCCTTCTCGCCACCCGAAAGCACCTTGGCCGACTTCTTCATCTCGTCGCCCGAAAACAGCAAGCGACCCAGCGTGGCACGCACGATGGGCATGTCATCGGCTTTGCCAGACCAGCGTGACATCCACTCGAACAGGTCGTACTTGTCGACGAACTCTGCCTGCGGGTCTTGCGGCATGTAGCCCACTTGGGCGTTTTCCACCCAGGTCATGGTGCCCTTGGTAGGCTTCAATTCACCCGCCAGCAGCTGCATCAGCGTGGTTTTTCCAATACCGTTCGGCCCAATGATCGCCACGCGCTCGCCGGCTTCAATGTTGAAGGTTACGTCCTTCAATACCGGCGTCGCGGCGCCCGGGTAGGTGAACCCCAGCTTTTCCACCCCGAACGCATTGCGGTACAGCTTCTTGGCCTGCTCAAAACGAATAAACGGGTTCTGGCGAGACGAAGGCTTGATCTCTTCCAGCTTAATCTTCTCCAGCTGCTTGCGACGCGAGGTCGCTTGGCGGGCCTTGGAGGCATTGGCCGAAAAGCGGCGCACGAATTCCTGCAGGTCGGAGATACGGTCTGCCGCCTTGGCATTGGACGATTCGACCCGCTCGCGCGCCTGCATGGAAGCCAACATGAAGTCGTCGTAGTTACCGGGGTAAATCTTGAGCTGCTGGAAGTCCAGATCGGCCATGTGCGTGCACACTTGGTTCAGAAAGTGCCGGTCATGGCTGATGATGATCATGGTGGCGTTGGAATTGTTCAGCACTGCTTCCAGCCAGCCAATCGAATGAATGTCGAGGTTGTTGGTTGGTTCGTCCAGCAGCAGCACGTCGGGGTTGGAAAACAGCGCCTGCGCCAGCAGTACGCGCAGTTTCAGACCAGGTGGCACTTCGCGCATCGGTCCGGGATGCAATTCAGGACCAATGCCCGCGTCGACCAAAATGCTGGCCGCGCGCGACTCCGCGTCATAGCCACCATATTCGGCGAATTGTCCCTCCAGTTCGGCGGCACGCATGTAGTCCGCGTCCGTGGCATCCGCATTGGCATAAATGCGGTCGCGCTCGCTCATGGCGGCCCACATCTCCATGTGGCCCTGCATCACCACATCGATCACTCGCTCGTCTTCATAGCCGAATTGGTTCTGGTTCAACTTGCCGAGCCGCAGCCCTGCCTGCAGCATCACCTCACCGGAACTCTGCTCGAGGTCACCCCCGAGGATCTTCATGAGGGTGGATTTACCACTGCCGTTGGCCCCAATCAGACCATAGCGGTTGCCGTCGGTGAACTTGACCGACACCTGTTCAAACAAAGGCTTGGCGCCGAACTGGATCGAGAGATTAGAAGTCGAAAGCATGCTGGAACCCTTAACAGAGGCGCGGCAGTGTAGCGGATTCCTTGTATATTCGGCGGCTACACCGACCAAAGGAACTTGCCCATGCCGACTAACAGGCATCCGCCGACCGAGAACGACGCCGACGCCGCGCTACTGGCCCGTTTTGGCTACGCGCAGGACCTGCACCGGCGGATGGGGCGATTTTCGAATTTTGCCGTCTCGTTTTCGATTATCTGCATCCTGGCGGGGGGTATTACGGCCTTTCCGACCGCGCTGGGCGCTGGCGGGGGGCTGTCCATTGGCCTGGGCTGGCTGGTAGGCGCTGCGTTTGCACTGGTAGTGGCCGTTTCCATGGCCCAGATCGCCTCGGCCTTTCCGACCGCGGGGGGGCTCTACCACTGGAGCTCCACGCTGGGTAACAAGGGCTACGGCTGGGTCACCGCATGGTTTAATTTGCTCGGTCTGGTGCTGGTCTGCGCCTCCGTCAACTTCGGTCTGTACGACCCATTCTTTAAGACGCTGTTGGCGCCGATGCTGGGGTTTGACACCCGCCAGTGGGGGCCGCGCGAGCAGTTCGCGTTTCTCAGCATCGTGACCGCCTCTCAAGCTTGGTTGAACCACCATGCTATCGGCCTCACCACGCGCCTGCTGGATTTTTCCGGGTACCTGATCCTGGTGCTAGCGGTCGTCTTGGCCGGCTCGTTGTGGGTCTATGCCAGCGGGCCAGTCGACCTGTTGCGTCTGGTCACCTTCACCAATTTCACCGGTACCCCCGGCAGCATGTGGCCCGCCTCTACCAGCGAGCCCTTGGTGTTTCTCTCAGGTCTGCTGCTGACCATCTACACCATCACCGGTTTTGACGCTTCAGCACACACCGCCGAAGAAACCCACAACGCCGCGGTCAACGTCCCCAAGGGCATCGTGTCGTCGGTGCTCTGGTCGGCGCTGTTTGGTTTTGTCTTAGTCGCCACATTCGCTCTGGTTATTCCAGATCTGGCCACTGCGGTCGGCCAGGGCAGCGGGTTTTTTGCCGCCTTGCTCATGCCCCTCCCCGGAGGATGGCGGCTCGCTCTAGGCGTGGCCCTGTTTGTCGCCAATTATCTCTGCGCGCTGGCCTGCCTGCTATCGACCTCACGCATGCTGTTTGCGCTGGCCCGTGACGGCGGACTGCCCTTCTCCGCCGCGGTGTGCCGGGTCAACCCACGGCTCAAGACGCCGCCCGTGGCCATCTGGACGGCGGCCGTCAGCGCTGTGCTCACGACCCTGTATGCGGACGCCTTCGCCGTGCTGTCCACCGCCTGTGCGGTGTTCTTGTACATCTCTTACGTGCTGCCGATCGCGGCAGGGCTGCTGGCGGAAGGACACTCGTGGACTCGCAAAGGGCCTTTTGACCTGGGCTTGTTCTCCAAACCGGTGGCAGTGCTGGCGATCCTTGGCGGTCTGGTGCTGATCTTCGTCGGTATCCAGCCACCCAACGAACGGGTATGGCATTTCATTGTCGGTCTGACGGGGTTTCTGGCCGTGTTTTGGTGGGTGGGCGGAGAACGACAGCGTTTCAAAGGCCCCCCCACAGTGCAGTGACCCGCCACCACTTGCTTGGTCAGCGCAGAGGAGTGTCCGAGCGATGAATTTGACCTTCGACTACGTGATCGTAGGAGCCGGCACCGCTGGCGCTCTGCTGGCCAACCGCCTGAGCGCTTCGGGGCAGCACAGCGTGTTGCTGCTGGAAGCGGGGGGTGGCAACGCTTATCCCTGGCTGCACATCCCCGTGGGCTATCTGTACTGCATCGGCAATCCACGCACCGACTGGTGTCTGCGTACCGCTCCTGAACCCGGGCTTAACGGTCGCTCCCTGCTCTACCCACGGGGTAAGACGCTGGGAGGCTGTTCGAGCATCAACGGCATGATCTACATGCGTGGTCAGGCACGCGACTATGACCACTGGGCCCAGCTCACCGGCGAAGACGACTGGCGCTGGGACAAGGCGCTGCCCGATTTCATCCGGCACGAACACCACCATTCCCTAGATGGCGAGGCGAGCGCCTTCCACGGTGCCCATGGCGAGTGGCGAGTGGAAAAACAACGCTTGCACTGGGACTTGCTCGACGCCTTCGAGAGCGCGGCAACACAAGCCGGCATCCCGCAAACCCCGGACTTCAACTGCGGCAGCAACGAGGGCGTAGGCTACTTTGAGGTGAACCAGCGTCGTGGCTGGCGTTGGAGCACGACCAAGGCCTTCCTCGCGCCGGCACGTAACCGTCACAACCTGACACTGTGGACCCAGGCCACCGCGCTGCAATTACCGCTGCAACAGCGTCCGGATGGTCAGTGGACCTGCACCGGCGTAGCCCTGCGCCGCGGCCGCGAACCGCTGGTGGTGCAGGCGCGCCGTGAAGTGGTGCTATGTGCCGGCGCCATCGGCACGCCGCATCTGCTACAGCTGTCGGGTATCGGTGCGCCCGCCGGGCTGGCCGCCGCCGGCATCCCGCTGCGTCACGCCCTGAGCGGCGTAGGCGCCAATCTGCAGGACCACCTGCAACTGCGGACCGCATGGCGGGTGCAGGGCGTGAAGACACTGAATACGCTCTACGGGTCGTGGCGCGGACGCGCCGCCATGGCACTGGAATACGCCTTACACCGTACTGGGCCGCTGAGCATGGCCCCCTCGCAGCTCGGACTGTTCACCCGCAGCAGCCCGGAGCAGCCGCATCCAGATCTGGAATTCCATGTCCAGCCGCTCAGCCTGCCGGCGTTTGGTCAACCGCTGGACCCCTTCCCCGCCTTTACCGCCAGCGTGTGCCATCTGAACCCAAGCAGTCGTGGGACCGTGCGCACCCTCTCGCCAGATCCAGACCAGGCACCACAGATTGCACCGGGATATCTGGCCACGGCGGCAGACCGCGCAGCAGCCGTGGCCGCCTTACAACTCGCCCGCCGTATCGTTGGACAACCAGCACTCGCCCGCTATTTGCCTGAGGAATTCAAACCCGGTCCCGCCTACCAAACAGCAGCCGAACTGCTGCAAGCAGCAGCGGCCGTGGGCACGACGATCTTTCATCCGGTGGGTACCGCCCGCATGGGTAAAGCCGCGGACCCCGATGCGGTCGTCGACCCGCAGCTACGCGTGCGCGGGGTGGCCGGCTTGCGGGTGGTCGATGCCAGTGTGATGCCCACCATCACCAGCGGCAACACCTGCAGCCCCACCCTGATGATCGCTGAGAAAGCCGCGCGTTGGATTCAGCGCGACGCGGTGAACTAACCACGCCCGCACACCCTTCAGCGGAACTCCAGCGTCCCATCGCGCAGCCGTCGCCAGCGCAGCGCCCACCCATCCAACAGAAAGTTCTGCCGAAAGCGCCACGGCAAACGGGGTCCCTGTTTCGGAAATTCATCGACGGAGCGCTGCACGTAACCTGCGGCAAAATCCAACAACGGCGAAGGTAGCAGCGTTTCGGGTAAACACCGTGGACGCACTTCACGATGACCTTTGCGTGCCATATAGCGCAGCACACGGCACACGAAACGGGACGCGAGATCAGCCCGCAGCGTCCACGAAGCGTTAATGTAGCCGACACAGAACGCCAGATTAGGCACGTTACCCAGCATGACGCCCTGATAGGCGTAAGTAGCGCCCAGATCCACCGGCTGACCATCCACGGACAGCCGCATCCCGCCACCCGGCAGTAACTTCAATCCGGTAGCGGTCACAATCACGTCTGCCGGCAATTCCACACCAGAGCGCAAGCGAATCCCGTGTTCGGTAAAGCGTTCAATGTGCTCAGTGACGATGGAGGCCCGCCCGTCCCGGAGGGCGTAAAACAGATCGCCATCGGGCACCAGACACAGCCGTTGATCCCAAGGCTGATAGGTGGGCGTGAGGTGCCGGTCGATGTCGTAGCCACGGCCGAGAATCGAGCGCTGCACTTTACGCAGCGCCCGGCGCACCAGATCCGGCCGTCGGCGGGCTAACTGAAAGGTAAACAGACTGAAAGCAATCTGCTTGGTACGCACCAACTGATGCGCCAGCCGCGCCGGGAGCCAGCGCCGCAAACGATCGGCCAAGGCATCGCACGAGGGCAGCGAGGCAATATAGCTGGGCGAGCGCTGCAGCATAGTCACATGGGCTGCTTCCTTCGCCATTGCCGGAACCAAGGTGATGGCCGTGGCGCCACTGCCAATAATGACCACCTGCTTGCCACGGTAATCGAAGCCTTCCGGCCAGAACTGCGGGTGAACCCGTTCACCGCGAAACGCCGTCTCGCCGGGGAAAGCGGGTGCATGCCCGTTGGCATAATCGTAATAGCCGGTACACAGATACAAAAAGCGACACGCGATTTCCTGCGGCTCACCCGCCTCGCCGACCGCCACCTGCACCCGCCATAGGGCTTCACGGCTGTCCCAGGCCGCGCTGCGGGCCAGGTGCCGAAAACGTACGTGACGGTCGATGCCAAATTGGCGGGCGGCATCGGTGATGTAGGCGCGAATGCTGGCGCCATCGGCGATGGATTTCGCGCCGCGCCACGGGTAGAACGGAAAGCCGAGCGTAAACATGTCGGAGTCCGAGCGAATACCCGGATAGCGGAACAGGCTCCAAGTACCCCCAAGCTCGGTGCGGGATTCAAGCACCGCATACGCCTTGCCAGGAAAGCAGCGCTGCACGTGGTAGGCCGCGTCGATCCCCGACAGGCCAGCACCCACAATTAATACCTCAAGCGGTGCACTGGGGGGCTGCGTGACGGCGACCGCCGCCGGCGGTTCTGCTAAAGACGGATTCATCAGCCGATGTTAACAGCCAAAACCCCCACGGCTGTCTGCCGCACACCCCCGCCCACGACGTTTTATGCAATATTAGCGGCCATGAAAAATTTGTCAGCGCTCGTTTTCGGCAACTTACCCGCCACATCCGGCAGGCCGCTGACGCCACGGCATCTGCTCGGTTTTCTGGCGGCTTCAACGCTGGCTGTTGCGCTGCTGGCCAGCCTCTGGAAATTCGGCTTTGAGGAGTCGATGGATCCCTACCTGCCCGGATCGCATGCGGTGGATTCCGCGGCTGAACGCTGGGAGTTTGTGATCAGCTGCAGCCTGTTTGCCCTCGCATCGCTAGTCATTCCAGCCATGGTGGGGTACCGCCTGCTCACCGAACATCTCGCGGCCATCCGTCTCAGCGCGGAAGTATTCAAGTCGGCCCCACAACCCATGGCCGTGGCAGATGCGAAGGGGCGCATTGTTGCCGTGAACCACGCCTTTGAACAGATCACTGGTCGCACCCGCGAAACGCTGCTCGGCCAAGCCACGGAACACCTGTGGGGCTCGGATACGACGCAAGAACTGCCGCTGCCGCTGGCGCTCCGCGAAGCACTCGCTACCCACGGCGAATGGTCGGGTGAAGTGCGCGGCCAGCGCCCCGATGACAGCACTTATGTGGTGTGGCTGTCGGTTAAGGCCACGCGGGACCCGCAAGGCGTCACCCAGGAATATATCGCGGCGCTGACCGATATTACCTGGCGCAAGCAACGCGAGGAAAACACCCTGCATCTGGCCATGCACGACCCCCTGACCGATCTGGCAAACCGACGCATGTTTATGGAGCACCTCCAGCAGGTGACCGCAGCTGCGCGGGTCAGCGGGGAGATACTCGCAGTGTTGTTCATCGACCTCGACGATTTCAAACAGGTCAACGACCGCTTCGGGCATGCCATTGGCGATGAGATCCTGAAATCCGTGGCTCACCGCTTACGCACCCGGGCCCGGTCTGCGGACCTGGTGGCACGACTGGGCGGCGATGAATTCGTCATGTTGTTACGCAATATCGAATCTCCGGACAGCGCCATCCTCGTCGCCGAACGCTGCCGGGAGGCCGTGGAACAACCCTTATGGGTTGATGGCGTGGCGATCAACATCCGTGCGAGCATCGGTCGCGCACTGAGCGGACATCAGCTCCTGTCTGCCGCCGCGTTGCTAGAACGGGCAGACGGCGCGATGTATGAGGTGAAAAAGCAGCGCCGCATGAACCACCACAGCGGCACGAGTACCACCGCGTGAGTCCAGCCGCTTTGCCCCGCCCGCTCGAGGTTGATGCGATTGCCTTTGACCTTGACGGCACCTTGGTTGACAGCGCCCCCGACATCCAACAGGCGCTGAATAGCGCTTTGGCCAGCGAACATCTGGCTCCCTACGATTTGCAGCAAGTGGTGAGTTGGATCGGTGACGGTCCAGATGCGCTCATTGACCAAGCACTGACACAGGCAGGCATCGTGAACAGCAGCATGGCTTTGCCGCGACGCCTCCGTGCCGCCTACGATCGGGCGGCGTTGCAGCAGCCGTTCACTCACGGCACCGTCTTTCATGGCATACCACAGGCCCTACGGCAGCTGCAGGCAGACTGGCCGCTGGTGGTGGTGACCAACAAGCCCACTGCCCTGGCCCATGCGGTGCTGCAGGCTGCAGGGCTGCAGGGATTTTTCCGCTCCGTCCATGGCGCCGACAGCCGCGAGCAGCGCAAACCGGCGCCCTACCTGTTGCAAGCGGCAGGACAGGTGCTGGGTGTTGTTCCAGCGCGGTTGCTCATGGTCGGCGACAGCGCTGCCGACTTGGGCGCCGCCGCCGCGGCGGACTGCCCCGTTGCCTTCGCCCGCTGGGGCTACGGCAAGCCAGGAGCCATCACCGCCCATCCACGCGCCCATCCGTTGGACTGCCCGTCTGCGCTGCCTGCCCTCTTGGCAAGCCGTCCACGGCGGACCGGATCCGTGACGTGATCCATGGGACATTCAGTACCCTATCGAACAGACTTCCCTTACCCGCAGCTCATGCTGCATGATTCATGGCTATTACGCGCCACCTGACTGTTTAGGAGTTTTTCATGGCCCTTGTCTCTTTACGCCAAATGCTGGACCACGCTGCCGAAAACGGCTACGGGGTCCCGGCATTCAACGTCAACAATCTCGAGCAGGTTCAGGCCATCATGCAGGCTGCCGAGAAAACGCAAAGCCCAGTGATCCTGCAGGCCTCCGCCGGCGCGCGAAAATATGCTGGCGAGCCCTTTTTGCGCAAGCTGATTGAGGCAGCACTCGAGCAATACCCGGACATCCCCTTGTGCATGCACCAGGACCATGGCGCTAGCCCGGCGGTGTGCGTGCAGTCGATCCGTTCAGGCTTCAGCAGCGTCATGATGGACGGCTCGCTCATGGAAGACGCCAAGACCCCCGCCTCCTACGAATACAACGTCAATGTCACCCGCCATGTGTGCGAGATTGCGCATTCGGTAGGCGTGTCGGTCGAAGGCGAATTGGGCTGCCTCGGCTCGCTGGAGTCAGGCCAAGCCGGCGAAGAAGACGGCTCGGGCGCCGAGGGCATTCTGTCCCATGACCAGCTGCTCACCGACCCCGATCAAGCCGCCGATTTTGTCGCCAAGACGGGCGTAGACGCGCTGGCTATTGCCATCGGCACCTCTCATGGCGCTTACAAGTTCAGCCGCAAGCCGACCGGCGACATCTTGGCCATGCAGCGTGTCCAAGAAATTAACGCCCGCATCCCCAACACGCACTTGGTCATGCACGGTTCTTCCAGTGTCCCGCAGGAGTGGCTGGAGATTATCCGCGAGTACGGTGGCCAGCTCAAAGAGACCTACGGCGTACCGGTAGAAGAAATCCAGCAAGGCATTAAGCACGGCGTGCGCAAGATCAATATCGACACCGATATCCGTCTGGCCATGACCGGCGCCATCCGTCGCGCCATGGGTAAGAACCCGGCCGAATTCGACCCGCGTAAATACCTCAAGGATGCCACCTTGGCTGCGCGTGACATCTGCATCGCCCGCTATGAGGCTTTCGGCTGCGCCGGCATGGCGCAGAAGTACAAGCCAGTGCCGCTCGAAGCCATGGCCAAACGCTATAAATAAATGACCATGCAGCGCTGGCCAAAATGGCTAGGGGCAGCGCTAGCTGGCTTGGCGCTAGCGCTGGCAGTCCCCGCAGCGGCCTGCTGGGCACCGGAGGCACCCGTGTCGGCACTGGCGGCCCGCTGGGCGCCAGTGCCTTCACAATTCATCCCCATCGATGGGATGCAACTCCATGTGCGGGACGAAGGTCCCCGTGAAGACCCCATGCCCGTGGTGCTGCTCCATGGCACCTCGGCCTCCTTACACACCTGGGAAGGCTGGGTAGCGGGGCTGCGCGGGCGGCATCGCGTTATCACTTTTGACCTGCCCGCCTTCGGCCTGACCGGCCCCGCACCCGATGGCGACTACCGCATCGAAGCCTATGTCCGACATGTCATAGCGGTACTGGACCACTTGGGAATACAGCACTGCGTGCTGGGCGGAAATTCACTCGGCGGCGCCATCGCTTGGTCCACCGCTTTGGCCTACCCAAAGCGCATTGATCGACTGATTCTCGTCGATGCCGCCGGCTATGCGGTGAAAGCCGACTCTGTTCCACTCGGCTTTCGTCTGGCGCGAATGCCGCTGTTGGGCCGCCTCATGAGCCATTTTCTGCCGCGCAGCTTGATAGCAAGCAGCCTGCGCAACGTTTATGGGCATCCGGAGCGCATCACACCGGCTCTGGTGGACCGCTACTACGCCATGACCACGCGCGCCGGTAACCGACAAGCCCTGCTACTACGTGTGCAAGGCGCAGCCTCCGGCCCTCCAGCTGCACGCATTCGCGAACTGACCCTGCCCACCTTGATCCTCTGGGGAGGACAGGACCGCCTGATACCGCTGGCGGCTGGCCACCGCTTTGCGGCTGATATTGCCGGTAGCCAGTGGGTGGAGTTCGCGGATCTGGGCCATGTCCCCCACGAAGAAGACCCCGCAAGAACGCTGGCCCCGGTGCTGGCGTTTCTGGCCGATGCCGGGGCCGATGCCGGGGCCGATGCCGGGGCCGACGCCGGGGCCAACCCCGGGGTCACTCCCGGGGGCAGTCTGCAGTGAGACAGCCGCCGGCTCAGTGCGTGGCTGGCGCAAGCTCGAACACCAGTTCATGCCGGCGCATGAATGGCAATGTCCAGGGAGGGTCATAGCGCCATAACTGCGGCGAGCCTGTGACCCGCCGTGACCGACCTGCCGCCCATGCACGCAGCGCATCGGCTTTCGCTTGCACCTTCGCTTCCGTAATAAACCCGGAGAAGGTCAACACCGCGCATTCATACCCGGGTAACTCACGCAGGGTCACCGCCGGATTCGTCGGGTGCGGCAAACTGGCCAAGGTGTACCGTGACGGCATCGTGAACTGCACGCGCCAGCGCTGCGCGCCCGCCAGCCGGTCGGTGGCGCCAGCCTGACCCGGCAGCCGCGGTTCCACGGTCACCGGCGCAGTCATCGCTATGCGTTCTGACCGAGGCGCCGCGCTGACCGCTGACACCGCCTGGTTGCCCCCAAAAATATAGCCCGCCAGCAGACGAAAGCCGCGACTTGAAGCGCTGTCCAGATCGCCATCGACCAGCACTTCGGCCACGATGGTGGGGCCATACCGCCGCCATTCGAAGTCCCCCTCCTGCAGCAGACGGACAAACTTCGGCTCCTCCGTCGCTGTCACCGGAGCTCCAAACCCCAATCCTGCCATGGCCACCACTCCCGCCAAGACGCTGGCCCACCGTCGAGGTCGGGCGCGCCGCCGTAATCCAGACATCAACCCCCCTTATTTTACAGCCACCGCTTCCGTGGCGAAATACTCGCGCGTCAGCTGCACGATCACTGGCGTGAGCAGCAACAAGGACAACAGGTTGGGAATGGCCATCAGCGCATTGAGGGTGTCTGCCACCAGCCAGGGGAAATCCAGACTGGCCACGGCGCCCGGGAACACGGCCAGGGTCCACAGGATGCGATACGGCTTTTCGGTTTTAGTACCCAACAGGTACTGCCAGCATTTCTCGCCGTAGTACGCCCACCCAAGAATGGTCGTGAAAGCAAACAAGGTCAGCGACAGCGTCAGCGCATAGCCACCAATCCCCGGCATGCCCGCTTCGAAGGCCCGCGTGCTCAACACCACGCCAGAGTCACCCGAATTCCACACGCCGGTGACCACAATGGCCAGGCCCGTCATGCTGCAGACGACAATGGTGTCAATGAATGTCCCCATCATGCCGATCAGGCCAGAGAACACGGCATTCTTAGTGGTCCCCGCCGCCTGCGCGATACCGGCAGTCCCCAGACCTGCCTCATTGGAAAAGATGCCCCGCGACACGCCTTTCTGCAAGGCCATCATGACCGTAGCGCCCAGAAAGCCACCACCGGCCGCCACTGGCGTAAAGGCATGCGTGAAAATCAGCGACAGGGCCGCGGGAATTCGCTCCCAAAACACCACCAAGATAAACAGCACGCAGGCGATGTACAGGATGCACATGAAAGGCACGAGCTTTTCGGCCACGCTACCGATACGCCGGATGCCCCCCAAGATGACCGCACCGGTGAGTACCGTGAGCACCACCCCCGTGATCCAGGGCGCCACGCCGAAGGTGGTTTGGATGGCAGCGGCAATGCTGTTCGACTGCACCATATTGCCGATGCCAAAACCGGCCAGTCCGCCGAAAATAGCAAAAGCCGTACCGAGCCAACGCCAGTGTTTCCCCAGCCCGTTCTTGATGGCAAACATCGGGCCACCGGCGTGCTCGCCCTTATCGTCGACTTCGCGGTATTGAACCGCCAGCAGCACTTCGGCGTACTTGGTCGCCATGCCCACAAAAGCCGTCATCCACATCCAAAACAGCGCGCCGGGGCCACCAACCGCAATGGCAGTGGCCACACCGGCAATGTTTCCGGTGCCCACCGTCGCAGACAGTGCCGTCATCAATGCTGCGTAAGGCGTGATCTCACCGTCTTTGGCCGCCCCTGGCGCCCGACTGGCCCAGATCATGCGAAAACCGCGACCAATATTGCGCAGCGGCATAAAACCAAGACGAATCTGCAAGTACAGCCCAGTGCCCAGAATAAGCACGATCATGGGCACGCCCCAGACGATGCCATTGAGCGTAGTGAAAAACGCGTGGAGTGCTTGCATGGCCCCTGCCTTTATTTAAGATTTTCCAAAGTGTAGCGCATGGCGCCCTCGGTGAGGGAATGACGCCCCTGCCGTCAACAACGGAGATGGCTTATGCTCCCCGCTCATGAACCTGTCGTTAGCCTTCACCGAACTGGCCGACCGCTACGGCGCCCGTTTTACCACCCATGACAGTGTGCGTGCCCAGCATGGCTGCGGCGAAAGCAACGTCACCCTGATGCCGCCTGATGCCGTGCTGTGGCCCCTCTCCACGGCAGAAGTCGCGGATATCGTCCGTACCTGCGTGCGCCACCGCGTCCCGATGATCCCCTATGGCGCTGGCACCTCGTTGGAAGGCCATGTGGCTGCCGTCCATGGCGGGGTATGTATCGATCTGTCACGCATGGATGCCGTGCTGTCCTGCGCGCCCGAAGACCTGGACTGCACGGTACAACCGGGTCTTACCCGGGAAGGTCTTAACCACTATCTGCGTGACACCGGGCTGTTCTTCCCGGTCGACCCGGGAGCGAACGCCACCCTCGGCGGCATGGTCAGCACCCGCGCCTCGGGCACCACGACCATCCGCTATGGGGGCATGTCCGCCAATGTCTTGGCATTGGAAGTGGTCACGCCGCAAGGGGAGATAGTGCGCTGCGGCACGCGCGCCCGAAAATCTTCGGCCGGCTACGACCTGGTGCACCTGTTCACCGGCGCAGAAGGCACGCTAGGGATCATCACCGCTATCACGGTCCGTCTGTCTCCGCGTCCGGAGTCTATCGGCACGCTCACCTGCGCTTACCCGTCGTTGCGCAATGCCGTCAACACGGTCATTGAGCTGGTGCAAAGCGGCGCGCCGCTGGCGCGAATGGAATTCCTCGATGCAGTCCAAGTCCGGGCCTGTAACCAGTATTCACAGCTCAATTTAGAGGAGTTACCCACGCTCTTCATCGAATTTCACGGCACGCTGGCAGCGGTGCAGGAACAACTGGTACGGGCCACCGCTATCGTCGCCAGCCATGGTGCGAGCAGCGTGGCCTCGACCACCGACGAGGCCGAACTGACACGCCTGTGGCGCGCACGGCATCAGGCTTACCATGCAGGCCGGGCGTTACGGCCCGGCGCAGACTGCGTGACAGCGGATGTCTGTGTGCCCGTGTCTCACCTGGCGGACCAAGTGACCGCGGCGCGGCAGGATCTCGATGCCGCTGGCTTGCTGGCAACGATCGTCGGACACGTGGGGGATGGTAACTTCCATGTGCTCTTCCTCATCGACCCGACGGCGGCGACAGAATTTGCGCGCATGCATCAGGTCTACGACCGCATGATCGAACGCGCCCAGGCAGCGGGTGGCACCTGCACGGGCGAGCATGGCATCGGCCTCGGCAAGCGGCACCAGCTATTGGCAGAATATGGGAGCGGCACACTGGCGCTGATGCGCGCAGTGAAACAGGCCTGGGACCCGCTCGGACTGATGAACCCAGGGAAAATATTCATAGATCCCTAAGGGTAGCGGCAGGGTAGCGGCAGGGTAGGCGGCAGCGCCACCGCCAATAGCCTGCAGCGTCAGCTTCCAGCCTGCAGCGTCAGCTTCGCCTGACGCCAATGACCCCAAAGATAATAGACACTGGTGAGCACCATGCCGAGCGCCGTGGACAAAGCGGCGACCCACCACACACCAGTCGCACCGTAATGACCGATGGCCCAGAAGGCCAACGTGGCACGAAAACCCAGCATCGTGATGATCAGGATGAGCAGTGGCGCTACCACCGCACCTGCCGCACGGACCACCCCCGACAGCACCATCGTCACGCCGAACAGAGGAAAGCTCCACAGCACAATCTGGTTGATCGAATGCGCAATCTCGATTGCTGGACTGCCATGAGGCAGAAACAGGCCGAGAAACGGCCGGTCAAACCAATACAGCAGCAGCACCGGTACGCCTGAGAGCAGCAAATTGAAGCCCAGCGCCGCCCGCGCTGTAGCAGCCACTCGCTCCCACAGCTGTGCGCCAATGTTCTGCGCTGCCATGGAAGACACCGCCGCTCCCAAAGCAAACGCCGGCATTTGAATGTAGTTCCACAGCTGCATGCCCGCCGCATAAGCCGCCGAGGTGTCGGAACCAAAGCGGTTAACCACCGACAGATAAAGCACCATGCTCACCGACATGACGATCATCTGCAGCCCCATCGGGATACCCTTCAGCACCAACGTGCGCAAAATGGGCCAACGCATGCGTAACAAATGCCATTCATGGCGACGCAGTGCCAACGGGCTGTGATGCCGGTAGATGTGCCGCAGCAAGGCCGCCAGACTGACGCCCTGCGCCACCAGCGTTGCCATCGCAGAACCGGCAATCCCCATTCCCTGCAAGGGCCCGAGGCCAAAGATGAACAGGGGGTTCAACGCAATATCCAGCGCCACCGACAGCAACAAAAACCGAAACGGCGTTTTTGAATCTCCGGCCCCGCGGAGGGCGGCCATGACAAAGTAGGCACCGTACGCCGGCGGCAACGCCACGAACATCAGCCGCATATACGACACTGCCAGCGGCAGTGCATCGGGTGGCGTGCCCATCCAGCCCAGAATGTGACGACTGAACACGATACCGAACCCAGCGAGACTGAACGACAACAGCAGGAAGAAGGTTACTGCCGTCCCCATCACCTCTTTGGCCTCGTCGATTTTCCGCGCGCCCATGGCCTGCGCTACTAGAATGCTCGCCGCCATGGTGATGCCGAACACCGCACCAAGCAGCAGAAACATGACGATATTGGCGTTATTGGTGGCGGTGAGCGCAGCCGTTCCCAGATAGGTTCCCACCCACACCGCATTCACGCTGCCATTCAGTGACTGCAAAATGTTGCCCGCCAGAATGGGCAGGACAAAACGGAACAAAGTGCGCGGGATTGTTCCTTGGGTCAGCAGAGGTGTTTCGGTCGAAGCAGGCGTCGGGGACATCAGCCAAGCGCGCCCGGATCATTGAAGCCCACATCGCTGTCGAGCTGCCGGTGCAGCTCCACCGTGCGCCGCTGCAGCTCTAAACGAACCGTTTCCAAGGCAGCGGCATCCAGTTTCGGTGGCACTGCTAAGGGTTCGCCCATACGCACCCTCACGGTCGCTCCCCAGCGAGGAAACACCGTCCGGTCCCAGCTCTTTTGCCAAATGCGCCCGTCACGGCTCGAGCCGGCCACCGGCAGAATGATGCCGCCAGCCTTTTGCGCCAGCGTGATAATGCCCAATTGCGCCACCTCACGCGGGCCCCGTGAACCATCGATGGCCAGACAAGAGTTCAAGTGGCGGTCCTCGCGCTGCGCCTTGATCATTTCCACCAAAGCACGCGCCCCGCCCTTCCCCGAAGACCCACGCGCCACGCGAAACCCCAGGCCTTCTTCCACTCGCGTCATGGCGTCACCATCACGACTTTGCGAGCACATCAAAATCCAGCGGCCACGCTGCGGCAAACTGAAGTAATGCAGCAACTGAAAGGTACGTGAATGCAAAAATGCACCGACCACCGGCTGGTCGCCGCGCAACAAGGCTTCCAGCACCTCGGGGTTGTCGGACTGGTAGTGCCAAGACCCAGCCAGCGAGCGGTAATACGCCAGCGCCAGCGGCGGCACGACGTGCTGCATGAGGAAGGCGCGCACCGGTTTGCGTCGCCGTGGCCGGGCATTAGGCACCGGCGGGGTGGTATTCATCGCCTCAGACAGCCGCCGTGCCGAGCGCCTTGCGCCCGCCACTGGCATGGGCTCCGGCAAAGGCACCGCCAGCCATTGCGCCGATCACCGACAGTTCGCCAGCTAACACCACGGCCGCGATAATTTCCGCAAATTTAGCGGCATACCCGGCGCCACGGCACCCCAGCAGTGCCAGACATTCTTGCGCCGTGGGGAGATAAGTGCCACCACCCACCGTGCCGACAATGAGATTTGGCAAGGTGACCGAGACGTAAACATCGCCCTCCCGGGTCAACTCGAACCGCGTCAATGCCGTACTGGCTTCACAGACGCAAGCCACGTCCTGCCCGCAGGCAATGAACAACGCAGCCACCGCATTCGCGGCATTACCTTGCAGCCCAGTGGCACCACTTTGTGCCATGCCACCCACTGCCTGCTGCCAGCAACGAACCATTGCCGCCGGATCGGCGCGCCAGTAACCACGCAACAATTTGGCGTTGATCACCACCTCGGCGCTGGCATTGCGTCCACGTGCGCCACGGAAAGCCATCGCGGTAGCGCGTTTGTCACCCGACAAACCGGACTCCACCAACCACGTCAGCGGCCGTTGAACGGCATTCGCGAGCAAACATTCGCAGACAGCTTGTGCGCCAGCCGTCACCATGTTTTGTCCCGCCGCATCGCCCGTGGCGAATTCGAGCATTACATAGACCGTGTTGCCGATAACGGCGGGGTGCACTTCACGCAAGCGACAAAACCGCGACGTCCCGCGCACCGCCTCTTCCAGCTGTGCCCGCAGCCGCGTCACGTCACCCACAAAGGCCGCCGCTGTCGGTAAATCGGTGAATTCAAAGCAGGGTGCCCGCCCAACCCGTTCGTCGGTGACCGCCGCCCGTGCACCACCAGCGCGATTGATAGCGTTGAACGCATGCTGGAACGAGGCCACGAGGGTGCCCTCGCTGGTGGCAAACGGCACGAAGAAGTCGCCGTCCGCCAAACGCCCCCGAATGCGCAGCGGACCGGCCACGCCTAACGGCACCCGCGCATAACCAATCTGGCCTTCAATGCTCCCGGCCAATTGCGCAGGATCGAGGTCAGCCGCCTCTCCAGCCAGATGGTCGAGGGTATAGCCGTCGGCGCGCAAGCGGGCCAGACGCGCGGCCGTGGCTTCCGCCGAGCACTCGGCCGTGGCAGGTAGACGACGTGGTGCTGGCGACGGAGCGTCGCCGGAAGGGTTGTCGGTGGTCATGGCCCATTTTGCGGGTGAACCTCCCGGGGTTTCAACCTCCTTGAATTCACCGCGGTCGATTCACATTGCTGTCAGGGGGGGGCTCCGTTATCCTCCCGGCGCATCATGGAAGCCTTTCTCGTCTCTACTGGTGTCGTCGCGCTTGCTGAAATCGGCGACAAGACCCAGCTGCTCGCCTTCCTTTTGGCCGCCAAATTCCGCAAACCCGGCCCGATTATCCTCGGTATCTTGATCGCCACCATTGCCAATCACGGCTTTGCCGGTGCCGTGGGGACGCTCGTCACCGTCTGGCTCGGCCCCGAAATACTGCGCTGGGTGCTGGGTTTGTCGTTCATTGCCATGGCCGGCTGGATCTTGGTGCCGGATAAAATCGACGACGGCGCCGCCCAATTGGCCCGCTACGGGGTCTTCGGAACCACCCTGATCGCCTTTTTTCTCGCCGAAATGGGCGATAAGACGCAAATTGCCACCGTCGCCCTAGCAGCGCAGTTTCACGCCTTTTTCCAGGTGGTGGCAGGCACGACCCTCGGCATGATGCTGGCCAATGTACCGGCGGTGCTGCTAGGCGATCGGATTGCCGGGCGCGTGCCGGTCAAACTGGTACACAGCGTGGCTGCCGCGATTTTCGCTGCGCTCGGTGTGGCCACGTTGCTGGGCGCCGGCCGGCAGTTCGGTTTCTAACCCATGGACCCGGCACACAGCCATCGCTATGACAGCGGCAACCTGGCCGCCGAACGCAACACCCGCGTGGTGATGTGGATCACCTTGCTCATGATGGGTTTTGAGATTGTGGCCGGGGGAGTGTATCGCTCCATGGCCTTGCTCGCAGACGGCTGGCACATGGGATCCCATGCGCTGGCCATCGGCCTCAGCGCCTTTGCCTACACTGCTGCACGGCGCCTAGCCGCTGACCCTCGCTTTGCCTTTGGTACTTGGAAGATCGAGATACTGGCCGGCTACACCAGCGCCGTGTTTTTGCTGGGTGTTGCCGGCTTGATGATCGTGGCCAGCGTGGAACGGCTGTTTTTTCCCGCCGCCATTCATTACCGCGAGGCCATCATCGTGGCCGCGGTCGGTCTGGTGGTCAACGTGGTGTGTGCACTGATCCTGCACCGTGGCAGTGCACATCAGCATCATGGGCATGGGCATGGGCATGGGCATGGGCATGACCATCACCATCACCATCACCATGAGCATGAGCATGAGCAACCACACGGCGCGCACCTAGCACCCTCTTCCACAGCGACTGTGCGGTCCGATGACGACCTGAACCTGCGCGCTGCACGACTGCATGTCATGGCGGACGCCGCCACCTCGGTACTGGCGATCATTGCATTGTTCGGCGGCCTGCAGTTTGGCTGGAACTGGCTGGACCCGGTGATGGGACTGGCGGGAGCTGCGTTAGTCGCCCGATGGGCCGTGGGTCTGCTCCGTGAAAGCAGCCAGGTGTTGCTAGACCGCGAAATGGACCACCCGCTGGTGCACGAATTGCGGATGGCCATCCAACAACTCCCCGAAGCCAGTGCCACGCAAGTCACCGACCTGCATCTCTGGCGAGTCGGCCGTCACCAATTTGCCTGCATACTGCGTCTGACCACCAGCGCCCAGACACTCACCTCCCAAGCGGTCCGAGCGCAGTTGGCGCACCACCCAGCCTTGGTACATTCCACGGTGGAAGTGATGCAGCGCGACGTGGCGACAGCGACGGACGATGGCCATTAGGCAACACGCCGCCGGATAACACGCCTCCGTTGCTTGAGAAAGGACCGTCAATGAACTGGATGCTGTACCTGCAAGCCACGCTCGGCATCGTCGTATTCATCGCGATCCCCCTGCCCTTCAGCACCGCACGCCGCAATATCCGCTGGTCCATGGTGGTCGGCGCCGTAGCGCTCCAGTTCGCTATCTGCATTTTGCTGCTCAAAGTCCCGTTCATCAGCCAGGCTTTTGCCTATGTCAATGACGCCGTAGGAGCCGTTGGTCACGCGACTCGCCAAGGCACCGCTTTCGTCTATGGCTATCTTGGCGGTGGTGACAAACCCTTTGAAGTGACCAACCCGAATGCCGTGGTGACTTTCGCTTTCCAAGTATTGCCGCTGGTGATTGTGATGAGTGCCTTGTCGGCCGTGCTTTGGTACTGGCGCATCCTGCCGACGGTGGTTCGTGGTATTTCAGTGATGTTCGAGCGAACACTGGGCGTCGGTGGCCCGGCCGGGCTCGGCGCCACCGCGAATATTTTCATGGGGCAAGTAGAGGCACCACTGCTGGTGCGGCCGTACATCGCCACCATGACGCGCTACGAACTGCTTATCTTAATGACCGCTGGCATGGCCACTATCGCCGGTTCAGTCATGGTCATCTACGCCGCCATGCTGGGTGATCAATTCAAAGACGTGCTGAGCCATCTGCTCATCAAATCCATCATGTCGGTGCCTGCCTCGGTGCTGTTTGCGCATCTGCTGGTACCGGAGATCACTTCTTCGAAACTCGAGCGCAGCAAGGAACCACGCCTGTATACGGGCACCATGGATGCCATCAGTCGCGGCACGACCGATGGCCTGAATATTTATCTCAACATCCTCGCCATTCTCATCGTGCTCATCGCCTTCGTCGCTTTAACCAACAGCGCCATCGGCCTGCTACCGGAGGTCGCCGGAGCACCCTTATCGCTTGAACGCCTCGCCGGCTGGATCTTCGCTCCCGTGGCCTGGCTGATGGGCATCCCCTGGGCAGAGGCCACCTTGTCGGGTAGCTTGCTAGGGGTCAAGACCGTGCTCAATGAGTTTATCGCTTACCTGCAGTTGGCGAAGATTCCAGTGGGAGAACTGTCCGAGCGCAGCCGCTTGATCACCCTCTATGCCCTGTGCGGGTTTGCCAATTTTGCGAGTATCGGCATTCAGATCAGTGGCATCGGTGCCATGGCCCCTGAGCGTCGCGCGGATTTATCCTCACTGGCCCTGCCTGCACTGCTGGCAGCAACGTTGGCCTCTTGCATGACCGGCGCCATTGTTGGCATCGTCGCCTACTGACCAGGAGCCGCTGATGGCGAAACTTCCCTGTGACTACTCGACCATGAACGTCGGTAAAAGCACCGTCCGACGGCAGGCCATGGCGACTGGCGCCGTGAGCGACTGAACATGACGCGCGCGACCCGGCGCTGGTTTGCACGTAGTGTCCTCGCTGCACTGCTGCTCGTACACTTGGGTGCCTTCTGGGCTTATGGCCTCTACCAGCAACAATTCGCGTTCTTGGCGGCTTGGCGTGAGGGTCAGGATGCCTTCCGTCATGGGCAGCTGGAGGACGCCGCAGCTCGACTACGCGAGTTCGCCGACGGCTACCGCCGTGCCATCCAGCCACTGCTGCTGCGCAGCGACTACCCAGAGGAATCCCAGGCCTGGGCCGCTCTAGGCCAGGTGGAGCAACGCCGCGGACAGCTGCGACCGGCCGCCGACGCCTATGCCCGCGCTGGCGCCCTTGGCAGCGCCGCTGCCTGGCGCGAGCGGCAAGAACTGTTATGGCAACTGGGCGACGCACGTGCCCTGCAGCAGCAAGGTGAGCAGCGACTGGCCCGCGGCGGCGGCGAGACGCTACCGGCCTATCAAGATTTGGCGGCGGCAGCCTGGTGTCGCGGGGACGCCGCTTCCGCCGTCCGCTACTGGGAAACCGCGTTGCAACAGCTACCCGCTTGGCTACGCCAACAAGGCCGTCCGGCACGGGCAGCCGATGGCGGGTTAACGGATGAGGCGATGAACCTCCATTTACTGGCGGGCACCGCGGCCTGGTTGGCCGGCGATGTGGCACGCGGGCGGCACCACTGCGCACTATTGGCTGCCGCGCAAGATCCCGAGGCACGCGCTGACGGACTGTGCCGCGCTGCCGCGGCGCGGGCGGCCGGTAACACCGCCGCAGTGGCAGGAATTCTGGCGACCACACCGCTGGCCGGCGCCGCACAGGCGGCGCTGGCCGCAGCGCTGACGGCCGCTACGATCAGTCCGTCAGGCCGCTAAGCTTTTCAGCCACCGCCCGCTGCATGGCCTGGCCACGCACCAATTCAGCAATCCGTATTGCCGTCTCGAGGGCCCGTAAGCCGTCTTCGCCACTCACCACCGGTGGCTTTCCGTGACGCACGCTGTCGATAAAAGCCTCAATCTCGAGCAGCAACGCGTCGCCCTGTTCATAGTTGCGTTCGTCGATGCTGACGGGTGGCAGCCCTTGCCCATCCAGAGCCAGTATCCCCGTCTCCGACGCCGTTGCTCTTTTGCGGATGACGGTGAGAATCTTCTGCTGCAGATCGAGCGACAGGTAGGCATCATCTTGAAAAATTCGCAGCTTGCGCTCCATTTTCAGGCTCACTCGGCTGGCGGTGACATTGGCCACGCAGCCATCAGCAAAAGTCAGGCGCGCATTGGCAATATCGATATCGTCAGAGAACACCTGCGCCCCCACGGCACTCACCTCAACCAACGGCTGACCCACCAAATGCTGCACCAGATCGATGTCATGGATCATGAGATCCAGCACGACACTCACGTCGGTGCCCCGTGTCTTGAACGGCGCTAACCGGTGGCTTTCCAGAAAACGCGGGCGGGTTAGCAGCCCTTCCAGCGCCAACACGGCAGGATTGAAGCGCTCCAAATGACCGACTTGCAGCACCCGCCCATGGGCGTGGGCGACAGCGATCAATTCGCGCGCCTCAGCCACCGTGGTGGTCACCGGTTTTTCCACCAATACGTGAGCCCCCGACTCCAAAAAGGCGCGTGCTACTGCATGGTGGAACGGGGTGGGCGTGGCGATGGAGACGAGGTCAACGCGACCGAGCAGCGAACGCCAGTCCGCCACTGCTTCACTGCCTGTCTCCCGTGCCACGGCATGACGCGCAGCCTCGCCGGGGTCGGCCACCGCCACCAGCTCTACACCGTCGATAGCGGCATATTTCTGCGCGTGGAAACGTCCGAGGTAGCCAACGCCCACGACGGCGGCACGAAGAGGGCGAGAAAGGCTCATACAGAAAACTCCGTCAGACAGTAGCAAGCGGTCACTCACCGCAGAAATAGGCCCGCAGGGATTATACGGCGCGCCGCGTTGCGGTACCCTTGACGCATGTCATCACGTTCATGGCTTTCCCGTCTGGCTGCCGGTTCCCCTCGGGAACGCGAGTGGCGCTGGTTCCGTCTGCTGGCCGGTTTCGGACTGTTGCTGCTGCCACTTTGCGTATTTCTAGCCGGTCGGGTGACCCTTGGCGCCTATGAAGGCAGCGGCCTCCTCAGCTTCCTTGGTACCTTCTACGGAGATCTGCTGGTGCTCCGGCCCGCCGCCTGGGGACTGGTACTCGGTCCGTGGCTGCTGTTTCAGGGGATCCGCCTGACCAGCCGTCCGGCCCGCCGCTTGAGGCGCAGTCGCCGCCGCTGAAGCCCCCCAGCGGATTGCTCACCGATTCGCGTGCCTGTCGCGCCGCAATCCACGACAACGTCTGCAAGTGCAGACACTTCTTGAGCGACAACCCCTGTCGTCAATGGCCTTTTCACGGCAACGTGAACGCCGTCTCACTTGCTTCCTGCTAGGGAGTAGAGGCTTGGCTCCTACACAAAAGATTCACGCCACTGCCTTCAGGAGCGAAGCCATGAACCACGCACACTCCACACCACCGGCTACTAACGCTCCTGACCGGCACTACGTTGTAGCACTCGGCTTGCTACTGCTTGGCCTTAGCTTGCATGCCAGCGCCGCACCCGGATTAATGCTGGCCAGTGAACCGGCCATCGTCGCTGCCAACTCCCTGTCGGCGCTGGATGGCACGCATGATGCCCGTTTGCAGACCTTGCCTTATGCCGACGACGGCGCCCCCAAACACTGGATTGGTGGGCTGCGCCACCTGTCGCTCGTCACCCTCTGGCAAAACCGCCGCGCGACCTTGTTCGTGGGCGTCGATCGTCGCGGCGTCGCCGGGCTACACCTGCAACGGCGTGAACAAGGCGAGGCCGAATTACCCGCGCTGCAACTGGCTTCAAGCTTCGCTGCCCGCTAAAACGGCGTCGCCTCAATGCCGACGTCAGTGCCGAGCTCGCTGCTGTCGTGCGGCAGCACTACGCTCGCGAATCGCGCGAAATTCGCTATCGGAATACCACGTAGGCCAGTCACGTCGCTGCGCCTCGTGTACGCCTACACGATAGAGCAGCTCAAGATCTTCCAGTGAGCCGGAGACATCCCAACTGGCGGCGTATTCATCCGCTGGCTTGTGATACCGCAGCGCCGTGAATTCCCGGTCCAGGGCCTCCGCGCGTGGCACGCCGCCGTCGACCAGGTCCGCCCCGGCTTTCATGTAGAGGGCCGGCACCCCGTGTTTCGCCAAGTTAAAGTGGTCAGAGCGAAAGAAGTAGCCGCGCTCCGGCACGGGGTCCGGGCGCAGCACGCGACCTTGGGCACGGGCGAAGCCCCGCAAATCGTCCTCGAGCGAGGAAGCACCGTACCCCACCACCGTGACATCGCGTGTCCGGCCCAGCGGGTGTAAAGCGTCTATATTCAGCACTGCCGCCGTTTTATCCAGTGAATACAACGGGTTATTGCCATAATAGGCACTACCTAACAGTCCGCTTTCCTCAGCGGTGACCGCCAAGAACACCACACTGCGCCGCGGCTTGGTTTGCTGAAACCCCTCAGCGATGGCGAGGATTCCAGCCACGCCGGTGGCGTTGTCGACAGCGCCGTTGAAGAGGGTGTCACCGGCAGCGCCGGCAAACGACAGCGCCTTGCCAAGATGATCCCAATGGGCCATGTACACCACGTATTCATCCGGGCGTTCCCGGCCGGGAATGATGCCGACGAGATTGGCGCTGTTGGCGCGTCGCACGAGATTGCGCACCCCGCCGGAAGCGGTCAGTCCCAGCGCCAGCGGCTTGAAACCACGCTGCGCGGCGCGCTGACGCAGTGCGCTCAGATCCTGCCCGGCGAGCGCTGCCACTTTGGTCCCTGCCTCGCTCGTTATCCAGCCCTCCAGTGCCACACGACCGGCATTACCGTCGGGTGAAGCCGCATCCAGCTGCGGCCCACTCCAGCTGGTCTGCACTACATCCCATCCATAGGCCGCGCCTGCCGTGTCATGGATGATGATGGCACCAGCAGCCCCCTGCCGCGCCGCCTCTTCGAACTTGTAGGTCCAGCGGCCGTAATAGGTAAGCGAACGGCCTTTAAATAAAGTCGGATCGTTGGTAGCAAAACCCGGATCGTTGATAAGAATCACCGCCGTCTTGCCGTGCATGTCGATGCCGGCGTAGTCATTCCAGCCGTATTCCGGCGCCACGATGCCATAGCCGACAAACACCAGCTGGCTGGCCTCGATAGACGACGCGGGCTGCACGCGCTTGGTCCAGAGCATCACGTCCTGGCCATAGGTCAAATCGAGCGACACCCCCGCCTGCGCACCGCTCCCGTGGACGCTCAGATGCGCGTCGGTGGCTGCCGTAATCTCCACCAAAGGCACGGGCTGACGATAGCTATCCCCGTTACCCGGCTGCAACCCCAGCTGGCGAAACTGCTGCTCAAGATAATCCAGCGTTCGCACCTCCCCGGCCGACCCGGGTTTGCGGCCTTCGAAGGCGTCGCTGGACAAGGTGGCGATGTGCTGCCGGTACGTGCTTTCTACGATGTGCGGTGTGGCCGACGGGCGGGCGGCGCATGCCGGCATGGCACCCACAGCTACCAGTCCCATCAGGAGCAACAGGGAAATACGTGGGTCAAACGCGCGCATGACGTGTCCTATTAGAGGGCTGGAAACGACTTGACGATGGAACCTTTGGACAGCGGCGGAGTCCATCTGCACGAGGCAGCACTCACCCTTGGCGTTTTGGCCAATACAGCCAGGCGACCACCACCAGCCAGGCATACAAGCCCGCCTGCGCATACCAGCGCCAGGCCCGGTGGCGAATCAGCCCGTAAAACGCCGCCACAGAAACCACGGCCAAGGTGGTAAACAGGCCAAGACTGCGCAGCAGGGTGGGATGTTCGCTGGCGAGCCGGGGATACTCGCTCCCGAGAATAACGAACACCGCCAGCACCATGGCCAGACCGGTGGCAATGGCAATGGCCGATCCCATCAGGATGGCAGTCAGAGCGGCAAGAGGAGACATGTTGATGACCCAGTTCCGTGATGAAAATCTCCGGTCGGAAGCCGGCCTGCAACGGACGCTTGAATGCGTCCGTCTATCCCCGTAGCTTACCCGGTATGCAGACTCAGAAATCCCCCTCAGGTTCCCGCCGCGCCCATCCGGTGCTGCGCCTCGCTATTGTCGCCCCTGCCGCTGCCGTGGTGGTGCTGTTGTTCGCCGGTTCTACACCGCCGCCTTCAGCCGTCGCCAGCCCGGCCATCGCGGTCACGCTCCCCGCCGGCGCCCTCACGCCCGCCGACCGCCATCGGCGTGTCGCACGTTTGGCCGCGCAGGTTATCGAACGCAGTCACTTCAGTCAGATCAAGCTGGATGACACCCTGTCCGGGGAAACACTAGATACCTACATCGACATGTTGGACGGAAACCGTAGCTACTTCCTCGCCAGCGACATTGCCGAATTTTCCCGCTACCGCACCGAACTCGACGATGCCGTGCGCAGCGGCCGGGTAGAGCCCGCCTTCGTCATTTTCGAACGCTACCGCGAACGTAACCGTGCCGCGCTCGCCAGTGCGCTGCGTTTCCTTGCCACCGAACCAGACTTTACCCTTGAAGAGTCCTTTACCTTTGATCGCAGCAAAACACCGTGGCCGCAAACGCAGGCGGAACTCGACGACCTATGGCGCCGCCGCGTCAAGAATGACGCCCTGTCGCTGCTGCTGACCGGGAAGACCTGGGCAGAGACACACGACTTGCTACAAAAACGCTACGAGCGTCTGCAAAAGCGTAGCGAACAAGTCTCCACTGATGACGTCTTCGAGGGCTTCATGAATGCCTTAGCGCACGTCTATGATCCTCATTCCAACTATTTTTCGCCGCGTTCAAGCGAGGAATACAACATCGCCATGCGCCTGTCGTATCAGGGAATTGGCGCTTCACTGCAGACCGTGGATGAATTTGTCACCATCATGAACATCATTCCAGGTGGCCCGGCAGCCAAGGCTGGAATCCTGAAGGCCAACGACCGCATCACCGCCGTGGGCCAAGGCAAAGCCGGCGATATGGTGGACGTGGTTGGATGGCGACTGGACGACGTCGTACAGCTGATTCGCGGCCCCCAGGACAGCCTGGTGCGCCTGTCGATCTTGCCTGCCGGTGCGAACCCCGGCAGCCCGGAAGTCATTCAACTCTACGTCCGCGGTACGGTCACGCTCGAAGCACAGGCCGCGCAGAAAAAGCCGCTACAGACCCGCGAAGAAAACGGCAAGTTGCTCAAGGTCGGCATCATCGACGTGCCGAGTTTTTATCAGGATTACGACGCCCGTGCCGCCGGCAAGAGCGACTATCGCAGCACCACCCGTGACGTCGAGCGGCTCATCAAGGAACTGCAGGCAGAAGGCATGCAGGCACTCGTGCTCGACCTGCGTGGCAATGGTGGCGGCCTGCTGACCGAAGCTGCTGGGCTGGTGGGACTGTTCGTCCCGGAAGGCCCTGTGGTGCAGCTGAAGGAAACAGGTGGACACACCGAAGTACTGGACGATCCGGAGCCTGGCGTGCTCTGGGCCGGGCCGGTCAGTGTGCTCGTTGACCGCAGCAGTGCCTCGGCCTCAGAAATTTTCGCTGGCGCCATTCAAGACTACAGCCGCGGGCTCATCCTCGGCCAACAGACCTTTGGCAAGGGCACCGTCCAGAATATGTTTGCTCTTGACCGTTGGGCCCTCGGCCCGGACGCTGGCTTTGGGCAACTGACGGTCACCATCGGCAAGTACTACCGTATCTCCGGCGAGAGCACCCAGAACCGCGGGGTTTCACCGGACATCGCCCTGCCCTCCGCCATCGATCCGACGGACATGGGCGAGAGCGTCATGGACCACGCGCTCCCCTGGGACCGTATTCCCGCCGCTGCCGATTACCATGCGCCCGCCTCATCCCTGCAGCCTGCCGCAGTGCCCTTGGCCCGCGCCTCACAGGCCAGACTGACCAGCGACCCGGATCTACAGGCCTTGCAGGCAGACCTCGCAGCGATCGCGCGCCTGCGCAAAGAAAAGGCCGTCTCGCTCAATCTGGTGCATCGCCAGGCAGAACGTGATGGCCTAGAGGCTGAACGTCTGACGCGGGAAAATACCCGCCGCGCCGCCCACGGCGAAGCAGCGCTGAAGGACATAGCCGCCTTGGCGACCCTCGAGCCACCCGACACCTTGCTCAATGAAGCGGTGCGGATCACGGCAGACTGGGCAGCACAACTAGCCACGCCGGCCACCCCGCCACCGCCACCACCACCGCCACCGATCACCAAAATGCAGGCAAGAGCAACGCGGTAGGTAGAAATAATGTCAACATTACTGGTGTTATAGTTGACTACAACACTATAAGTACTTAAGATGCGGCCATCACCTCGTTCTGCTCAGTAGGCCAGCGTCATGCTCCCCGTCCACTCCCGCTGGTTCTTACCAGCCCTAGCCATCGGTCTCGTCTGCGGGCTCAGCGCCTGCGGTGAGGCTAAGGACCGCCACCCGCCAGCGGACCAAGCCACGCCGGCTATCCCGGTAGAAGTGCTGCCAGCCACCCGCGGTGAAATGCTGGCCGTCTATTCCGGCACCGCCCCGCTCCAAGCAGAACAAGAAGCCGTGGTCGTCGCCAAGGTAGGGGGTGAACTGCACCAGTTACTCGTGGAAGAAGGCGCGCAGGTTCGCAAGGGACAGGTGCTGGCGCGGCTGGATGGAGACCGGCTGCGCCTAGAATTGGCCCAAGCCCGCGCCCAGCGAGCCAAATTGGAACGCGACTACAAGCGCACCATCGAACTACAACAGCGTGGGCTGGTCGCCACCAGCGCCTTCGAGAACTTGCGCTACGAACTCGATGGCGCCCAAGCCACCTACGACCTCGCCGCCCTCCAGTTGTCGTACACCGAAATCCGCGCACCCCTCGAAGGCGTCATCGCTGAACGCTTCGTGAAACTCGGCAATACGCTCCGTCCGAACGACCCACTGTTCCGCATCGCTGATCTGACACCCCTGGTGGCTGAGGTGTTTGTACCGGAGCGGGAAATGCACAAGCTACAAGTCGGTCAGACCGCGAGTGCCGTGATCGATGCGGCCGGTGGGGCGTTTGAGGCGGTCATCAGGCGCATCAGCCCAGTCGTGGACAGCACCACCGGAACCTTCAAAGTCACGCTTGAGATCCATGACACCACGGCCCAACTCAAACCGGGCATGTTTGCACGCGTTAACATCGTCCACGACCGGCGAGCTGACGTATTGCGCGTACCGCGCAGCGCTCTGATCGAAGATGATGGCCACTCGCGGCTGTTCGTGGTGGTGGCCGGCAAGGCCATCGCACGCGAGGTCACGCTGGGGCTGACCGATGGCGCTGCGGTTGAAATTACCAGCGGTCTGCGAACCGGTGAACAGGTCGTAGTCATCGGTCAAGGCGGCCTGAAAAACGGCAGCCTGGTCAAGGTCATTGCGTCAGCAACCTCGACCGTGACCACTCCCACTGCAGCGCAGAACAACCCGTAGACGGCTGCGAGCTGCCACTCTCCGCCTTCCGGCGGTGGATCAAGGAAGGAACCCCATGGGCCTGATCGAATTCGCCACCCGCCGGCGCGTCACCGTGGCCATGTTCACGCTGGCGGTGTTGCTGTTTGGCTTCGTTTCGCTCTCGCGATTAAAGGTCAACCTGCTACCTGACCTCTCCTACCCGACTTTAACGGTACGCACGGAGCTACCGGGAGGTGCACCGCTTGAGGTAGAGAATCTGGTTACTCGCCCGGCCGAGGAAGCCGTGGGCATCATCCGCAATGTTCGGCAGGTACGCTCCGTCTCGCGCTCCGGTCAAAGCGATGTCACCTTGGAATTTGCTTGGGGGACCGACATGGATCTCGCAGGCATAGACGTGCGCGAGAAACTCGACCTGCTGCAACTGCCACTGGAAGCTAAACGGCCTTTGCTATTGCGCTTCGACCCCTCTAGCGAACCGGTGATGCGCTATGCCCTGCTTGATGGCCCCAAGGATGCTGCTAAACGTGAAGAACGCCTTAAGGCACTGCGCCGCTTTGCCGAAGACCGACTGAAGCCGGCGCTGGAGGCGGTAGAAGGCTCTGCGGCCGTGAAGGTCAGCGGTGGGCTGGAAGAAGAGATTCAGATTCAGGTAGACCAACAAAAACTCGCCCAACTCAATCTCGGTATCGACACTATCACCGCGCGACTGCGTGCTGAAAACGTCAACCTCTCGGGCGGCCGACTGGAGCAGGGCACGCAGCGATTTTTAGTGCGCACGCTGAACGAATTTCAAAGTGTTGGTGAAATGGCCGATGCCATCATCGCCACCCATGATGGTCAGCCGGTGCGTCTGAAAGAGATAGCCAAAGTTATCCGGGGCCACAAGGATCGAGAAGCCATTACCCGCGTCAATGGCCTGGAGTCCGTAGAACTGGCGGTCTACAAAGAAGGCGATGCGAATACCGTCGCACTGGCTGGGGGCGTACGCCAGGCAGTGGCCACGCTCGAGCACACTTTACCGCCGGGCGCTCGCCTCGAATTGGTCTATGACCAGGCACATTTCATTAACGCGGCTATTGGCGAGGTCAAGCAGTCGGCACTGTTCGGCGGGCTGCTCGCTATCCTCGTGCTGTATTGCTTTTTACGCGACGCGCGCGCCACGCTGGTGACGGGGATTGCTATACCAGTGTCCATCATCGGTACTTTCATGCTCATGTACTGGGCAGAGGTATCGCTGAATATTATGTCGCTGGGCGGTATTGCTCTGGCAGTCGGCATGCTCGTTGACAATGCCGTAGTGGTACTTGAAGCGATCGTACGCCGACGAGAGCAAGGTGCCAGTCCGCTGGCGGCCGCACGCGAAGGGACCGCTGAGGTTGCCATGGCCGTCACTGCTGCGACGCTGACTTCGGTCGCAGTGTTCTTTCCCATGGTGTTCATCAGCGGTATCGCCGGCCAATTGTTTCGCGATCAGGCGCTGACAGTGACCTTCTCGCTGCTGTTTTCGCTGGTTGTCGCGCTAACACTGGTGCCTATGCTGGCCGCAGGTCGCCTACCAGAGCCGGCAGAGCCTGCGCGCACCCTCTCTGCGGTCGCTGGTCGTCTGACGCGCGCGCTACAGTCGTTAAGTCTCCTGCTGCGCACTGGTGGCCAGTGCGTCTCGCGGTGGTCGGCTCGGGCCTTATCGCCTGGGGTCTGGCTCATGCAGGCCCTGTATGGCTGGGCGGAGCGCGTCTACCCGCCCGCCATCACCTGGGCCCTGCAGCATCGGGGCCAGGTCCTCGGGGCCGCAACCGCTCTCTTCCTGAGCACGATGGCGCTGGTGCCTTTTCTCGGGACCGAGCTCATCCCACAGATGTCGCAGGGCGAATTTGTGGTGGACATCAAATTACCCTCAGGCGCACCGCTGGAACAAACTGACCAGGCGATGGCGGCGGCGACGCGTGTGGCGCAGACTTTGCCCAATCTCAACACCGCCTATGCCGTTTCCGGCAGCGGTAACCGGCTTGATGCGAATCCCGTAGATGCCGGCGAAAACAGCGGGCGTTTATCTATCAAGCTCGTGGCGGGATCCAGTCATGCGGATGAGGAACAGGCGATCAATACACTTCGCGCGCAGCTCGATGGCATTCCAGGAGCGCAGTATCAGTTTTCGCGTCCCAGCCTGTTCACCTTTGCGACACCCTTAGAAGTCGTGCTCACCGGCAATGATCTGACACGACTCAAGACTGCAGCAGACAACTTGCGCCTACGTCTACAGGAAAACCCACAGTTTGCTGACGTCAAAAGCACACTGGAGGCTGGCAATCCGGAAATCCAGATCTTGTTTGATCAGGAACGGGCGGCGCAGTTAGGTTTGGCAGTACGCGATATTGCTGACCATGTGGTCACGGCGGTTCGCGGTGAAGTCGCCACGCGCTACACCCTGTTCGACAAGAAAATCGATGTCCTGGTACGGAGCATGGACACCCGCGCGGCCAGCCTTGAGGAGGTGCGAAACCTGATTGTGAATCCAGGCAGCGAGCGTCCGGTGCCACTGTCGGCCGTGGCAGAGATCCGACTGGCAACAGGACCCGCAGAAATTCGCCGCGCCAACCAAGAACGGGTAGCGGTAGTCAGCGCTAATCTTGGAGAAGGCGATCTGGGTGGGGCACTGCTCAGCTTGCGGCAGCTGTTGGCGAGGGAACCGCTCCCCCCGGGCATTGGCTACTACGTTTCAGGACAAAGTGAGGAAATGGGTGACTCTTTTTCCAGCCTGCAATTCACCCTGCTACTGGCGGTCTTTCTGGTCTATCTGGTCATGGCCGCACAGTTTGAAAGCCTGATTCACCCCTTCGTTATCCTGTTCACCATCCCGCTCTCGGCCATCGGCGCGGTCTGGGCGCTGCTCCTGACAGGCACCACCGTCAATGTGGTGGCGTATATCGGGCTGATCATGCTGGCTGGAATCGTGGTCAACCAGTCCATCGTCCTCATCGATGCGGTTAATCAAGCACGCACCCGGGGATTATCGCGGCACGCGGCCATCCTCGAAGCCGGACGCATTCGCTTACGCCCCATTCTGATTACCAAACTCACGACGATTCTTGGGTTGCTCCCCATGGCGCTGGGTCTCGGCGAAGGTGCGGAAGTGCGTGCACCCATGGCCATTACTGTAATCGGCGGAGTGCTGCTGACCACCTTCCTGACCTTGCTGGTGATCCCCGTGGTGTACGACGTCATGGACCGGCAACGCGACCTGCCGCCCGTCGGCACCTGACCCATGTGGCACACCCGCGTCGCTCTGGCCCGCCCAATCACCACCTGGATGGCTTTTGCTGCGCTTGCCATCATCGGTCTCATCAGCGCCCGGCTACTCCCTCTGGAGGAACTCCCGGACATGACTTTCCCGGGTCTCATGGTCACCGTCCCCTACCCGGGCTCAACGCCCGAGGAAGTAGAACGACTGATTACCCGTCCGATTGAAGAAGCCTTGGCGACACTCCCCGGCATTCAGGAGATCCGCTCCACCTCGGCGGCCGATCAAGCTGAGGTGCAGGTGGCCATGACCTGGGGCGGCGACATCGAAGCACGCGCCTTTGCCGTGCGCACCAAACTTGATGCTATCCGCCCGGACCTGCCGAGTGGCGCCGAACGCATGGTGATCAATACCAACTCCACCGCTGACCAGGCGGCATTTGTCATCCGTCTGTCGGCCGACACGGACTTATCCACCCGCTATCAAGCGCTGGAGCGCTACCTGAAAAAACCCCTTGAGCGACTGCCCGGCGTGGCACGGGTGGATCTCGCCGGCGTGGAACCCCAGGAAGTACGGATTCTGGTGAACGCAGACCGCGCGGCCGCGCACGGCGTGTCGCTACCGCAACTGCGGCTACTACTGCAAAAAAGTAACTTCTCGGTCTCCGCTGGCGAGATCACCGAAAGTGGACAACGTTACAGCGTCCGGCCCATGGGGGAGTTCTCCCATCTGGAGGACATCCGCCAGCTGATCATTCGCGGCAACGTGCGCCTCGCGGATGTCGCCGACGTGGCACTGGTGAGTCCAAAATTAACGGTCGGTCGTCGCGTGAACGGCCGCCCGGCAGTGGGCCTTGACATCTACAAGACCACGCAAGCGAATGTCGTTGAGGTGGCTGCGCGCGTCAACGCCGAGCTGGAGCGCGCCAAAGCCACGCCCCAACTACAAGGCGTGCGCTTCCTGGTAGTGGGAAACCAGGCAGAGGCCATTGTTTCCTCGCTAGGTGAACTACGCGCGGCTGGGCTGATCGGTGCAGCTTTGGCGCTACTGGTGTTGCTGCTTTTTCTGCGCGACTTACCCACGACCTTATTGGTCAGCCTTGCGGTGCCGGCCTCATTACTGGTAACGCTTGCCGCTCTGTATTTCAGTGGCCTAACCCTCAATGTACTCACCATGATGGGCATGATGCTGTCGGTGGGAATGCTCGTGGACAACGCAGTGGTGGTGACGGAAAGTATTTTCCGGCACCGCCTGCGCCATCCAACTAACCCTAAGCTGGCAACGATGGCCGGGGTGCAGGAAGTGGGTGTCGCTACTGTCGCTGGCACCTTTGCCACGGTCGTGGTGTTTCTGCCGCTGCTGTTCGGCGAAACCAATCAAGTGAGTATTTTTCTCAAGCACGTCGCGATCCCCATCGTCGTGGCCATGGTGACCTCACTGCTCATCGCACAGACCCTCATTCCGATGGTGGCGGCACATTTGCACGCTCCGCGGGAGAGTGAGGCCACTGGTTGGATGCGCAATCTACAAGAACGCTATGCACGCAGCTTGATCTGGGTATTAACCCACCCGCGGCAGACCGCGATGGTGGCGCTGTTGCTGGTCTTGTCACCACTGCCCTTGTTTAAATTGGCACTGGTCAAGGTCGACCCGTTTCCACAAAGCGTGAGTCGGCAGCTGTTCATACCGTACCATTTAGAGGGGACGTATCCGCTGGAACAAGTAGATAAATCCGTGCGCCAGGTGGAGGCGTTTCTAGAAGCGAATCGCGAACGCTTTGATATCGACAGTTTCTATACTCGCTGGAGCAGCAGCGAGGCATTCACTACCCTATATCTCAGACCGAAGCAGGTAGCACGCCGCAAGACGACCGACGTGATGCGTGAGATCACCGCAGGCATGCCGACACTGAGCATCGGGCATCCAGATTTTAAGTTTGAGGCGGGTGAGGCACAAGGCTTCAGTTTGCAGCTGTCTGGCGACTCCACTGCACGTCTGGCCGCCCTCAGTGTTGACGTGGTACGCCGTTTGCGACAAGTGCCGGGGATCGAAGCTGTGCGCAGCGATGCCGAGGCGGGTGATGATGAAGTCCGTGTGCGTATCGACCGCGATCGCGCAGCCGCAGCGGGACTTACCACGGGGGCGGCAGCTCAGGCGATTGCCGCTGCCATGCGCGGCGAGCGCTTGCGCGAATTTCGTACCGACGAGCGCGACCTTATCTTACGGCTGGCATTCCGCGCCGATGACCAACAAGGGATTGATGATCTGGCGCGCCTGACGCTACCGACACCGAAAGGCACACTGCCCTTATCGGCGATCGCCGATTTCACTATCGGCAAGGGTGAACGCACTATCTCGCACATCGACCGCATGACCAGCGTCGTGATCACCGCCAACCTCCGTGGCGGCGCCACTCTTGAGCAGGTAAGAGCGAATGTAAAGCCTGTCATGGCAGCGTTTCCCTTCCCGCCTGGTTATGACTGGAAGCTAGGTCGCGGCTTCGAAGACAGTGACAAGACGCTGACCAGCATGGCGATGAACATTGGGCTGGCGATACTGATGATCTACCTGGTCATGGCAGCGCTATTTGAAAGCGTGCTGCTGCCACTCTCGATTGTCACCTCCATTGTGTTTTCCTTCGTCGGGGTTTGCTGGTTTTTCGCCATTAGTGCCACCTCAATCACTTTGATGGCCATGATTGGCATCATGATTCTAGTGGGCGTGGTGGTGAACATCGGCATTGTGCTGGTGGCGCACGTGCTGCAGCTACGCAGTGAAGGGCTGCCGCGACAAGCGGCCATTGTGCAGGCGGGTCGTGACCGGCTACGCCCCATCTTGATGACGACCCTGAGCACTTTGCTCGGTTTGTTGCCACTCGCCATCGGCGACGCCCAGGTTGGGGGTTCAAGTGGCCCGGCCTACTACCCGATGGCACGTGCCATCATGGGGGGACTGGCCTTCGGTGCGGCGGTGAGCCTGTTTCTGGTACCGGCTTTCTACGTCTGGTTCGACGATTTCAACCACTGGCGACGCCGAGTCTTCAGCGCCGCGGCAGTCACCATCAAGTCAGCAGAAACCGTTTGACCTCGAAGTAGTCCTCGGCGATCAGTTGTGCTGCTGATAGTAAACTGCCAGGAAAGTTCGCCTCCGCGTTTTCCAGCGCCGAACTCTGTGGCAGGGTGTCAACACTGTTGCGATAGGCCACCACGGCCTGCAGCCGCGCCAGTTGCTGCCGTAACTGCTCGGCTATTCCACCCGTCGTCCGCAGTAGTGCTACGACAGTATTGACTTGGGCCAGCCGCGCCAGACAATCTGCACGGCCACCATAGCGGATGTTGGACAAGTCCCGCTGCCAGGCCAGACGCACCTGCGGCGCCAATCCATCCTGCGCCAAGCGTGCCGCCAATACCTGTACCAGCGCTATGACTGCCAGATTCACTGCACGGCGACCGTCCACCGACAACCCCGGAAACTCTGGCAGCGGTGACTTGACGAGCAAGACCCGTGAGGCGCGCAGATTATCCAGCGTGATGTTGGCTTCCTGCTGCCGGCCACGTGCCTCATTCAGCGACCGCAGCGCCTCTTTGCGCCGAAAGTAGTGCCATGGGCTACTGAGCGCGACAAATTCACGTTCTTCGGTCGCCACTACCGTGCGTTCGATGGTCACACGCTCTACTGCCGCTACAATGCGCAGGTCTACGGATTGCAACTGTTCCTTGCGTTCCAGCTGCAATTGCACCAGTTGTTGTTTGCGTTCGCGATCTGCTTGCTGGCGCCGCAACTCGATCGTCAGTTGCTGTACTTGCGCGCGACCGATGCGCCATAAGCCCCGCAGACTAAAATGCAGCAGCGCGCCAAAGCCCAGCTCAGGATTGGCGAGCGTCTGCTCCAGCGTCTCCGCATCATCGGTCGCACGCTGTACGGACCCCTGCTGCTGTCGGAGCAGGTCACGCAGCTGACGAATTTCCTCGTCCTGATCGTCCAGCGCGCGCTTCAGGCCCACCCGGTTCCAGTAAAGTTTGAGCAGCCGCGCTTCCTCGGCCGCTTGCTGGCGGGCTTGGTGTCGTTGACGAAAACCTTTGAGCCACTCAGGCCAGCGCATGCAGACTGCTCTGGCCGTGACCCGTGTCCATCAAATACTCCAACCATTTATTGAGCAGCATGTTGCGGTGCCAGCGGCGATCGAGCATGCCGGATAAACCCGCGTCAATCTGCCGCAGTGCCGCATGCGTCTGCACCGACCCTACCTGACTGGCTTCGGCCAATTCGGCGTCGTGATACACGCGCACCTCTAAGTCAGGCTCACGCAGCAGGGACCCGGCGTCAGGAAAAAGATAGGTCAGACGTAGCACCGAGGTATAGGCACTGTGTTCGAGCACCGTGACCTCCAGCTCGCAGTCACCGTCTACCCGCGACACCGCACGGCCTGAGAGCTGACGCACCTCGCCCAGCAGCGCACGCAAGCGCACCCAATTGCTCTCATACAGCGACATGAGTGCTAGAAAGCCACCAGGGCGTGCCCGCCACGAGGCGCGCAGCCACACGTCGGAATCGGCTTCAACGGGGAGGTTCGGGCGCATGCCGCGCAGTCTACCAAGCGTCAGGGGCGTACGCGCCGGGCAATGCCCGTTCGATGGAGAATTCGACTGGCAATTTCTTCCACCGAGCAGTCCGTGGTGTCGATGCACGGAATGCCAAAGCGCTGGAACAACTGCTCGGCCGTGCGCAGCTCGAACTGAACCTGGTGCGAACTGGCATATTTGCTCTCTGGGCGGCGCTCGTGACGAATTTGCTGCAGGCGATCCGGACGGATCGTCAGCGCAAACAGCTTTTTCTGGAACGGTTTAAGAGCGGGTGGCAGGCCACTACCTTCTAGGTCGTCCTCCGTTAATGGGTAATTGGCTGCGTACACGCCATATTGCAAGGCCAGATAGAGGCAGGTGGGCGTCTTTCCACTGCGCGACACGCCGACCAGGATCACGTCGGCCTGGCCATACTCGCGCTCTTTGCCACCATCGTCGTTGGCGAGGGCGAAGTTAGTCGCATTGATGCGCGCGGTGTAGGAAGCCATATCCGCCATGCCATGCGCCCGACCTGGGGCGTGGCTGCTCTTGACCTTGAGTTCCGCCTCGAGCGGCCCGAGGAAGGCGTCAAAAAAATCCAAGAATAAGGCAGCGGACTGTTTGACAATATCCCGCTCTGCATCATCCACCAGCGTGCTGAAAATAATCGGCCGGACACCATCAGCAGCCCCAGTGGCATTGATGCGCTGACGCGCTTCTTCCGCTTTTTCCACCCCGCTGATGAATGGCAAGGTCACCGCCTGAAAATGGGTGGCGTCGAACTGTGTCAGCAGGCTATGCCCCATGGTCTCGGCGGTCACCCCCGTCTGGTCGGAGACGAAAAACACCGTTCTGCGCGGCTTGCCGCCGCTGGTGGCGCTCAATTCACCCATGCCCTGCTTCCTTCTGCCAACCGGGACGCAGGGTTCTGCGCCACGACACCGTATAATCCACCGGTGCAGTGTTTCACCCCCGGCCCATGCCCCGCAAGCAGGCCCTGTTCCAGGATTCGCCCATGCCCTCCTATGTCATCCCCTTCGAGTCCCTTGGCATGCATGATGTGGAGGTGGTAGGCGGCAAAAATGCCTCTATCGGGGAGATGATCAGCCATTTGGCGCCGCTAGGGGTTCAGGTGCCTGGCGGGTTTGCCACCACTGCGCAGGCCTATCGTGACTTCCTCGCCCATGAAGGTCTGGCGGACTGGATCAACCTCCAACTCAACGATTTGGACGTGGATAACGTCACCCGTCTGGCCGAGGTTGGCGCCGCCATTCGCCAGCGCATTCTGGCCACGCCATTTCCCAGCCGCCTGGAACAGGAAGTCATCACTGCTTGGGAAGCCATGGGCGGGGCCGACATCGCAGTTGCGGTGCGCTCCAGCGCCACCGCAGAAGACCTGCCCGATGCCTCCTTTGCCGGCCAGCAGGAAACCTTCCTCAATGTACGCGGTCGGGCGGATGTGCTGAGCACCATGCATGAGGTGTTTGCCTCGCTGTTCAACGACCGAGCCATCGCCTACCGGGTTCACCAAGGCTTCGAGCATGCGTTGGTAGCGCTCTCGGCCGGCGTGCAGTTCATGGTGCGTAGCGACTTGGGAACCAGTGGCGTCATGTTCACACTGGACACCGAAAGTGGCTTTAGGGACGTGGTTTTTGTCACCGCAGCGTATGGTCTGGGTGAAACCGTCGTGCAAGGTGCGGTGAATCCGGACGAGTTCTACGTCTACAAGCCCGCCCTACGCGCTGGCAAGCAGTCCATCGTCCGGCGCAATCTGGGCAGCAAGGCCATCAAGATGATCTATGCCGCGTCTACGGGTGGCCCCACCCGGGGTCGGCGCGTGGAAACCGTGGACGTGCCGCAGGAGCAGCGCTTGGCGTTCTCACTAAGCGATGCCGACGTCGAGGCGCTGTCGCGCCAGGCACTGATCATCGAGCAGCATTACGCTCGACCCATGGATATCGAGTGGGGCAAGGACGGCACCACTGGCGAACTGTTCATCCTGCAAGCCCGCCCAGAGACGGTCCAGAGCCGCGCCGGGCGGAGTATCCAGCGCTATACCCTCAAGGGCCACGGCAAGGTGCTCACCACCGGTCGCGCCATTGGCGCGCGCATCGGCGCCGGTCCCGCGCGCGTTATCCGTGACGTGACCGAAATGTCCCGCGTCCAGCCCGGCGACGTGCTGGTGGCGGACATGACCGATCCTGACTGGGAGCCCGTCATGAAGCGCGCCAGCGCCATTGTGACCAACCGCGGGGGACGCACCTGCCACGCCGCCATCATCGCTCGCGAACTGGGGATCCCGGCCGTCGTCGGCTGTGGCGACGCCACCACCCATATTCTGGACGGCGATCCAGTCACCGTGTCCTGCGCAGAGGGCGACACGGGTCAGGTGTACGCAGGGCAGCTGGAGTTCGAGGAAAAAACCATCGAACTTGACTCCCTGCCACCGGCTCCCGTGAAGATCATGATGAATGTCGGCAATCCTGACCGAGCCTTTGATTTTGCTGCCATTCCTCATCATGGAGTGGGGCTGGCGCGGCTCGAGTTCATCATCAACCGCATGATCGGCGTACACCCACGTGCGCTGCTGGAATTTGACCGGCTGGCGCCGGAGCTACAAGCCACGATCCGCCGACAGATCGCCGGCTATGCCGACCCAGTGGAATTTTTCATCGCCAAGCTGGCAGAAGGCATCGCCAGCATCGCCTGTGCCTTTGCCCCGGAACCCGTCATCGTGCGGTTGTCCGACTTCAAGAGCAACGAATACGCCAATCTCATCGGTGGTCGCGGTTACGAGCCGCACGAGGAAAACCCGATGCTTGGATTTCGCGGCGCCTCCCGTTATATCGATGAAGTGTTTCGTCCCTGCTTCGAGATGGAGTGTCGCGCCTTGCGCCGCGTACGCGAAGACATGGGACTGGAAAACGTGCAGGTGATGGTGCCGTTCGTACGTACGCTCGGCGAGGCGCGCCAGGTGACCGAACTCTTGGCAGAAAATGGCCTTGGACGCGGCGTGAACGGCCTTAAAGTCATCATGATGTGCGAATTACCCACCAACGCCCTGTTGGCCGAGCAATATCTCGAGTACTTCGACGGCATGTCCATCGGCTCAAACGACATGACCCAGCTAACGCTTGGGCTCGACCGCGACAGCGGTATTGTCGCTCACCTGTTCGACGAGCGGGATCCCGCGGTGAAGGCCCTGCTGGCCATGGCCATCCGTGCCTGCCGCAAAGCCGGGAAATACATCGGCATCTGTGGGCAGGGTCCTTCCGACCACCCGGACCTGGCCCGCTGGTTGGTGGACCAGGGCATCGACTCCGTATCGCTAAACCCGGATACCGTCGTCGAGACTTGGCTGTTCCTGGCCGGCCAACCCGCCCACTGAGCGGCTCCGCTACCGTTGGAACAAATGCTCGCGATAATGGCGTAGCTCCGCAATGGAGTCGCGAATATCATCAAGGGCCTGATGTTTATCCCCCTTGGTCACGCCCTCCAGCACGGAAGGCGCCCAGCGCCTCGCCAGCTCTTTCAGGGTACTGACATCAAGATTGCGGTAATGGAAAAACTGCTCGAGCGTCGGCATCCAGCGCGCTAGAAAGCGACGATCCTGACAAATACTGTTACCACACAACGGACTAGAGCCGGGTTTGACATGCTCCCTGAGGAAGCCAAGCAACTGTTGCTCGGCCTCCGACTCCGTGACCCCACTCGCCTGAACGCGCTGAATCAGCCCGGAGGCCCCGTGAGTGCGGAGGTTCCAGGCATCCATCAAGCCCATGATTTCAGGGGGCTGATGAACTGCAATAACAGGGCCCTCATGGATCACGGTCAACTGAGCATCCGTGATAATCACCGCCATCTCAATAATGTGGTCCACCTCCGGACGCAGGCCCGTCATTTCGAGGTCTACCCAAACCCAGGCATCGGACAACACCGCCATGTGCACTCCCAACCATCTGACAGCGGCCAGATGCCGCGTCTTGTCGTTGCCCGTGATGGTAGCAAAGGCTAAGGTGCACCCCACATGAGTCGCCATTCACCTCCCCCACCACCTGCGAAACAGATTGACGCACTCGAGGACGGACGTGTCGTCCGCGCCTTCGGTCGGCAAGTGGTGGTAGAAAGCACTGACGGCGCCACCCACCCCTGCCGCGGGTTCGGCAAGGATCTACGGCCCCTCTGCGGCGACCAAGTGGCCTTTGTTCGCGGCACCGCCAGCGACCCGGAAGGGCTGGTGTATCGGATCCACCCACGGCGCGGCGTCCTCGCGCGCTGGAACGGTGCTGGTCGTCGCGAAGAGCTGGCGGCCCATCTCACCCGTCTGGTGGTGGTGTTCGCCCCCACGCCGGCGCCCGACCTGTTCATCGTTGACCGTTACCTGGCCGCCGCCGCCTTGGCAGCGCTGGAGGCGGTCGTGGTGTGCACCAAGGCAGACCTGCTGGCCGAGGGTGGTTCGCATGCCGCCGACGCGCTGGAACTGCAGTCCGCACTGACCGCCTATGCGGCGCTGGGCTACCCGGTTTTTCTGCTGGATACTGCCAGTGACGCTGGGTTTGCGCCGCTGGCCGCTGCGCTCGCCAGCGGCACCAGCGTGCTGGTCGGTCAAAGCGGCGTGGGCAAGAGCAGCCTGCTGAACCGTCTGGTGCCAGGTGCAGTGGCTGCCACGCGTACCGTGTCCGGCAGTACCGACGAGGGACGCCACACCACCACCAGCGCCGCCTTGTACCACCTGCCGGGCGGGGGCGACCTGATCGATTCGCCAGGCGTGCGCGATTTCGCCCCACCGGTCCCCGAACCGCGGCAAGCCCGCCATGGGTTTGTGGAAATTGAACGACTCAGTGCGGGTTGCAAGTTCATGGACTGTCTGCACCGCGAAGAACCCGGTTGTGCGGTACGCGCCGCTGTTGGTCTGCCGGCACCCGATGGCGGCAGCGCCCTCGAACCACGCCGCTACAACAGTTACCGACGTTTGCTGACCACCGCCGTGCAGATGGAACAGCGACGCCCGCCCGGGCGTGGCTAAAGGCGCGTGCGGCCTGAAACTAGCCGGCAGGCCTTGGCCAGAACAGTGCATCATGCCGGCGCTGCAGCTACTACCGGCTGACTCAACCAGGTGCCCCGTGGAAACTCTGCCTTTTGCTTCCTTACCGCTGAACCCGTTACTCCTGCAGGCGTTAGCTTCGCTGGAATATCGGGTAATGACGCCTATCCAGGCGAGAAGCCTGCCGCCGATGCTCGCCGGGCACGATGTGATCGGCCAGGCGCGTACCGGCAGCGGCAAGACGGCTGCCTATGGGCTCAGCGTGCTATCCAGCATCGACACCACGCTCATGAAGACGCAAGCGCTGGTGCTGTGCCCGACGCGCGAGCTGGCGGACCAGATCGCGAAGGAGATCCGCAGGCTCGCGCGCTGCCTACCCAATGTGAAAGTGAGCGTGCTCGGTGGTGGCATCTCCAGACGACCGCAGCTCGCCTCCCTGGAACACGATCCGCACATCATCGTGGGCATGGCCGGTCGCGTGCAGGAACTGCTGCAGGCCGGCAGCCTGAAACTCGATGCACTACGCGTGCTGGTGCTTGACGAAGCCGACCGCATGCTGGACCCGGACTTCGAAGAGGCCAGTCGCACGATCGTTGATCTGGCACCCAAGGCACGGCAGACCCTGTTCTTCTCGGCGACCTTTCCAGACAACGTGCGCAGTCTCAGTCGTCGGCTGCAACGCGAACCGGTGGAGATCACGGTCGACAACCAGGCGATCACTGCCCAGGTCGAGCAAATTTTCTACGAAGTGGCGCCGGAGCGCCGCATCGATGCCTTGGCTCATCTGCTCAGTACCCAACGCGCGGAATCTGCACTGGTATTTGCCCACACCAAGAACGACGCCCGTGACATTGAGGAGCAGCTGCGCCAACGTGGCTTCGCAGTGCTGTCACTCCATGGCGACATCGACCAACGTGACCGCGACGAAGTGCTGGTGCGCTTTGCCAATGGCACGATACGCGTTCTGGTGGCCACCGATGTCGCTGCGCGTGGGCTGGATATCAAGGACCTAGCGCTGGTGATCAGCTACGAACTGCCACGCGAGCCCGACCAGCACGTGCACCGTGTAGGCCGTACTGGCCGTGCCGGTAAAAGCGGGGTTGCACTGCATCTGTTTTCATCGCGTGAACGCATCCGTTTGACCGCGATCGAAACCCGCTTCGGCTTTAAAGCCACCCTTGGCAAGTTGCCAATGTCGGCGCTGGCCAAGGACCAACCAGTCCCGCCGGTGTTCGTCACTGTGTGCGTGGACGCCGGTCGCCGCGACAAACTCCGGCCAGGCGACCTGCTGGGTGCTTTGACCGGCGTCGCCGGACTGACCAAAGAACTGGTCGGCAAGATCAGTACGTTCGACACCCGCACTTACGTCGCCATTGATCGCCGCTTTGCCAAAACCGCCATGGACGGTCTGCGCGCCGGCAAAATTAAAGGCAAGAATTTTCGGGTTCGGCTGATCGATTGAGCGGGAGGCGGCGCCATGCCGACGGCCCCAGCGTCGCATAGACCGTAGCGCTGACAACGCCGCCAGCCAGCCAGGAAAGATCCACGCCACCCATGGCGACCGCCACGGGCCCTTGCGTGGCTGGCAGCAGGCCGTACATGCATAACCAGGTGGCGAGCATGCCCACCAGCAGCGCACCAATCCCAGCCCAGTTGACCGCCGGCAGCGGCGAGTCGTTGGCAGGGGCAAATAACCAGTCAATGGGCAGCGACTGACGACGCTCCAGCCAGTAGTAATGCACGAGCATCACGCCGGCCCACGCCGCCACCCAGCCCACCAAGGCCACCAGCCAGGCATCCAGCACCTTGGCGAACTCATCTTGCTGGATCAGCACTACCACGGCCGTCAGCGCCAGCGCTCCCACCACCCCGTTCAGCCAGCGGCGGTCGAGCCGTATATCCAGCGCCTGAGCGGTAACGGAAAAAGTATAGAGGTTAAGAATATTGGTGGCGATTGGCCCGTGTAGCACCAGTAGCAATACTGGGATGGCCAGCATCCCAAAGTTCGCCACAATCAGTTGCCCGGGGTCGGCTGATCCATGACGAGTAGCGAGCGTCGCCCCAAGGATGCCCAGCCAGACGACGGGGATAAATTGCCCCAGTACCGACACCAGATACAACCTGCCCGCTGGCACCGTGCGACTGACAAAGCGCGAATAGTCCGCCGCGAATGTGAACCACGTGATGCCCCAACCGATCCCAATAGCCGTCATCACCACGCTCAGTGCGGCGAGGCGGTCGTGGCCAACCAGGACGTGGCCCGCGGGACCTGCATACTGCCAATCAATGCCCAAACTGAGCCAGACCACACCCGACATCGCCACCAACACCAACAACGTCGGTGGCACGGTCCAGCGTTCAAAGGTGGTCATAGCACGGTAGCCAGCACCAGCGATGCCGACTTGGATGGCCATCAATACGCTGGCGACGACCATTCTGGCGAGCAGATTTCGCTGGCTGGCGTCCAGCCAGCCCAGCAGGCCTAACAGCGCCATCACCAGATCAAGAATGATCCAGGTGTTGATGGCGCACCAGCCGATAGCGGTCAGTGCCTGCAGCGATGCTGGCAAGTAATTACCTTGCCTGCCAAAGGCAGCTCGCCCCAAGACCATGCCGGTGGCGCCGCTACGCTGACCGAGCAACACGAACCCGCCGAACAGCAGCATGCCGATCCCGTTCCCCACCACCAGCACACCTATGGTGTCGGCGAGTCCAAGCCCGAGCTGGATGCCCAACGCGCCTAATACCCAGTTGATAGGCGCCAGATTGGCACCAGCCCACAGGTAAAACTGCCCTGAGACGGCCACCGTCCGCGCCGTTTCCGGGACGGGTTTCAACCAGCGCTCAACCTCAGGCTCAGGTCTTGCGGTAGGGCCAGTCGTCACTCGAGGCTCAATCGCCCGGCCAGAGCGTGGGCCAGCGTACCGCCATCCACCGACTCCAGTTCGCCGCCCATCGGTACACCCTGAGCAATGCGCGTGGCACGCAAGCCGTGCTGTCGAGCCAGTTCGCCCACCACGTGCGCCGTCGCTTGGCCTTCGACGGTAGCGTTCGTCGCCAGGATCACCTCCGTGACCTCACCTTCCGCCAATAAGGCCTCGAAATGCTGTAACCCAAGCTCCTCGGGTCCAATGCCATCCAACGGCGAGAGCCGTCCATTCAATACGAAATAGCGGCCACGAAAGCCTCCCGACTGTTCGACCGCTACCACATCTGCCGGCGACTCCACGACGCACAGAATCGCCGCATCGCGCCGCGGGTCCGCACACACCGGACACAAGTCACCGTCCGTGAGCATGCGACAACGGCTGCAGTGGCCTACGTCTTCAAGCGCTGCACTCAGCGCCACAGCCAGTTCATGCGCGCCGTCCCGGCGACGTTCCAGCAACTGAAATGCCATGCGCTGCGCGCTCTTCGGTCCGACACCGGGCAATTGGCGCAGGGCATCGATAAGGCGGGCCAGGGCCGGTGAATAGCGCACGGGGTCAGAACGGCAGTTTCATGCCCGGCGGCAATTTCATGCCGGCGGTGACGCCAGCATATTTCGCGCTCACCGCGGCATCGACTTTAGCCACTGCGTCGTTGGCCGCCGCGGCCACGAGATCTTCGAGCAGCTCGCGGTCATCGCCTATCACGCCTGGGTCAATCTGCACCCGCCGCACGGCATGTTTGCCCGTCATGGTCACCTTGACCATGCCACCGCCCGCCTCGCCTGTCACTTCGATCGTGCCAAGTTCCGACTGCGCTTTCTGCATCGCTTCTTGCATTTGCTGCGCTTGACGCATCATGTTGCCAATATTGCCCTTATTGAACATCGCAGACTCCGTAAGTTCTGGCACCGCGCTCAGCGCGGCTTCACCGAGGAAGGATCCAGCGTTCCACCGAGGCGGTCGCGCAACGCCCGTATCACGGGTTCGGCCTCCAGCAGCTCGCGCGTTCGGGACAGTCGCTCTGCAGTCTCCCGCTCCACTGCGCGTGCCGGAGTATCTTCAGCGGCGGCCACCACTTCAAACTCCACCTGCATCGACTGCCCATAGAACGCGCTGAGCGCCAAGGCAAGTTTGTCGACCGTGGCCGGCGTCTGCAGCGCTGCGCTGCGTGCCTCCAGCCGTAACCGCACCACCGCCGCGTTGCGGTCCACCCACTCGCAGTTGGCCGCCAACTGCCGGGCCGCGCCGGTGAGCTCCAAACGAGAGAGCAGCAGTTGCCAGTCCGCGCCGGTGAAGGCAGTTCCCGGACGGACCACAGGGGGCTCTGTCACCGCCGCAGAGGAGCGCACTGCCGCCGGCGGGCGCACCGCGGCGCTACGCGGGGCAGAACGCGGCGAAGGCACCTGGGCGCTGTCCGGCTCGGCAGGCCGGAAAGCCAGCATGCGCAGCAAGGTCATCTCGATGCCAATCCGGGGGTCCGGTGCCAACGGCAGGTCCCGGCGGCCGTTGAGAGCCATCTGGTAGTACAGCTGCAGGTCTGCAGCCTCAATCTGCCCAGCCAGCTCCTCAATGGTCGCGGCCTCCCAGAGGTCATCGGCGCCGCTGCCTGGAACGGCCTGTTGCAGGGCCACACGCTGCAGCAGTGCGGCCAGTTCGACCAGCACATCATCGTAGTCCGGAGCCTGCTCATCGAGCACCGCCACCTGCGCCAGCACACCAGCCGCATCGCCCGTGGCCAGCAACCCGAGGATCCGCACCACATGACCACGATCAATGGTACCGAGCATGCTGCGTACGTCCGGTTCCCCGACCCGTCCACCGCCGAACACGAGCACCTGATCGAGCAGACTCAAGCCGTCGCGCATGCTGCCGTCGGCCGCGCGAGCCAGCAGCGGCAACGCGGCCGGCTCGAACTGGACGCCCTCGGCAGCCAGAATATGCCGCATGCGCTCACCGATGAGCGCCGGGCTTAGTCGCTTGAGGTGAAACTGCAAGCAGCGCGACAGCACGGTCACCGGCAGCTTCTGCGGGTCCGTGGTGGCCAGCAGGAACTTAACATGCGGGGGCGGCTCTTCGAGCGTCTTTAGCAGCGCATTGAACGAATGCGCCGAGAGCATGTGCACCTCGTCGATGAGGTAGACCTTGTAGCGCCCGCGAGTTGGCGAATACTGCACATTTTCGAGTAATTCGCGCGTGTCTTCTACTTTGGTACGCGAGGCGGCATCGACCTCAATCAGATCGACAAAGCGTCCCTCATCAATCTCGCGGCAGGCCGCGCATTCGCCACACGGCTTGGACGAAACACCGCGATCGCAGTTGAGGCTTTTCGCCAGAATGCGCGCCACGGTGGTTTTGCCAACGCCACGGGTGCCGGTAAACAAGAAAGCATGGTGCACACGGTCGTGGTCGAGTGCGTGGGTCAGCGCGCGCAGCACGTGCTCCTGGCCGACCATTTCGCCGAAATGCTTCGGGCGCCACTTGCGCGCGAGGACGAGATAGCTCATGCGCTGGGCGTCCTTCTGAGGCGGGAGGTGTCCCGCGCCGGCACCCCTCCGGCGCCCGGTCTCGCCGTTACCGTTGCTCCCTTCCGGGCCTGGCGGGATTCACGGTTGACCGTCGCGGAGGAACCGACGCGGGCCACCATGGACCGCAAGCGACCCCGGGGTGCGCGCTGGGCGCACCCCGGGAAATATTGGCGGAGAGGGTGGGATTCGAACCCACGTATACCCTTGCGGGCATAACTGGAATTCCAGTCCAGCGCCTTCGACCACTCGGCCACCTCTCCAACGGCCGCGAAGGTTACCCGGTCGCGGTCCTGTGGGCAAACGTTCTGCTTACCGAGCGTTCCGCCGAGAGGCCTGTGGAAGATCCCGGAAACCACCGCAACCCTCAGGATTTTGGCTGTTTTGTCGACTGCTGCCCGGGTCTTGGACGACCCGGATAGTAGGTGGGCGCATGGTCGAGGCACGGCTCAGATGCGCTGAGCTTGCGCGCCGGAGTGTCCAGCGGGGGCACTTTTAATGCCCCCCGTGCCGATGGCACATCCAGCCCGGCAGGCACCTGCAAGAGCGGCGCTTCCTGCGCAGTCTCGTAGACCTGCGGCTCGTGGCAGGTCTCCTTGGAAAAGGTAGCCGACAGCAGCTTGCAACCACCGAGCAGCGGCAGCACCCCGAGGGCAACCACCAGCAAACGGCGGGTCGAATGGACGGAAGTGGCGGTCATGCAATACCTGCTGCACGCATCGCTTCACGAACGACCGTGTGGTGTTGGAGGGAAAAAGGCGTCAACGGCAAACGTAGACCGGGCGGAATGAGGCCGAGTTCCGCCACCGCCCATTTTACGGGGATGGGGTTCGATTCCATGAACAAGGCACGGTGCAGCGGCTGTAGCCGAGCGTCTAACGCTTCTGCCTCGGCCAGGCGCCCAGCCAGCGCGTGCTCGCAAAGCTCATGCATGGCGGCCGGCGCAACGTTTGCCGTCACCGAAATCACCCCGCGGGCACCGGCCAGAATGGCGGGCAGTGCGATCGGATCGTCGCCGCTGTAGACCTCAAAACTCTCCGGACAGCGCGCCACCAGCTCTTCAATGCGGGCCAGACTGCCGGTGGCTTCCTTAATTCCGAGAATACGGGGATGCACCGCCAGCCGCACCACGGTATCGGGCAATAAATCTACCCCGGTGCGTGAGGGCACATTGTAGGGAATGACTGGGACCGGAGACGCCTCTGCCACCGCCAAGAAATGACGGTACAGGCCTTCCTGCGTGGGTTTGTTGTAGTACGGGCTGACCACCAGCACCGCTTTGGCACCGGCCGCCGCCAGCACGCGTGTGCGCTCGATGGTCCCGGCGGTGTCGTTGGTGCCGGTACCGGCGATGACCGGCACCTGCTCCCCGAGCAGCAGTGCTGCCCGGCGGACCAGCTCCGTGGCCTCAGCCAGCGTCACAGTGGGAGATTCCCCAGTGGTGCCAACGACCACGACCGCATCCGTCCCCTGTTCGGCGTGCCACGCCAATAACCGGTCCCAAGCTGCGAGATCCACTTCACCCGTCGCGGTCATCGGCGTGACCACCGCGACCATACTGCCACTGAACACTGTGTCGCTGCTCCAGCAAGGGCCCGGCGGGCCCACGGAGCGCCATGGTACCCCGACCGGCGGTCGGGGTGGAACCGTGTAAAATGCCTGAGGGCAGGTCCGCCCAGGCCAACAGCAGTCCCTACCGCCGTGTCTCCGTCTTCCGTCCCTCCTCCGGCTTCTCCCGCCACCCCCAGCGCCGCGCCAGCAGGCGCTAGGCAACTCCTTGCCTTGTCAGCACTGGGTCCCGATCGCATCGGGATGATTTTCGAGCTGACACGTCTCGTTTCGGATGCCGGCGGCAACATCATTGAAAGCCGCATGACCACGCTCGGCAGCGAATTCGCCATGCTGTTACTGGTGGGCGGCAACTGGCACGCGCTCGGCAAGGTAGAGCGTGAACTGGAGAAACTCCAAGGCACCGCCGATTTCAGCATCCAGCTGCACCGGACAGACCCACGTCCAGTGCGCAGCGATCTCATGCCCTACTCGGTCGACATCGTCTGTCTCGACCAAACCGGGATCGTCTCGGCGGTCTCAGGCTTTTTCTCAGCACGCAGCATCGACATCGCCGAATGCGACACCCACAGCTACGCGGCGGCTCATTCAGGGGCGCCGATGTTCGGCGTGCGCATGGTGGTCAATGTACCGGGCCGCATTCACTTGGGCGTGCTGCGCGAAGAATTCATGGACTTCTGCGACCATCTTAATCTGGATGCCATTCTCGAGCCGGTCAAGGGTTAAACCCCACCGGCACTGGAAGGCTGCTCCGTTGCCACAGGACCGCGATCATGCCAGCCACTGCTCCACCCACCGTCGGCAAGAAAGTCGCTGATTTTTCGGCCGCTGCCACCGGTGGCGCTCCCTTTCGACTCAAGCTCGCACTACAGACCGGACGTGCCTTGGTGGTGTACTTCTACCCCAAAGACATGACCAGCGGCTGCACCACTGAAAGCATCGCTTTCAGTGAACTACATGCCGCCTTTCGCAAAGCAGGTGCGGAGGTGGTGGGCGTTTCGCCCGACTCTCTGGCGAGCCACGAAAAATTCAAGACCAAGCACAGTTTTCCCTTCGAGTTGCTGGCTGACGAAGACAAAACATTGTGCCAACGATTCGCGGTGTGGAAAGAAAAAAGCATGTACGGCAAGAAGTACATGGGAGTCGAGCGCAGCACCTTCCTGATCGATGCCGATGGAGTGCTGCGACAGGAATGGCGGAAGGTCAAAGTCGATGGACATGCCGCGCTGGTGCTCGCGGCCGTCAAGGCGCTCTAGGCCAGCGGCATGACTCCCACGCAAGGACGTCGGCTATTTGTACTTGACACGAACGTGCTCATGCACGACCCCACTGCGCTGTTTCGCTTTGAGGAACACGACATCTACCTGCCGATGGTCGTGCTCGAAGAACTCGACCATGGCAAGAAAGGACTGTCAGAAGCGGCACGTAACGTGCGCCAGGTCAGCCGGTTCCTCGACGAACTGATGCAGGGCACGGCAAACCGCCCTATTGAGAGCGGCTTGCCATTGCCAGGGCATGAGTCTGCGGTAGCACTCAGCGGCGGCGTGAAGAAACGACCGGCCAGCGGCCGCCTGTTTTTCCAGACTCAACATTTCGATGGCGCATTACCGGACACACTACCCGGTGCTGGCACCGACAATGCCATCCTGGGACAGGCGCTCGCCCTGCAGCGCGCCTACCCCGAAACCCCAGTCACCCTGGTCTCGAAAGACATTAACCTGCGCATCAAGGCCGCGATCCTTGGGGTACATGCCGAAGATTACTTCAGCGACCGCACCATCGACGACGCTGACCTGCTACATACCGGCAGCGAAGTGCTCCCTGCCGATTTCTGGGAACAACATGGCGCAGAACTGCAGTCATGGAAAGAAGGCACCCGCACCTTTTACCGGGTCCGCGGCCCGATGGTCGCGGCGTGGTCACCCAATATGTTCGTCTACGACGACCACGCCGGCGGCCTGGAATGCATCGTACGGCAGGTGCAGACAGATTCTGCCGTCCTCGAATTGGCACTCGATTTTCGCAACGAACGTCATGGGGTGTGGGGCATCACGGCCCGTAACCGCGAACAGAACTTTGCGTTGAACCTACTGCTGGATCCGGAAGTGGATGTTGTCACCGTGCTCGGGCCGGCCGGCACCGGAAAAACTTTACTCACTCTAGCCGCCGGCCTGCAGCAGACGCTCGACACCAAGCGTTTTAGCGAAATTATCATGACGCGAGTCACCGTACCTCTCGGCGAGGACATTGGTTTCCTGCCGGGCACCGAAGAAGAAAAAATGGAGCCGTGGATGGGTGCCCTGATGGACAATCTGGAAGTACTGACGCAAGGCCAAGAATCCGGCAACTGGGCACGCTCAGCCACCAATGACCTGCTGCGCAGTCGCATTAAAATTCGTTCACTCAACTTCATGCGCGGACGCACCTTCCTGAGCCGCTACCTGATTCTCGACGAAGCGCAAAATCTCACGCCAAAACAAATGAAAGCACTGATCACGCGTGCTGGCCCAGGCACCAAGATTGTGTGTCTGGGCAACATCGCACAGATCGATACGCCCTATCTCACCGAGACCACCTGCGGCCTAACCTATGTCGTGAACCGATTTCGTGGTTGGGGCCATTCAGGGCACATCACACTGGCGCGCGGCGAACGCTCACGCTTGGCCGATTTTGCGTCCGAGGCCCTGTGAGGGGAACCCCGATGGTCCGCACGGGTCTCAGTGGTATGCGTCCCCAACGTCTGCTCGTGCTGCTGCTGATTGCCAGCTCAACCGCTGCCGCCTTTCAGGCGCCAGAGGCCGTGGCGCAGCAGACCACCCGGCCCGACATGACCAAGGGCAACGGCGCCAATCCAGCCAATGACCTACCCGATATCGGGACGCCTGCGGATCAGGTCTTCACTGCCGGCGAAGAATATGGCATCGGCTCCGGAATCGTCCGGCAGCTGCGGGATGAAGGCCAGATCCTCGACGACCCGGAACTCAACGACTACCTCCAGTCCCTTGGCAGCCGACTGGCGGCACAAGCGCATGATGGCACCCTACGCTTCCATTTTTTTATCGTTAAAGACGGCGAACTAAACGCCTTCGCCCTGCCCGGCGGGTTCATCGGCGTGAACGCGGGACTGGTGCTGGCCACCGCCAGCGAAAGCGAACTGGCGGGTGTGTTGGCGCACGAAATTTCTCATGTTACGCAACGGCATCTGGCGCGCAGCTTAGCGGCACAAGCGAAAAACGCCACCCTCTCTACCATCGGCATGCTGGCGGCTATCTTGGTAGGCGTGGCGGCTGGCGGCGGCGGTGACGCCGTGCAAGGCGCTGTGGCAGTCTCGCAAGGCGTGGCTTTGCAAAAACGCTTGAACTACTCGCGAGCTAACGAGGCCGAAGCTGATCGGGTGGGCATGGGTGTTCTCGCCTCAGCGGGCTTCGACCCCAACGGCATGGGCGGTTTTTTCGAGACGCTGAGCCGGCGCACCACCCTTGGGGCAAGCCGCGTCCCGGAATTCCTGCTCACCCATCCGGTCACCTCCAACCGCATCGCTGAAGCCCGCGAACGTGCTGAACAATACCCACCGGCGCGCCCGGTGGATACCGTCGGTTACACGCTGGCCCGAGAACGACTGCGCGTTGCGCTGCGGCCAGAGGGACACGATGCGCGGGAACTGTATCCCGATTCCTCAGGGGAAGATCTGGAACTGAATGCGGCGCGACGCTACGGCCGTGCACTGGCATACACGGCGGCGGGCGACCCCGGCCCAGCGATCGCCTCGCTGCGGGAATTACGCGATGCCCATCCCGACATCATTCCCTACCACACCGCACTGGCAGAAGCACAACTCCAGGCCGGTGACAACGCAGGCGCCCGGCACGCCCTCGACGATGCCATGGTGCTATTCCCCCGGAATATTTCAGTCACCGTCCTGTACGGCGAAACCCTGCTGCGTACCGGAGAGGCCGCCGAGGCGCATCGCGTCCTGCTGGACCTGTTCAACAATGTACCCGCCAATCCGACACAGATCCGCCTGCTCGGTCAGGCCGCCAGCGCCCAAGGTGATGCACCGGAGGCCAACTACTATGCCGCTGAGTATTTATTGTCGCTCGGCGACCTGCCACGCGCCATCAATCAGTTATCCCGGGCACTGGCCACCCCGAGCGTCACGCCTGTCCAAGAAGCCCGCTTCACGGCGCGACGGACGGAGCTAAAGGAATTCCTCCCGCCGAAATTGCAAGGTTACGTCGACCGTGGCCAGCCAGTACCGGAATCAGAACCCGGCGAAGAACGCTGACAGACGGCGCAGAGAGCGTTAAAATTACCCTTATGATTTTATCTATTACCCTCCCTAGACTCCGCCAAGGCGCCGCGACCACCCTGTTATCGATGGTGGCCTGTGCGGCAATGGCCGCAGAACCAACACCCGCGGCAATGGCCGCCGAACCAACACCCGCGGCAATGGCCGCAGAACCCACGCCAGCCAAAACGACAGTAGCTGACCCGCTGGAAAAATATAACCGCAAGGTCTACGCGTTCAATGCTGCGCTCGACAAAGCCGTGGTCAAGCCGCTGGCGCAGGGCTATGTAGCCGTCATCCCCCGGCCCATTCGTATTGGTGTGGGTAACCTCGTTGGGCATTTAGCCTACCCGAACACCATCCTCAACAATTTACTGCAAGGCAAGCTGGCGGAGGGTGGACGCGACGTATTGCGTTTTACGTTGAACAGCGTGGTGGGGATTGGCGGCCTACTCGACCCGGCGACCCAATTGGGCTTATTGAAGAATGACGAAGACTTTGGACAAACGCTAGGCAAATGGGGGGTCCCCTCAGGGCCGTACCTCATGCTGCCATTAATGGGCACCTCGACCCTGCGCGATGCCCCGACCTTGTGGGTGGACTCCCGCACCGACCTACGCGTCTATCTCAACGACGAAGAAACCCGCCGCACCTTGATAGCCCTGCGCATACTGGACACGCGCGTCGGCATCTTCCCGGCGGATGTGGCACTGGGTCAGGCGTTCGACGGCTATGCCTTCGTGCGTGATGCTTATCTGCAGCGGCGCGAATACAAAGTACGCGACGGTAATGTCCCTGCCCAAGAAGAAGAGCCGCTCGACGACCCCGCGATCAGCCCTTAGGCTGACCCCGCACGATCACCACCGTGCGGTTGAAATCTTCACCGGGCTCGAGCAAACCTTCCACCTCGGTAATACGGGCAATGGCACGGATGGCTTTCGGCATTGCCTGAAAGCGAATTTCTCGCCCTTCATGGTGCGCCCAGGTAACCCACTCCAACAGCACCGCCAACCCGGCACTGTCCGCATAGGTAACGCCGGCGAGGTCCACCACCACCGACGGATGCAACATAAACGCCGCTTCGCTGGCCTCGAGAATGCGCCGGGCCGTGTCGTAACCGAAAGCACCGGCCAGCAAGAAACGGCCCGGCAGGTCCTCTCGGAAGCTGTACTGCTTCGTGTCGAGGCTGGCCATTGCCGCACTCATTTCGGCGATACCGGCGCGGGGCGATTCCCGGTCCCGTTCTGCGCAGCATCGCGCTCGAGACGTACGATGACCGCATCCAGCCCTTTTTGCTGAATTTCCGTACCAATGTCCTTACGATAATTACGAATATAGGAAATACCCTCGATTTCCACATTCCAAACTTTCCAGCCCTCCGGCGTGCGGCGCAATACGTAGTTCACCGGAATCCGGGTGCCGTCATCACGGCGGATCTCTGAACGAATGGTCGCCGTATCCGGCGTAGCGTCAGGACGGAACGGCAGCAGCTTCATACGGTCGGCGGAAAAGTCGATAACTGCCCCCCCGTAGGTTTTCAGCAACGACCGGTATAGGCCCTGGGTAAAGCGGCTACGTTGTTCAGGGGTCGCTGTCCGGTAAGCCGGCCCAAGCACCAGCCGCCCAGCGTATTCCACATCGAAATGGGGCAACAGCAAGCTGTCCACCAGCGCAAACACCTTCGATGGGTCTTTCTTCAGTGCCGGACGCTGCGCCTGTAGTTCACGCAGCAGGCGGTCCGTCACCTCGTTCATCAATGCCTGCGGAGTTTGGACGGCGTCCGCTGCACCCGCCGGCACCGCAGTCACCGCCGGGCTCGACGGCGCTGCGTGCGCCTCCATGACGGGCACGACGAACAAGGCCCCCAGCACCAGAGCGGAGACAGGGTTCAACCAAAGGAAACTAGGCATGGGTACATTCATGGGTTACTGGTAGCGGTTTCTGGGGCTGTCGTTTTCTGCTGCGCTTCCTTGTCGGCAAACGAGAACAGGAATTTGCTGATCAGCTCTTCCAGCACCACGGCAGACTGCGTCATCGCGATATGTCCACCTTCTTTTAGATAGGTGTCTGCGCCGCCAGCTTGCAAGCCAATATATTGCCCCCCCAACAGACCAGCGGTGAAGATGGCAGCGTCACTGTCCTCCGGAATACGATTGTATTGCGGTTGGATACGCAGCACCACATGGGCCTTGTAGGTCTGTTGGTCATAGCGCACGGATTCAACCCGCCCGATGCTGACGCCGCTCATTGACACCGGCGCACCCTCTTTGAGGCTGCCCACGTTGTCAAAGTCCGCCTCAAGGCGAAAGCCGCCATCGCCAAAGGCGAGGTTGCGGTTGGTAATCTGCGTCACCATGAAAAACAGCGCGGCGAAGCCGAGCGCAGCGAAAAAGCCGGTGGCCAATTCGATGGACCGTGTCTGGCGCATCGTGTCGTTCCTTCAATAACAAGCTAGTCAGGACAAGTAAAATGCTGTGAGCACATAATTTAGTAGCAGCACGGCAATCGACGAATTGACTACCGTGCGCGTGGTCGCTCGACCCACACCCTCGGCAGTCGGCTGAGCATGAAAGCCCTCGAACACCGCAATTGACGCACAAGCCAGCGCGAAGAACAGGCTCTTCACCACGCCTTCGGCGACATCGTCTAGTTCCACTGCACTGCGCATCTGCGACCAAAACTGACCGGTGTCAATACCAAGCAACTGCACACCCACCAACTGCGCGCCATACAGCCCGATGGTTATAAAGATAGCGGTCAGCAGCGGCAGCGCCAACAAGGCGCCGGCGAAACGCGGCACGCACACCCGCCGCACCGGATCTACCGCCATCATTTCCATGGCTGATAGCTGATCAGTGGCTGCCATCAATCCGATCTCAGAAGTCAGCGCCGTACCCGCTCGTCCTGCGAACAACAGCGCCGCCATCACCGGCCCAAGCTGTTTCAACAGACCGAGCGCTGCGGCAGGACCAAGCGCCTCTTCAGCGCCGAACCGCTGCAGCAAGTCGGCTCCCTGCAACCCCAGCACCATGCCGACGAACAGACCACAGAACATGATGAGCGCAAGCGACAGCGCACCAGCATTGTAGATCTGCGCCACCACCAAACCCGGACGCAGCAAGGCCACAGGCGTAGCCAGCAGTAAACGACCGGAGAACAGCAGGTAACCACCAAGCTTTTCCAGTGCACCGCGTAGTCCGCCAAGCCGGTCAATTCGCAGATTCATGGCGTTGACTCCGACCCATCGATCCGCGCACTGGGATCACGGGCCAGTAATTGACTGGCGTAATCGGGCGCTGGAAAATGGAACGGCACCGGACCATCAGCCATGCCGTTCATAAACTGGCGGACGATTTCATTTTGGCTGCTGCGCAGCTCTTCGGGCCGGCCACTGGCCACCACCCGCCCCCCCGACAGCAGGTAAGAGCAATCGGCGATCGCGCTGATCTCTTGGACGTCGTGCGAGACCACAATGCTGGTAATGCCGAGCGCGTCGTTCATCTGCCGAATGAGGCGCAGCACGACGCCAAGCGAAATAGGGTCCAAGCCGACAAACGGCTCGTCATAGATAAGGAGCGCCGGGTCCATCACAATGGCGCGCGCCAACGCCACCCGGCGCGCCATGCCGCCGGAGAGTTCCCCAGGCATGAGCCAAGCGGCACCGCGCAGCCCGACGGCATGCAGTTTGGTCAGCACCACGTGTCGAATGAGCCGTTCGGGCAGGTCGGTGTGCTCGCGTAGCGGAAACGCCACGTTCTCGAACACCGACAGGTCGGTCAGCAGCGCCCCATTTTGGAACAGCATCCCCATGCGACGTCGCATGGCGTACAAACCCGACCGGGACAACTGGCCGAGGTCCTGACCCTCGACCAAGATCTGCCCTTTATCGGGGCGCACCTGACCGGTGATCAGCTTGAGCAGCGTGGTCTTCCCCGTCCCACTGGGCCCCATGACCGCCGTGATTTGACCACGCCGAAAGCTGAGATCAAGACCATCAAACACGGTCCGGCGGCCCACCCGGTAGGTCAGGCCGGCAATACTGACAATGGCGTCCTGCGGTGCAGCTGCCACGGGCACTCCCGCCCCGCCGGGGTCGGCAGCAGATGGGGTAGCGGTGGGGGAAGACGGCAGGGACATTCACGGATCTCGAGCGGGAAAGGCGGCCAGGGTGGCGAAGATTGCGATTATAACCGACCATGATAACTGACAAGTGCGCTGCAAAAAGGTTCCTCTGTTGCCAAAGCACCACACCGGCAATCCGCGTTCTCTGCAAAACGATCGGCCGCCCCCATTGGCAGGCAAAACGAATAGGACTAAAATAGTCCTGTATGACCCGTGACCCCGCCGCAAGGCGCCAGCTCACGACGTTTCCCTACCCCCCCTCTGCTGGACGGCTCCCATGCTGCGCATCTCCAAGCTGACTGACTACGCCACCGTTGTGCTGGGTGTGCTGGCGGAAGACGCCCAGCAGCCTCATTCCGCGGCGCAACTGGCGGAACGTTCGCGTATCGCCCTACCCACCGTCAGTAAAGTCCTGAAAGAACTACAGCGCGGCGGACTGGTGGTCTCCACTCGCGGCGCGCGCGGCGGCTACCAGTTATCACGCTCAGCAGAAGACATCAGTGCGGTGGATATTATTGACACCATCGAAGGCCCCATCGGTCTCACCGAATGCTCAACTCACCCGGGCAGCTGTGACCTTGAGCACACCTGCCGCACCGGCAATGCCTGGCAACGGGTAAATCTGGCGATTCGAGGCGCCCTACAAGAGGTCAGCTTGACGGAGCTCGTGGGTGGACCGGCCACCAAACGTGAGGTCGTTGATTTGGCCCAAGCTTTGCGTAGCGGCACCTTGCGGGTGCAGGCCTCCACTGGATACAGCCGATGAATGCCGCCCCTGGAATAACCCCCACGGCCGAGGACGGTCAGAATGCCCTGGACCGCGCGGTCGGTGGCACGTATCGGCATGGATTCGTGACTGACATTGAAAGCGATACGCTGCCGCCAGGACTGGACGAGGACGTCATCCGCGTCATCTCGCGCAAGAAAGACGAACCGCAGTTCCTGCTCGACTGGCGTCTGCGCGCATTCCGTCACTGGCAAACAATGCAGGAACCGGCCTGGGCCTACGTGCGCTATCCGCCGATCGACTTCCAGTCCATCAGCTATTACTCCGCACCCAAGCAAAACAAGGACGGCCCGAAAAGTTTGGCCGACGTCGACCCGAAGCTGTTAGAGACCTACGACAAACTCGGCATCCCGCTACATGAGCGTGCGCGACTGGCCGGCGTAGCGGTCGACGCCGTGTTCGACAGCGTGTCCGTCGCCACCACGTTCAAAGATCGCCTGTCAAAGGCCGGCGTCATCTTCTGCCCGTTTTCTGAGGCGGTGAAAACCCATCCGGCATTGCTCGAGCAATGGCTGGGCAGTGTTGTGCCCCATACGGACAACTTCTACGCTGCACTGAACAGCGCCGTATTCACCGACGGCTCGTTCGTCTATATCCCCAAGGGCGTCCGCTGCCCGATGGAACTCTCCACCTATTTTCGCATCAATGCGGCGAACACCGGCCAGTTCGAACGCACCCTGATCATCGCCGATGAAGGCAGCCATGTGTCCTACTTGGAAGGCTGTACCGCCCCCAAGCGCGATGAAAACCAGCTGCATGCCGCGGTAGTTGAGCTGGTCGCCTTAGACAATGCCGAAATCAAATATTCCACCGTGCAAAACTGGTATCCCGGCGATGAAAACGGCGTTGGCGGCATCTACAATTTCGTGACCAAGCGCGGGGATTGCCGCGGACATCGCAGCAAGATTTCCTGGACACAGGTAGAGACTGGATCTGCCATCACTTGGAAGTACCCGAGCTGCATCCTCACCGGCGATGACTCGGTAGGCGAGTTCTACAGCGTGGCCGTGGCCAACCACCACCAACAGGCCGACACCGGTACCAAGATGATCCATGTGGGGCGTAACACGCGCAGCACGATAGTCAGCAAAGGCATCAGCGCCGGGCTTGCCCAAAACACCTATCGTGGCCTGGTAAAAATACTGCCGTCGGCCGAAGGCGCCCGCAACTATACGCAGTGCGATTCTTTACTGATGAGCCCCACCTGCGGCGCACATACGTTCCCGTATGTGGAAGTGCGTAACCCGACCGCCATCGTCGAACATGAAGCCACTACCTCACGCATTGGCGAAGACCAGCTGTTCTACTGCCTGCAACGCGGCCTGTCGCAGGAAGATGCGGTCAACATGATCGTCAACGGCTTCTGTAAGGCGGTCTTCAAGGAATTGCCGATGGAGTTTGCCGTGGAAGCCCAAAACCTACTGGCCGTCAGTCTCGAAGGGTCCGTGGGTTAAAGCCACCGACCCTCCCGTATTTTCAGGACATCCGTATGAACGCTACTACCCTCCCCACCACACCGTTACTGGAAGTGCTCGACCTACACGTCGAAGTCAATGGCAAGCCCATTCTCAAAGGCGTCAACCTCACGGTCAATGCCGGCGAAGTCCACGCCATCATGGGCCCCAATGGCTCCGGCAAGAGCACGCTGTCGCATGTGGTGGCCGGCAAACCAGGCTACGTCGTCACCGGCGGCAGCCTGCGCTATAAGGGGCAAGATCTGCTGGCACTGGCACCAGAAGAGCGGGCTCGCGCCGGCATCTTCCTCGCCTTCCAGTATCCGCTGGAAATTCCCGGCGTGAACAACGTCTACTTGCTAAAAGCCGCGCTGAATGCACGTCACCGACACCTAGGCCTGCCGGAGGTAGACGCCTTCGAATTCCTGCAGCTGGTTAAATCCAAGATGCAACGCATGCAGATGCCCGAGTCGTTCCTGTCACGCGGGGTGAACGAAGGCTTCTCGGGTGGCGAGAAAAAGCGTAACGAGGTGCTGCAGATGCAGGTGCTCGAGCCCACGCTCGCACTACTCGATGAAACCGACAGCGGCTTGGATATCGACGCACTCAAAGTGGTCTCGAACGGAGTCAATGACCTGCGTTCACCCGAGCGTGCCATCGTGATGGTGACTCATTACCAGCGACTGCTGGACTACATCGTGCCTGACCAGGTGCATGTCCTCGTCGATGGCCGTGTTCTGCTCAGCGGCGGTAAAGAGCTGGCACTGGAACTAGAACAACGTGGCTACGACTGGGTACGTGCCCAGGACGCGGCATGAGTGCAGCCAACGACTCGTCCCGAGTGGACAGCCTGCGTGAACGTGGCCTGCCCACAGCGCGGGACGAAGACTGGAAGTACGCGCCAGTGCGCGTACTGGCCCGGCGTGACTGGTGGGCACTACCCACCGACGCCTTGTCTTTCCCGGACACGGCAGCGATCGACGCCGCCACGCTGCCGGTAGATGCACCGCGTTTGGTGTTCGCCGGCGGCCATGCGGTGCCGTTGTCTGCCGGTGGCTTTGGCGCCTTGCCGGCTGGCGTCACGCTGCGTCCACTGCCGGAAGCGGCGTTGGCTTCCTCGGCGAAAACCACCCTGACCGACACACCCGCGGCGCGTATTGAATTGATTGCAGCCGCCACCTCGCCGGGGGGCTGGGAACTCGCGGTCGCTGCCGGAGTAGACGCTGGCAGCCTACAACTGTGTCATCTGCCGGCAGCAGGGGCTGGGTCGCTCGTGTTGCGCCTCAAACTCGAGCGTGGTGCGCGCTTGACGCTCATCGAATCGATGGCGGGCTCCACGTCGACCAACGCTACGCTCACCCGCTGGATCCAGGCCAAATTGGCCGAAAATAGCGTTCTGACGCAGATCAGCGTGCAATGGCTGCCTACCGACGTGGCCTTGCTGGAACAAGTGGACGTCACCCTGGCACGGGACGCCACGTATCACGCTTTCGCCTGCACGCTCGGTGGGCAAGCAGCGCACACGGCGGCTCGCGTCACTCTAGAGGGAGTGGGTGCCAACGCGCACTGGAACCAACTACTGCGCGTGGCAGGCACGCAGCACACCGACAGCCATCTCACCATGACCCATGCCGCGCCCCAAACGCGCAGTACGCAAACTGTGCGCGCCTTGGCCGATGGCCGTGGCCGCGGGGCGTTTAGCGGCAAAGTTGTCATGGTGGAAGGCGCCAAGGGCGCAGATTCCGCACAATCCATCCGTAACCTGTTGCTCTGCGCTACCGCGGAACTTGACACTCGCCCGCAACTGGAGATTCATGTCGATGAGGTCAAGGCCAGCCACGGCACGACCACCGGCTCACTGGATGAACAGGCCTTGTTCTACCTGCGTTCGCGCGGCATTGATGAACCTGAGGCGCGCCGCCTGCTAACACAGGCCTTCACCGCAGAAGTGATCAGCCGTGTGCCCGTGCCGGCGCTGCGTGACTGGCTCACCCTGCGAGTCCTGCCGTGACTTTACTGCCACCAGATGCCACACCCTTCTCCGCGAGTGAAATCGCGGCAATCCGCGCTGACTTTCCCGTGCTGCACCAGCAGGTGAATGGCAAAGCACTAGCGTACTTGGACAATGCGGCCTCCGCGCAGCACCCGCGGCAGGTGATTGATGCGGAAGCGGAGTATTACCGCCATGACCACGCCAATATCCACCGTGGTGTCCACACACTGTCGCAACGTGCTACGGATGCCTTCGAAGCGGCTCGCCACAAGCTGCAGCACTTCCTCCATGCCCGCAGCCACCGTGAAGTTATCCTGACCCGCGGCACCACCGAATCCATCAATCTGGTCGCGCAGGCCTATGCCCGACCCCTGCTGCAGCCCGGTGACGAAATCCTCGTCTCGCGCCTAGAACACCATGCGAACCTGGTACCTTGGCAAATAGTGGCGGGACAAACTGGCGCGGTGGTTCGCCCGATCCCCATCACGCGGCGCGGCGAAGTCGACTTCGAGGCCTTCCGGACGCTGCTCACGCCGCGTACCAAAATCCTCGCACTGTCACACGTCTCAAATGCCCTCGGTACCATCAACCCTGTGGCGCAATTTATCGCCGAAGCGCGCGCCCGTGGCATCATCACCTGCATTGATGGCGCCCAGGCGGTGCCGCATCTGGCAGTCGACGTGCAGGCACTGGATTGCGATTTCTACGCTTTCTCGGGCCATAAACTCCTCGGACCCACCGGAACCGGTGTTCTGTGGGGGCGAGAGTCACTGCTCGAAGCCATGCCGCCATGGATGGGCGGTGGCGACATGATTCTCGAGGTCAGTTTTGAAGGGACGACCTTCAATACCTTGCCGCACAAATTCGAGGCCGGCACCCCGAATATTGCTGGATTCATTGGCCTTGGAGCCGCCATCGACTATGTGCAAGGACTGGGGTTGGCACGTATCGCCGCTACCGAAGAGGAACTATTGCGCTACGCCACCACGCGTCTGGAGGCCATTGAGGGCCTGAGCATCATTGGCACAGCACCCCACAAGGCGGCGGTTATCTCGTTCATCGTGGAAGGCATTCACCCACACGACTTGGGGACCATCCTCGACCAGGAAGGTGTTGCCATCCGCTCTGGGCATCACTGCGCTATGCCGGTGATGGAATTTTTCGATGTCCCAGCCACGGCGCGGGCGTCGTTTGCTTTTTACAATACGCGCGCTGAAATCGACCAACTGGTTGGTGCCTTGCACCGCGCCCGCGACTTGTTTACCTGAGGCGGCCATGGACTTAAAGGAACTGTACCGGGATGTCATCCTGGACCACAACAAACGCCCGCGAAATTTCGGCACGCTGGCCGTTCCGCCAGCCCATGAAGCCCGTGGCGCCAATCCGTTGTGCGGCGATACGCTGCGGGTGTGGGTGCAACTGGATGGCGATCGAGTGACTGACGTGAAGTTTGAAGGCAAGGGTTGCGCCATCAGTGTGGCTTCGGCCTCCCTCATGACCGAAGCCGCCATCGGACAGACGCGCGCCGATGTCCAGGCTCAATTTGAACGTATTCACACCGTGTTTACCCACCACGATGCCCCGCTGGACCCGGCACTCGGAAAGCTGGCCGCCTTGGCTGGAGTGCGCGATTATCCGGCCCGGGTCAAGTGCGCAAGCCTGGCCTGGCACACGCTGAATGCCGCGCTCGCCGCTGCCGATACCGACTCCCCGCTGTCCAACCCACCTACCATCAAAACCGAATGAGCAGGACACCCTGACATGCGCCGTAACGAAAACGAACCGATTGTCGTCAACCGTGATGTGAAGGCGGTCATTATCCCGGCCGGCATCGAGGTCAAGCTGCGTACCGGCAGCGTCGGCTACATTACACAAGCCCTCGGCGGCAGCTTCACGGTTTACGTCGAAGGCAATCTCTTCCGCGTCGCCGGCGCGGACGCCGACGCCATTGGCAAGGACCCGGTAAAGGCACCGGAAGTCCCTGCCGATGCCACGGACGAGCAGTTTGAAGAGGTGGTTTGGGGGCAGATTCGAACCGTATTTGACCCCGAAATCCCCGTCAACATTGCCGACCTTGGCCTCGTTTACAGCTGCAACATCAGCCGTGACGACGCTGGACAGCGTCACATCAAGATAGAAATGACGCTGACGGCGCCGGGTTGTGGCATGGGCGAAGTTCTCGTGGCCGACGTCAAAGATAAATTGGAAACGGTCGCCACGGTGAAAACGGTCGATGTCGAACTGGTTTTCGACCCGCCTTGGTCAGCAGACCGCATGAGTGAGGCGGCCCGTCTACAGACGGGCATGATGTGACGTCGATGCTGCGCTGGGTGGATGTCGGGTCAGCGGACGCGGTACCACATAACGGCCACGCTTCGTTCGAAGTGGATGGCCGTTTTGTTGCGGTGTATGACGTCCAAGGCTTGCATTACGCTATCGAGGATGTCTGCACCCATGACGGGGCACCACTGGCGGATGCACCGGTGGAAGCCGCGGGAGCGGCCGATGTCGCCGGTGGTGCCACAGGGCCGGTCGTGATCTGTCCACGGCATGGCGCGCGGTTTTGTCTAAAAAGCGGCTTGGCGTTGAGCCCCCCCGCCTATGAGCCGGTGACCTGCTTTGCCACCCGTATCGACGCCGGCCGCTTGTGGATAGAGGTGGGCCCGTGACTACCAACCACAAGACGAGTCGCGGAAGTTCGCGGTGACTAGCCCCCCTGACCGGCATTGGCTGACACTCCTGCGACACGCCCAGGCAATGCCGGCCCGTCCAGGTCAAGACGACTTCGAGCGTGCGCTCGATGCTTACGGCCAGCAGCAGTTACAAGAGCGCGCCGCACCCTTTGTGCTCACCCAAGGGACCTGCCCCGTGGACAGTTGCTGGCATAGCGCTGCCGTCCGCACCACCGCCACAGCACGCGCCTTCACCCAGGCACTGGGATTGCCGGCATCGGCCGTACGTGCGGAGCGCAGTCTCTACGAGATCGCACCGGAGGAATTAATGGATCGCCTACGCGCCACCGCCAACACCGTGCGCCACCTGCTCGTGGTAGGCCACAATCCAACGTTGTCGAGTATCGCCTGGAAACTGGCACCAGAGGCGGCGCCTCATGGCCTGATGCCCTGCGACCATGTCACCATCGAAGTCGCAGGTCCGTGGGCTAAGCTAGGACTACGCTAACGCCAGCCAGGTGAAGTAGCGACTGAGTAGTGTCCACCGCTTGATTTTGCCGGTTGCCGCACCCACTGTGCGATTAAACGGTTCAATTGCGGAGTTCTCATGGTCACTGCTGTCACCACCGCTACCTTCCAGAAACTGGTCCTCGAAGCCTCCAGGCAACATCCCGTGCTGGTGGATTTCTGGGCCGCCTGGTGCGGTCCATGCCGCGCCCTAGCACCCGTACTGGAGCGTGTTGCGCCCGACTATGCGGGACGCGCCAGCATCGTCAAACTCAACACCGACGAAGAGCCCAGCATTGCCGCTACCTACGGCATCAAGAGCCTGCCGACCGTGGCCTTGTTCAAGGACGGCCAGCGGGTCGATGGATTCATCGGTGCGCAGCCAGAATCGGTCATCCGTCAGACCCTTGACCGACACGTGCGCCGAAGCACAGCCGCCAGCGCTGGCACCGGGGAGGCTAGCGCCAACGTTTTAGCGGAAGCGGCGCGAGCGCGTCTGCAGCGTTCAGCCCTCAAAACAGGTGGCATGGGCTCACCAGAGGCGTTAGAGGCGGAAGCCGCTCGACACTTTCTGAGCGGTCGGCATCAGGACGGCTTGGATGCTTTCCTGCTGCTGCTCCAGCACTACCCTCAGTACCAAAGCTCGGCGGGCCTCGCCAACGGCCGCGTCTGCTTGGTCGACGCGTTTACGCTGCTGGGCGAGGAACACGACTTGGTCGGCCGCTACCGACGGCGGATGGCGGCCGTTCTCGGCTAGACCCGCCGCCCCTGCGCAGGCTCAGGGCTCGTTCGCTGCCTCACGCCGCAGCCGTTCCGCCAGTTCTGAACCCAGATAACGCTCGATCCAGCGCCGCACCAGGTACAGCAAAGGGATCATCGCTAGAGCGGCCAGAAATTTATAGACGAAATTCGTGGTGCCCACCGCCAGAAACAATTTGATTGGCCAGTGCTGTGGCCCGATGACAAAAGCGATATACAGCACAATAAAACTGTCGAAAAACTGCGAAATAATCGTGCTTACCGTGGCTCGCAGCCACACGCCCCGTTCGCCTGTGCGACGGCGGATGGAATGAAAGACCGAGACGTCGATCACCTGGCCGATCAAAAAGGCAGTCAGCGACCCACCAATCGTCCACATTCCCTGGCCAAAGATATTGGCGAATGCCATCTGCATGTCCGGCACGCCTTTAGTCACGTTCACCGTGACCCACCATGGCGCTGGCACCAGTTCAATCATCAGATAGGCCATCACAAAAGCATAGCCAATGACGCCTGCGGTGACATAGGAGATAAATCGCACCCCACGTACGCCAAAATATTCATTGATGGTGTCAGTCAGCACGAACACCAATGGCCACAACATGACGCCTGCGGTGAACGACAAGCTGCCATCCTGACCGAACAAGTGGAAGTTGAATGCCGGCAACCCGAGCGTTGGCTCAAGCGCAAAGATCTTCACCCCAATGAACTCCGCCACCAGCGCATTACCCACCAACGTGGCAGTGAGAATCATGAACAGCCGCGTGGCACGGTTTTCGATCATGGCGATCATGGTGCGAACTTCCCCTGTGAACCGTCTCTAGAGCAAAAAAGCAGGCAAGCAGCAATTATGCCTGAGTCATCCGCTGCAACGGTGACCCGCTTTAATCGCCATCTTGCCACTGCAAACGCTCCAGTTGTCGGCGCTGGCGTTTGTCGGGCTTGGTATCGGGGTGCGGCATGGCCCCGCCATAAAGTTTACGCAGCGCGGCTTCCTTCTCGCGCCGCTCGCGGCTAGTGACATCTTCACGGAACGCCTGCCCCATCGTTGCCGCTGGGCCGCGCCGCAGCGGTAAGCCGGTGATAACCCCCTCCACCGTCTCCCCTTCGCGCTGGACGGCCAAACGATCACCCACTTTCACCGACCGGGCGGGCTTGACGCGCTCCCCGTTCAACTGCACATGGCCAGCGGCTACGGCATCGCTGGCCATGCCGCGAGACTTATGGAAACGCGAATACCACAGCCATTTGTCCAGCCGCTGTGTCGCGCCAGGGGCAAGGTTGAACCAGCGAGGATCCAAAGCGTCAGGTAGCACGTCAGACATGGCGCCATTCTAGGGAGCTGCCATTGCAGTAGCCAGTGTGGCGGCGTCGACCGGACCGCCCGGCCTCAGCTAAACTGCACCCCATGAAGCCGCCAGCCAAACCCGCCCCACGACCCACCGCTGGCCCGGTGCGCGAAGCCGTCACGCTGGTTTACGGCACTGGCATCGGGCGCATCTGCCCCGGCTGTTGCCGCCCGGCAGACCTGTGCGCCTGCGGTGCCGGCGCCACCCGGAAGCCCCCAGCAGGCACCCCCATCCGCGTCGCTCGTTCCACAGCCGGTCGGGGCGGCAAGGCGGTCAGCGTCATTACCGGCCTGCCACTCGACCCATCCGCGCTGGAAGCACTGGCTAAACAGCTCAAGCAGGCCTGCGGCACCGGCGGCACGGTCAAAGATGGCGTGATTGAAATTCAGGGGGAACACCGCGACCGTCTGGTCGCTGAACTGGTCAAGCACGGCTTCCCGGCAAAAAAAGCCGGCGGCTGACCCCCGAACCGCCCACACTTTCCTATACTGCACGCCACCCTGCCGCCGCTTTAAATCGCGGCCTTGACACCTCTTCTTCGGAATAGTCATGGACCCCCAATTTTATTCGCGCCTCGCCGCTCAAGCCGCTGAACTCAAGGAGCAGGGGCTTTTCAAACAAGAACGTGTTCTCGGTTCGCCGCAGCAGCCGCTGGTGAAGGTGAACGGGCGCGAATATATCAATCTTTGCGCTAACAACTATTTAGGTCTCGCCAATCACCCCTCAGTACGCGAAGCGGCACATCGTGCGCTCGACCGCTATGGCTATGGCATGGCTTCCGTGCGTTTCATCTGCGGCACCCAGACCTCCCACCGTGAACTCGAGCAGCGGCTCTCGGCCTATCTTGGGACTGCAGACACTATTCTCTACTCCTCTTGCTTCGATGCCAATGGCGGCTTGTTTGAAACCCTGCTGGAGGAAACAGACGCCGTCATCAGCGACGCGCTGAACCACGCGTCCATCATCGATGGAATCCGTTTGTGCAAGGCCCGCCGGCTGCGTTACGCCAACCGCGACATGGCTGAACTCGAAGCCCGCCTGCAAGAATCACAGGACTGCCGCACTCGTCTCATCATCACCGACGGCGTCTTTTCCATGGATGGCACCGTGGCGCCGCTGCCAGCCATCTGCGATCTGGCGGATAAATACCACGCACTGGTCGCCGTGGATGACTCCCACGCCACGGGCTTCATGGGGACCAAGGGGCGCGGCACGCATGAGCTACACGGTGTCATGGGCCGTGTGGACCTACTGACTGGAACGCTCGGCAAAGCGCTGGGAGGGGCCTCGGGGGGCTATATCAGCGGACGTAGCGAAGCGATCGCGTGGCTGCGCCAACGCAGTCGCCCCTATCTGTTCTCCAATGCCATTCCACCTGTAGTAGCGAACACCACCCTGCGTGTGCTCGATCTGATCGAGCAAGGCGATGATCTGCGCGAACGCATCCACGCCAATGCCCGTCAGTTCCGTACCGGTATGGCCGCCGCCGGTTTCCGCCTCATCCCCGGCGAAACCCCCATCGTCCCGGTCATGATCGGTGAGGCACCGCTGGCGCTACGCCTGGCAGAGCGCTTGCTGGAGCTCGGCGTTTACGTCATTGCCTTCAGCTTCCCAGTCGTCCCCCATGGTCAGGCACGCATTCGCACCCAACTCACCGCCGCTCACACCCCAGAACAGCTAGAACGCGTCATTGCCGCGTTCACCACCGCCGGAAAAGAACTGGGTCTCCTTGGAGCTACCACATGAAAGCACTTGTCAAAACCGAGGCCGCCCCGGGACTCACCCTGACCGACATTCCGGAGCCAAAGATCGGCCCCAACGATGTACTGATCAAGGTGCGCCGTACCGCTATTTGTGGCACTGACATGCACATCTGGCACTGGGACGACTGGGCTCAGCGCACTGTTCCTGTGCCGATGCAAGTTGGCCATGAATACGCCGGCGAGATCGTCGACCTCGGCACTGAAGTACGCGGTCTGAAGATCGGCGACCGGGTCAGTGGCGAGGGCCATATTACCTGCGGGTTCTGCCGTAATTGCCGGGCTGGGCGCCGGCACCTGTGCCGCAATACCGAGGGCGTCGGCGTCAACCGCCCGGGTTGCTTCGCAGAATATTTGTCGCTGCCGGCCGCGAACGTTTTCCAGCTCCCGCCCGCCATTGACGACGAACTCGCTAGCATTCTTGACCCCCTCGGTAACGCCACACACACCGCGCTGTCGTTCAATGTGGTGGGCGAAGATGTGCTCATCACCGGTGCCGGGCCCATTGGCATCATGGCCGTGGCCATTGCTCAGCACGTCGGCGCGCGCCATGTGGTGATCACCGATGTCAACGACTACCGTTTAGAGCTGGCCCGCCAAATGGGCGCCACGCGCGCGGTGAACGTCACACGTGAGAAACTAGATGATGTAGTGAAGGACCTCGGCATGGAAGAAGGCTTCGACGTCGGCATGGAAATGTCTGGCAACCCACTGGCCTTCCATGACCTGCTGCGCACCATGAATCATGGTGGCTCCGTGGCGCTGCTCGGTATCATGCCCGACAACACCGGCATTTCTTGGGACCAAGTGATCTTCAAAGGCTTGAACATGAAAGGCGTCTATGGACGCGAGATGTTCGAAACCTGGTACAAGATGGCCGCCATGCTGCAAAGCGGTCTCGACATCCGCCCCATCATTACGCACCGCCTGCCCGTGGCCGATTTTCGAGAGGGCTTTGAAACCATGGCCTCTGGCCACAGCGGCAAGATTATCCTCGACTGGGCGGCGTAAGCGCTCCAGGTTGCCCGGACGGCACGTGAACCACCAAGCCGTCCAGCTCTTCGGTGATGTGAATCTGACAGGACAACCGACTGGTCGGTCGAATCTCAATAGCATCCGCCATGGCTGCCAACATCAGCGCCTCGTCACCACTAGCACCGCCGACGCGCGCTGACCAGGCGGGATCGATATAACAGTGGCAGGTCCCGCATTGCATGACGCCGCCGCAAACCGCATCGATACCATCAACCAGATGGCCCACCGCCAGATGCATCACCGTCATGCCTTCAAAATTAAAGCAGGTTTGCGCCTTCCCGTCGGGCTGGACATAGATCACCTTGGCCATCAGTGCGACACCGGACAACCAGCCGCGCGCGCTAGAGCACCAACATCGGCGGCCCCTGCCGTACCACGCGCACCACGCTTCTGGTAGCGCACTCGGCAAGGCTGGGCCGGCCACATGGTGGCAACGCCAGAGACCGGACGGACTTCGTCGATCAGTTCCATGTCGAAATGCTGCAACAACAAGGCCACGACGATCTTCATCTCCATGCGCGCAAAATTCACCCCCGCACAACGATGCATGCCGCCACCAAAACCGATCAGGCTATTGCTCACGGTCTGCGAATCTTCACGCTCCGGATTAAATCGTTCAGGCTGGTAGGCATCGGGGTCTTTCCACAGCCCAGGCATCCGGTGACTGACGGCTGGGGCCAGCAGAACGAAATCTCCTTTTCGGAACTTAAACCCGTCATGCTCAAAATCGACGCTGGCCTTGCGTGACAGCATAAAAGCCACTGGATGCAGACGTTCAGATTCACGCAAAGCGAAATCCATCTGCCGCATGGCTGTGGCCTGTTCCCAGCCAATATCGCGGCCATCGGTAGCGCCAAGAATAGCGCTCACTTCTGCACGCAGCACGGCTTGGTAGTCGTGGTTCTGCAAAATATCCGCCAACACCCAACTGACCTGTCCAGCCGTGGTTTCATGCCCAGCCCACACCAGCAACAAAATTAAATGCCGTAAAATTTCATCCGGGATAGCGCCTCCATCGGGATAGCGCGCTTCCACCATCCCCTGAAAAAAATCCGCGGTCGCGAGAGGCGCAGCGCGGCGCTTTTCAATCCATGACTGCAGAATAAGATGCAGTTTCTTCTTGGCGCGTTGACTGCGGATCTGCGCCCGGGTGGGCAACCACAGTGGCAGGACAAATTCCATGCCGGCAGAAAAATCCCGGAATAGCTCGAAAAATTCAGGACCCATCTTCTCGTGAAATTCACTGCCCATGAAACTGTGCGCAGCAATATCCATGACCAAAGGACCGAGCGTGGGAATGAGGTCGAATTCACCACACTCTCCCAACCGCTCGATGAGACTTAGCGTCTCACCAGCCATAATGCCGACGTATTGCTTCATGGCCGTGGCTTTGAAGCGCGGCATGATCACCGCCCGCTGGCGTAGATATTCGTCCATCTCAGCGAAGCTATAGAAATCGGGTGAGAACATCTTCAGGAAAAACGGCATCGAGTCGCGGATGGACAGGAGCTTATTGGTTTCTTCAAAGAAAAACCGATGGTGGTCTGGGCCCAGCAGCACCGTGAGATGCCGACCACCAAGGTTCAGCGTAAAGACGCCCCCGTTTTCCTCGTACCCTCGACGCAGCAAGCGGACGGGATCACGAAAGAACGGCAGCAGGTGCCCCAGCAAGGGGGCCCCTCCACCGAGCATGGGAGGCAGGGTTGCTGGGCTCGTGGCCATGATGGTCTCCGGTGGAAACGGGTCCGATCAGTTCTTCTAATAATGCTTAGCCTTCAGCGCAGATCGCAAGCGCACCATGCGTTCAGACCACGCGGGTCGTTTAGGCGTCCATAGCCTTGTAGCGCCAGTTCCATATCGCCCAGACCCCGACGTAACAGCCGTTCGGCCGGCGTCGGCGTACGCCTCAACCCTAAGGCCACCATGGCCTCCGCGGATTTAGCTTGCGCGCCAATGAACAGCCGGGCGGTCCAGTCGAGCGGCGGCTCGCGATAGTCGATGCGGTAGCCAGGCGCCAGCTGGGCACGACGGGCCGCAGCAGCAATTGCCACGTCCATCCCCCCCAAGGTATCGACCAGGCCGACCTCCTTCGCGTCACTACCCGACCAAACCTTGCCTTGAGCAAGCGCATCAATGTCGGCATATTTCTTGCCGCGACCTTCAGCCACGATGGTGACAAAACGGTGATAGGCATCATCCACACCCAGTTGCACGATGCGCTTGACGTCATCCGGCAAAGTACGTTCCAGGGTCATGCTGCCCGCCAATGGCGTGGTGCCGATACCATCCACGGTCATCCCCAGCTTGCCGAGCGTACGCTCGAAAGTCGGAATGATGGCAAACACACCAATGGAACCGGTGATAGTGGCCGGCTGAGCCACAATCTCGTCGGCTGCCGCCGCTATATAGTAGCCGCCCGATGCAGCCACGCTCGCAAACGAAGCGACCACCGGCTTGCCAGCGGCCTTGAGGGCTAACACCTCGCGCCGCACCACTTCCGATGCCAGCATGCTGCCACCGGGGCTATCAATGCGCAGCACCACTGCTTTCACGTCTTCATCAAATCTTAATTCACGCAGCGCCGCAGCGAGCGTGTCACCACCCACGGTACCGCCAGGGGCTTCGCCATTGACGATCTCGCCGCTGGCCACCAGCACGGCAACCCGTCGGTCGGAGTCACCTGCCGCGGGGCGCAGCACTTCACTGGAATGCACTACCCGCAGGTAGTCCGCAGCGTCAATGCCATTGAAGGAATGGGAGTCTTCATCCTCTCCAGCCAACTGTTTGACACGCTCTTCGAATTCGTCGGCCGTGGCAATGCGGTCGATGAGACGCTCTTTAAGTGCCAACTGCGCCATGTCACCGTGCAATTCAGTCAGGCGTGAAGCCAGTTGTTCGGCCTGCTCCTGCAGCGCCGTGGGCGCCAGTCGACGCCGTACGGCGACATCTCCCTGGTACACCTGCCACACATCCCCAAGCCAGGCAGCAGCATCCGCTTTCTCTTCGGGAGACATGGTTTCGCGCGTAAACATATCGCCATAGCTCTTGTGCGAACCGGCACGAAACACGTTGATATCCACCGCGAATTTATCGAGCGTGCCCCGATAAAATGTCCGGTAAGCCGAGTAACCATCAATAGCGACCGCGCCAAGCGGGTCCAGCCATACCTGATCGGCCTGCGCCGCCAAGTGGTACTGCGCCTGATCAAAGTACTGACCATAGGCCAACACCGGTTTGCCGCTGTTGCGGAAGACAGCGATGGCCCTTGCCACATCTTCTAGCTTGGTCAGACCACCACCGGCAAAGTGGCTGCCATCAATCACGAGTACGCGAATGCGTTTATCAGTGGCCGCCGCTTGAATGGCATCGACTACGTCGCGCACCAGCACTTCGCCGCGCGTCTCCCCGCTCGCGCGGGCCAGTGCCCGATCGAAAGCATCGCCGCTCAGCTCTTCAACCAACCGACCCTCGGGCGCGAGGATCAATGCCACTTTCTCCGGAACCACTGGCAAGGAAGGATTCCCCGCAGCAGCCACCAGCCCAAACAGCAGCAGCAGCAGCAGGAAATGCAGCGTCTTCCGGAGGAAATCGAGGGTGTGGAATAACGCGCTAAAGAGGCGCTTGAATCCACGTCCCACTGCCGCTAGTACAGTGTTTGCTGGGCGGGACGGCGGGATCGGCAGGGGGGGCGGTGTAGTCATGGCGTCAGTTTACCGCAGGACGCAAAAAAGCCACGGCCCGCCCAGCAAAGGGTAGTCCGTGGCCGGAATGAAAGAGGCACAACCCGGCCTCGCGGCCGGATCGCGCCAGATTTCAGACCTTCTCTTCGATGCGTGCGCTCTTGCCACTGCGCTCGCGCAGGTAGTAGAGCTTGGCTCGGCGGACGTTACCACGGCGCTTAACGGTGATTTCGCCGATGGACGGGCTATACACCTGAAAAACGCGCTCAACGCCCTCGCCGTGCGAAATCTTGCGCACCGTGAAGGAGCTGTTCAGGCCGCGGTTGCTTTTGGCAATGACCACGCCTTCGTAAGCCTGCACGCGCTCACGGTCGCCTTCCTTGACCTTCACTTCCACAACGACGGTGTCGCCGGGACCGAAGGCCGGGACAGTGCGCGTCATTTGCCGCTGTTCGATCGCCTGGATGAACTTATTCATGTTTCCTGACACTCCACAACACGCCGTGCCGCACACCGATGCGCCAGCCCTGAACCGAAACGCTGCACCCGTTCGACGCTCAAAGGCGTCGCACCGGCACATCCAAACCTGCCTCAATGCCGGCCTCCGCCAGGAGACGGCGCTCTTCCGCCGTCAACCCACGCGCGACCAGTAGATCGGGCCGACGCTGCGCGGTCAGCAGCAAAGCCTGCTGCAACCGCCAACGGCGGATGGTGGCGTGGTGCCCACCCAGGAGCACCTCCGGCACCGCCCGGCCCTCGAACACCTCGGGCCGCGTGTAATGCGGCCAATCGAGGAGCCCGTCGCTGAACGATTCCTGCACCGCGCTGTCGGCATCACCCAGTACTCCGGGCAACAACCGCGTCACGGCGTCGAGGACCACGAGCGCTGGCAGTTCCCCGCCGGTCAGCACGTAGTCCCCAATGGACACTTCATCGTCGATCTCAGTCTCCAAGAGACGTTGATCCACTCCCTCGTAGCGACCAGCCAACAACACCAATCCCGGTGCCGTTGACCACCGCCGCGCGTCCTCCTGCGTGAACCTCCGGCCCTGAGCCGAGAGATACACGCGGGGACTGCCTGCCGGCGCCCGCCCCGCTGCCGCCCGCAATGCGGTCCGCAACGGCTCCATTTTCAGCACCATTCCGGGGCCACCGCCGTAAGGGCGGTCGTCCACCGTGCGATGCACGTCTACCGCATGGTCGCGCGGGTCTGACGTCCCCACCGCGATGAGACCGCGTTCTACCGCGCGTCCCACCATGCCAGTGGCGACGTAGGCCCGGATAATGTCCGGAAACAGCGTCACCACCTCAAAATTCATCACGACCCTGGCCAGTCCCAGTCCACGGTCACCCGTCCACTGGTCAGATCCACCGCCCGCACGTGCTGACGCACCACCGGCACCCAGGCCTCGACAGCCGCTTCGCCTTCGCCCTTCACTACCACCATGATGGGGTGAATAGGGGTGTCTACCAGATGGCTGACGCGCCCGAGCAGCGTTCCGTCCAAGGTGGTCACTTCCATGCCCGGCAGGTCGTCGAGGTAGTACTCGCCCGGACCTGGGGGCGCCAGTGCCGCACGCGGCACCGCCACCTCACGCAAAGTCCAGGTAGCCGCCACATCACGGTCCTGCACGCCCTCAATCTTCACCAACCAGAAACCACCCTGCGGCCGCCCACCAGCGAACCGGAACGGCTGCCACCCCCCTTGAGGCGTGGCCGCATACAGCGCGGGGTATTTCAATACCGCGTCTGATGGCGAGGTAAAGGACTGCAGACGCAGCTCTCCCCGAACACCAAACACTCCCAACAACCGTCCCAGCACCACCATGCGCCCGGAGGGCGGCGATGCAGCAACGTTGGCCGGCACGGCAGGCGCCGCGGTCATGCGCGGGAACCTGCCGCGACCAGCGGACCGTCAGGCCGCCTGCTTCTTATACTGAACGACCAGCGCCGAAACGCGGTCCGAGGGACGAGCGCCCTGGGAAGCCCAGTGCTCGATACGCGCAAGATCCAGGCGGAGCTGCACTTCCTTACCGCGGGCTATCGGATTGAACGTACCCACCTGCTCGAGGACAGTGCCGCCCTGGCGCTTGCGGCTGTCGGTGACGACGACGTGGTAGAAGGGCTCCTTCTTACCACCGCGACGCGTCAGACGAATGGTCACCATGTGCTTGAATTCCTGCAAAACGAAAAAACGAATGGGTGACAGGCCACTAGAGCCAGCCACCAGCTAGCCCGCTATCTTACGCAAAAATCCTTGAGCTTGAAAGCCTTACCCACGCCCACCGGCGCCACCCCCACCCATGCCCCCCCCGGAACCCCCAGGGAACCCGCCGCCAAAGCCGCCAGGCAGGCGGCCCCCGAGACTACGCATCATCCCTTTCATACCCCCCTTGCCGAAGCTCTTCATGACCTTTTGCATCTGCAAAAACTGCTTCAACAAGCGGTTCACATCCTGCACCTGCGTCCCGGAGCCGGCAGCAATACGCCGTTTACGCGAGCCGTCAATGAGGTCCGGTCGGCGACGCTCGCGGCGCGTCATGGAGTCGATCATGGCCACCTGCCGCCGCAACTGCTGTTCGTCGAAATTGCCGGCAGCCGCACCGGCTTGACGGGATAATTGCGCAGGCAGCTTGTCCATCAGGGAGGCGATGCCCCCCATATTTTGCAGCTGCGTGAGCTGCTCACGCAGATCCGACAGATCGAAACCCTGTCCTTTTTGGAGTTTTTGCGCCAGCGCCGCCGCTTTTTCGTGGTCAACCTGGGCTTGCACCTGTTCGACCAGGGCCACCACATCACCCATGCCGAGAATCCGGCCAGCGATACGTTCAGGTTGAAACGGCTGGAGGGCATCGACCTTTTCACCCATACCGACAAACAGAATCGGTTTGCCGGTGATATGACGCACCGACAGCGCGGCCCCACCACGGGCGTCGCCATCTGCCTTGGTCAGAATAACGCCGGTCAGATCCAGTGCTTCATTGAAGGCGCGTGCGGCGTTAATGGCGTCCTGGCCGGCCATGCTGTCCACCACGAACAGGCGCTGGTGAGCACCCACCGCCGCATCAATCGCTTGCACTTCCGCCATCATCTCGCCATCGACATGCAGCCGTCCGGCCGTGTCGATGATGAGCACGTCATACATCCCCTGCCGAGCTGCCGCGAGCGCCTGCCGCGCGATCTCAACCGGGCTGGCGGTTAAGTCTGTAGGGATAAAACCAGCCTCAATTTGCTGCGCCAGCCGTTCCAGCTGGGTCACCGCAGCCGGTCGGTAGATGTCCGTACTGGCCAATGCCACGCGTTTTTTCTGTGTGTCCTGCAGCCACTTGGCGAGTTTGGCAGCGGTGGTGGTTTTGCCCGCCCCCTGCAGACCTGCCAGCAGTAGCACCACTGGCGACACCGCACGCAAGTCGAGCCGGCCGCCTTCGGGGCCCATCACCTGCACCAACTCTTCGTGCAGGATTTTCACGAATACCTGGCCTGGCGTCAGGCTCTTTTGCACTTCCGCACCCAGCGCGCGCGGCTTCACCGCCTCAATGAACGACTTCACCACCGGCAAGGCCACGTCCGCCTCGAGCAGCGCCATGCGCACCTGGCGCAGGGTGTCAGCGATATTGTCGTCCGTCAGACGCCCGCGACCACGCAGGGCATCCACAGCGCCAGAAAGGCGTTCAGTCAGTTTGTCGAACATAAGGTAGGCGGTTCCCGAAGGTGGCCACGCGGCCTGAGGAATCCCATTATCGCATTGCCGCTGCCCGCTTGCGGACTCAAAGCAGCCCCATCCTGTGCCATCATGGAGGCCCGTCATCACCGACCCGAAGCCCTACCCCTGTGCTGACCCCACATCCGCTGCTCGCCTCCCTGCTGTACCTCCTCGGTGCCGTGTTGACTTGGATTGGCACCGCGCGCCAGCAGCGGGTGCTGGCCACGACCGGCTCGGCGGCAGCCGCGGTTGGCCTGGTGTTACAGTTATTCGCGCTCACTCCAGCGCTACTCCAGACTGAACAGGCGATTGTGCTGACCCTGGCCGATGCCGCTGCGATGGTGGGTGCCGTCGTCGCCACGGTGGGGCTGATCAGTGTCCTACGGGGGCGACTGCAAGGGGCGGCCGCGGCATTGTGGCTGACCGCCGCCGTGCTGGCGGTCGGCAGCGGATCACGTGGCACCCTAAGCGGGGTGGCACCGATGGGTTATGCCCTCATGGCCCATATCCTGCTCTCGGCGCTAGCCGCGGGTCTGCTGTCCGTAGCCGCGGTATTGGTGGTGTTGCTGACCGCACAAAATGCACGCCTGCGTGAGCGCCGCCCCCTCGGCATGCTGGCCGCCCTGCCCCCGCTTGAAGCGCTGGAGAGTGCGGTCTTTAATACCGTACTGGCTGGTTTCATGCTGCTGTCGCTGTCGCTGTTGTCCGGATTCCTGTTTATTCAGGATCTGTTCGGCCAGCATCTGGTCCACAAGACCTTCCTGTCGATCGTCGCCTGGTGCATTTTCGGAACGCTACTCGTGGGCCGGCACCGGTTTGGTTGGCGGGGCCGCCAGGCGCTACGCTTCCTGCTAACCGGTTACGTCATTCTGGCGACCGCCTATTTCGGCAGCCGCTTTGTTCTGGAAGGCCTGCTGGGCCGTCACTGGGGCTGAGTATCAGCGCCATCACTCAGGTCCGGGAACCGCATTGACCGAGATGCCAGTCACCCTGACTTTTAGCCTCATCGGGCTGTGCTTCGTCTTGTCGGCGTTTTTTTCCAGTACCGAAACGGCGCTGATGAGCGTCAACCGCTACCGACTGCGGACCCGCTCCAGACAAGGACATCGCGGCGCAAAGCTGGCAGAGCAGTTATTGTCGCAACCTGACCGCCTCATCGGCGTCATCTTGCTCGGCAACACGCTCGCCAACACCCTCGCGGCCACGCTGGCAGCGCTGCTGACACTCGAGACCTGGGGCGAAGAGTGGTTATCGGTTACCGCAGGAGCGCTGACCTTCCTCATGCTGGTGCTGTGCGAGGTGGGCCCGAAAACCTACGGCGCATTGCACCCTGAACGGCTGGCCTACCCCGCTGCCTACGTCTACCGGCCTTTACTCGCCGTGCTCTCGCCCTTGGTATGGGTCGTCAACCTGTTTGCCAACGCGCTACTGCGCCTGCTTGGCCTCAGTGCTCGCCAGGTGGCCTCGCATTCGCTGTCCGCCGATGAACTGCGCACCGTCGTGGCCGAAGCGGGCGCTGTCATCCCACTGCGCCATCAGCAGATGCTCATGAGTATTCTGGATCTAGAGTCGATGACCGTTGATGACGTGATGGTGCCCCGTCAGGACGTGGCCGGCATTGATGTAGACGACAGCTGGGATGACCTACTCGCTCAACTGCGCGAAACACGGCATACCCGCCTGCCAGTCCATACCGGTGGACTTGACCATATTGTCGGCGTACTGCACATGAAGACTGTGGTGCATGCCCTAGCACGCGGCGAACTCACCCGCGAACGGCTCAGCGAATTGGCCCGCGCACGCGAAGCCTGCTACGTCCCCGAAGGCACCACGCTCAACCAGCAACTGCTGAATTTCCAACGCGATCACCAACGCATGGCATTTGTGGTGGACGAGTATGGCGATGTTCAGGGCCTGATTACTCTGGAAGACATCCTTGAAGAAATCGTCGGTGAATTCACCACCTCACCCACGCAACTGCATCGCGACATTCACCAGGAAAGCCCCGCGGTCTGGGTCGTGGCCGGCAGCGCGTCGCTGCGCGAAATCAACCGTGCGCTCGGTTGGCAGTTCCCCACCGACGGACCCAAGACGCTCAATGGCCTGATTCTGGAATACCTCGAAACCATTCCGGCCCCAGGCACTGGACTGCGTTTACATGGTTACCCCATGGAAATACTGCAGACCCAAGACAATGCAGTAAAGACGGTGCGCATCCGCGCAGCCAAAGAGACTACTGCTGGTTCCAGCAGCAGTCTCAACGGCTAATTCAGCGTCGCGCCGCTGCCAGCGCTTCCTCGAGACGGCTCACCCCAATCACTTCCAGTCCATGCAGTGCTGCATCATCGCGTTTAGGTGCATTCTGCCGCGGCACGATGGCGCGTTTGAAGCCGTGCTTCGCTGCCTCACGTAAGCGCTCTTCTCCGAAAGGCACTGGCCGAATCTCACCGGCCAGCCCCACTTCTCCGAAGACCACCAGATCCTGCAGCAATGGGCGATCATCCAGGCTCGACACCGCTGCGAGCAATGCCGGCAGATCCGCCGCGGTTTCATTCACGCGCACACCACCCACCACGTTCACGAACACATCATGGGCCGACAGCAACACGCCGCCATGGCGGTGCAACACGGCCAGCAGCAAGGCCAGACGGTTTCCCTCCAGCCCCACCGCCACGCGGCGCGGGTTCGCGGCATGAGACTCATCTACTAGCGCCTGCACCTCGATGAGCATAGGGCGCGTCCCTTCACGGGTCACCATCACCACGCTGCCTGACACTGGCGTTTCATGACGCGAAAGAAAAATAGCAGAAGGGTTACGCACCTCGCGGAGGCCACCTTCTTCCATGGAAAACACCCCAATCTCATTGGCGGCGCCGAAACGATTTTTCACTGCGCGAACGACCCGGAAGCGACTCCCAGAGTCGCTCTCGAAATACAGCACCGTATCCACCATGTGTTCGAGAATACGTGGCCCGGCAATAGCGCCTTCCTTGGTGACATGACCGATCATCAACACGGACGTGCCCGAAGATTTGGCAAAATGCACCAGCATTGCCGCGGACTCGCGTAACTGGGTGACGGATCCGGGGCTACTGTCGACCCCCTCCGCCACCATCGTCTGGATAGAATCGACCACCAGCACCCGCGCACCCGTGCTCGTAGCCGCCTCGATGACCTGTTCAACACCAGTTTCTGCCAATAGCTGCAAGCGCTCAGGATGCAATCCCAGCCGGCGCGCACGCAAACCCACCTGCCGTAGCGATTCCTCCCCCGTGGCGTAGAGGGTCACCACCCCCGCCGAGAGAGCCGCCGCGGCCTGTAACAGCAGGGTGGACTTCCCAATCCCAGGGTCCCCGCCAATCAGGGTGACCGACCCGACCACGAGACCACCGCCAAGCACCCGGTCAAATTCCTGCAAACCGGTGGGCAACCGTTCTGCTTCACCGTCGGCGTCGCTGGCCAATACGCTCGGGACACTGCCGGCAGCGGCCGCACTACGCCCGCCCCCACGGTTTGGCCGCACACCAGCCCGTGGAGCCGCGCCAACGCCGTGCAGAGCGGTCAAGGTATTCCACTCCTGGCAGACCGGGCATTGACCCTGCCATTTGGGGGATTCCCCGCCACACTGGCCGCAAACGTAGACCGTCCGCCCCCGCCCTGAGGTTGATTTTTCCCTTGCCACGCTGCACCTGTCCTGGTCGATGGATCCCTGATCGGAGGGTGGATTATGGTGCATCAGTGAGACTTGCGGCACGGTGTCAGCGCCACGGGCTCCTTATAATTCTCGCGTCATCGGCACCTGTTGGTACAAGACCCTCTTGGATCTCTTACAGCTTTTCTCCCGTAGCACCCCTTTTCGCCGGTTGGTGGCCGCCATCGGTGCTGCCATGCTGCTTGCCTTGCTGTTTGGCACCATTGGTAACGCCATTCCCGCGGCCTTGGATGGTCTGCTGGCCGATATCACTCAGCGCGCGGATAATCGGCAAATTGACACCGTACGCGTAGTCACCTTGCCCGGCGGTGCTAGCGGCACCAGTCTCAGCCGTGCCGAACTCGCGCGTCTGCATGAACACCTCGTGGCTGCCGGCGCACTGGCGGTAGTGCTGCAAGTCCCGCTAGACACACCGCAAGCGGCTCGCGATCTCGCGCAAGTACAAGGCATGCTCGATGCCGTCGGCGCCAGTCAGGATCCGGCACTCCAGACTCGACTACGCAACTGGGCGCAGGAACTCGACCACGATGCCCGGCTAGAACTGGCGCTGCGCCGCAGTGGCCATGCTGTACTGGTCGCGCCTGAGCAGGTGCCAAGCCCTGCCGGAGAGCCCAGCACCCCGTTGACGGCCCTGCCCGCGCTGAACTCCATTGATGCTCCTGCCCTACCACCAGTGGCGGGGCCACTCGCACGGTTCAGTCAGGTGGCCGTCTCAGCCACCTTATCGCCGGCCCATATCGATGCCGATGGCATCCGGCGTCATGAGGCCTTGTATTTCGAGACGCCGGACGGCGCCGTGCCTTCCGTGGCCCTGGCCGCTTGGCTGGTCGCCCATGGCATGAAGCCAGAACAACTCAGTGGTGGCGAAAGTGCCGTGAACGCCGGCACCCAGCAGTTGCTGTTAGCCGGCGATGCCACTTGGCTACCGCGTTATGGTGCCGCGACGGCGCTCCACCGCTCCTCGGCCAACCAATGGATATCCCCTACCGCAGCACCCGACGATGTGCGTGGCCGAGTGGTGGTGGTATGCCCACACATGCCGCTGGAGGCAACACCCGCCGGACGACGCCTGTCGCAATGCGACGGCACGGCATTACGCATCGCCAGCCTCATGGCCGGCGACTATCTGCTCGAGCCCCTGTGGACACGTCTATTGGTGCTACTGCTGTGGGCGGCCGTCATCGCTTTCGCAGCGCTGGTCGCTCCCACGCTACCGACGGTGGGCCGCATTGCGGCAGGTAGCGGCTTGGCCGTCGGTATTATCGGACTAGAACTCTGGCTGCTCTCTGAGCACAACACCGTGGTGCAATTGATGCCGGTAGTTATTGCGCTCGCGGCATTGCTACCCTGGGTCTGGCGGCTCCGTATTCCCGAGCGAACCATTGCCGAAAGCCTTTTAGCCTCAGAAGGCGCCCACTTTCCCACCCGCGTTCGCTCCAAAGCCGACTTAGCCCGAGGGTCAGCTAACGGTTATTCCAGCCAAACCACCCCGCTACCCGTGCCGGCACGACCATCCACCTTGACCGCCGCGGAAGCCGCTACGGCCAGTCGGCTGGGTCTTGACGCACCGACGAATACCACGGACCCGGTGGCAACTGCTGTCATCCCACGCCCACCCGTGCCGCCCAGTGCCGTCCCAGCCAAAGCGACCACACTGACCGGATCACGCAACCTCAAAGCCTTGCCGATCCCAGCGGCCGCAGCCGGCCACACCTCACTGCGCGAACTATCGAATCAACTCAGTTCACGCATGCTGGATCCCTCAACCGCCGACGTCGCCGACCTGCTACTAGGCCGCATCAAACGCCCCGAAAAACCCAAACTCGGCCGTTATGAACTTGACCGCGAAGTCGGTCGTGGTGCCATGGGCACCGTGTACGTCGGGCGCGATCCGCAAATCAACCGGGTCGTGGCGATCAAGGCCATCCCCTTGTCGGATGAGGCCAACGAATCTGATGCCAGCGAATTAAAGGCGCGCTTTTTTCGCGAAGCGGAAATGGCCGGTAGGCTGGCACATCCGCGTATCGTGACTGTATTCGACGCCGGTGAAGACCGCGGAATTGCCTACATCGCCATGGAGTTCGTTCAGGGACAAACACTGAGCGACTTCACTAATTCCGATCGCCGCTTACCGGATGCCGAGGTTCTCGAAGTAATCGCTCGCGTTGCAGAAGGCTTGGATTACGCCCACACGCAGGGAGTGGTGCACCGGGATATCAAGCCCGGAAACATCATTTACAATCCATCTACAGGCGTCACCAAAATCACTGACTTTGGCATCGCCAGGGTCACCAATTCTGCGTCTACGCGCACCGGCATTGTGCTCGGCACGCCTTCATTCATGTCGCCAGAACAGCTTGAGGGGAAAAAACTCAAGGGCACTAGCGATTTGTTTTCGCTGGGAATCACTCTATTTCAGTTATTGACCGGTCAACTGCCCTTCCGCGCCGACTCTATGACGGCATTGATGGACAAGATCGCCAATTCACCCCACCCGCCGCTAGAAACACTACGTCCGGATCTTCCACCAGCCGCAGCACTCATTATCGACCACGCTCTGGAGAAAGATCCCGCGCATCGTTTCCAGACTGGAGTAGAGATGGCTTCTGCGCTACGCCACTGCGCTGCAGTACTTGGCGCTGGCCAGACGGCCGCCTTCGAAATTGGGGTCAACGATGACTGAAGTCCGTTATCTGTCGCTACGCAACAAGCTTCGCAGCTTCGCGCTGACCGACACCGGTCGGGTGCGTGAGCATAACGAAGATTCCCTCGGTTCTGACCCGGACCTGGGGTTATTCGTGCTGGCCGATGGGATGGGTGGATACAATGCCGGCGAAATTGCCAGCGGCATAGCGGTCAAGACCATCATGAGCCTGGTCCGTGAGGCTTACGCCGTACAATCAATGAAGTATCGGGACACCGTCAGCGGCCTATCACGGCCGTCCATCGTGCTGCGTGATGCTATCTTGCGCGCCAACAAACTGATCCATCAGACCGCAAAGACGCAAACCCAGTGCGAGGGCATGGGCACCACGATAGTGGCCTGCCTGTTTCATGACAACCATATTTGCGTGGCGCACGTCGGCGATTCGCGACTATATCGCCTACGGAATGAGCGTTTCGAGCGCATGACCCAAGATCATAGCCTGCTGCAGGAACTCGTTGACCGCGGATTTTACACTCCAGAGGAAGCGGCCCGCTCGACGAACAAAAATTACGTGACCCGCGCCCTCGGCGTAGAGCTCACCGTGGACGTGGAACTTCATGAATTCCCAACGCAACCAGGCGATTGTTTCTTGCTCTGCTCTGATGGCTTGTCAGACATGGTGACCGATGAAGACCTGCAACTAACCTTAAGTACTTTTGGACACGACTTACAGGTAGCGGGCCAACAACTGGTGAAATTAGCCAACGAACAAGGTGGACGTGACAACATCTCCGCCATGCTCGCTAGAGTGATTGATGTCTACCCTGCGGAAAAGAGCATCATTGAGCGCTTGCGCAGCTGGCTGCACTGAAGCCTGCCAGTGCCATGGACAACTACAGGAGGTAACGACAGATGACACGCCTCATTCTGACGCTGGACGGACGATCTCTAGCCGAATACAACATGAGTAAAGAGCGCTGCACCATCGGCCGCTTATCCGATAACGACGTACGTATCGATAATACGGCGGTCAGCGGTCATCATGCGCTCATTATCAATATCCTCAACGACTCATTTCTTGAAGATTTAAATTCAACTAACGGCACCTACGTTAACGGCAAGTTAATTAAAAAACATTCCCTACAACACAACGATCTCATCACGATCGGGCATCACCAGCTGCGTTTCATTGATAGTCACGCTGACGCCGGTGATGATGAGTTTGAAAAAACCTTGGTGATTCAGTCGACGGACGTCACCGATGACCGACTGCGACCTATTAGCCGACAACCACTAGCGAACGCCAGCACAGCCGCTGCACCGACACAGACCCACCGTGCCAGCGAAGCTGCACCGCGTCGCCTGTCGCGCCTGCATGTGTTGTCCGGACCCTTCTCTGGTCGCGAACTCGAGCTAACCAAAGTCCTGACGACACTGGGACGACCCGGACTACAGGTAGCCGCCGTGACTCGCCGTGGCGACCAACACTACCTGATGTATATCGACAGCGGGGAGGCGGGACATTTCCCGCAGGTTAACGGTGAGCCTATCGGCTTGCAGGCTCGCCGACTCGTCGATAACGACGTAATTACCCTCGCGGGCGTGAAGATGGCGTTCTTCGAGGTTTAAGCGTTACCCGTGCAGCAGCGGCAGGCATGCCGCTGCCGAAATGCGCCGGCAACAGGCCAGCGAGTTCTACCGCCGACAGTTCACGCCAGCGGCCTTGCGGCAACGCTCCCAGCTCGATATTGACAATGCGCACCCGGCGCAGCCGGCGTACGGTGTAGTCGAAGTGTTCACACATGCGCCGAATCTGCCGATTCAGGCCCTGAGTTAGCACCATACCGAAAGTATTCTTACCCACCATCCAGGTACGGCAAGGCAAGGTCACGGTATCTAAAATAGGCACTCCCTGCGCGAGAGCTTCGAGAAAAGCTGGCGTCAGCGGACGGTCGACTTCCACCAGATATTCTTTCTCATGACCATGCTCGGCCCGTAGCAGGTCATTAACGATATTACCGTCGTTGGTCAGCAGAATCAGACCTTCTGAATCCTTGTCCAGACGACCAATTGGAAACACGCGCTCATGGTGTCCCACAAAATCGACAATGTTGCCCAGGACACGACGGTCCGTGGTGCATTCAATACCCACTGGTTTGTGTAAGGCGAGATAGATTTTTCGCCGCACCGCTTGTGCTGGCAGACCATCAACGGAGACGCTATCACCCTCCTGCACGCGGGTTCCCAGAACGGCAGGCTGACCATTGATCACAATGCGACCATTGGCGATCCAGGCATCCGCCTCACGCCGCGAACAGACGCCGGTTTCTGCCAGCCATTTATTCAGCCGCGTACCCGGCAGAGTGGCCGTGACTGGCGCTGGAAAAGGCTGCTGCAAACTGAACGCTGCTGCGGTATCACCGTGCTCCGCTCGCTGCGCTAGACGCAGCTCACCTTCCGCAGCCGTTGGCCGGTGGCCGGCAGGCACCCACCACAGCACATAAGTCACGCCAGCAGCTGGCAGGAACCAGTCGTCACGGTCCTGCATCACCACACGATGTTCCGGGCCATAAGTAAAGGCGGCGAGCGATTCTACGTCGCGCCACAGACTGAGGTTGTAGATCACCTCATCGCCGAACGGTCGATGGCCCAGATTACCAGGCCCCGTGCCATCCTCTTCACGCCAAAGAAATCCGGGTGCCGCGTCGGCGAGTGCATTCACCGCCGCAATGCGTTCCACAAACGGCAGCAAACGTGGCGCATCGATGGGTTCGCGCAGGCGCGACACATTCATCTGCGCCAGAATCCAAGGGCCGGCGATCGGAGGAATCATGCCTGCCGTCATTTAGCGACCGCGACCGCCGCTGTGGTGCCCACGACCCTGGCCACCACCCTGCCCCCCCTGACCGCGTCCCTGACCGCCAGACGGGCCACGCCCGCCCGGCGCACGACCACCACTGGGTGCACTGCCCGGACTACGCGCCGGCGCTGCCGACCCAGCACCACCACGACGTTCGTCCTTACGCCGTGCGTTATCACGTGCCTGTGCTTTCTGCGCGCGAATAGCGGCGATACGTTCGGCTATCGGTACTTCCAGCGCTTCCACACCCTTGGCGGTGTAGTCGAACTCCGGGAGCTTCATCCGCGGCAACGTCCGACCGATCGAACGCTCGATGCTGCGCACCTCGCCTTCCTCGTCCGGAGCGCAAAGTGTCAGCGCGCGGCCCGTCGCACCGGCACGGGCCGTACGACCCACGCGGTGGATGTAATCCTCCGGCACCTCGGGCACATCGAAGTTAAATACATGACCTAATTCGTTGATATCGATACCGCGAGCGGCGATGTCAGTTGCCACGAGCACGCGAAACTTGCCTGCTTTGAAGCCAGCGAGAGCAGCGACGCGCTGCGCCTGAGAGCGATTTCCGTGAATACGCTCAGCGGTGATGCCGCCAGCATTCAGCTGCTTCGCCAGCCGGTCAGCCCGATGTTTGGTGCGGGTAAAGACCAGCGCATCCTGCACTTGCTCCTGCTCGATCAATCGCTTGATCAGCTCGCCCTTTAGGTGCGAAGGCACTGGAAACAGTGCCTGCTCTACACCCGTAGCAGGCTTCGCCTGACGCTCGACGTCGATGGCAATTGGGTCCTTGAGCATTTCACGGGTGAGCTGCGCAATCGGCGGCGGCATTGTTGCACTGAAAAATAGCGTTTGCTGACGTGGTGGCAAATGACGCAGCACGCGGCGCAGATCGGGTAGGAAGCCCATGTCGAGCATGCGATCGGCTTCGTCCAGCACCAGCACCTCAAGATCCGGCAGAACCCCATAGGACTCTTTGAAATGGTCCAGCAGACGACCCGGGCAGGCGACGATGATGTCGACCTTGTCACGGAACGCCATTTCCTGCGGCCGGTGGCCAACACCGCCAAAAATCGGCGCCACCTTGATCGAGGTGTGCCGCGCGAAATCTTGCGTGGCTTCGACTATCTGTGCCGCCAGTTCACGAGTCGGCGTAATCACCAGCGCACGTGTAGCGCGACGTGGATTCGCCAGCAGGCGGTTGAGCACGGGGAGCATGAACGCGGCGGTCTTGCCGCTCCCGGTCATCGCACAGGCCAGCAGGTCGCGGCCTTGCAGTGCCGGAGGAATGGCGCCCAGTTGGATGGGGGTCGGGGTGGCAAAGCCCAGCTCTTCGATAGCACGAACGAGGCGCGCATCGAGGCCTAATGAATTAAACGACAAGGTAGGGGGACTCTTCAGGGTTGGAAAATTGAGGGGCGTGGCGACCACTGTCGGCACGTTGCCCCGCTGCGGGGCAGCACCAAAGCGGCCACAAGGGGCTGCGCTCCGGTCCGTAAAGTCTACTACACTCGCGGCCATAGCGCCCATCTCATTGCTCTTGGAGTTGTCTCATGCGTCATGCCCACCTCGCCCTTGCCTGCGCACTGGCTCTGGGAGCCAGTGCCGCCACCACGATGGTGCTCGCGGCTGACGCCATGCCAGACCGTCGCCGTCTCGACGCCGACATGCCACAACTGCTGAACCTCTACAAAGATTTGCATCTAGCGCCGGAGCTGTCCCGCATGGAAGAAAAAACTTCCGCGCGGCTCGCAGCGGAACTACGCGGCCTCGGCTTTACCGTCACGGAAGGCATCGGTAAGTATTTCGCCCCTGGCTACAAAGGCTATGGCCTCGTCGGCGTCATGAAAAACGGCGATGGCCCGACGGTATTGGTACGAGCCGACATGGACGCCTTGCCAGTAGAGGAAAAAACCGGCCTGCCCTACGCCAGTACCGTAAAGGTACGACTGCCAAACGGGCAGGAGACGGGCGTGATGCATGCCTGTGGCCACGACATCCACGTCACGTCGCTGGTAGGCACCGCGCGCCAGTTGGCAGCGCTGCAGAATCAGTGGCGCGGTACGCTCATCTTGCTCGGGCAACCCGCCGAAGAAACCATCGATGGCGCCATGGCCATGGTGCGCGATGGCCTATACGATAAGGTGCCGCAACCCGACTACGTCCTCGCTCTGCACGACTGGAGCGGCATGCCGGCGGGTCGTGTCGGTGTCACGCCAGGACCGGCCATGGCGCAGTCCACACAGGTCGACATCCGCGTGCGCGGCGTCGGTGGCCACGGCTCTGCCCCGCAAACCGCACGCGACCCGGTCGTACTGGCTGCCAGTATCGTCATGCAGTTACAGACGATCGTCAGCCGGAGCACTTCCCCTCAGAAACCGGCAGTGCTCACCATCGGCACCATCCACGGCGGCACCAAGCGCAACATTATTCCCGAGGAAGTAAAACTTGAACTGAACATGCGCAGCTACGACGAGGAGACCCGCCAGATCCTCATCGCGGGCGTGCGCCGCGTCGCGCGGGGTGCCGCCATCGCCATGGATATTCCTGAAGAGCGCCTGCCGGAAGTCACCGTCCTCGATGCGGAATTCGCCCCGGTGGTCATCAACGACCCCAAGCTCAACGAGCGCGTGGAAGCCTCGCTCCGCAAGGCCCTGGGTGCCGAGAATATCGACCATCCGCCCGCGGTCATGGGCAGCGAGGACTTCGGTCGCCTTGGGCTGGATGGCAAGTTCCCCAGCGTCATGTTCCGCGTCGGCGCCATCAACCCGGCGGCGTACGCCAAGGCGACGGCAGAAGGCCGCGTGATGCCCTCGACCCACTCGCCGCTGTTCGCGCCAGACCCAGAGCCTACTCTGCGCACCGGCATCCTCGGCATGACCCAGGTGGTGCTGGACCTCATGCCACGCTGAGGCTTAACAGGCTCAGCGTGGGTCGAGCAGCACGCGTTGACTGACGCCACAGAGCAGTTCCCAGGAAATAGTGCCCGCAGCCGCCGCTACGCTCTCCACCGGAACTCCCTCGCCCCACAGGACCACCGGATCACCAGGCGCCACCACCGCATGTTCCGTCACATCCACGGTTAGCATATCCATGGACACGCGGCCAATCAGCCTCGCCTCCCGACCATTCACCAGCACGGGACAACCGGCGGCCGTGTTCCGTGGATAGCCATCGGCATATCCCGCGGCCACCACAGCGAGTCGTACCTCACGCGGTGCGCGCCAGACGGCACCGTAGCCCACGCGGCCACCGGTCGCGACGGTCTTCACAGCGATGACCTGCGAGAGCAAGGTCATGGCAGGGCGCAACCCAAACTGTGCGCCGTGCTGCCCGGCGAACGGCGAACCGCCATACAAGGCCAGCCCGGGCCGCACCCAATCACCCCGCGCGCCTTGTGCTTCAGGCCAGCCAAACAAGGCGGCCGTGTTCGCAATACTCCGCTCTCCCGGCAACCCAGCGACGAGACCGGCGAACGTGGTCAGCTGGGCAGCGGTCTGGGTATCTTCTAAGGCATCCGCGCTAGCCAGATGGGTCATCAGCACGGGCGGGCCCTCGACCGCCGCGCACTCACCCAGCGCGCGGTAAGCCGCTGGAAAATCAACCGGTAGAAACCCCAGCCGATGCATGCCAGTGTCGAGCTTGAGCCACACCTTGAAGCGATGCACACCACGCCAAGCCTGTAATAAGTGGATTTGCAGTGCGGAATGCACTACCAGCTCGAAGTCGTAACGCGCCGCGGCAGACAGCTGGGCTACGTCGAACACACCCTCGAGCAACAAAACACGATGCGCAAGGCCCGCCTCACGCAGCTGAATGCCCTCCTCCAGCCTTGCCACGGCGAATGCATCAGCGTCAGTCAGGGCTTTGGCCGCGACCACGCTCCCATGGCCATAGGCATTGGCTTTGACCACGGCCATGATCCGCGAATGCGGCGCCTGACGCCGGACGACGGCAAGATTGTGGCGCAACGCAGCGGTCTCGACCACCGCGCGAATCAGCGCCGTCATCAGTAATCGCCTCCGCCACCACCCCAGTTTTCGGTAGCCAGATTTTCAAACTTGGTGTATTCACCAAGGAAGGCCAGCTGCACCTCGCCTACGGGGCCGTTACGTTGTTTGGTAATGATGATATCGGCAATGCCTTTGCGCGGTGTGCTCTGGTCGTACACCTCTTCGCGATAGATCATCATGATGACATCGGCGTCCTGCTCGATGGCGCCACTCTCACGCAAGTCCGACATCACGGGCTTTTTCTCGGCGCGCTGCTCCACTGAACGGTTCAGCTGTGACAGGGCAATGACCGGGCATTGCATTTCCTTCGCCAGCGCTTTCAGGCCGCGGGAGATCGCGGAAATCTCGGTGGCGCGGTTCTCGGTGTTACCGCCTACCTGCATCAACTGCAGATAATCGATGACAATCAGTCCCAGCCCTTTTTCGCGCTTCAGGCGTCGTGCACGGGCACGCACTTCGGTTGGCGTCAGTGAGGGCGTCTCGTCGATATAAATAGGAGCCGCAGACATCTGCGCCACCGCAGCGTTAATGCGCGTCCAGTCCTCATCGTTAAACATACCGGTCCGTAAGTGGCTCTGGTTCACCCGGCCAAGTGAACTGATCATGCGCATGCTCAGTTGTTCAGCGGACATTTCCATGGAAAAGATCGCTGCCGGAACGCCCTGACCCACCGCCGCATTTTCCGCAATGTTGATCGCCAAGGTGGTTTTACCCATGGACGGGCGGCCGGCAATAATTACCAGATCACCCGGCTGCAAGCCCGCGGTCATGCGATCCAATTCGCTGAAGCCCGTGGAGACACCGGTCAGCTTCCCGGGATTTTGGTGGAGCAGATCAAGCCGGTCAATGGTGCCTGGGAGCACATCTTTCACTGATTGAAAACCCGCTCGGCCCTTGGCGCCCTGCTCGGCAATGGCGAAGACTTTGCGCTCGGCTTCGTCGACCAGCTCTGAAGCCGTGCGACCACTGGCCTCGAGCGCCGCCGTGGCAATCTCACCGCCCGCGCTGACCAAAGCCCGCAGCACCGCGCGTTCACGCACAATATCGGCATAGACTCGCACGTTCGCCGCACTGGGCGTGTCACGAGCCAGCGTGGCGATATACCCAAGACCACCGGCTTCCTCGAGCAAACCCTTGCGCTCGAGATATTCAGCCACGGTAACGGCATCGCACGGGCCGCGGGTTTCCACCACGCCAGCGATGCCAGAGAAGATCAGTTGATGGTCACGGCGGTAGAATTCATCCGACGTCACCACGTCGGCCACCGCGTCCCAGGCCTGGGCATCGAGCAGCAAAGCCCCCAGCACCGCCTGTTCGGCTTCGATGGAGTGCGGCGGCAGGCGCATGAACTCGCCTTCCGGGAGGGTGAACCCCCGGCGTCGGCGACCGCCTTGGCGCGGGCTTTCGTCCATGACCTCCCCCCTAGGCGCAGCCGCAGGCCACGCCGGCTGGATCAGTCGACCAGATTAGGCTTCTGGCGTGATGGCGACGGTAATGACCACGTTGACGTCAGCGTGCAGATGCAGCGTGACGGCGTGCTCGCCTACCAGACGAATCGGGCCACCGGTCAAACGCACTTCTGCGCGCTCAACCACATGACCAGCAGCGGTGATGGCATCGGCGATATCCGATGTTCCCACCGAACCGAACAGCTTGCCTTCATTGCCGGCTTTGGCTTTGAGTTCCAAACGGAACTCTTTAAGCGCCTCAGCACGCACCGAAGCCGAGGTCAGTTCTGACGCCGCCTTCTTTTCAAGGTCGGCACGAATGATTTCGAACTTGGCGATGTTGGAGACCGTGGCCACCGTGGCCTTGCCCGTAGGCATTAGGAAGTTACGGCCGTAGCCCGACTTCACTTTCACGCGGTCGCCGATGTTGCCCAAATTGGCAACCTTCTGCAGCAGGATGACGTCCATCTTAATACCCTCGAGGGGACAGGAAAAACACTAGAAACCTACTCACCCACCGCGCTGGGCTTCGCCCAACGCGCGCGGAAATCAAACCAGTTATCCAGCCAGCCTGCCAGCAGCAGGAGTGGCGTAACCACTGCGGTGAAGGGCGGGAGAAACAACCCAACATACACCATCACCAGCACCCAGACACCGAACCCATTGGCTTCACGCGCCGAGTGCACCAAGGCAAGCCCCTGCAGCAGGAACACCCCCACCATCACCGACAGCACATCGTCCGCCTCGTGCGCAACCCGCAGTGCCGTCAGGACCAGCGCCAGCACGGCAAACACCGCCAGCACACGACCCACCTTCAGGGCCCGAAACCGTGGTCCCAGTTCCTGCGTATCGCGGGAACGACCGAACCAATACAACCCAACAAACACTCCGAGCAGCGCGTAGAGGGTGATCAACCAGGTGACCACTCCCCACGCCACGCGCCCGTAGGCTTCGGCAATTTCATGCGCCTCGTTACCGGCGCCACCCATCTGCTGGAGCATTTGCTCCACACCGACAATGACCGGCTGCCAAAACGTCTTCGAATCGTCTACCAGCAAATGCGCACCAATAACGGCGAGCACCGCCGCCACCGTGGCCAACTGCACGGTATAGCTGAGCGAATTGCTGCGGCGCAACCACGCGGCGAGCGCGACAGTTGGCAACAGCAGCGCCGCCGCCAGACCAGCGCCGATCACACTGCCCACTCCCTGACCCAAACCCCAGGCCAGCGGAATGCCCGCCGCCACCAGTGCGGCCGGCACCCATTGGGTACCCACACGACCGGCTAGCACCAGACACGCTAGCACTGCGCCCGGCGCCCACGCGGTGAACATGATGCCACTCGGCAGCACCAGCAACCCGGCCAGACCGGCCGCGAGGGCCGCCCGGGCCGGCGAACGCAACAACCAGCCAGCGAAGGAGGCGGACACCTTCAACCGGTCAATGCTGGTCCGTGTACGGCAACAAGGCCAGAAAGCGGGAGCGTTTGACAGCCTCCGACAACTGACGCTGGTAGAACGAACGCGTGCCAGTGATACGGCTCGGAACGATCTTGCCGGTCTCGGTGATGTAGTTCTTGAGGGTCGCCAGATCTTTGTAATCGATCTGTTCGACTTCATCTGCCGTGAAACGGCAGAACTTTTTACGACGGAAATAACGTGACATGGTGTGTGCCCCTGAGGATCAGCCGAAGTCCATGCCGCGATCGTCGTCGCGGTTATCCCGCTCTTCCGGCGGGCGGATCATGGGGGAAGGCTCAGTAACGGCCTTATCCATTTTGATGCACAAGTGGCGCAGCACGGCATCGGAGAAACGGAATGAACCGCTGAGTTCATCCAGCGTTTTCTGGTCCGTCTCGATGTTTAGGAGCAGGTAATGCGCCTTGTGCACCTTGGCGATCGGGTAAGCCAGCTGACGCCGACCCCAATCTTCGAACCGGTGAACTGCACCACCACCAGCGGTGATCAGCGCCTGATAGCGCTCCACCATGGCGGGGACCTGCTCGCTCTGATCCGGATGGACCAGAATAACGATTTCGTAATGCCTCATGTCTCTCCCTCTGGGTAACAGCCGCCCCGTTAACAGCCGCCCGAGGAGGGCGAACCGGTGGGTGCGGCAGGGGACGCTATCCGGACGATCCGGGCAGCGAGCCGCGAAGTATACGCTCACCGCGAGGGTAACTCAAACACCGCGGGGCAGATGGGCCAGCCCGCGGCCGACAGTTCACCGCTGACGCTGGCGAACCGCCTCGTAGAGCACCACGCCGGTAGCCACCGACACGTTGAGGCTCTCCACCCCACCGGCCATCGGCAGGCGCACCAAGCGGTCACAAGTTTCGCGCGTCAGGCGGCGCATCCCATCCCCTTCCGCCCCCATCACTACCGCGAGGGGGCCGGTCAAATCCACGGTATATAGCTCGTCGGCAGCTTCGCCTGCGGTACCCACCACCCAAACCCCTGCCTGTTTCAGCGACTCCAGGGTACGCACCAAGTTCGTGACTTGAGCAAACGGGATGGTTTCAGCCGCACCCGCCGCCACCTTGCGTACGGTTGGTGTCAGACCTACCGCCCGGTCTCGCGGCGCCACGACGCAATCGACACCGGCCGCATCGGCCGTCCGCAGGCAAGCACCCAGGTTATGTGGGTCCGTCACGCCATCCAGAATCAGCAAGAAAGCCGGGCGACCCAGACCGTCCACCAAATCCAGCAAATCGCCCTCATCGAGCATGGGCGCGGGTCGAACCCGGGCCACCACGCCCTGATGCACGCCACCTTCCGCTGCCGCGTCCAATTCGGCGACACCGCGTGGCTGCACGGTAATGCCATGTGGCCGGGCGAGATCAAGAATCTCCTGCAAACGTTGGTCTTGCCGCCCGCTCTGCACGGTCAGCGACAGCACCGCCTGGGGCCGCCGCTCCAGCACCGTGCGCACGGCGTGTAAGCCGTAGATGCGTTCTTCCTGCGCCATGTCATTTCGACCGACGTGGGCTGGCCTTGCCGCGCCCGGACGGACCTAAAGTCTTCGCTCCCGGCTTGCCTTTGCCCTTCCCCGCCGGTTTAGCAGCGCCCTTCCCCGGCGCCTTTCCTGTGGCCTTGCCAGCGGTTTTCCCAGGCGTTTTACCGGCACCACGGAATGGCCCGGCCACATAGCCGCCTTCCGGACGTCGCGGATGGAAGCCACCCAGCTCGGCGCTGAGCAGTTCCAGATCTACTTTGCGCTCACCGCTGTCGACGCGGACCACACGGACGCGCACGCGGTCGCCGAGGGTATAGCGCACGCCAGTTCGTTCGCCCGTCAGACACTTGCGATCGGCCTCATAGCTGAAGTAATCCTGCCCGAGCGTCGAGACGTGCACCAGTCCATCCACCTGCAGCGGCTGCAATTGCACAAACAAGCCAAACTCTGTCACGCCGGTGACCACGCCGTCGAACTCTTCGCCGAGGCGGTGACGCACGTATTCACATTTCAGGAACGCCGTAACCTCACGCGCCGCTTCATCCGCACGTCGCTCGCGCAGCGAACATTCCTGACCGAACAACACCATGGCCGCTTCGGCATGCACGAAGTCATCACGCTTCCCGCCTTCCAGCAGGTGACGAATGGCGCGATGCACCAGCAGGTCTGGGTAGCGTCGAATGGGCGAGGTGAAATGCGCGTATTCCGCTAGCGCCAAGCCGAAATGACCAATATTGTCGGGTTGATACACCGCTTGCGACAGCGAACGGATGATCATACCTTCGAGCATCGCGGCATCCGGGCGACCGTGCACCTGACGCAAAGTGTCCTGCAGCACCAGCGGCGTAATCTCTGCCACCTGTGGCAGGAACACGCCCCGGGTCGCCAGAAAGCGCTTCAGTTCGTCAATGCGTTCTTCGTCTGGTGGTGCATGCACCCGGAACAAGGCTGGCATCTTGTGCTTATGCAGAAAGCGCGCCGCCTCGACATTGGCCGCGACCATGCATTCTTCGATCAGTCGGTGGGCATCGTTGCGCGGATAGGCCCGCAGGTCCGCTACCCCACCGTCATCATCGACAACCACTCGCACTTCAGCAGATTCGAAATCCAAAGCGCCGCGTTCTTCGCGACGCCGCCGCAGCACGCGATACACCTCGTGCATCGCCTGCAGCGAACCGAGCACCTCCGCCGACAGTCCTTCGGACGCTTCGCGGTCACGCGCCACCAAAATGGCCGCTGTGCGCGAATAGGTAAGCCTCGCATGTGAACGCATCACGGCACTGGCAAAACGAGCCCGTGCCACCTTGCCTTCCGCGTCGATCCGCATGTCGCACACCAGACACAAGCGCTCCACCTCTGGCATGAGCGAGCACAGTTGATTGGACAACTGTTCCGGCAACATCGGTAGTACGCGGTGCGGAAAATACACGGATGTGGCCCGCTCGCGAGCTTCATCGTCCAGTGCCATACCGGGCCGTACGTAATGCGACACGTCGGCGATCGCCACCACGACCCGCCAACCACCTCCCCGCACTGGAGCGGCGTACACGGCGTCGTCGAAATCGCGCGAGTCCTCACCGTCAATAGTCACCAAGGGCAGGTCGCGCACATCAAGTCGCGCGCCGGCCGTTCCAAGATCAACTGACTTGCCGAACTTGCGTGCTTCACGCAGCACCGCTGCGGTGAACTCTGCTGGCAACTGGTGCGAGGCAATCGCCACCTCCACCGCCATGTCTGCCAGATGCTCTTGATCGATGGTGCGTGAGATATTGCCCACGGGATCTGCATGACGGGACGGTGGTTGCGTTAGCGTAGCGACCACCAATGAACCCGCTTTGGGCCAGGGCGTTTCACCCTTACCCGGCGGCGGCACCACCACGCGATGCGACAAGCGACGGTTACTGGGGGTGATAAAGCCAACCCCACCTTCAATGGCAAAGCGGCCAGCAATCTGCTGGGTCTTGCGCTCCAGCACTTCCACCAGACTGCCTTCCGGGCGGCCGCGCGCATCGACACCACTAAGACGTACCGCCACGCGGTCACCATCCATCATCTCGCGCATCTGTCGCGGCGAGAGAAATACGTCTGGCGTGCCATCGTCAGGCACCAGAAAGCCAAAGCCGTCCCGATGGCCAATGACGCGGCCGACCACGAGCGAGGTGCGCGAGACGAGCAGGAACTCGCGATTGCGGTTAGCGATGAGCTGCCCGTCGCGCACCATCGCGCCCAGTCGCTTGTCCAGCGCCGAACGCAGCGGCTCGACGCCCAACTCGAGGCGCTCTGCGATCGCATCGGCCGTCAAAGGCATTCCCGCTTCGCGCAGCGTTTCGAGCAGGAACTCGCGGCTGGGGATGGGGGTTTCGTACTTGACCGCCTCAGCGGTCTGGCGGGTGTCCGCTTGCTGCCAATGATGCGGATCGCGGGCGACGGCGGCTTCTTTTCTCTTCCGACGGGAGTCGGGCATGTCATATCCTTGGAAACTGAACCGGCAGCATACCCTGCCCCGGCGCGCCACGGGCGCTTTCCCCCAGCATTGGGGCGGCGAGGCCCGTTGACAAGTTGGCCGCCGACCAGTACCTTTCCGCGTCTCGTTGCAGGCTCCCTGCGCGAGCACCTTGCCCAGGTGGCGGAATTGGTAGACGCACTAGTTTCAGGTACTAGCGGGTAACACCGTGGGGGTTCGAGTCCCTTCCTGGGCACCATTCCCCCTCGCAGGGGAACGACCTAAATCCAAGGTCAACCCTTAAGCCTTCGGCAGCCAATGCCCCATGGCGGCTTGCGTCTTGTTCGCATAGCCCGATGCCTCATCTCCCCTGCCTAATGGCTCTCTGAACTCTCAGGAGAGCTTGTAAACATGCGCACCATTCTCTTGGCGCTGTCACTTTTGGTGCCGCTAACCGCCGTAAATGCCGTCGCCGAGTCTGCCCCTGCGGCGGACCGCCATCACGACCCGGAGCTGAGCGTTGCCCTCCGTGTGGGCATTCCTGGGGGGCGCCTGGGCCTGCGGTTCAACCAATATCCGCATCTCACGCTCATTCCGGGATACCCGGTGTACTACGCCCCACAGCTAGCCTCCAATTACTTTTTCTACGAGAACCGCTACTGGGTCTTCGAAGAGGACGATTGGTACACCAGCGACTGGTACGACGGCCCCTGGTACCGCATGGAGCGGGACGAAGTGCCGTTGTTCCTGCTGCGGGTACCCGTGCGTTATTACCGCCGCCCGCCGCCATTTTTTGTGCTGTGGGCGCTGGATGCGCCACCGCGTTGGGGCAGCCACTGGGGAGCGCAATGGGAGCGCCGTCACCGCCATTGGGATCGTTGGGATCAACGCCGCGTACCACGTCCAACCCCGTTACCGCCACCCCGACTGCACCGCCCATCCACACCGCGCCCGGTGGACGTGCCACCACCCAGTCGTCACCCGGACTGGCGAGCACCGCGTGCGCCACAACCCCCCACGCTGCCACCCCCGCAGGCGCAGCCACCACTAACGCCACCCGGCGTGCATTTGCCGCCGTTACCGGGGGAACGGCCGCCCTTCATGCGTCAACCGGTGCCACGCTCGTCCCCGCCCCGGCCGCCAGTGGCACCACGGCCCGCGCCGCCGGAAAGCCCCGAGCCACCAGCGGAAGAACGTCACGAACGACCCGACCGACGGCCCCAGATGCCGCCGCGGTAAATTCATCACCTGAACCGCGGACAGGACCCTAAGAGTCATAGAAGCGTCACCCCTGTGTCATCGCGCTGCAGCACCGAACAGCGAAGGTGAACAGCGTTCCACATGGTTGACGTTCTTTTAACTCGCTCAAAGGATCCAGTTCGTGAAAACACCCCTCCGCGCGGCACTTGCAGCCATCACGCTGACAGCAACTGTGTGCAGCTCGCTGTTAGTCACTCCCACCGCTGTTGCCGATAACAACACTGAAAATAAAACCGTCATCGCCGCCATCGGTGACTGGCCGTACAGCCAGTTTCTGCTGGACAATGCCCACTTGTTGATCAACTCGATCAACACTGATACCACGGTAAACCTCGTGGTACACGTCGGCGATCTGCACTCCGGCAGCATGCCTTGTACCAGTGCTGGCATCTTGCCGCCCATCGCCACCTCGAACCCAGGCTGGAATCAAGCGGTTTTCAATCGCTTCCAGCAATTTGACGCCCCGCTGGTCTATACGCCGGGGGACAACGAATGGGCGGATTGCCATAAATCGAAGCAAAAGAGCAGCGGCGCACCCCTGAGAGAACTGGACAGTGTCCGCAGCCTGTTTTTTGCAAAGCCCGGCGTGTCGCTGGGTCGCCAGGAAAAACGCGTCTTCAGTCAAGCGGACTATTTCGACCCCGCCTTCCCCGCCGACTCGAAGTTCGTCGAAAATGTCATGTGGCAGCAAGGTAAAACGGTCTTCGTCACGCTGAACATTCCAGGCGGCTCGAATGATGACGCTACCGCGTGGACTGGCGATTTTGCAGATGCCAACCAGATAGCAGAACGAGCAGACCGTGCGCCGGCCAACCTCCGCTGGCTGAAGGCAGCCTTTGCCTACGCGCGTCGTAACGGCGCCAAAGCGCTGGTCGTGGCCGAGCAAGCGGACTTGTGGGATGCCGAATTCGCGTCCTCTGGCGGCCTGAGCAACTACACACCGTTCGTCCAAGAACTGGCGGCACAGGCATTAGCCTTCCGTCGCCCAGTACTGGTCATCAATGGTGATACCCACCTGTTCCTGGCGGACCGCCCACTGGCGGACCCAGCCAGCATCACCGGCGGCTATCACCATACGCCAGCAGTCCCCAATCTGCAGCGTGTGGTGGTGCAGGGCTCTACCAACGACCCGTCACAGTGGCTGCGCATCACCATCGACACTAGCACCCGCGAAGTGTTTAGCTGGAGCAACGTCCCTTACTGCTCAAATCCGTCGACGGCAGTCTGTCGGTGAGCCCTACGGGAGCCACAACCGCTCTACCGTCAATAAGCGCTTGACGAGGGCGGCTGTGCCTCACAATCTCTCCCCGGGGGCGTCTGCCCTTCGGGGAGAATTTTGTGTTGCGTCGACTCATCCGCGCCCTGCTATTGCTGCTGGCAGTCTTAGCCGCCATCACCGCCGCTCTGGCCACCGCCTTGTGGTACTCCCCGGCATTGCAAGAGTTGCTACTGCGGCGCATGGCTGCGCAGCAGCTGCGCGTCACCCTGCCACGGATGCGTGCCGGTAATGCGCTGCGGATTGTGTTTTGCGGCACGGGAGCACCGTTCCCCGACCCACAAGCAGCAAAGAGCTGTCTCGCCGTCTTTGCCGGCCAACAGTTCTATCTGGTAGATAGTGGTCCAAAGTCCACGGAAAACCTGGTCGCCTGGCGTGCGCCGTTGCCAGCACTCAGCGGCGTGCTGCTGACCCACTTCCACTCCGATCACATTGGCGATCTTGGCGAACTGAATATGCAGTCCTGGGTCCAGGGACGCCAGCAGCCACTCCCGGTGTATGGCCCTCTCGGTGTGGAACGGGTTGTCGCCGGCTTCAATGAAGCCTATGCGCTCGACCAACAAGCCCGACATGCGCATCACGCACGCAACCGCGGCATTCTGCCTCTCGCGGCGGCCACGCTCGTGGCGCATCGTGTCTCTCTGGAGGCGGCCGGCCCCCTGCCTGGACTACCCTCAGCGGTACTGCTGGAGCATGACGGACTGCGCATCACGGCCTTCGCCGTCGACCATGGGGTAGTGCGACCCGCGTATGGCTACCGCTTTGATTACCGAGGTCGCAGCCTCGTCGTCAGTGGTGACACGCGGCTCTACGCCCCGCTGGCCATTGCGGCTCATGGCGTCGATGTCTTGGTGCATGAGGCGCAAGCCAAGCACCTGATGTCGATGCTCTCACGAGAATCGACGGCCGCTGGGAACGCTACCCTGGGTTTACTACTGGCCGACACCAACGACTACCACACCACGCCAGTAGAGGCCGCGCGTCTGGCAAACACCGCCGGAGTACGTGAACTGGTGTTCACCCATTTCTCACCGCCCGCCACCCATCCACTGGTGAAACGTGCCTTCTTCCGTGGCGTTGATGCCGTGCGCCCTACTGGCTGGCGTGCGGCCCAGGATGGCCTGTTTCTGGACCTGCCAGCGAACAGCAGCGAGATCGATACCGGCATACTCACCCGCTAAAACAGCTGCTCAGGCGTACTGTTCGCGCAGCCGGTTCTTCTGCACCTTGCCCATGGCGTTGCGGGGCAATTCGGCGACCAAGAAAATCTGTCGCGGCTGTTTATAACGCGCGAGGGTGGTGGCCAGTGCATGCAGTAGAGTATCCGGCTCGAGTACTACGCCCGCCCGTGGCACCACCACCGCCACCACCACTTCTCCTAGGTCGTCATGGGGCAGGCCAATAACCGCGCTCTCCGCGACGCCGGGCAGGGCGTCTAGCGCCGCCTCCACCTCTGCCGGATAAACATTCAAACCGCCGCTGATGACCAAGTCTTTGGCACGACCCACAATGTGCACGTACCCCGCCGCGTCCAGCCGGCCAAGATCACCGGTGATAAAGAAACCATCGCTGCGAAATTCCACCGCTGTTTTATCGGGCTGCCGCCAGTAACCGGGAAACACATTCGGCCCACGTACCTCAATGACGCCCACGTCACCAGCCGGCAGGACCACACTGCCGTCTTCTGCGCAGATCCTCACCTCCACCTCCGGCAGTGCCGGCCCAACGCTGCCGGGCACGCGGGGGCCAGCATAGGGATTGGAGGTAATCATATTGGTCTCCGTCATCCCATAGCGTTCCAGAATAGCCTGTCCGGTCCGCGCGGAAAATTCGCGATGAGTCGTGGCAGTCAGCGGCGCTGAACCTGAGATAAAAACCCGCACCGACGCTGCCGTCTCGCGACGAAATTCGGCGCAGGCGAGCAAGCGGGTATAAAAGGTTGGCACCCCCATCATTACCGTGGATTGCGGCAACAACCGCAGTACCTCAGGCAACTCAAAACGCGGCAGTAGCCAAAGACTGGCACGGGCGAGCAGCGTTACATTGGTGGCTACAAACAAGCCGTGGGTGTGATACACCGGCAAGGCGTGCAGCAGGCGATCGGCTGCCGTGAAACGCCAGGCAGCACCAAGCGTACGGGCATTGGACAGCAAATTGCCATGCGTCAGCATAGCTCCCTTACTGCGACCGGTGGTGCCAGAGGTATAGAGAAGCGCTGCCAGATCATCTGCCTGACGCGCGAGCGGTGCGAACACCGTGCCATAGCTTTGCGCCTGCTCGAGCAGACTGCCACTACCGGCAGCCGATAACGTCAGCACCTGCGACACACCGGCTGCCACCGCCACTGGAGTCAGCCGCGCTACCAGTGCCGGATCGCAAACGAACACGGTTGGCGTGGCATCGCCCAAAAAATACGCCACCTCGGTAGTGGTATAAGCGGGGTTCAACGCCAAGAACACCGCGCCGCAGCGTAGGCTCGCCAAATACAGCAATAAGGCTTCGACGCTTTTTTCTACCTGCGCGGCTACGCGGTCGCCCGGCTGCACCCCCGCGGCCACCAACACCTGTGCCCACTGCGCGGTCCGCGCATCCACCTCGGCGTAGCTGAGCGTGGTACCGTCCGCCATTGCCGCGAACACCGCTTCGCCGGTATCCACTGTCATCGGGAGCAGTGCGTCGAAAAGGTAGTTAGACACGGACCCGGCTCCCTCGTTAGGCTGGCCTTTGCTCAGTATACAAACCCGTCAGAGTTTCACCTCATGCATGTTGCCAACGCTTCACCACTACACCCACCGAAACCGCGCTCTCGGCTGTACCTCCAAGTGCTGGTTGGCATTGCTTTAGGAGTCTTGGTCGGCGCTCTCTGGCCCGATACCGGCGCGGCCCTAAAACCTCTCGGGGACGCCTTCATCAAGCTGGTGCGCATGCTCATCGGACCGGTAGTGTTTCTGTCATTGGTCACTGGCATTGCCAGTGCCCGCGACAGCGGCCTGGTTGGCCGGGTAGCCATGAAAGCGCTGGCTTATTTCATGGCCGTTTCGACCTTGGCGTTGGTCATCGGCCTTCTGGTGGCCAACAGCGTGCGCCCGGGCGCGGGTCTGCATATCAACCCGGCGACGCTGGAAGCCACCACCGTCAGCGCGTATGCGCAGCAGGCAGCAGCCACTGGCATCGTGCCATTTTTACTGAATATCATCCCAGACACGCTCCTAGGTGCCTTAACGCAAAGCGCTCTACTGCCAGTACTGTTAGTTGCCCTGCTGTGCGGCCTTGGGCTGGTTCGCATTGGCGAGCGCGGCGAACCCTTGTTTTCCTTCCTCGAAAGCGCCAGACAACTGGTGTTTCAACTGGTAGCCATGCTGATGCGGCTAGCCCCTATCGGCGCCTTCGGCGCCATGGCCTTCACGGTGGGGCAGTACGGGCTGGGTACGCTACTGGGCCTGGCCAAGCTGGTGGCGACGTTTTATGTCACTTCGCTGCTGTTCGTTGTGCTTGTGCTAGGGGGCATTGCCCGCAGCAACGGCTTCTCCGTATTCAAGCTGAGCCGCTATCTAAAGCAGGAACTGCTGCTGGTATTTGGCACCTCATCCTCCGAAGCCGCGTTGCCAAGCCTCATGGAAAAGATGGAAGCCGCGGGTTGCCGCAAGTCGGTGGTAGGACTGGTCGTTCCTACCGGTTATTCGTTTAACCTCGACGGCACCAATCTCTACATGACCCTCGCCGCGTTGTTCATCGCACAGGCGTTGGATATTCCGCTGACACTGCAGCAGCAGCTGTTGCTGCTGCTCGTCGCCATGGTCAGCTCGAAAGGAGCTGCAGGCGTGACCGGCGCGGGATTCATCACCCTAGCGGCGACCCTAACGATCATCCCGACCATTCCGGTGGCAGGACTGGCGCTCATCCTGGGTATCGACCGTTTCATGAGCGAATGCCGATCACTGACCAACTTCATGGGCAACGCGGTAGCCACCATCGTCATCTCGGCATGGGAAGGCGCACTGGACCGGCAACAGCTGCAGTCCGCGCTGGACGCTCGCTAGTAGGCGTCTTGGTCGCCGGACAACTCTTTTTCTTTCTCATCAGCGATGATAGCTGTCTGCAAGTAGGCGGCCTTGAGGCTTTCGCCGGCCAAATCTGCCGGCACCTGCATGCAATACACCAGCGCCGAGCGTTCCCCCAGCTCCCGTAATTGCCACCCGCCGAGTTTTTTGCGCGAGTTTTCCACCAGCAAGGTGCGTGGCAGTTCCGCCGGCGGCTGGTTGGCGTTATAGACCATCGCAATGGCCCACACTTCCCGCAGCCGCAGGTTCGCCAGTGACTCGGTGCTGGAGTTAATAAACACCACCTGCGAGCGTTTGTCATCGAAGCCCAGCTCGAGCTTGAAATCGCCCTCTGGGTCGATGGTGTAGTCCTGCCCAAGCCCTTCAAGCGCGCGCAGAACGGCACGGTCCGCCTCCGGCGTCACCGGCGCGGGGGTCGTTGGCGTCTCGGTCGGGGCTGCGAGTGGCGCACCGGTAGGCGGCGCCATTGAAGCCGGTTCAGACGGAGCGGCGCCGTGCACCAACGGCGCCACACCACAAGCGCATCCAGCGAGCAGCAAGGCAACGAACGGGCGCATCAGAGGCCTCCTGGTGGGATCAGGCAAAGGGATGCCGACGCACGATGGTTTGCTGGCGGTCCGGCCCGGTACTGACAATATCCAGCGGCGCGCCCACCAGTGCCTCGATTCGCTCGAGATAACGCCGTGCATTGACCGGCAGCGCTGCGTAGTCGGTCACCCCGACCGTGCTGTCGGTCCAGCCGGGCATGTCTTCATACACCGGCTCGCAATCGGCGTAGTGATCTGCCAGCAAGGGCGGCTCAAGGCTCACCTCGCCGTCGCGACGATAGCCGATGCATAGCCGCAGCGTATCCAGCCCGTCCAGCACATCGAGCTTGGTGATGCACAGGCCCGTCACGCTGTTATGGAGGATCGACCGGCGCAGCGCGACGGCATCGAACCAGCCCGTGCGCCGACGACGGCCGGTGACCGCACCAAACTCGTGCCCAACGCGCGACAGATGTTCACCCGCCTCATCGAACAGTTCCGTCGGAAACGGCCCCGACCCCACACGCGTGGTGTAAGCCTTCACAATACCGAGCACATAGTCGAAGTTGCGCGGCCCGATGCCAGTGCCGGTACCGGCATTACCTGCCGTGGTATTCGACGAGGTGACAAACGGGTAAGTCCCAAGATCCACATCAAGCAAGGCCCCTTGGGCCCCCTCGAACAGCACATTGCCACCCTCACGCCGCAAACGACCGAGCGTCAGACTGATGTCCTCCACCAACGGCTTGACGCGCTCTCCTTGGGCGAGGATCTCCTCCAGGGTTTCCTGAAAGCTAATCGCGGGTTCTTTGTAGTAGTGCTGCAGCACGAAGTTATGGAAGTCTAGTAACTCACCCAGCTTCGCTGCGAGCTTTTCACGCTGGAACAAATCCGCCACACGCACCGCGCGTCGCGACACCTTGTCTTCGTAGGCCGGGCCGATACCGCGCCCGGTGGTACCAATGGCATTTTCACCGCGGGCGCGCTCGCGCGCCTTGTCCAGCGCGACGTGCGACGGCAGGATAAGCGGGCAATTGGGCGACAGCCGCAGGCGCTCATAGACCGGCACGCCGCGGGCTGCCAGCATATCGGCCTCGCGCAGCAGCGCAGCCAGAGAAACCACTACGCCATTGCCAATGAGGCAGCGCACGCCGTCGCGCAGAATGCCGGATGGAATGAGCGACAGCACGGTTTTCTCGCCGCCGATCACCAAGGTGTGGCCCGCGTTATGGCCTCCTTGGAAACGGGCTACCGCGGCACACCGATCCGTGAGCAAGTCGACGATTTTGCCCTTGCCCTCGTCACCCCATTGGGTGCCGATGACGATGACGCTGCGACCCACCTTCACAGCAGCAGTCTGTTGGTTCAACGGGCGCTCCCAGGCTGCTTCATGTAACGGAAAAACTCACTGTCCGGGGACAGCACCAGCACGTCGCCCTCTTTACCGAGCGCTTTACGATAAGCCTGCATGCTGCGATGGAAGGCATAGAACTCTGGATTCTTCTGATAGGCATACGCATAGGTTTCCGTCGCCTTGGCATCACCTTCACCGCGGATTTTTTCAGCGTCGCGCTGCGCGTTGGCAACAATCTCCACGCGCTGGCGTTCCGCTTCTGCCCGAATGCGCGTGGCCTGTTCTTGGCCCTCAGCACGTAACTGCGTTGCCTGACGCGCGAAATCTTGACGCATACGATTGAACACAGAATCGCTGACATCATCCGGCAGATCGATGCGCTTGACGCGCACATCCACCAGTGCCACCCCCAGTTGCTTCACGGAACTGCCGGCGAACGACAGCATGTCGCCAATAAATTCCGTGCGTTGCGCCGCCACCACCTGCTGAATGGTCCGCTTGGCGATAACGCCCTTGAGGCCGTCTTTGACAATTTCTGCAAGGCGGGCGGCGGCAGTCTCTTCGCTGCCACTGGTAGCACGGTAGTACTGGGACACATCCGTGATACGCCATTTCACGTAGAAATCGACGTTAAGTATTTTACCTTCGCTGGTCAGAAACTGCTCCGACGGGTAGTTACGCGTGAGCACACGTTTGTCGAAACGACGGATGTCATTTACAAACGGCAGCTTCAAATGCGGGCCCGGTTGGTAGTCCGCCTCGATGATTTTGCCAAGCTCAGAGCGAATGGCCAGCTCGTTCTGGTTCACCACAAATATTGATTGCGACAGCACCAGCAACAAAGCGAAGGCGCCCGCAAAGGTGGCAAGCGTACGTGTTTCCATTAGCGGTTCCCCCGAGTACGCAGGTCGGTCTCTTCAGGTGTAGGTGGCACGGTAGTCACCGTGACCTCGCCGTTGCGGGGAATGGAGGTCGCTCCCGGCCCCTGGGTTGACGTGGCTCCAGCCTGCCCGCGAGAGCGGTCAACCAGCTTATCCAGCGGCAGATACAGCATGTTATTCCCGGCTTTGCCGTCGACAATGACCTTGGAGCTCTGCGAGTACACTTGTTCCATGGTCTCGAAGTACAGGCGCTGCCGGGTTACCCCTGGCGCCTTGGCATACGCCGCTGCCAACGAAATGAAACGCGCACTTTCACCATCTGCATCCGCCATGACCCGTGAGCGATAGGCGGCCGCATCTTCCATCGCCTGCTGCCCCGTGCCGCGGGCGTTTGGGAGAATATTGTTGGCGTAGGCCTGTGCCTCCAGCGAGAAGCGCTCTTTGTCCTCTCGGGCCTTGATGGCATCCTTCTGCGAGGGCGCTACTTGCTCAGGCACACGGACGTCCTGCAGGTTCACGGAAATCACTTCAAGACCCGTCCGATACTGGTCTAGCGTGCGCTGCACCAGATCTTTGGTCCGTACGGCCACTTCCTGACGACCTTTCTCGAGCACGGCGTCCAGAGTGCTCTGGCCGACGATCTCGCGGATGGCGCTTTCCGAGACTTCGCCCAAGGTACGTTCCGGGTCCGCCACACTGAACAGATACTGCACCGGGTCTTTGCGACGGTATTGCACCGCGAGGTTAATCTCCACCAGCGCTTCGTCTTGGGTGAGCATGCGCGTGCTGTCAGCAAACGAAACAAATTCAGAAGTATTGACCACCACCCGCTTTTCTATCGGCCAGGGAATGTGCCAATTGATGCCCGGGTCTGCAATGGAGCTAAACGCACCCAAGCGAGTGACCACCGCGCGTTCAGCCGCGCCCACCACATACATACCGGTAAAGCCCCACAGCACCGCCAGAGAAATGGCAATGGCCGTCCAGTTGAAGCTTGCTGCCGGCTCTTCGTCGTCAGCACCTCCACGCGGTTTGCCGCCGCCAAACAGCCCACCCAGCTTGCGCTGGAGGTTGCGCACGATATCGTCGAGATCCGGCGGGCCGTCTTCGGGACGGGAGCGGTTCTTCCAAGGGTCTTTACCACCACCCGATTCGTTCCAGGCCGCAGCGCGCCAAGGGAGGAGCACGACCGCGACGCCGGCGGCGAGCAGGGCGTTCAACCCGCGGCGGGCGCGGCGGGCATAAGCGACAGAGGAAGCGGCTGGCATGGGAATTCCGGGGGTTACGCGGGTACAGCGGCAACTGTACCGTGGGATTGTAGAAAGGGCGACTGCGCGACACAAGGCTCACCCGCCATCGGGGAAGCTACGGACGGAGACAGTTCTGGCGGCAGGGGTAGCTGTTCCCGCAGGCAAAGCGCTTCGAGATCAGTAGCCGCCATTTCCAGCGACAGGTGAAAGGTACCATCTTCAGCGACCGATTCCTGCTGGACTGCACCGCGCTGGTACAGCTCTGCGCGCGCGCGGCCGGCCACCGGCGGCAGACGCATCGTCAGCCGCACCACCCGCCGCCCAAACCGTTCAGCGAGCGCCTGCCGTAGGAGGTCCAGCCCTTCCCCGGTCCTGGCAGAGAGGAACACGCGGCTCACCTGGCCCTGCTCGTCGCGTTCAATCCGCGCGGGCTCCTCGAGCAGGTCGATCTTGTTGAACACCTGAATAGTGGGAATACGGTCCGCGCCGATGCTGGCCAGCACCTCATCCACCTGGCGAATACGTTCGGCACGTTCGGTGTCGGCGGCATCAACCACATGCAGATGCAGGTCCGCCTCGCGTGCCTCGAGCAAGGTGGAGCGAAAAGCGGCCACCAGTTCATGGGGCAGGTCACGGATAAATCCCACCGTATCCGCTAGCACAATGTCAGGACAATGCGGTAGGCGCAGCCGGCGCACGGTGGGATCGAGCGTGGCGAACAACTGATTGGCCGCGTAAGCAGCGGCGCCCGTCACGGCATTGAACAAGGTGCTTTTGCCGGCGTTGGTGTAGCCCACGATAGCGACGCCTGGCACCGGCACTTCCTTACGCACCTGACGGCCCGTGTCACGCTGCTGGGCGAGCTTTTCCAGGCGTTGCCGTAGCGTACGGATACGCACACCGATCAGACGGCGGTCAGTCTCCAGCTGGCTTTCGCCAGGGCCACGCATGCCAATGCCGCCCTTCTGGCGCTCGAGATGCGTCCAACCACGTACCAAGCGGGTAGACATGTGCTTCAACTGCGCCAGTTCCACTTGCAGCTTGCCCTCGTGGCTGCGCGCGCGCTGCGCGAAGATATCGAGGATCAGCCCATTGCGATCGAGTACCCGTCGACCGGTGAGCTTTTCCAGGTTGCGCTCTTGGCTGGGGCTGAGTGGGTGGTCAAACAGCACCACCTCGGCGTCGAGCTCTTCGGCGGTCTGACGAATTTCGTCCGCCTTCCCGGTGCCCACGAAATATTTTGGATCCGGCCGAGGACGCTGACCCGTGACCGAACCCAGCACAATGGCACCGGCAGACTCCGCCAGCGCTTCGAACTCTTGCAAGTCCTCAGCCGACACCGGGCCACCAATACCGACCCGGACCAACAACGCCCGTTCACCACTGCGCGGGCGGTCAAACAAGCGTGTTCACCAGAGCTTGGAGGCCCGTCACGTGGTAGTCAGTCCACCGCCGGGATGTCATCCACGGAATCGCTGCCATCGCCGGAGGGCAGACGAACATTGCGCGCCGGGACGATGGTGGAAATGGCGTGCTTATAGACCATCTGGCTGACACTGTTCTTGAGCAGCACCACGAACTGGTCGAATGAATCGACCTGTCCTTGAAGTTTGATGCCGTTCACCAGATAGATGGACACGGGGATACGTTCCTTGCGGAGCGCGTTCAAAAATGGATCCTGCAAGGATTGACCTCTGGCCACGTGGAATTCTCCCTATTTTTGGATGGCCGCCCCATCCGGCCGGCAGGCCAGATGAGCTTTCCCTGGTGTCCACGACCAGGTGGGCCGCTATTTTTCATTTCCGGTAGGCACTCCCCGCAACTGCGGGCAAGCCAGCCAACCATGAGTTAACTCTAGCACAGCGCAGCACTGCTTCTTGCGCTGCAACAGGTGCTTTTTTTTCGCTGCCCTTAGCGCCGCGCAACGCCCTGCTGCAAGACTAACGATGCTGCCCAGTCTTCAGTGGGGCCCGCCGGAGCTATTTCAATCCCAGGTTCGCGCCGCAGCCAAGTTAACTGGCGTTTTGCCAATTGACGAGTGGCGACAATGCCGGCCTCTATCGCTGCCTCGAGCGACCACTCCCCGGCCAAATAAGCCCACAACTGCCTATATCCGACTGCGCGCAGCGCGGGAAGTTCCGGCTGTAAATCACCCCGGGCGCGTAACGTCTGGACTTCGCCCAAAAACCCAGCCGCTAACATGCCGTGAAAACGCTGCGCCAGCCGCGTATGCAGGACCGCACGGTCGTCGGGTATCAGCGCCAGTTTCAAGGCCCCGGCAAGCTGTCCACCCAGCGCTCCAGACGCTGCCCCCGGGCCTGCCCCACGCAAATCCTCGCGGTGAAAGCTGGACAGTGGCTGTCCCGTCAGCCGGAAGACTTCCAGCGCGCGCTGAATGCGCTGCGCATCCTGCGGATGAATCCTACCGGCGGCGACCGGGTCGACCGTTGCCAAATACGCGTGCAAGGCGGGCCAGCCCTGCTCAAGCGCCTCCGCGGCCAGCGCCGCCCGCACCACGGGATCGGCCGCTGGCAGGGCCGCCAGCCCCGCCTGCAGCGCGCGGAACCACAACATAGTGCCGCCCACCAGCAACGGCACCTCGCCGGCGGCGCGTACGGCGGCCATCGCTGGGCCCACCTGACGCAGGAAGTCGCCGGTACTAAAAGGCACTGCCGGGTCCGCCACGTCCACCAGCGCATGCGGCACCCGGGCGAGCGTGGCCGCGTCCGGTTTGGCACTGCCAATGTCCAACCCCCGGTAAACCAGCGCCGAATCCACGCTAATCACCCCGAAGCGAAAACGCTCAGCCAGCGCCAGTGCCAAAGCCGTTTTGCCGGAACCCGTCGGGCCCATCAACAAGACTGGCGGCGTCTGGGCAGCAGGGAGCGACCAGCCCGTCACCAGGCCGCCTTAGCGTCCGCGGAGGAACAGGCGATCCAGTTCCTCCACTGACAGGCGTACCCACGTGGGACGACCGTGATTGCATTGGTCACTGCGGTTGGTTTTTTCCATCTCGCGCAGCAAAGCATTCATTTCCGCGAGCGTCAGGGTGCGATGGGCGCGGACCGCAGCATGACAGGCCACCGTAGCCAGTAACTGGTGTCCGGCGCCTTCGAGGCGCTCGCTGGTACCACGCTCCGCCAGTTCAGCCAGCGCATCCCGCAGCAGCCCACCTAGGTCCCGCGTGCCAAACACCGCCGGCACCTCCCGCAGCAACAGCGTACGTGGACCGCCCGGCGTTACCACCAACCCAAGATCCGCCAAGGCCGCCGCATGTTCTTCGGCAACCTCCATGGCCGGGAGCGACACTTCTACGGCTAGCGGCACCAGCAGCGCTTGGCGCGCCATTCCTCTTGTGGCGTGCGCGAGTTTCAGCTGTTCGTAAATCACCCGTTCGTGAGCGGCATGTTGGTCCACCAGCACCAGCGAATCCTGCGCTTGCGCCAAGATGTACAGACCGAGCACTTGACCCAGCGCAAATCCCAACGGCGGCAGCACTTCGGGAACTGCGGCTTCAGCCACACTGTCACCGAAAGCATTCGCACTGGCGGTCCAGTCATAGTGACCGCCGATACGGCCCGACGTGCTGTGCGCCGGATACACCGCCAACGAGCCTTGCAACGGCGCCTCGACCACGCGGGGCTCAGTGGCCGGCAGATGCACAGCCCCTGGCCCGGCAGTGTCGCGCGGCTGCGTGGCCGCCAATGCGGCATCCACCGTGCGCCGCACGAAATCGTGAATGGTGCCAGGGTCACGGAAGCGCACTTCTAGCTTCTGCGGGTGCGCGTTCACGTCTACCCGCGTTGGGTCGAGAGTGAGCTTCAACACATAGGCAGGGTGACGTCCGTGAAACAACACATCACGGTAGCCAACGCGTACGGCGCTGGCCAGAAAACGATCACGCACCAACCGGCCATTAACGAACAGGTATTGCCGGTCCGGCTGTCCCCGGGCGGCGGTCGGCAGCCCCAACCACCCTTCGAGCCGCAGGCCAATTGACTCGTGCTCCACATGCAAGGCGTGCGTCACAAACGCCGCATCCAGCACGGTGGCAATACGCCGCGCCTGAGCCTCCTGGGTGGTGGCCACCGGCAGTGCCAGCAAACGCCGCCCATTGTGTGTCAGCGTCAGCGCTACTTCAGGCCTCGCCAGTGCCAGACGCTCTACCATGCCATACAGGTGCTGAAACTCGGTGGATTCTGTCCGCATGAACTTGCGGCGGGCCGGTACCTGATGAAACAGATCGCGCACTTCGATAGTCGTGCCCACCGGATGCGGCGCCGGCACGGGCGCGTCCACCGCGCCGCCATCAGCCACCAGCTGCCAACCATGAGCAGTAGCCGCAGTACGCGAGGTCAGCTGGAAACGCGACACGGAAGCAATGGAGGGCAGCGCCTCGCCACGAAAGCCCAGGGTCAGCACCGCCGCCAGATCATCCAGCGAAGTAATCTTCGAGGTTGCGTGACGCGACAGGGCCAGGACCAACTCGTCCTTGGAAATGCCATGGCCGTCGTCCCGGATCCGGATCAAACCGAGCCCACCGCGCTCAACTTCCACTTCTATTGCCCGCGCACCGGCATCCAGGCTGTTTTCGATCAGTTCTTTGGCCACCGAAGCCGGACGCTCAACCACTTCGCCGGCGGCGATTTGGTCAACCAGTGTGGAAGGTAGGCGAAGGATAGGCATACCCCCATTGTAGAGGGGATTGCCCTTAACGCCTGAGCGCTAGGGAGCGGCGATAGCCGCGAGGCTGGTGCTGACGCTGCGCCGGGCCGCTACAAGCTGCGCAATTCGGGTCCCCGGTGGCGGATTGGCGTGGAAATAGTTGCGTAGTCCGTTTTGAATGGCCGTGGCCAATAGCTGCTGATGTTCCGGATCAGCAAGACGACGCTCCTCCTCCGGGTGGCTAATAAACGCCGTCTCCACCAACAACGAGGGAATGTCGGGCGACTTCAACACCATGAACCCGGCGGCCTGCACTTCACGCTTGTGCACATTACCGATCCGGTCAAGCTCCTCCAGCACCTGTCGTGCTGCGCGGTCGCTGGAGCTGATCGTGTCGCCTTGTGACAGGTCCATGAGCACCGAAGCCACGATGGGCTCCAAACCGTCGAGTTTCACATTACCAGCCAGATCCGCCGCGTTCTCGCGGTTAGCCAACCAACGCGCGGCCTCACTGCTCGCGCCACGCGGCGAAAGAATATAGATCGACGAGCCTTCTGCGGCGTGATTGGGCGCTGAGTCAGCGTGGATCGAGACGAACAAGTCCGCGCCCGCCTTGCGCGCCCGAACCATCCGTTGCCGCAGCTCGATGAAATAGTCGCCATCCCGCACCAGATAAGCGCGCATTCCCGGCTCTTGGTTCAAAGCATCCGCCAGATGCCGCGCCACCGCGAGCGTCACATCTTTCTCGCGGGTGCCGTGGCTGCCAATAGCGCCAGGGTCTTTGCCACCATGGCCGGCATCGATCGCGATCATCAAGTCACGGCCGCTGTGCGGTTCACGCGTCGCCACACGGACGGGCGCCGGGTTGATGGACTCGATTTTGGTCGGCGCAGGCTTGGACGGCGCAGGTGCAGGCTTGGACGGCTCAGGCTTGGCAGCCAGTGTTGCCACAGCGCGTAGTGGCACGCCGATCTCAATCTCCACGCGCGAGCCTGGCAGCGGACTGCCCGCCAGTGCACGCGAGTGATGGGCCGTCGGCGCGGTCAGGTCGATGACCACCCGAGTCCCCTCACCACGCGGGGCAATGCGGACCGCGCGGACCGAGGCCGCGCCATCCCCCACCGCCACGGCTGGGAGCGGCAACCCGGCCACCGGCTGCACGCCGCTCAGGTCCACCACAATGCGCGGCGGATTATCGAGCGTAAATGTTTTGTGCTCGGCGGACGCCGATAATTCCAGCCAAACGCGCGCCCCGGTGAGCGTCGTCGCAGCGGTGACACTGACTTGACGCAGCGACACTGGCGTCACCTCCGGTGACGCGCTGTGGGCCGCCCCTATCGCCATCCACGGCGACAGACACGCCACCACCGCCAGCGCGGCCCTGGCAAAACAAAGGCGCTGCAACACGCTAAAGCGAGACGAGCGGAGGTAATCAGCCATGTCCCTAACTCTACCCATAAAACGCATAAACATCAAGAAAATGATGGAGTTGAAGAGGCCTCTTGAGACTCGTCCTGCAAAATCAACGCCAACTGCCTACCGATGGGACTTAACGCGGTAAGCGTCGCTAGCCGCCCCTCGCCCACGGTCAGCAGGCCAATCTTAAGATCTGCCATCGCCGCCACCGCAGGCACTTGCTCCGGCCATTCCACCAGCACCAGCGGCGCCAGCCGCAGCTCGCGAAAGCCCAATGCCTCCACGTCAGCCGCTGTGGCCAGCCGATACCAGTCCAGGTGGTGCACCTCACCCAGCGTTGTGTCGTAGCTCTCCACCAGCGTATAGGTGGGGCTGCGTACCGTCCCCATCACGCCCAGTGCCCGCAGCAAAGCACGTGCCAGCGTGGTTTTGCCAGCGCCCAGATCGCCTTCGAGAGTGATGAACACCGGAGGCGCTCCCGCGGCCTGCAGCGCCCGTAGTGCCTGCGCCAAGGCAGCGCCCAGCGCCTGGGTGGCCCCTTCCTCCGGCAACGCCCGGGACTGCTCGGCCAAGACCGGCGACCTGCTGCTGTGCATCAGCCCGGCACCTCGCGGCCGTTCATCAATAACCGTAACGGCGCGAACAGGTCTGTGGCAATGAGGCCTCGCTCGCCACCGACCGTGGCAGCCAGATCGCCCGCACAGGCATGCGCCAGCACGGCGAGCGCCACCAGCGCCGTGCGCGCCGCCGGCCCGAATGCCCAGGCAGGATCGCAGCGGTCTTGCGCCAGCAAGGCGCCACACACGCCGGCCAGCACATCCCCGAGCCCGGCCGTGCCCATGCCTGGATTACCCCGCTCGCAGACCACAGGGGCTACTTCGCCAGGGCCAGCGATGAGGGTACCGGCGCCTTTCAATACCACCGTCGCCTGCCAGCGGTCCGCCAGACACCGCACGGCCGCCACGCGGTCCGCTTGGACCTGCGCCACCGTGATGCCCAGCAACCTGGCCGCCTCGCCCGGGTGAGGGGTTAACACGGTGCAGGGCGGCAGTGCCCTACCAGCAGCAACGACCGGCAACAACGCGAGGGCATCCGCATCCAAGACCAAAGGCCGGTCGCCGGCAGCCGCCAGCGCATCGGCCAACACTTCGCGCGACCAAGTCCAGCGCCCAAGACCAGGACCGCAAACGATGGCATCGGCGGCAGCGAGTCGTTCACGCAAACCGCAGGCCGACCCAGCCTCGCGCACCATCAGCTCCGGACATCCAGCAACCACCGCGCCGACATGCGCACCGCGGGTCCACACCGTGACCCGCCCCGCCCCCGCGCGTAGCGCTGCTTCGCCCGCCAAGCGCACCGCCCCTGGCATCCCTTCATCGCCGCCCAGCACCATCACATGTCCATGTCGGCCTTTGTGCGCATCGCGCGCGCGGGCCGGCAGCGCCAGCAAGGCCCTGGTCGGTATCTGCCACAGCTGGGGCACCGCGTGGCCAAAAGCTGCGGCCGGCACGCCCAGCGAATGCAGCCGCACCTGCCCGGTATAGGCAGCGCCCAGCAACACCCCTGGCTTCCACCCGACAAACGTACTGGTGAACTGCGCGCGCACGGCGGTGCCGGCGAGCGTGGCAGTAGTCACTGGCCAGCCATGGTTAGCGTCCAGCCCGGAAGGTAGGTCGATGGCCTGCACCGGGCAAGGAGCCGCATTCAACGCCTCCACCGCCGCGCGCCAGGGTCCCTCGAGGGGCCGCGTCAAGCCCGTACCGAACAGCGCATCAACCGCCACATCCGCGGTCTGCAGCAGCGCTGGCAGCGCCGCCGCCGCCTGCCAATCGCCGCCTGCCGACCGCCAGTCGTGGTAGGCCGCCAGCGCATCGCCTTGCAAGCGGGTCGGCTCACCCACCGCCACCACCAGCGGTTCCAGCCCGGAAAGCTTGGCGAGCACCGCCATGGCGTAACCATCGCCGCCATTGTTGCCGGCACCGCAGACGATCACCAGCCGCACCGCCTGCGGCCAGCGTTCGCGCAGGTCTGCCAGCGCGCACGCTGCCGCCGCACGCATCAAGATGGCGCCAGGCAAACCGTGTTCGCGCTGAGCTATCAGGTCGGCTGCGCGCACGTCGGCAGCTAAATACACCGGGATCAGCGGCAAGCGTGAGTTCATGATGGCAGTATAGGTGCCTCCGCAGTCTGCAGCGCCATGCCCACCGAAAACCCCCCACGTCCGGACGATCCCACCGCCCCCACCACGGCGCTGTCACTGGCCGCCCTCGACGCACTGGCGATGGAAGTGAAAGCGGTGGCGCGTGGCCTGGGATTCAGCGATGTCGGGATCACCGGCGTGGCGCTACCCGAAGACGAAACCAGGCTACTGGCTTGGCTGGCCGCCGGCCATCACGGTTCGCTGCACTACATGGAGCGCTTCGGCGCGCAACGGGCGCGGCCAGCGGAACTAAAACCCGGCACCCTGCGCGTCATCAGTGTCCGGCTCGATTACTACCCATCCACGGCAGCTGATCCAGGTGAGGTACTGGCAGATGGCAGCTTGGCCTATGTCTCGCGCTATGCACTGGGTCGTGACTACCACCGTTTGATGCGCAACCGCCTGCAAGATCTCGCTGAAGCGCTCACCGCAAAGCTCGGTCCATTTGGTCACCGCGTATTTGTAGACTCCGGGCCGGTGATGGAAAAACCTCTCGCCCGCAATGCGGGGCTCGGCTGGATCGGTAAACACACGAACCTATTAGCCCGCGACGCGGGCAGCTGGTTTTTCCTCGGCGAACTGTTCGTGGCGCTGCCACTACCCGTGGACAGCGCGCCGGACGATCACTGTGGCACCTGCACCGCCTGCCTCACTGCATGCCCCACTGGCGCCATCATCGCCCCCTACCAACTCGACGCACGACGTTGCCTGTCCTACCTGACCATCGAGCACGCAGGCGCTATTCCCGAGGAGTTTCGTGTGGCGCTCGGCAACCGAATTTACGGCTGCGACGACTGCCAACTGGTGTGTCCATGGAACAAATATGCACGCTTCACGCGCGAAGCGGCTTTCGAACCCCGCCACGGGCTCGACGCCCCACGCCTCATCGATCTGTTTGCATGGAGTGAGGAGCAGTTTCTAGAACGCCTAGCTGGCAGCGCTATCCGCCGCATCGGGCACGAGCGCTGGCTGCGCAATCTGGCCGTCGCTCTGGGCAACGCACCCGCCTCTGCGGCAGTCACCACGGCCTTGCTCTCCCGCGCTGAGCATGCCAGCGCTCTGGTGCGCGAACACGTGGCGTGGGCGCTGGCGCGACAGCAGCATTCAGCCGCCGCGCAGGGCCTTTAGCGGATCGCCTGAACGCAACGGATGGTAGTAATGCCGCCCGCGCACCGTGCGTCGGATAACTTCCAACAGATCGCTGAAGTCCGCATCATTTTCCGCCGGGTCAATCTCTGCTGCATTCACGATAAGCAAAGGCGACGCGTCGTAGCGATGGAAGTAACCGGTATACGCCTCTAGCAGACGCGTGAGGTAATCGCGGTCAATACTCTGCTCGTAGCCGATACCTCGCCGCACGATCCGCTCCAGCAGCACTTCCACCGGCGCTTGCAGGTACACCACCAAATCCGGCTGTGGCGCTTCTACCGCCATTTTTGCGTAGATCTGTTCGTAGAGTGCGAACTCCTCGTCATCCAGGGTGACGCGAGCAAACAGGCGGTCCTTGGCCAGCAAGTAATCGCCAACCCGGTGGGGAGCAAACAGGTCCTGCTGACGGAGCGCCTGCAACTGGCGTGCGCGCTGAAACAAAAAATACAGTTGGGCTGGCAATGCGCCAGCCCGTGGATCACGGTAGAAGCGCTCCAAAAATGGATTTTCATCCGCCTGTTCAAGCACCAACTCGGCGCCCGTGGTGACCGCTAGCCGACGCGCCAAACTGGTCTTACCGACGCCGATCGCTCCTTCCACCACAATGAAACGATGCGGCAAACTGGCGTGTAACCCGGCGGTGGCATTCGCTTCGGTGTTCACGCATCACCCCCGACGTTCGAGGCCAGACCCTTCCACAGCCGCCCGCAAGCTTGCGACGCGTCCATGCCCCGGCACCCACAAGGCAGGTGCCACTTCAGCCAAAGGATACAGCACGAAAGCGCGATGGGGCATTTCCGGATGCGGGATCTGCAACCCAGGTTCATCGACCACACTGGCGCCATAGACGAGCAAGTCGAGATCGAGCGTACGCGGGCCCCAGCGGACTTCACGACGACGCCCCTGTTCCCGCTCGGTGGCCAGCAGTGCCTCCAGCAACGCCCGTGGCGGCAACTGAGTCAGCAAGCCGGCTACCGCATTGATAAACGGGGGCTGCGCCACTGGCCCGACCGGTGGCGTGTGCCACAGAGCGGACCGGGCAATAAGACGGGTGGACGGCAATGCCGCCAGCTGTGCAAAGGCTCGCTCGATGCGCTCCACCGGGCCATCGAGGTTGCTGCCCAAGCCGACGTAGGCCGGCTGCCAGCCGCTACCCGGCGCCGTGACCGGTGCCGCCACTGCCACGAATTCAGCCATCGCTAGGCGCAGCGCCGCCACTGCCACGCGGACGACGGCGCCCACTACGGCGGCGGCGCTTACGCGGCGCACTGGTGCTGTCACCAACGCCCTCGCCGGCATCGTCGTCTGTGTCCGTCGCCTCGGTCGCGTGCGCGCCGCTCGCGCCATCTACTGCGCCATCCTCGCCAGACACCGCAGAAGGATGACTCGCGGCGCCCGCCGCTTGCGGCCCCAACGCCAAGGCCATCTCAAGGCGCTCCTCCTCTGGCACGGTTTGTACTTCGGTCCAGAACCGGGCCAGCTCGAGATCTGCAAAGCCCGCCTCGGCGCGCAACACAAACAGGTCATAGGCGGCGCGAAAGCGCGGATGATTCAACAACAACAGCATGCGCTTACCGTCGCGCCGCTCAAACTTCGGCTGCATCACCAACAGTTCGCGTAGCGGCAAGGTGAAACGCTTTGGAATAGCAACGCGCTTGATCTGCGCGAACATCACCTCGTCACAAGCATCGCCTAAGGCCTGCCCCCAAGACGACTTGCTGTGGTCGGTGCCGGCATGACGCCGCCGTGCCATGGCTTCGATCGCTGGATACATCAACGTAGCGAACAGGAACGTAGGCGTGACCGGACGGTCTTCGGCAACACGCTTGTCGCCGCCGGTGAGACCGGCATTCACAAACTGACGCCAACGACCGGTGCTGTCTTTGGCCAGCGCTGCCGACAGCGAAGGAAACAGCGGCTCGAGCAAACCATGCTGTTCCAACAAGGCAAACGTGCGTTCAGCATGCCCGGCCAGAAACAGCTTCAGCGTTTCGTCAAACAGCCGCGCCGGGGGCACGTTGGCGAGCAGTGGCGCCAGCTCACGCATGGGCGCTTCGGTGTCATGATGAATCGAAAACCCGAGTTTTCCAGCGAAACGTACCGCCCGCAGCAAACGCACCGGGTCTTCGCGATAGCGCTGGTCCGGGTCCCCGATGAGCCGCAGCACGCGGTCCTGCACGTCCTGCACACCACCGACGTAATCCCAGATCGAGAAATCCGCGATGTTGTAATACAGCGCATTGCAGGTGAAATCGCGCCGCCAGACGTCGTCGTCCAAGGTGCCGTAGATGTTATCGCGCAGCAGACGCCCGGCCTCGTCGGTCACCCGAATCTCGGCCGTGGAGCGGCGCAGATCGGCGTGCAGATCCTCACCTGGATCCTCGTCATCCGTTTCCGCCGGCGCCGCGGCCGCACGGAAAGTGGCTACCTCGATAATCTCGCCGTTCCAGTGCACATGAGCCAGTCGAAACCGGCGCCCAATCAGGCGGCAATTACGGAACACCCGCCGTAGGTCATCCGGATGGGCGTCAGTGGCAATGTCGAAGTCTTTTGGCTGAATGCCCAACAGCAGATCGCGCACACCGCCACCGACCACAAAGGCCTGATAACCGGCATCTTTCAGTCGATAAAGTGTCTTCAGTGCAGCAGGAGAAATGGACGCGCGCGAGATGCTGTGCGCAGACCGGGGGACGACAGTTGCGCCATGGGTCGCCGTGACGGCGGGGGTTGAGGATGGCTCCATATGTTGTATGATAGCAGGCTCGACAGTGCTCCCATCGTCTAGAGGCCTAGGACACAGCCCTCTCACGGCTGGTACGAGGGTTCGAATCCCTCTGGGAGCACCATTTCCCGCCACGAACGGCCAGCCCGCGGGGAATAGCACTTATCCGCCGAGCTTTACTGACGGACTTAAAAGACCAACCAGCACCACCATCAGGAGCGCAGCCGCATGAACAGCCCAGCCACGCCGACACCCCTCGTATTGGTCCCCGGTAATACGTTGCTCACGCCGACGCCCGAAGCGGGCCGGCAATTGGCCGTGAAGATGGCCAGACTGATTATGAAGGCCACGCAACCCGACGACGCCGTCCGCGCAAAGCTGCGCCCCGTCTACGCCGATGATCCAGCCTTACTGATCGCCGCAGGGCAAACCGTCGCCATCGAATTCGCGACGATCGCAGCGGCCAACAACTACTGGAAGTAAGGGCCGCTTCAGCCGCGAGGCAAAGACCGCAAAATCGTCACTAGAACGATTTGCGGACACTCACCCCGTAGGTACGGGGTGGGTTGGTCAAAAATCCATACCGGGCGCGCAGACCGCGTTCACGGTCGATAGCCAGCCTGGCGTGTTCGTCGCCGAGGTTATTAACGAAGGCCGCTACCTCCCAGCCTTGGCGCCGGACACCAACCCTCAGGTTCGCCAGCGCATACGCAGGCAGGGACAGCGGAAAGAACAACTGCGCCACCGTGGTGTCGCCGACATTGCGGAAGAGATTCACCGTCGCCGGGTCGTTTTCCTGGTCGGCGATCTGCGTAAAACGCTGACCCACATACTGCCAGACGAAAGTCGAGAACAGGTCCGTGTCCGCGGTCACCGCGCGCTCGTAGCCGAGACTGAAGGAGGCCTGCAGCTTCGGTACGGTCGGCAGACGGTTACCTTCCCGCAGCCCTTGGAGCGGAGCTCCCATCACGTCACGCAGGCTCGAGGTGAGCTTGGCGTCGTTATAAGACGCGGCGGTGGCCACCTCGAAGGAGTCGCTGAGTCGGTAGCTGAACTCGACATCGAAGCCGGCGGCCTTGGCACTGGGCACGTTGGCGATGATCCGCGAGGAACAACTGCCGGCGTCAATGGTGGCCTGCAAGTCGCTGATGTCGGCGTAAAAACCCGCGACCGACAGCATTCCCCGGCCGCCCAGCCGGGTCTTGAACCCCGCTTCATAGTTCCACACCGTCTCATGCTTAAAGCTCGGTGTGGCGATGGCGCCGAAGGTGGCGAAATCGCTCGGGGTGCACAGCGGACGGTTAAGCGGGTCGTTGATTCCCCCCAAGCGAAAGCCACTGGAAACTTGCGCATTCAGCGTGATCTCCGCGGTAGCAGCAAACGCCACCATCAGGCGCGGGGCGAAATGTTCTGCCTGCGTTTTACCCGGGACCGCGATAGTGGTATCGGCAAAAATGCCGTCGAATGTCAGGGTGCGGTTTTCCTGATAGTCGGCAAAACGCAGGCCCGCCGTTGCGGTCAGTCTGTCGGTCACCGCATAGCTTGCCTCGCCGAACAGCGCGTATTGCTGCTGCTGATAAGGAACCGTCGAAAAATAAAGCGCGTCTGTCGGCGCTACCACCCCCTGCGTCGCAATGCCGGTGGCCGCCGAGAAACCAGCGACCATCAGCGTCTGTGCATAGTCACGGTTCACATCGGCATAAAAACCGCCAACCACCCACTGGAAACGCCCACCACCGCGCGACGCGAGGCGAATTTCCTGCGTGTAGGAGCGCACCTCCGTGGTGTCGGCCAACGGCGCATCTAAGGTGTACACCGCCGGCGCCAGACCGAGCGAGCCTCCCAGAATGGAGGCGGTCAGCGTCGTCGTATCCCGCAACACCAACACGCTACGCTCGGTGTAACTGGAGATCGATGTCAAACGCAGCTGGTCTAGGTCGACCTGCACGGTCAGGTCCGCGAGCAAAAACCGGTCCGTAAACTTTTCTTTGAGCTGGGTGTACTGACGGGTTCCACCCAACGCCACTGGCTCCCGGGTGGTGGTGTAGGGATTGCCCAAAATATTGAACAAGTCGACGCGGTTGAAACCATCAACCTCAATCTTCTGTAGCTGCACCCGGGGCGTGATGGTCAGCGACTCCGTCGGCTTGAAGACCAGAGCCGCACGCAAGCCATGCCGCGTGCCGTCGTTAACATCGCGATGGACACTGCCATCGGGCTGCACAGCATCCATAAAACCGGGAAACCGCGTCGCAAAACCGGTGAGCCGCAGGGCGGCCTGTTCGCTAATCGGCAGGTTGACCACGCCTTTGAGGTCACCCCCCACACCACCGCCTTGCGCCTGGTTCAACGTCGTTTCAAGCGCACCGGAGAAGGCGCCGAGCGTGGGTTGATGAGTAATGTAGCGCACGGTACCCGAAAGGGAGCCCGAACCGAACAAGGTGCCCTGTGGGCCACGCAACA
>CANIOW010000006.1 GCA_947469285.1 Gammaproteobacteria bacterium
GCGGCCTCAGCCGCGGATTGCCGACTCCAGGCGGATGAAAACCTCGGTCATCGGGCCATCCGCATCCACGCGCCGCAGCAAACCACGGGCGCCGTAGTAGTCCACCAGCGGCGCTGTCTGCTGCTCGTAGGCGTCCAGCCGGTTGCCGATCACCGCTTCTTGGTCATCCTTGCGGTGGTCCAGCACGAAGTCCGTACCGCAAGTCGCCTGATGTTCGGCCGTGTCTGCTGGCGAGAAATAGGTATTAAAGATGCGCCCGCACTTGGTACAGCTGCGTCGGCCGGTCAGGCGCTTAAACAGCAGGCTGCGGTCCACGTCCATGAGCACCACGGCTTCCAGCGGCTGAGCGATGTCCCGCAACACGCCGTCGAGGGCATCCGCCTGCGCCGTATTGCGCGGGTAGCCGTCGAGAATGAAGCCCTTGGCAGCATCCGGCTGGGCGAGACGGTCCTTGATGAGGCCGAGCACGATGTCGTCGCTGACGAGCAGTCCGGCGTCCATGGCGGCCTTGGCCTGCTGGCCCAGGGCAGTGCCACGGCGCAAATGGTCCCGCAGGAGGTCGCCGGTAGAGACCTGCGGTACCCCGTATTTGTCCACCAATTTCTTGGCCTGAGTGCCCTTGCCGGCTCCCGGCGCCCCCACCAGTACAATTCTCATCATAATTTGATCCCGTCCTACCATCGAGCGCGCACCACCCCGGACCGGGTTTGGCGACGCCAAAGGAGCCTATGCTGCCCACCCCAGCGCAATGCGTCAAACCCCCCGCGGCGGTTCGGGGTGAAGTCCGGTACGCTGATGGGGTATCCTGCACCGGTTAAATGGGGACTCACAGGGAACTCCATGGCGACCCGGAAGACTGTTCAGGCCTCGCGGCCCCGCAACGCGCTCTATGCCCAGTCAGGCGGCGTCACTGCCGTCATCAACGCCTCGGCTTGCGGCGTCATCGAGACGTGCCGCGCGCACCAAGACCGTATCGGCAAAGTGTATGCCGGCCGTCACGGCATTATCGGCGCGCTCACCGAAGACCTCATCGACACGTCCGCCGAAAGCGCCACCACCATCCGCGGCCTGCGCCACACGCCTTCCGGTGCCTTTGGCAGCGCCCGTTACAAGCTGAAATCCATCGAACAGGACCGCGCCAAATACGAGCGCCTGATCGAAGTCTGTCGGGCACACGACATCGGCTATTTTTTCTACAACGGCGGCAACGACAGCATGGACACGGCCCACAAGCTGTCCATGATCGGCGCCGAAATGGGCTATGCGCTGGCCTGCATCGGGGTCCCCAAGACCGTCGACAACGACCTGCCCATCACCGACTGCTGCCCTGGGTTCGGTTCGGTGGCCAAATATGTGGCCGTCTCGACCCGTGAAGCCGGGCTCGACGTGGCGTCAATGGCGCGCACCAGCACCAAGGTGTTCGTGCTGGAGGTCATGGGGCGCCACGCCGGCTGGATCGCTGCCGCGGGCGGTCTGGCCGCCGAGCACCCAGGCGACGGCCCACACCTGATTTTATTTCCCGAGATTGCCTTTGACCGCGAGCGCTTTCTGGCCAAGGTGAAACAGTCTGTGGAAACCCACGGCCACTGCGTCATCGTCGCTTCGGAAGGTGTCCACGGCCCAGACGGTAAGTTTCTGGCGGAAGCAGGCGGCACCGACGCCTTCGGCCATGCCCAACTGGGTGGCGTCGGCCCGCTCATTGCACAGATGGTGAAAGAAGCCCACGGCTACAAGTACCACTGGGCCGTGGCCGACTACCTACAGCGGGCCGCGCGGCATATTGCCTCGAAGGTGGATGTCGAACAGGCCTATGCCATGGGCCGTGCTGCAGTGGAGCTGGCATTGAAAGGCCGCAACGCCGTCATGCCCGTGGTGGTACGCCAGAGCGACCAACCCTACCGTTGGACCGTCGGCGAAGTGCCGCTGTCCAAGGTCGCCAACGTTGAAAAGAAAGTACCGCGCAGCTTTATCACCCGCGACGGTTTCGGCATTACCGCCGCCTGCCGCCGCTATCTCGAACCGCTGATCGCCGGTGAAGATTACCCGCCGTACAAACGCGGCCTGCCGCAGTATGTACGCCTGAAGAATAAGGCCGTAAAACGCCGCCTCGCGGTGGGGTTCAAGCCCTAACCGATATTTTTTGAAGTTCCTGACTCACACAAGAGCCCAAGGGGGAAGACCGTGGAAATGACGACCGACCTGGCCGTGACGCTGTCCATCAGCGCCGGCGTTCTGGCGATTCTTTATGGACTGTGGTCCGTGAAGTGGATCAACGCACAATCGCCCGGCAACGAGCGCATGCAGGAAATTGCTGCCGCTATTCAGGCCGGCGCTCGCGCCTACCTGAACCGCCAGTACACCACCATCGCCGTGGTAGGCGCGGTGTTGTTCCTGCTCATGGGCTTCGGCCTCGGTTGGTACAGCGCCGGCGGTTTCGCCGTGGGTGCCATCCTCTCCGGCCTGACCGGCTATATCGGCATGAATGTGTCAGTGCGCGCCAATGTGCGCACCGCGCAAGCCGCCACGCTCGGGCTGAACCCGGCGTTGCAGGTGGCCTTCCGCGGCGGCGCCATCACCGGCATGCTGGTGGTAGGTCTTGGCCTGATCGGCGTGGCTGGCTATTACGGGTTGATGCTGCGGCTCGCCCCGGAACAGGCCTTGCACTCGCTCATCGGCTTGGCCTTTGGCGGTTCGCTCATCTCCATCTTCGCCCGTCTGGGCGGCGGCATCTTCACCAAGGGTGCCGACGTCGGGGCTGACCTCGTCGGTAAAGTGGAAGCTGGCATCCCCGAAGATGACCCGCGCAACCCAGCCGTCATTGCCGACAACGTCGGTGACAACGTCGGCGACTGCGCTGGCATGGCAGCGGACCTGTTCGAGACCTACGCGGTAACGCTGGTCGCGACCATGGTTCTGGCCGGGCTGAGCTCGGCCACACTCGGTCCGCAGGCGGTCATCTACCCGCTGGTGCTGGGTGCAGCCTCCATCGTTGCGTCCATCGTCGGCACCTTCTTCGTGAAGGTCGAAGAAGGCGGCAAGATCATGGCGGCGCTGTATCGCGGCGTCATCGTCTCGGGCGTTATTGCAGCCATCGCGTTCTACCCCATCACCACCATGATGATGGGCGAACAGGCGATGAACCTGTACTACTGCGCGCTCATCGGTCTGGCCCTGACGGCGGCGATGATTGTGATCACCGAGTACTACACCTCCACGGAATACGCCCCGGTGCGTTACGTGGCAGAAGCCTCGCAGACCGGCCACGGCACCAATGTCATCGCCGGCCTTGCCGTGTCGATGAAATCCACGGCACTGCCGGTGCTGGCGGTGTGTGTGGCGATCTTCGCCGCCAACCAGTTTGGTGGCTTGTACGGTATTGCCGTGGCGGCCACCGCCATGCTGTCAATGACCGGCATGATCGTCGCTCTGGACGCCTACGGCCCCATCACCGACAACGGTGGCGGCATTGCCGAGATGGCTGGACTGCCGAAGAGCGTGCGGGTCACGACCGACGCGCTCGACGCGGTCGGTAACACCACCAAAGCCGTCACCAAGGGCTACGCCATTGGTTCGGCCGGTCTGGCCGCACTGGTGCTGTTCGCCGACTACACCCACAACCTCGAGGCGGTGGGTAAACTGCAGGCCTTCAGCCTCTCTGACCCGGCGGTCATCATCGGCCTGTTCATCGGCGGCATGGTGCCCTACCTGTTCGGCGCTATGGCTATGGAAGCTGTCGGTCGTGCGGCAGGCGCAGTGGTGGTGGAAGTCCGCCGCCAGTTCCGCGAAATCCCGGGCATCATGGAAGGCACGGCGAAGCCTGAATACGGCAAGGCCGTGGACATGCTCACCCGCGCGGCCATCAAGGAAATGCTCCTCCCGTCGCTGCTGCCGATCCTCGTTCCGGTGGTGATTGGCTTTGGCATGAACTATCTGATGGGCCCTGGGGCCGGCGTAAAGGCCCTGGGTGGCCTGCTCATCGGCACCATCGTCACCGGCCTGTTTGTGGCCATCTCGATGTGCACCGGCGGCGGCGCCTGGGACAATGCCAAGAAGTACATTGAGGAAGGTCACTTCGGCGGCAAGGGTTCCGACACGCACAAGGCGGCGGTGACCGGCGACACCGTGGGTGACCCGTACAAGGACACCGCAGGTCCAGCCATCAACCCGCTGATCAAGATCATCAATATCGTGGCGCTGCTGCTGGTGCCGCTGCTGTAAGCCTCTACGCGGCGCCTGCGCCGCGACAATGCTGACCAGCCTGCAGGGGCTCTCATCCGAGAGCCCCTGTTTTTTTGGGGGTCCGTCACGCCGTGGCACGAATAAGAGACCTTGTAGGAGCGAGCTTGCTCGCGATAGCCTGCCGGTGCCGGATCTCTCCAGCGGAGCCTTCTCATGACCCTGCCTGACGACATTCCCTATGTGCTGCAATCTGCCGCGGGTGGCATCGTCACCTTGACGCTCAATCGCGGCAGCCGCTTCAACCCCCTCTCCCTAGCGATGATTGAGGCACTCGATGCCGCACTCATCAGCGTTGCAGCGGACCCAACCGCACGCGTCATTGTTCTGGCCGCCAATGGCCCAGGCTTTTGTGCCGGTCACGACCTCAAGGAAATGCGCCAGCAGACCGGCAATGCTGCCTGGGCACAAACGTTATTCAGCCGCTGCAATCGTCTGATGCAGCGCCTGCTGGAGATACCCCAGCCGGTCATTGCCCGCGTTCACGGCATCGCCACCGCGGCTGGCTGCCAGCTGGTGTCCATGTGTGATCTCGCGGTAGCCGCCGAAACGGCCAGCTTTGCGCTGCCGGGGGTGAATATCGGGGTGTTCTGCTCCACCCCTGCCGTGGGCGTGGCCCGCAACATGGCGCGCAAGCACGCCCTTGAGATGCTGCTCACCGGTGACCCGATCACTGCTGCGGAGGCCGCCAGCCGCGGTCTGGTAAACCGCGCCGTGCCCGCCGCACTACTCGACGCTACGGTTCAGCACTACGCGCAGCGTATCGCCGGACGCAGTCGCCCAGTGGTGGCCCTGGGCAAGCAAACTTTCTATGCACAACTCGGGCTGCCGCTGGCAAGCGCCTATGAACTGGCCGCCACCGCCATGACGCGCAATCTCGGTTATGCCGACGCCGCCGTGGGCATGGAGGCATTTCTTGGCAAGCACACTGCCCAGTGGAGCGATCTTTGACTGAGAGTGTCCGCTGGCAGCCGCTATAATTGGCACCTTCATCTGCAGTAACGACGGAGACTTCTCATGGCCATGGACGTGATCGACTACGAAATCTTCGGCGACGACATCCAGTTCGTGGAACTGGAACTCGACCCCGGTGAGGCGGCAGTCGGCGAAGCGGGCGCCATGATGATGATGCAGGATGGCATTGAGATGGACACCGTGTTCGGCGACGGCTCGGCGCAATCAGCGCAGAGTGGTCTGCTAGGCAAGTTGATGGGCGCCGGCAAGCGCCTGCTGACCGGCGAGTCGCTGTTCACCACCATTTTCCACAACGAAGGCACCAGCAAGCGGCGAGTGGCCTTTGCGGCGCCGTACCCCGGCAAGATTATTGCCATCTCGCTGCCCGATATCGGCGGCACCATGATCTGCCAAAAAGACAGCTTCCTCTGTGCTGCACGAGGCGTTTCACTGGGCATCGCCTTCAACCGCAAAATCGGCACCGGGTTGTTCGGCGGTGAAGGCTTCATCATGCAGAAGCTCGAAGGCGATGGCATGGTGTTCGTCCACGCCGGGGGCACGCTGGCCATCCGCGATCTTGCCCCGGGCGAGACCCTGCGCATCGACACCGGCTGCGTCGTTGGCTTTCAGCCCAGTGTCGACTTCGATATCCAGTATGTCGGCAAACTCAAGAGTGCACTGTTCAGCGGCGAGGGATTGTTCTTCGCCACGCTGCGCGGGCCAGGCCGCGTGTGGGTGCAGTCACTGCCGCTGTCGCGGCTCGCCAACCGCATCATTAAGGCTGCCCCGGTGGCCGGTGGCCGGTCGGTGGGCGAGGGCTCGCTGCTCGGCGGCCTCGGCGGCCTGCTCGATGGCGACAACGACTGACACAGGTCACCCCCATGGAAGCGTCGTATCCGGCTCAGATCTTTGGCCCGGGCTTGCCGGCCACTGGCCGCACCGGCAGCCTGCGCCTATTTCCGGCAGGCGTCGAAGCCATACTGCCAGACGACAGCCGCCGCGTGGCGGCAACACTCACCGAGTTGCGGCTACGCGAAGTGGGCTTTGGCCAACCTGGCCTGGAGCTGGCCTGGACGGCGGCTGATGGCGAATGGCTGATTCATGTCCTCGACCCCGCCAGCAGCGCCGCACTTCGCGCGCAGTGGCCAGCCGCAGCCGTACCCGGACTGCAGGCCTTACAGGCTCACGAACGCCGCCAACGCTCCAGACGACGGTTGGGCTGGAGCGCCTTGGCGCTCATCGCACTTTCACCGCTGCTACTGGTCGGCCTGTTCTGGCTGCAGGCCGACCGGCTCGCCGCGTGGCTCGCCGAACAAGTACCAATCGCCGAGGAAACTCGGCTCGGACGCACGACCTTCGCCGCCATGCGGGGCGAACTCTCCTTGATAGACGAGGGCCCGACCTACGCCGCCCTCGCAACCTTAGGTCAACGTCTGACCGCGGGGTCACGCTACACCTACGAGTTCCATGTCGTCGCCGACCCAACACTCAACGCCTTCGCACTCCCGGGCGGTGTGGTGGTCGTGAACACCGGCCTCATCGCCGCCACCAGCAGTGCCGAAGAGCTCGCCGGCGTACTGGCGCACGAAGTGCAGCATGTAGAACTGCGGCACGGCACGCAGACTCTGATCAAGGGACTCGGCTGGCAGGCTGTGTGGATGTTCGCCACGGGCGATTTCAGCAACACACTGGCCGGTCAGGCAGCGCTACAACTAGGCCGCCTGAAATTTTCTCGCGATGCCGAACGCGCAGCGGATAAGCAAGGTTTCGAAGCCCTGGTGCGTGCGGGGATCAATCCTGCTGGCATGCCGCGTTTTTTCGCCACGTTAGCCCGTCAAGACGGCACGGGCGCTGCGCCATTCCTGTCCACCCATCCGTCAAGCCAGGACCGTCAGGCGGCCCTGGAGTCGATGCTCGCTGGGCTCAATGGAAGACCGTTCAGCGCGCTGGCATTAGCGCCGTGGCCACCCACGGCAAGTCATGCCGATCAACTGCAGCAGTGAGTCGAGGTCTCCAGACCACGCCGCCTTAGCGGTGCGTTTCAAGCAGGATGCGGAGCATGCGGCGTAGCGGTTCGGCCGCACCCCACAGCAACTGGTCGCCACAGGTGAAGGCAGACAAATAGTCACCACCCATCGACAGCTTACGTAAGCGACCTACCGGCACCTCGAGGCGGCCGGTCACTGCCGCGGGTGTCAGTTGCTGCATAGACGCTTCGCGTTGATTTGGCACCACGCGCACCCAGTCGTTGGCAGTGGCAATGATCTGCTCGAGTTCCGCCAGTGGCCGGTCTTCGCGGAGTTTCACGGTAATGGCCTGACTGTGACAGCGCATGGACCCAATACGCACGCACAAACCATCCACCGGGATAGGCGCCGCAGTGGTCCCGAGCAGTTTGTTGGTCTCGGCACCACCCTTCCACTCTTCCAGGCTCTGCCCGTTACCTAGATCCTTGTCGATCCACGGAATGAGGCTCCCAGCGAGCGGGACACCGAAGTTCGCCTGCGGAAAGTCCGCACTGCGCAACAAGGCGCTGATACGGCTGTCGATATCCAGAATAGAGCTGCGCGGGTCGGCCAGCAGATCAGCAACACTGGCATGGGCCGCACCCATCTGCTGCAGCAGTTCGCGCATATTGACGGCGCCGGCACCACTGGCCGCTTGGTAAGTCATCGAGGTCATCCACTCGACCAGCCCGGCGCGGAACAGTCCACCCAAAGCCATGAGCATCAGCGACACCGTGCAGTTACCACCTGCGTAGTCTTTGTGACCAGCGGCGAGAGCCGCGTCGATGAGCGAACGATTGACCGGATCCAGGATGATCGTCGCTTGGGACTGCATCCGCAGGGTGCGCGCAGCATCGATCCAATAACCCTGCCAACCGCTGGCGCGCAGCGGGCCATGCACGGCGTCAGTGTAATCGCTGCCCTGGCAGGAGATCAGTACCGCGCAAGCGGCCAGTTGTTTGAGATCGTAGGCATCAGCCAGCGGAGCTACCGGCCGCCCCACCTCCGGCGCAACACCGCCAGGCTCGCTGGTGCTGAAGAACACCGGCTCAATGATCTCGAAGTCGCGCTCTTCGCGCATGCGTGCCAACAGCACGGAGCCGACCATGCCGCGCCAACCAATAATGCCTACTCTCAGTGCCATGGAAAAAGCGCCTTGTACCGCCGTGACGAGCCGGGCGCATTGTACCGGGATGCAGCAGCAACCGGTCAGACAGCGGCCTACCGCGGGGTCAGGCCGCCTTGCGCATCGGTTCCGGACGGCCGATAGCGTAACCCTGCACAAAGTCGATACCCATGCGCCGCGCAGCCTCCAGCGCCGTCACGTCTTCGACTTGTTCGGCAATGATGCGGAACTTCAAGGTGCTCGCCAGCTTGACCATCGCCGCCACCATGGCCTGACTGACCGGATCCCGCGCCAGATTGCGAATAAAGGTGCCGTCGATCTTCAGGTAGTCGATACCTAGGCTCTTGAGGCTGGCGAAGGCGCCAACGCCATTACCGAAGTCATCGAGCGCAAACTGGCAGCCCATGCCGTGCAGTACGGCCACAAAGCGGCGCGCATGATCGAGGTTGGCAACCACGCTGGCTTCGGTCACCTCGAAACACACCTGGTCGGGATGCACGCCGGTGCGGTCGAGCGCTTCGACCACGAACTCAAGGAAGGTGGCGTCGCCGAGCGTCTGCCCGGAAACATTAATCGCCACACTGCGACCAGCCGGCAGGACCAGACGGCCGGCAGCCACTGCAGTGAGCGCGGTCTGGACCACCCAGCGGTCGAGTAGCGACATCAGCCGATACCGTTCAGCGGCATCCATGAATTCACCCGGCAGCGCCAGTCGCCCACCCTCAACCGCCAGACGCAGGAACACCTCAAGGGCAGGGCCACCCTCGGCGCGTCCATCCGCTGCCATGATGGGTTGCACGTGCAGCTCGAACTGACCATCACGCAAGGCGGTCTGCAGCCGTTGTAACCAATGGATTTCACCACGCTGCCGCGCAGCAGCCTCGTCACGAGCTGAATAGACATGGACCGAACCGGCTCCGGAGCGCTTCGCGACATAGCAGGCGGAATCCGCAGCCCCAATGACATCTTCAACCGTACCGCTCTCGCGGCTCACTTCAACCAGCCCGGAGGACACGCCAACCTGAAAGATGCGGTCACGCCATACAAAACGGTGATCCATGATGGCTTTAGCAACGTCATCGGCAATCTGGATGGCCTTCTCTAACGGGCAGCCAACCAACAACAAGGCAAATTCGTCGCCGCCGATACGCGCTACCGTATCGCTGTCGCGGACCGACTCCCTGAGCAGAGTCGAGAGTTCGCGCAGCAACTGATCGCCTGCGCTGTGGCCACTGGTGTCGTTCACCGCTTTGAAGTGGTCCAGATCCAAGAAACACAGCACATGGCGCTGCTCCCCATGGCGCGCTGTCTCCATCGCATCTTCCAGACGGCGCTCGAATTCGCGGCGGTTGATCAGTCCCGTCAATGCGTCATGGCTTGCCTGATACGACATCTGTCGCGCGATGCCGCGCGCTTCAGTCACGTCATGCAACAGCACCACACAACCGGCCGGTTCTGGTCGGTCAGTCTTGAGTGGCGCCACCGTCAGCTCGACCATGCGCTCCGATCCATCCTGCTTTGACAGCACCATGGAGCGCCGCGAAGCGGTCATGCGCGCGCCGGTAGCCAGACACTGCCGCACCGGATCCGCCAGCATCCGTCGGTCCGCCTCTTCCATCAGCGGCGCCGCTTCCTCGAAAGGCCGACCCATCATATCGGCCAGCGAGCGTCCCAAGAGATGTTCAGCAGCGCGATTGGCATAATCAATACGGCCGGTAGCATCAGTGGTGATGACGCCAGCGGTGAGGGAATCGAGCGTGGTTTGTGCAGCACCGGACGCCACATCGACCATCGCCACTCGCCCCGCGGCGGCCGGCAACATGTCACAGGCGGTGAATAGCAGACCAGGCCCACTGGGCAGTTCGACCCGCGCCCCCGACAACTCCAAGCGGGTGGTTTGCCCTTGGCGGTCGATGAACTCCACTTCGTACCGCTCGGCGGCCGGTTCACCCTTCAGGCGACGGTGGAGATTATCGGCAACCAGTTCCGTGTAGTCATGGGCCACGAACTCGACCAGCGAGCGGCCCACCAGCGCAGCCGGGGTCTCACCCACCAGCGCAGCAAACCGGGCATTGGCCTGCACGATGGTGTCGGTGTGCAGGACCACAACATCGTGCACGCCCTCCACCAGCCGACGGAACAGTTCGCCTGTGTCTGCGGAGCGCGACTCCAACTGCCGTTCGCATAGCCGGTTGACTGCCCCGGTCATGGCGACCAGTGTGGGTTCTTCATCGACCGGGAACGCTGGCAATTCCCCTACGGGTGTGGAGTCAATGGCATCCACCACATTTTCCACAGCTGCCCGCCGCCGCCGATTGCCACGCCAACCGGCAAATAAGACGAGCACGCTGAATAGCAGCGCTGCGCTCAAGGCCCAAAGGGCTTGTGGCTCATAGTCGGACATCGGCTGTGTCTGCCTTCCCCAGCGCCACCGGATACTTCGCCCGGCGGCGTCATGGCAATAAATTTTGCAACGCCCAGCATACCGGAGCCCACCATGCTCTAGCTCTCCGATTAACCATAATGCCGGGGTGGGATACCGCAGGGAGCTTGCCCGGTTGGCCGCCGACCCTTACCCTTACCGTCTTCCCTGCCCCCACCATCCTTCCTCCTGTCCAGCCGGTGTCTTCCCATGAACCTCCAAGCCGTCCGCCAGCAAATGATTGACCAGCAGGTACGGGCCTGGGAGGTGTTCGACCCGGCGGTCCTCGCGGCCCTGCGCGCGGTGCCCCGCGAGCAGTTCGCGCCGGCAGCCTATGCCGAGGTGGCCTATGCGGACACCGACATTCCCCTGCCGCACGGCGAGGTCATGCTGGCTGCTAAATGGGTTGGACGCGCACTGCAGGCATTGGAAGTCAAGCCGCAGGATCTGGCGCTGGTGATCGGGGCTGGTACGGGTTACGTGGTGGCTTGTTTGGCCCGGCTGACCAGCCAGCTGCTGGCAATGGAACTGCATGCAGATCTGGCGGCCGCCGCCCGCACCAACCTCGCCGCTTGTGGCGCCGGCAGCGTGGAAATACAGGTTGCCGACGGCATGGGTCTGGAACCCATCGCCCGCTATGATGTCATCTTTATCGGCGGGTCCCTGCCCGTGCCAGACGACCGTTTCGAGCGCGCGTTACGCATCGGTGGCCGGCTGTTTGCCGTGGTAGGCCAAGCGCCCGCCATGGAAGCTTGGCTCATTACGCGCACTGCGGAGCAGACATGGACTCGCGAGCCGCTATTTGAGACCGTTATTCCAATGCTCGCGCACGCGCGCACCCGGACAGCGTTCCAGTTCTAAGCGCCGTTCAACCCCAGCCGGCGCTGCTGCGCAAGGATCGACCATGACTGTTTCTCCTCCTGCCGTTGGCGCCATCACACCGACGGAATTTCGCGCCCGCACGGGCGCTGGTGAGCCACTGTACCTGCTAGATGTACGCGAAGCCGCCGAGCTGATCGCCGCGAGCGTACCTGGCGCCGTGCATATCCCGATGGGTGAAATCCCCGCCCGGCTGGCCGAACTCCCGCACGACCGAGAAATTGTGGTGCTGTGCCATGTGGGCGGACGCAGCCTGCGCGTGGCACAATTCCTTGCTGCCCAAGGCTTCCAGCCCGTCACCAACCTGAGTGGCGGCATCGTGGCTTGGGAGCAAGAACTGGGCCTGTAAGGCCGACCGTCCTCGTTGGCTCGGTTGGGCATTAAATTGTTTGGTGTTATACTTATGTATAACACTATATGTCTCAAGGGATTATGCATGAAGCGCCGTCTACTTCCCACCCTGCTCTGTCTTGCCGGCGGCCTTGCTGCGTATGGCGCTCTGCCCGCCGCGCTGCCGCTGGCCTGGGCGGCGGACCTCAGCCAGGTTTACCAGCAGGCCTTGCGCAATGACCCGCAACTGCGCGAGGCCGAAGCCAACCGTCTGGCCTCCCTCGAAGCCAAGCCACAAGCCTTGGCCAATCTGTTACCGCAACTAGGCGCGAGCGCGAGCTACTCGAAGGACCAGAACTCTGGTTCGCAAGTCGTGTTTGACGGCAGCGCTTTCACCTCTCGGGCCAGCTCCTCGGAACTGTCCGCCAAAGGCTGGTCGCTGTCACTTCGCCAAAACCTGTTCAGCTGGGAAAACTGGGCGAACCTCCAACAGGCAGACGCGCAGGTCGCACAAGCCGAAGCCGATTACCGCACCGTGCAGCAGCAGCTGGTACTGCGCACGGCAGAGGCGTATTTCAATGTCCTCGCGGCACGCGACACGCAAACCGCCGCGGAAACCGCACTTGAAGCGATTGCGCGTCAACTCGAACAAGCTGAAAAACGCTTTGAAGTCGGCCTCATCGCTATCACCGATGTGCAGGAAGCCAAGGCCGCGCATGACCAAGCCACTGCCACGGTCATCGCCGGCAAACGCGCTCTGGCCACACGCCTCGAAGAGCTGCGCGAACTGACCGGCGAGCCATTCACCGAACTCCAGCGGCCCGGCGCCGAGATGCCACTGGTTGGTCCGTCTCCCGCCAATGAGGACCAGTGGGTTCGTCAGGCGCTGGAACAGAACCTGGCACTCACCTCCGCTCGCTTGGCGGCGGACGTGGCGCGCGAAGGCATTAGCGTGGCCAAGGGCGGTCATGGCCCCACCCTCGACCTCGTTGCTCGCAAGAACTCATCGAATACCAGCGGCGAAGTCAGCTCCATCAACCAGCTCGGCAGTTTGACCAATCCCGTCGACACGTCGAGCGATGGGGACAGCATCGGCCTGCAATTCAGCATTCCCATTTATTCCGGTGGCGCCACCCAATCCCGCGTGCGTCAGGCCGTGTATCGTCACCGTGCCAGCCGCGAACGCCTGGAACGGGTTGCCCGCGAAACCGAGCGCCAGACCCGTGATGCCTTCCTGGGCGTGGTGAGCGAAATGTCGCGCGTCGGCGCACTCAAGCAGGCAGTGGCCTCCTCACAAACCGCGCTGGAAGCGACCGAGGCCGGCTATGAAGTGGGCACCCGCACCGCCGTGGATGTCTTAGATTCACGCCGCCGCCTGACGGACGCTGAAACCACCTATGCGCGCAGCAAGTACGACTATCTGCTGAATGTGCTGCGTCTGCGACTCGCGGCCGGTTCACTGGACGAGGCGGCCCTCACGCAGACCAATGGCTTGCTCACCGAAACGACCAACGTCAGCCGTTAGTCTGACGTCAACACAGGACGCATTGCCTCCAGCAAGCGCGTCAAAGCGCCGCGGTTGGCCGCCACCACCGCGGCCGCTTGGACACCTTGCGCCACGCGGCGCTCTGTTTGCGTGAACAAGCCAGCCAGCGCCCCCGCCAGTTCATCGGCCGTATCGACCAAGGTCAGCGCACCGGCCGCCGCCAGCGCAGCAGCAATCTCCGGGGCATTGAACACGGCCCGTCCACTGAGCACCGGCAGACCCAGCGCCGCCGGTTCCAGCAGGTTGTGTCCGCCTACGGGAACGAGACTGCCCCCGACAAAAGCCACGTCCGCCGCGGCATAGAGGGTGAGCAGCTCGCCCAAGGTGTCCGCGAGCAACACCGCAGTGGTGGGCAGCACCGTACCGCCGCGACTGCGCCGGACGCTCGACAACCCGCTGCGTTCAACATGGGCGGCAGCGGCGGCAAAGCGCGCAGGATGCCGCGGCACCAAGACCAGCAGCGCTTCAGGCTGATGGCGCAGCAACCGCTGGTGCGCTGCCAGCAGCACTTGCTCCTCGCCCTCATGCGTACTACCAGCCACCCACACTGGGCGGCTGTGACCCCAAAGGTCGCGGCAGGCCCGCCCCCCGGCCCGTACGTCCGCCGGAACCGCCAGATCGAATTTCAGATTACCCATGAGTGAGACCTGGCTGGCCGGAACACCCAACTCAAGATATCGCGCGGCATCGGCTGTGGTCTGCGCTAACACACGGACCGCGCCACCGCCCAACACCTCCCGGAAAACCCCACGCAAGCGCCGGTAAGCACGCATGGAACGCACCGACAGCCGCGCACTGGCAATCAGCACCGGGATGCTGCGGGCGGCACAGCCACTGAGCAAATTGGGCCACAGCTCCGTTTCCATCACCACACACAGGCGCGGCTGTGCCCGCTTGAGGAAACGGCGTGCCGCGCCTGGCAAGTCCAGGGGCAAATAGCGGTGCTCAACCGCTGCGCCGAACAGCTCGTTCACCCGCGCCGCGCCGGTGGAAGTAGTAGTCGTCACCAGCACCTGCCAGGTGGGCCAGTCCTGCAACAAGGCACGGACCAGCGGCACCGCAGCCTGTACTTCGCCGACCGACACCGCATGCACCCAGAGACAGGGGCTGCGCACCACCGCGCCGTAACCCCAACGCTCATGGACGCGGCCACGGTACCCAGGCTCGTGCCAGGAGCGCCACAGCTGATGCACGACGACCAGCGGCGTGAGCAGACGAAACAGGGCGGTATACAGAACACGCATGCGCAGGGTCGACTATGCTGGGGACTTATTCGGCCTATGGTCAGCCGCAGCGCCCAGCATGTCCACTCCTGAAGCAAAGTCCACACCACCCGTCGACCGCACCTGCGGTGTACCGCCAACCCCGTTGCGGCACTTTCTAGCACCCGTGCACTGGCCGGTGTGGCTCGGTATTGGTCTACTCTGGCTCTTCGCTTGGTGCCCTTGGCGCCTGCAGCGACAACTGGTGCCGTGCCTTGGCACCCTCGGCTGGCTCTTGGCCGCCCGTGACCGGCACACCACGCAGGTGAACTTGGCCTTGTGCCTACCGGAACTGGAAGCGCAGGCCCGTGGCCGGTTGGCGCGGGCACACTTCGCCTCGTTGGTCCAAAGCCTGTTCGAGACAGCAGCGCTGTGGTTCCGCCCTGGCAGCCCGCTGGCACAAGGTGCGCCACTGGAAGGCCGCGAATTCCTCGAGACGGCCCTCGCCCGTGGCAAGGGAGTGCTGCTGGTGACCGCGCATTTCACCACCAACGAAATGGCGGCGGCAGCGCTCGGGCAGGCGGGGTTCGCCGCAGATCTGATGTACAAACGCTCGCGGCGCCCCTTGATTCAAGCCATTGCGCTACGCCAGCGACTCGCCCAAGCACCGACCGGCACCCGTCTGGTGCCCAGCGACGCCGTGGTCGAAGTACTGCGCTCACTGAAGCGCAACCGCATCGTGCTCTATGCCCCCGACCAGGTGTATAGCGGCCCCGGATTCCTCAAGGAGCCTCTCTTCGGCATCCCCGCTCTTTGCAACCCCGGCATCACCACCTTGGCCCGTGCCACCGGCTGTGCCGTCCTGTTGTATTTCCCCGAGAGGCTCGACACCACCGACGGTGCAACAGCACCCACCGGCCGTTTTGCTGGGCATTGCCGGGGGCGCGTTTTCGCACCCCTGCCCTATTTCCCCTCCAACGACGCGGCTGCGGACGTGCGGCGGTATCACCGAGCCATCGAGGAACAGATACGGCGCGCACCGGAACAGTACCTGTGGAGTTACAAACGCTTCCGACCGCTGCCCGGCGAACCCGACCCTTATCGTGGTCAGCGCCCCCGCGGCGCGGCATAGGCCGACTGGAACGTCGCCCAGGCGTCTGCCTGAGCCGCAGCGAGCCACCCTGCCTCCAGCGCCAGCTTGTGCAGGCTGCGCTGCAGACGGAGCACATTACCCCGTGCAGCACGGGCCGCCATCGCCGGCGACAACAGGCAACCCCGATCCCAGTCAATCAGGTAAACAGCTGGCGAACCGGCGCCTTCGCTCACCAACACATTGTGCGCATTCAAATCGGCATGCCAGGCGCCAGCGTCATGAAATTGTCGAACGCACCGTCCGACGGCGTCCCACACGGCCGACGACCAGTGAATGAGCTGTGCCGACAAGGGCTGGACGCCCGGAATACGGACGGTCAGCAGATCGGCGCGGTAATGCAGGCCCGCACGGACGTAGCGCGCGGCCACTGGACTGGGCACAGGTAGGCCTGCGGCCAACAGGGCCGCCGTGAGCCTGAGCTCGCGAAAGGGTCGCGTGCGCTCCGCCCCGAGCCAGAGGTAGCGGTCTGGATTCCAACGCGCCACGAAACCCCCACGCAGGTAGTGGCGCAAGGCCCATTCCCCGCCGCTAGGCGTCGGGTGAATGAACCACGCCCCACCGCGCCCACGGTCGGCGGGGGTCAAGGTACCGGCGGCACGCCAACGGGCCGTGTCGAACAGGGACACCTCGGGTTGGTGCACCTGACGCGGGTCGTATAGCATCGCCCCTTCCGCACACTCCAACCGTAACAGGCCCATGACCCTCCTGAACTCCCCGCCTCGCGAGGTCTGTCTGCTCCGCGTCTCCGCGATCGGCGACACCTGTCATGTGGTGCCACTACTGCGCACCCTGCAACGCGCCTGGCCCGAAGCGCGTTTCACCTGGGTGATCGGCAAGCTTGAGGCGAAACTGATGCGGCTACTGCCGGAGGTAGACTTTATCATCTTCGACAAGCGAGCCGGCTGGAAGGGGTTAGCCGCTACACGCGCCGAACTACAAACCCGCTCCTTCGACCTGCTGCTGCACTTGCAGGTAGCGTTTCGCGCCAGTCTGCTGGCTCAGGCAGTGCGTGCGCCCATCAAACTCGGCTTCGACCGCGACCGAGCACGCGAGGGCCAGTGGTGGTTCACGACGCACCGCACCGCACCGCAGCCCCGCCAGCACGTGCTGGACAGTCTGCTGGCGTTTGCCACGGCGCTGGGCATCGACGACCACCAGCTGCGCTGGGACCTGCCTTTACCACCCGAGGCGGTCGCCTACGCCGATGCACTGGTGGCGCCCAACACCAAGACCTTGCTGATCAGCCCTTGTTCCAGCCACCCGGCTCGCAACTGGCGCGCTGAACGCTATGCCGCCGTGGCCGACCATGCGCTCCGCCGCCACGGCATGCAGGTCATCCTTTGTGGTGGGTCTAGCGAGCCGGAGCGCGAAATGGCAGCCGCCATCGTCGCCCACGCACGGCTACCCATGCGCAACCAAGTGGGTCAGGACACCCTGCCACAACTGCTCGCACTGCTTGGCCGTGCCACCGCCCTGCTCACGCCAGACAGCGGCCCCGCCCACATGGCCACCATGGTAGGCACGCCGGTCATCGGACTGTACGCGGCTACCAACCCGGCGCGTAGTGGCCCTTATCTCTCGCAGCAATGGTGTGTGGACCGCTTTGCCGCAGCCGCACTGCAATACCGCGGCAGACCGCCAGAGGCATTGCCGTGGAGCACCAAGATCGAAATGCCCGGTGTCATGGAACTGATCAATATTGACGCCGTGACCGGGCGACTCGACGCCCTGATGGCCGCTACAATGCTAGCTTCCGACGCTGCTGTGGAACCATGACCATGACCATCGACATCCTTGTCCCTATTTCGCCAGGTGAGCTGATCGACAAGATCACTATCCTGCGCATCAAGGCAGCGCGCATCTCCGACGCTGGCAAACTCGTCAACGTGAAGACAGAACTTGAAGCGCTAGAGCGGGTCTGGCTGGAATCTGGCCTGCCAATCACGCAGGTAGCGGCGGATGAAGCCGCCTTGCAGGACGTCAATACCCGTCTGTGGGACATTGAAGACCGCATCCGCGACGAAGAGCGTCAACAACGTTTCGGCGCCGAGTTCATCGCACTGGCACGCAGTGTCTACTTTGAAAATGACGCGCGCTCGGTGCTCAAAAAGCGCATCAACCTGGCTCTAGGTTCGCGCATCATCGAAGAAAAAAGCTACCAACCCTACCGCTAGCAGCAGCCAAGACGCCGCTCATCTCAAGCGGTGAGCGTGTACTCTGCGCCGCAATACGGGCATTTCGCGAAGCCGGTCTTCTCCACCGGCAGATACACGCGCGGGTGAGAGTTCCACAGCGCCATCGCCGGCATCGGGCAAGCCAGCGGCAAATCCTGCCGCGTGATGGTGTATTGGTGCTCGGCATTAGCCTGCAGAGCAGTCACGGGAGCACTGGACGTAGACACAGAGCAATTACCCTTAAAGCCGAAGAAGAGGAAGCGGCCAGTAAACTCGAACGGACTGGCCCTGCCGCCCGGTGATTATAGCGTTGCCGGGAACGCCGCGTTCCAGATCTGCGTTACCGCTTCACGCTGACGGCTCCACGTAGCAGCATCGACTAGCGGTTTACCGCCCTCTAGCGCCCGATGATGGTTGGCGGCCCGGTATTCGCGGTAGCAATCCACGAGCACATCGATCGCTGCATGGTCGACCAGCCCCGCCGACCCGACCGACTCCAGCTGCCGGATGGTATCGGCGAAAAGGATCAGTGGCGGATAGCGATCTGCCGAGCGCAGCACCCAGTATTGCGCCAGAAACTCGATATCCGCCACCCCTCCGGGATCTTGTTTGAGGTCAAACTGCCCCACTGCTGCTTTCGACAACTCGGCACGCATGCGTTCACGCATTCGACGCACCTCCGCCTGGAGCTGGTCACGGCGCACAAAATGGCATAACACATCCTCACGCACCGCCCGGAAACGCTCCCGCAAATCGGGATGACCGGCAACGTCACGCGAATGCAGTAGTGCCTGATGCTCCCAGACCCAGGCATCATGCCGCTGGTAGTCGTGAAAAGCGGCGATGGGGGTGACGAGAAATCCACCCTTACCGCTCGGTCGCAGGCGCGTATCCACTTCATACAGACGCCCGGACGCGGTATGAACCGTCAGCAAGTGCACCATGCGCTGCCCGAGCCGCAAGAAAAACACTGCGTTATCGACCACCTTCGGACCCACTGTTTGCTGCAGCGACCCGCTGGAGTCGTGCAGGAACACCAGATCAAGATCCGACGAATAACCCAGTTCCTGTCCTCCCAGCTTGCCGTAACCGACCGCAGCCAGACGCACTTCTCGCGGCACACTCCCCGGCTCGTCCTCGGTGCACCAAGGCGCACCATAGAGCGCCGTCATCTGTTCCCAGCCGAGCCGCATCGTCTCCTCAAGAATTAATTCGGCAATCTCCGTGAGCCGGTCGCTCACCTGCATCAAAGACAGCCGCCCAGTGAGATCCCACAGCGCCACACGGAATACCACCGCCCGCTGAAAGCGACGCAAGGCCTCTACCTGATGCTCCGGGTCTTCGTCCATCGAGCTACGGACCAGCAACAGCTCAGCGAAACACTGTTCGCGTGACGGCGGCTCAGCGAACAGCCGCTGGTCGACCAACTCATCCAGTAGCAACGGGAAGGCCGCCACTTGATCGACCAGGAAATCGCCGAGTGCGGCAATCTCAGCCAGCCGCTCCAGCGCCAGCGAGCTCTCCAACAACAAGGCAAGATAAGTGCTGCGATTGCCCGTGGCCTGCACCACGCGCAGCATCCGCGCCAACGCCACAGCCGGCTCGCTCACTCCAGCAGCCGCCACTGCCAGCCGCGGCAAAAGCAGCTGCAGACGTCGCGCGCCCGTGGCATCAAGACGCCGCGCGTAAGCCGTATCCAGCAGCTCCTGGAGGAGCGGTGACAGCAACGGGTCAGCGATTTCTGCAGCACTGCCAGCCGGCGATGTCACCACTTCCTCACGCGACGGCGCCACCACGGCGGCGAAATGTTGCTGCACAGCGGCGCGATGCTGATTGAGCGCCGTCAGAAAAGCAGGCCAGTCGCGGTAACTCATCGCACGCGCCAAACGCCACTGGCCATCGGCATCCCGCGGCAACTCGTGGACTTGGGCCTCGGCGACCATTTGCAGACGGTTCTCCACGCGGCGTAGAAAATGGTAAGCCGACTCCAGTTCGGCAACATCGGCGGCGATCAAACCTTTGCGATGCGTGAGCACCGGCAAAATATCCAGCAACGAGGCCGCCTGCAACGCCGGCTCCTGCCCGCCACGCAACAACTGGAATACCTGCACGATAAACTCGATTTCACGAATGCCGCCTGGCCCGAGTTTGACGTGGTCTTGCCGATCCTTGCGCTGCACTTCACGCGTGATCATCGCCTTCATCTCACGCAGCGACTCGATAACACCGAAATCCAGATAACGCCGAAACACGAACGGACGCACCGTTTCTTTGAATAAGCCCGCATAGCTGTCTATGCCAGTGATGGCACGCGCCTTGACCCAGGCATAGCGCTCCCAGTCACGTCCATGTTGCTGCAGGTAATCTTCCAGTGCCGCAAAGCTACTGACCAGCGGCCCGGAATCCCCAAAAGGGCGTAGCCGCATATCCACGCGGTAAACAAAGCCGTCGCCCGTGCGCACATCCAGCAACCGGATAAGCTGCTGCCCCATCCGCGTGAAAAACTCCACGTTGTCTATATCCCGACGGTCGGTAGCCCCACCCTCGGGGTACAGAAACACCAGATCGACATCCGAAGAGAAATTGAGCTCGCGCCCGCCCAGCTTCCCCATGCCGATAACCACCAGCTCCTGCTCTTCGCCGGTGGCGTTCCGTGGCACGCCATAACGCGCCACGGTCGCACGTCTGGCGAAAGCGTGCGCCGCGCGCAGCGCCGCATCCGCCACCGCGGAGATATCCCGCAGCACAGCGACTGGGCTCACCCGAGCGGTGAGATCCTGCCAGGCAATGCGGCAAGACTCGCGACACCGCAACTGGCGCAAGGCCGCCATAAACGCCGATTCATCGGTTATCGCCAGCAGTGCCGCAAAGGTGGCGTCCAGTTCGGCGGGTGCTGGCGTGCCTGAGAGGGCAACAGCGTCCAGCAACTGTGGATAGCGTGCGAGTGAGTCGCGGACATAGTCACTGCTGGCCAACACCAGCGCCATTTCTTCCGGCGGAAGGTCGGCGGCAACGGAAGTGGAGTTCATATCCCACCACTATACCGCCCGCAGGCGGGCAAAAAAAAACGAGGCCGGCGATAAAGCCGGCCCCGTCTTAAGAGCATCGCGAGCAAACTCGCTCCTACAGGGCACCGACCAGAGGCCAGTGCCGCTGCAGGCAGGGCTTACATGCCCATACCGCCCATACCACCCATGCCTTCCATGCCGCCGCCGCCGCCGCCGCCGTGGCCATGGTCGTCATCCTTCGGAGCCTCGGCGATCATCACCTCGGTCGTCAGCAGTAGACCCGACACAGACGCTGCATTCTGCAGCGCAAGACGGGTGACCTTCGTCGGGTCCAGAATGCCCATCTCGATCATGTCGCCATACTCGCCGGTCGCGGCGTTATAGCCGTAAGTGCCCTTGCCCTCACGCACCTTGGCCAGCACCACCGCCGAATCTTCGCCGGCGTTGCCGACGATCTGGCGGAGGGGTTCCTCGATGGCGCGAGCCAGGATCTTAATGCCGAAATTCTGGTCCTCGTTAGCACCGACGAGCTTCTCCAGTGCCTTGGTAGCACGGATAAGAGCGACGCCGCCGCCCGGCACCACGCCCTCTTCCACCGCCGCACGCGTGGCGTGCAGGGCGTCCTCGACGCGGGCCTTCTTCTCCTTCATCTCCACTTCGGTAGCCGCACCGACCTTGATGACAGCGACGCCGCCAGAGAGCTTCGCAACGCGCTCCTGCAGCTTCTCGCGGTCATAGTCGGACGAAGCCTCGGCGATCTGCGCACGGATCTGCTCAACGCGACCCTTGATATCTGCACCCTTACCAGCGCCGTCGATGATGGTGGTGTTTTCCTTCTCCACCACAATCTTCTTCGCACGACCGAGGTCGCTCAACGTTGCCTTCTCGAGCGTCAGCCCCACCTCGTCAGAGATGACCGTAGCGCCCGTGAGGACCGCGATGTCCTGCAGCATGGCCTTGCGACGATCGCCGAAGCCTGGTGCCTTGACGGCCGAGACTTTAACGATGCCGCGGATGGTGTTCACGACCAAGGTCGCCAGGGCCTCGCCCTCAACGTCCTCAGCAATGATCAACAGCGGCTTACCCGCCTTGGCAATACCTTCGAGGATGGGCAGCATCTCGCGGATGTTCGACACTTTCTTGTCGTACAGCAGGATGAGTGGCTGTTCCAGCTCGCAGGTCTGGTTGGTCTGGTTATTGATGAAGTACGGCGACAGGTAACCGCGATCGAACTGCATGCCCTCGACGACATCGAGTTCGTTCTGCAGGCCCGAGCCTTCCTCGACGGTGATGACGCCTTCTTTACCGACTTTTTCCATGGCCTCGGCAATGGTGGCGCCGATGTTCTTGTCGCTGTTAGCGGAAATAGTGCCAACCTGAGCGATGGCCTTGGTGTCCTTACACGGCTTGGAAAGCTTCTTCAGCTCTTCCACTGCCGTGATGACGGCCAGATCGATGCCGCGCTTGAGGTCCATCGGGTTGACGCCAGCGGCGACGCCCTTGAGACCTTCACGCACGATCGCCTGAGCGAGCACGGTGGCGGTGGTGGTGCCGTCACCAGCCTCGTCGGAGGTAGCCGAGGCCACTTCCTTCACCATCTGCGCGCCCATGTTCTCGAACTTGTCTTTCAGCTCGATTTCCTTGGCGACCGATACACCGTCCTTAGTGACGGTGGGGGCGCCGAAGCTCTTCTCGAGCACCGCGTTGCGGCCTTTGGGGCCGAGCGTAACCTTAACCGCGTTTGCAAGGATGTTGACGCCACGCACCATACGGCTGCGAGCATCATCACCAAAACGGACTTCCTTAGCTGCCATGTTCCTAGATCCTTAACTGGTTTGATTGGGTGTCGGGTAAGCGGCGGGGCTTATTTGCCCTCAATGACCGCCATGACGTCTTCCTCGCGCATCACGAGCACGTCTTCACCATCGACCTTCACTTCGGTACCGCTGTACTTGCCGAAAAGCACCTTGTCGCCGACCTTGAGGTCGAGCGCGCGAACGGTGCCGTTCTCAAGGATCTTGCCCTTGCCTACGGCTTTGACAATACCCTGAATGGGCTTCTCAGCAGCGCCGTCGGGGATAATGATCCCACCGGCGGATTTCTTCTCTTCTTCGACGCGTTTAACGATCACGCGATCATGAAGCGGACGGATCTTCATGGGTCTAACTTCCTTGCCTGTTGAATAAAACAAAAAGAATGTCCCGCCGGCCGAGGCCAGACGGGGGGGGGATCGACGAACAGTGTTTCGCGGACCTGTTCCTGAGAGGGAACCGAAGCCGCAGTTAGCACTCTAAGCCATTGGCTGCTAATCATAGCGACGGAAGCTGGATTTTCAAGGACTGGCCGCAGATAAAGATGACGAAAACTTGTGGCGCAGCTCATGGCGTGTAGGCGGGCAGGGCGCGTATGCTTGCCACTTAATCGACGAAAGGCGTTTATTAAATTGATGCAATTCATGGTGTTACAGAACTCGTGCCGCATACTCAGCCGGCGGCTCCAGGCGGCCGGCGGTCGGTGCCTGCGGCCAGCCACGCGCTCGCTCACCCTGCTGACGCTGGCAGGCTTGATCCTGCTGCTGTCCCCTCTCAGTGGGCAAGCTGCGGACGACTTCATCCCGCCGGAGCAGGCCTTCAAGGCGCAGGTACTAGCCACCGGTGAGGCCCTCACCGTTGAATGGACCGTCGCGCCGGGGTACTACCTGTACCGTAAACGCATCGGTTTCAGTACCGCCACCGCGGGCGTCAAGCTAGGCACCGCGGTCTTCCCGGCGGGCCAACCCCATGAAGACGAATATTTCGGGCGTCAACAGGTGTACCGCGGTGCGGGCAATCGCTTCACGCTGCCCTACACCCGTGCGGCAGGCGCCGCGGACACCCTCACCCTGCAGCTGAAACTCCAGGGCTGCGCCGATGCCGGCCTGTGCTACCCGCCCCTCACCTGGACGCAGACCGTGACCTTGCCTGCGGCCACTTCGACTGCGCCAACCAGCCTCGCCGCGCTCAGCGCTTTGGCGCGGTCCGCCAAACGAGGCGACGATTTCCTGCCGCCGGAACAGGCATTTCAGGTCAGCGCGCAGGCCATCGCGGCCGATCGCATCCGACTGTCATTTGCCATCACCCCTGGCTACTACCTGTACCAGCACCGCCTGAAAGCCACGCTCAAGGGGCAAGGCGTCCACGCAGGTCCGGCAATCTGGCCTGCGGGCGAAGACCACAACGACGAATATTTCGGCCACCAGATCATTTACCGACAGGGGTTCAGTGCGGATCTGCCGGTGCAGCGTGACCCCACCGCCATGCAACACCGCCAACCGCTGCAGTTGCAGTTGCAGGTAGGCCTGCAGGGCTGCGCCGAGGCCGGCTTGTGCTATCCGCCACAAACCCGCGAACTCAGCGTGCTGTTACCCGCCTTGGGCGCCACCCCATCCGCCTATGCCGCTAGCGGCGCAGTCGCTGCCAACCAGCCTGACACCTCGCCCGGCGCGGGGCCCGTGTCTGTTGCCCGCGCCACGGCCCGTCCCGAGGGAATGGTCTCCGAACAGGATCGCCTCGCCCAACTGGTGGCGCATGGCTCGCTCGGGCTGGTGCTGGCGACGTTTTTCGGCCTGGGGCTATTGCTGGCGTTCACGCCCTGCGTCCTTCCAATGATCCCCATCCTCTCCGGCATCATCGCCGGCCAGGGCGCTCGGGTCACCCCCTTGCGCGGCTTCCTGCTTTCCCTGTCGTACGTTCTGGGCATGGCTTTAACCTATACCATTGCCGGCGCGGTGTTCGCCGCCGCGGGCCAACAAGCGCAGGCCGTGTTCCAGCAGCCGTGGATCCTCGGCGTGTTTGCCCTGTTATTCGTAGCGCTAGCGCTGGCCATGTTCGGGTTCTACGAACTGCAACTGCCGGCTGCCCTGCAAACCCGCCTCAGCTCTGTCAGCGGCAAACTGTCCGGGGGAACGTTTGTCTCCACAGCGATTATGGGAGCCCTGTCCTCGCTCGTGGTCACCGCGTGCGTCGCACCGCCACTGGTCGCCGCCCTTGCCGTTATCAGCCAGACGGGCGACGTGGTGCGTGGTGGCCTGGCGTTGTTCTCGCTGGCCATAGGCATGGGTGCGCCGTTGCTGGTGGTCGGTGCGTCTGCAGGGCAGTTACTGCCGCGTGCTGGCGCCTGGATGGAGAGCGTCAAACAGGTGTTCGGCGTCATGTTCCTCGGCGTCGCCGTGTGGATGGCTGCGCGCATTCTGCCAGCGCCGGTGGTGATGCTGTTGTGGAGTGGCGTGGCCCTGTGCACTGTCTGGATTCTCTGGCCGCGTGGCGGATGGCGGCCGTTCGGTGTCGGGAAGTTCTGCCGGGGCGTGCTACTCGCCGTCAGCCTCGGCTGGGCGGGACTGCTGCTGCTCAGTGCCGGTCTCGGCGGCACCGACCCACTGCGACCCCTGGAAGGCACCCGCCTCGGCCAGCGTTCGCTGCCCGCCCTCACCTTCACCCGCATCCATTCGGTCGCTGAACTGGACCGCGAACTGACCACCGCCCGCCTCGCCGGCAAACGGGTCATGGTCGACTTCTCGGCAGACTGGTGTGTCTCCTGCAAGGAAATGGAGAAATACACTTTCCGTGACGCACAAGTACAGGCCGCACTGGCCGGTTACGTGCGTCTGCAGGCAGATGTCACCGCGAACAGCACGAACGATCAGGCGCTACTCCAACGCTTCCAGTTGTTCGGCCCCCCAACGACCGCGTTTTTCGGCGCCAATGCGCAGGAGCACACCAACTTCCGTTTAGTTGGCTTTGTGGCGGCCGCTCCCTTCATCACCCACCTGCACCGCCTGGAAGCCGTTCCATGAACCTGTCCCAAAACCTGCGTCTCATTGCGCTAGGGCTATCAGCAGCGGCGCTCGGCGCAGTCGGTTTTCTGGCTTACGAGCACTGGGGAGCCCCCGCGGCCCCGACGCTCGCCGTGTCGCCGTCCGGTAGCGACGACGTCAACGCGCTAACCTCCAGCCCGCAGGTACCCGAGGTCCGACCCGACTTCACGCTCCACGACCTGACGGGCGCAAAAGTGGCGCTCAGCCAGTGGCAAGGCCAGGCACTGGTCATCAACTTCTGGGCCACCTGGTGCGGCCCCTGCCAACGCGAAATCCCCCTGCTCAACCGGATGCAGGCGGAATATGGGCCGCAGGGCGTGCAACTGCTCGGCATTGCGGTCGATTTTGCCGAAGATGTGCGGCAATTTGTGGCCAAAAAGCCGCTAAAATACCCGACTTGGGTGGGTGAAGAAGACGGCGCACAGGCCGCCCGCGCCTTCGGTATTGACTCTCTGGCCTTCCCTTTTACGGCCTTCACCGATCGGCGGGGACGGGTACTCACGGTCCACCTCGGCGAACTTCACGAACCGGAATTACGTGTCATTCTTGAGGCGATCGTCGCGGTGAATGCTGGGAACATGACGCTAGAAGCAGCCCGGGCGAAAATTGCCGCCGCGCAAAACCTGCCCTAAACCCGACGGGTAGTCGAGCCTCCCTCAAACGGTTACACTTCGCCGCCGCTGGGTGTATGCCCGGCTGGTCCATGCTTACTGGAGGGGATGCAAGAACGATGGATATCCGCAAGGTCAAAAAGCTCATCGAACTCCTCGAAGAATCGGGCATTGCCGAGATCGAGATCAAAGAAGGCGAAGAAAGCGTCCGCATTAGTCGCCTCCCCACCGGCGCTGGCGCCATGATGGCTCCGCTGCACTACGCCCTACCGCCGCAGGCAGCTCCCGCAGCCATTGCCGCACCCGTAGCCCTGCCTACGGCTGCTCCGGCACCCGCCGCCTCGCGCAGTGAAAACGCGGTCACCGCCCCCATGGTCGGCACCTACTACGCCTCGCCCTCACCCGGGTCCAGCTCGTTTGTGGAAATCGGCTCTGAAGTGAAAGCCGGCCAAACGCTGTGCATCATTGAAGCCATGAAAATGATGAACCAGATCGAATCTGACCGTACCGGTCGGGTCACCTCCATTCTGGCCGCCAACGGCGAGCCAGTGGAATTCGGTCAGCCGCTGTTCATCATTGAATAAGGTGCCGGCGATGCTCGACAAGATCGTCATCGCCAACCGTGGCGAAATTGCGCTGCGGATCCTGCGCGCCTGCCGCGAGCTCGGCATCAAAACCGTGGCCGTGCATTCCACCGCCGACAGGAACCTCAAGCATGTGCTGCTGGCGGACGAAACGGTCTGCATCGGCCCGCCACAGTCCAAAGATAGCTATCTCAACATGCCGGCGATTATCAGCGCCGCCGAAGTGACCGACGCGGTGGGCATCCACCCGGGTTACGGCTTCCTCTCGGAAAATGCCGACTTTGCCGAGCGGGTTGAAAAAAGCGGCTTTGTGTTCATCGGCCCGAAGGCCGAGACCATCCGCCTGATGGGCGACAAAGTCTCCGCCATCCGCACCATGAAGTCCTATGGCGTTCCCTGCGTGCCCGGTTCAGACGGCCCGCTGGGAGAGGACGGCGATGAGAATATCCGCGTTGCCAACCGTATCGGCTACCCGATCATCATCAAAGCTTCCGGCGGCGGTGGCGGGCGTGGAATGCGGGTAGTGCATTCGGACGCCGCCCTGAATAGCTCCATCAATGTCACTCGCGCAGAAGCCCTGGCGGCTTTCGGCAATGGCGAGGTGTACATGGAGAAATTCCTAGAAAAGCCGCGGCATATTGAATTCCAAGTGCTGTGCGATCATCACGACAACGTGCTGGTATTGGGTGAACGCGACTGCTCCATGCAGCGTCGCCACCAAAAAATCATTGAAGAGGCGCCAGCACCCGGCATCACCCCGCAGCAACGCGCGGCGATGACTGCCAGCATCACGGCCGCCATGCGTGCCGTTGGCTACCGTGGCGCCGGCACCCTCGAGTTCCTCTACGAAGACGGGCGCTTCTGTTTCATCGAAATGAACACCCGTATCCAGGTAGAGCATCCAGTCACCGAGATGGTGACCGGCATTGATCTGGTAAAGATGCAGTTGCGTATCGCTTCCGGTGAAGCGCTTACCCTGAAGCAGGAAGACATTGTCCTGCGAGGCCATGCCATCGAAGTCCGCATCAATGCGGAAGACCCAAAGACGTTCATGCCCTCCCCAGGGCCGGTACGCCTGTGGCACGCTCCCGGCGGCCCGGGTATCCGCGTCGACAGTCACGTCTACAGTGGCTACAACGTCCCGCCGTTCTACGATTCACTGATTGGCAAAGTCATTGCCCATGGCGAGAACCGCGACGAAGCGATAGGCAGGATGCGCAATGCTCTCTCCGAAATGGTGGTTGAAGGGATCAAGACCAACATCCCGCTCCACCAAGAAATCTTCGGGCATTCGGCCTTCCGTCAAGGCAGCCTGGACATCCATTATCTCGAGCGCCGGCTCGGCTTGAAATAGCCCGCGACTGCAGGCTGCAGGGGCGCCCATCACGATGCCGCACCTCGAAGTGGCCTTTCCTCTCGGCGACCGCGACGCGGAAGCAACTCAAGACCTACTGTTCGCCGTGGGCGCGCTAGCCGTCACCTTGTCGGATGCCGCAGACACGCCCATCCTCGAGCCACGCCCCGGCGAAACACCGTTGTGGTCCAGCGTCCAGGTAGCCGCGTTATTCGCTATCGATCTGGACCGTCTAATGCTGGCGGCCGACCTTGGCGAACACTTTGGTGAAGCGACCGCCGGGTTCGCCTTTCGGGTGGTCGAAGACCGCGTTTGGGAACGCGAGTGGCTGAAGGATTTTCGCCCCATGCGGTTTGGCGACCGCCTGTGGGTAGTGCCAGGCGGCATGTCCTTGCCGGCGGAAGCCGGCCCGGACGCCATCACGCTGGCGCTGGATCCGGGGCTGGCGTTTGGCACCGGCACCCATCCCACCACGGCGCTGTGTCTGCGCTATTTGGACAGTCTTGGCGCCGAACTGCTCGCTGCGCGAGTGCTGGATGTCGGCTGCGGCTCCGGCATCCTGGCCGTGGCCGCGCTACGGCTGGGGGCCACCTCAGCCGTGGGCGTAGACATTGACCCACAGGCCGAGCTGGCCACACGCGAAAATGCCGAGCGTAATGGCGTAGCCGCTCAAATAGCCCTGCGCAGCGCACTCCCGCCTTGGGGTGGACCCTATGACTTCACCCTCGCCAACATCCTGGCGGCCCCCTTGGTCGAACTGGCCCCGGCCATCGCGACCGCCACCAGACCCGGTGGCGGTGTGGTCTTGGCCGGCTTGCTCGCGCCACAGGCGCCCACGGTCATGGCCGCCTACGCGCCCCATTTCGAGATGGTGGAGTTCGGTACAGTAGAAGGCTGGACTTGCCTCGCCGGCCGACGTCGCGGAATCTAGCGGTATGTACACCGAATGCCCCGCCTGCCAGACCGTGTTCCGCGTCACCGCAGTCACCTTGCGTACCGCGCATGGCCAGGCCCGGTGTGGCGTCTGCAATACCACCTTTGACGCGCTGTTCGGCCTCACAGACGAACTGCCAGCTGGCCACGAACTACCGGTAGACACGCTGGGCGAGCTGACGTCGTCGTCCCCGTCGCCCATGCCAGTGGACATGGCACAGATCTACGAGGAAGCCGGCATGCTGCCGGAAGACCTGGATGACCCGGACGCACTGGACGAGGTGACGCTGCTGCACATTCCGCGGTCGCAGCGGGAAACCCTGACCGAAGACCAACCACTGGTGGTTCAGGCCATCGCCGAAGAGGCGGCTCGTGCACAAACTCGCTGGCAGTCGCTACCGCCTGCCTACACCATCCCGGTGGATGACGACCCCACCGGCACTTGGTCGCCGCTGGTTGTCAGTACCGAGGAACCGGTAGCCAACGCAAACCACCGCGAGGCAGCGAACCAGACCCTGGCAGATGCCCCCTCACCGCCACCGCTGACCACGCTAGATGGCACACCGATCGATTCCGCCGGGGACAGCGCCGATCCCATCGAGGCGTGGATGGATACCGACACCCCTCGCCGCCACCCCAGTTGGCGATGGAGCGCTGCCTGTACCGTCTTGCTGCTGGGGCTATTCGCCCAAGGCATCCACCATTGGCGTGACCTATTGGCGCAGCACCCTACCCTCGGTACGCCGATCCAACAGTTGTACGCCTGGCTGGGCGCACCGCTGGAGCCGTCCGTCGACGTTCTCGCCTACGATCTCCGTGATGTCAGCGTTGGCGCCACGCTGCAACCCGGCGTGCTGCGCGTCAGCGCCACCATCGTCAACCACGCGCACAGCGCACAACCGCGTCCATTGCTCCACGTGACGCTGGAAGACCGCTTCGGGGCCCCACTCGGACGTCGACTCTTTCAACCCGACGACTATCTCGCCGGAGGAGCCGGTCCCATGCGGCCCAACTCCCAGATCACGGCGCTGCTCGATCTCGCCGACCCCGGTAGCGAGGCCGTCGGCTTTACCATCGACCTTTGCCTCCAGCGTGATGCAGGCCTCGACTGCGCTACCGAGCGGCGCACCAGCCCACCGCCATGAGTAGGCCCCTGCCGCGCATCGGTCGGCATACGCTGACCGGGCGGGCAGTGTTGGCCCCCATGGCCGGCGTCACTGACCGACCCTTTCGTCAATTATGTCGCCGTCTCGGTGCCGCCCTGGCCGCATCGGAGATGATCACCAGCGACGTGCGGCTATGGCACACACCCAAGACCCGCCACCGCCTAGATCATGATGGCGAGGCGGGACCCATCGTGGTACAGGTCGCCGGCGGGGATGCCGCCATGGTCGCCGAGGCGGCCCGACTGAACGTTGAGCAGGGCGCGGATATCATCGATATCAATATGGGGTGCCCGGCGAAAAAAGTCTGCAACAAGGCCGCCGGCAGCGCCTTGCTACGCGACGAACCGCTGGTGGCCGGGATCCTCGCAGCGGCAGTCGCTGCGGTGGACGTGCCGGTAACGCTAAAGCTGCGCACCGGCTGGGACCGCGACCACCGCAACGCCGTGCGCATTGCGCGGCTGGCGGAAGACAGTGGCATTGCGGCGCTCGCCGTCCATGGGCGCACCCGTGCCGACCTGTACCAAGGCGAGGCCGAATACGAGACCATCGCCGCGGTGAAAGCTGCCGTACGCATCCCGGTCTTCGCCAACGGCGACATCGACACCGCCGTCAAGGCAGCGCAAGTGCTCGCGGCCACCGGCTGCGACGGCGTCATGATCGGCCGCGCCGCTCAAGGACGTCCGTGGATCTTCCGCGAAGTCAACGCACATCTCGCCGGACAGGCGCCGCCGCCGCCGCCGGAACCCACCGAGCTCCGTGATATCATGCTCACGCATTTTGCGGCACTTTATGCGCTCTATGGTGAAGATGCCGGCGTGCGGGTAGCACGCAAACATCTCGGCTGGTACCTCGCGGCTTCCGGACACACCGGGCCGGAAGGCGAAGCTTTTCGCCGCCGCTGGGTACTCCTGGCCACGGCGCAGCAGCAAGGCGCCGAGGTGGCAGCATTTTTTGCCGGCTGAACCGGCATGGGCGTTCAGGCACGTAGGGAACGGCAGGGGATGACCAAGTTCACCAAACTGAGTAGCGCAGCCACCATCAGCATGGTGACCACGCTGACGCCGACCGCCCCAAAAGCCGCAGCACAACGCGCCGCCGTGCGAGAACTGCCCCTGCGTCTGGCCACTGAAGAAGCGCTGGGTGCCTACTTTTCTAGCCTCAACGGCCACCACCCCGGCCGACTGTATGACCTCGTGTTACGCGAGATCGAAGAACCCCTGTTCAAAGCAGTGATGCGCTACGTCGAGGGCAACCAGACCCACGCCGCCGCCATTTTGGGCATCAACCGCGGTACCCTCCGCAAAAAACTCAAGGAATATGGCCTTGCCGGCTGATACCGCCACTCCCGTCGTGCCTGTACGACGCGCTCTGCTCTCTGTTTCCGACAAGACCGGACTGCTCGAACTCGCCCAAGCACTCCACGCCGCAGGCGTCGCATTGCTCAGCACCGGCGGCACCGCCAAGCTGCTCGCGGGCGCTGGCCTGCCGGTGACTGAAGTCTCCGATCACACGGGTTTCCCCGAGATGATGGACGGGCGCGTGAAGACGCTGCACCCGAAAGTGCATGGCGGCCTGCTCGGCCGCCGTGGCATCGACGACGCAGTGATGGCTGAACACGGCATCGCACCCATCGATCTGCTGGTGGTGAATCTGTACCCCTTCGCCGCCACCGTGGCCAAGCCGGACTGCACCTACGACGACGGCGTGGAGAATATCGACATCGGTGGACCGGCCATGGTTCGCGCAGCGGCGAAGAACCACGCTCATGTGGCGGTAGTGGTGGAACCGACGGACTACGCCGTGGTAGCAGCGGCCATCGCCACTGGCGGCACCACTTTTGTGCTGCGCCAACGGCTTGCTGCCAAGGCCTATGCCCACACGGGGCGCTACGACACCATGGTCGCCGACTGGATGGCGCAACAGTGCGGACAGCCTGTCGGGTTCCCAGAAACCCTCGAATTACGCGCGGTAAAGAAGCTCGATCTGCGCTATGGCGAAAACCCGCATCAATCAGCGGCGTTCTACGCCAACGCCGTCACGCGTGGCGTCGGCGTGGCCACCGCGCGCCAGCTGCAGGGCAAGGAACTGTCGTTTAACAACATCGCTGACGCCGACACCGCCCTCGAGTGCGTGCGCCAGTTCGATGCACCGGCCTGCGTCATCGTCAAGCACGCCAATCCCTGTGGTGTATCGGTGGCGGCCACGCCACTCGCGGCTTACGAGCGCGCCTACGTCACCGATCCAACCTCAGCTTTCGGGGGCATTATCGCGTTCAATCGCCCACTGGACGCCGCTACTGCCACTGCCATCACCGGCCGTCAGTTCGTCGAGGTGATCATCGCGCCCTCCGCTACCGATGAAGCCCTCGCCATCACCGGTGCCAAGCAGAACGTACGCGTACTCGTCACCGGGGACCTTGCTGCCGGCACGCCCCCTGGCTTTGAGATGCGGACTGTTGGCGGTGGGCTCTTGGTGCAGGACCGTGATCAACGGGTCATGACCCTGTCAGAACTGAAGATTGTCACCACACGCCAGCCCAGCCCGCGCGAACTGGAAGACCTGCTGTTCGCTTGGCGCGTTGCCAAGTTCGTGAAATCCAACGCCATCGTTTTTGCTCGGGAGGCGCAAACTATCGGCGTCGGTGCGGGACAGATGAGTCGTGTGGTGTCGACGCGCATTGCGGCGATGAAAGCCGCTGATGAGAAGCTCACCGTCCAAGGCGCGGTCATGTCGAGCGACGCGTTCTTCCCCTTCCGCGACGGCCTCGATGTGGCCGCCGAGTACGGTATCGCTGCGGTCATCCAGCCGGGCGGCTCCATGCGGGACGACGAAGTGATCGCCGCGGCAAACGACCATGGCATGGCCATGGTGTTCACCGGCGTGCGCCACTTCCGCCATTAGCCCCCCCCCCGACTGCCCGTCGGGGTCATCTCGCAGGAAACAGACCGATGAAAGTGATGGTGATCGGTGGCGGTGGACGCGAACATGCGCTGGCCTGGAAACTGGCCCAGTCGCCGCGCGTCAGCGAAGTGCTGGTGGCTCCGGGCAACCCCGGCACCACCGCCGAGCCGAAGTGCCGCAACGTGGCCGTGGCGGCGGACGACGTGGCCGGCCTAGTGGCCCTGGCACAGGCTGAAGACATCGCCCTCACCATCGTCGGCCCCGAGCAGCCGCTGGTCATCGGCGTTGTCGACGCGTTTGCGGCCGCCGGCCTGCGCTGCTTCGGGCCGCGCCAGGCCGCTGCTCAACTCGAGGGCTCCAAAGCCTTCACCAAACGCTTCCTTGAACGTCACCACATTCCCACCGCTGCTTACGGCGTGTTCACGCGCGCCAACTTCGACGCCGCGTGGGTGCGCGCGCAGCGCGCGCCACTGGTGGTGAAGGCGGACGGCCTCGCCGCCGGCAAGGGCGTCATCATCTGCGCCACGCAGGACGAAGCCGTGGCCACCGTCGAGGAGATGTTCGCCGGTGCCTTCGGCGCTGCCGGCGACACCGTGGTGGTGGAACAGTTCCTCGAAGGCGAGGAAGCCAGCTTCATCGTCATGGTGGACGGCGAACACGTGCTGCCGCTCGCCACCTCGCAGGACCACAAGCGCGTGGGCGACGGCGACACCGGCCCCAACACCGGCGGCATGGGCGCGTATTCGCCCGCGCCCGTCGTGACTGCCGCCGTGCATGCGCGTGCCATGAACGAAGTGATACTGCCCACCGTGCGCGGCCTGGCGGCGGAAGGAACGCCCTACACCGGCTTCCTCTATGCGGGCCTGATGGTGGCAGACGACGGCACGCCCAACGTGCTGGAATTCAACTGCCGCTTCGGCGACCCGGAGACCCAGCCGGTACTGAGCCGCCTGCAGTCCGACCTCGTCGAACTGTGCGAAGCCGCGCTCGACGGCCGGCTGCACCAGATGACCTGCAACTGGGACTCGCGCCCTGCCGTGGGCGTGGTCCTGGCCGCAGCGGGCTACCCCGAGAACCCCCACAAAGGCGACGCCATCACCGGTCTCGACGCTGCCGCGCAACTGCCCGGCAAGGTGTTCCATGCCGGTACGGCTCTGCACGATGGCGCGCTGGTCACGAGCGGCGGGCGCGTGATGTGCGCGGTGGGCCTCGGCGCCACCGTGCGCGAAGCCCAGCAGGCGGCGTATGCGCTGGTCGACGTGGTGCACTACGCCGGCAAGCTGGTGCGCCGCGATATCGGCTACCGGGCCATCGCCCGCGAAGAAGCCGCGGGCTGAGCCGGCTACCCCGGGGTTCCGGGGCACCCAGCCACTTCCGCGCCCAATGAACCCCAGCGAACCCATCGACGCCGGAGATTTCGCCACGTGGCTCAGCCAGATGCAGGGGGTGCTGCGCGGCGCCACCGCGGGCACCGACGTGCCCTGCGGGGACTGCGTGGGCTGCTGCAGCTCTCGCTGGCCCGTAGCGCTGCGTGCTGAGGACGCAGCGCTGGTGCCCTTGGTGCCTGCGTGGCTACTGCAGGAACCCGAAGACGCGCCGGAGGGCGTGCGCTACATGGGCTACCGCGAAGACGGCACCTGCCCCCTGCTAGTGAAGCGTCAATGCCGCGTTTACCCGCAACGCCCGCAGACCTGCCGCGATTTCGACTGCCGCATCTTCACCGCGGCGGGCATGGCTTCGGCTGGTGCGGACAAGCCGCTGCTCGACAAACGCCTCCAGGCCTGGCGTTTCCGCCACGCTTCAGCGGCAGACGCCGCCGTGCACGAAGCCATCCAAGCCGCTGCGGCATTCCTGCAGGGCGCAGCGCGCGAAGTGCCAGGGTTCCATTTTCCGGCAGCACCCATCGCCATCGCCGGCCTAGCGCTGAAGGCACATACGGCATTTCTCGATGGGAAGGCGGCAGGTCTGAGCGCAGCAGAACTGGCTCGCGCCGTGGTGGATGCAGCGCGGACGTTTGGTGCTATCGAATCACTCCCGGCCTGAATGGAGAGGCACTGACTTCGCCTACCCGTTGTCGTTTCTACCTCACCACCCCTACTTTCCCTGCCACGTCGGCGAGCGCTTCTCCGCGAAGGCGCGGGCGCCTTCCTTCTGGTCCTCGCTGGAGTAGAGGCGGTCCACGGTGGGCAGCTTGCGCTTGGTTACCAGATCGAAGGCCTGCTGCACCGGCAGGTGCGCGGTCTCGCGATGGATTTCCTTGATGCACGCAAACACCAACGGTGGACCTGCCGCCAATTGGTCAGCCAGTGCCCGCGCACGCGGCATTAGTTGCGCTGCCGGCACCACCTCGTTGACCAACCCCCAATGCTTCGCCTCGGTCACATCAAAGCGCCGACCCGTAAACAACATTTCCATCGCCACATGGTGCGGAATGCGCCGCGGCAGTTTGATGGTGGCCGCATCCGCCACCGTGCCGGAGTTGATCTCGGGCAACGCGAACGTGGCGTGCTCGGCGGCGATGATGATGTCCGCCGAGATCATCAGTTCGAAGCCGCCGCCGAAGGCGATGCCGTTGACGGCCGCGATGACCGGCTTGTTCAGCCCGGGCAGCTCCTGCAGGCCCCCGAACCCACCCACGCCATAGTCCGAATCGGGCGCTTCGCCCTCGGCCGCGGCTTTCAGATCCCAGCCGGGACAGAAGAACTTCTGTCCACCACCGGTGAGGATGGCCACGCGCAGTTCCGGGTCGTCGCGGAAGGCCGCGAACACCTGCCCCATCACGCGGCTGGTAGCGGCGTCGATGGCGTTGGCCTTCGGCCGGTCTAGCGTCACTTCCAGCACGGCACCGCGGCGTTCGTAGCGCACGGGCGAATTCGCGGGCAGTTCGGGCAGTGTGTTCATAGCGGCCTCATCCTGATCAGGGCATCCACGGCCACCGCCCCGTCGGCGGTCACCAGCAAGGGGTTCACGTCCACTTCCTCGATGCGCCCGGGGTGCGCGTCCGCAAACGCCGCCAGCGCGTGCACGGCCCGCACTACCGCCTCGGCATCGCCGTGCCGGCCGCGGAACCCGGTGACGAGCGGCCAGCACTTAAGCCCAGCCAGCGCCTCGCGAATTTCCGTCTCCGTAGTGGGCAGCAGCAGGGTTGCGGTGTCCTTCAGCAGTTCCGTCAGGATACCGCCGGCACCCACCACCAATGCGGTGCCGAACTGCGGGTCACGCGTCAGGCCGAGAATCAGCTCCGCCACGGCGCCGGTCACCATGCGCTCCACCAGCACTTCGGGCGCGAGTGTCGCGAGACGTGCGGCAGCAGCAGCCACCTCTTTCGCCGAACGCAGGTTCAGCGCCACGCCGCCGGCTTCGGTCTTGTGGGCAATGGCGGTCGAAGACACCTTCAGCGTCACGGGGTAGCCAAGGCGTTCCGCCACGGCAACCGCTTCCGCCGCCGCGCACACCTGCCCCTCGGGCACCACGAGGCCAAAGGTGGCGAGCCAGTCCTTCGCAGCCTTCTCGGAAAGCACCACGGGTTCACCGGCCCCCACTGCCATCTGGCCGAGCACCGGTGGCGCTTCGGCCTTCGCCCAGTTTCGGCCAATAAACGCCGCTGCCTCGAACGCAGTGAGCGCATCGTCCAGCCCCATCATGGGCGCCACGCCGGCCGCGGCGAGCTCGTGCGCCAAATCCAGCGGCATGCCTTCATGCAACGTAGCCACCACCGCGGCCCGCGCTCCCGTGTGGCGTGCCGCCCGCACCAGAGCCCGCGCCGCCACCACCCAGCTGGCCGGGTTCGTTGCCGGGTGGCTCGGCGTGTCGAGAATGAGCATCGCGACGTCGTAGCCGCCGGCCAGCACCGCGCTATAGGTGGCTTCAAGTTTTTCGGGCTGGCCCCAGATGAAGGTGTGGTAGTCGAGCGGGTTCTCCACGGACACGTATTCATTGAGCGTGGCGGCCACGCGTTCACGAGTGGCGGGGTCGAACGCTGGGAACGACACGGCGCGATCCAGCGCCATGTCCGCCGCCAGCGCGGCCTCGCCACCGGAGCAGCTCATAGATACCAAGCGGCTATCGGCGATGGCGCCGCCGCAGTGCAGGAACTTCAGCGTCTCCACCAGCGCGGACACGGACTTCACACGCGCCACGCCATAGCGCCGGAACAGCGCGTCATAGAGGGCGTCGGCACCGGAGAGTGAGGACGTGTGACTCAGGGTGACGCGGGCGCCCTGCTCGGAGCGCCCGGTCTTCAGCGCCACGATGGGCTTGTGCAGTTCGCGGGCCACCGCGGCGGCGCGCGCAAAGGCCGGCACATCGCGTAGGCCTTCGATATGCAGACCGATGGCGGTAATGCGCGGGTCTCGCGCGCAGCTTTCCACCAGCTGCGCCATGTCCACATCCGCCTGATTACCAATAGCACAAGCGAGCGCCACGGGCAGGCCACGCATGGTGGTGACGAGGTTGCAGGCCATATTGCCCGACTGCGTGATGATGGCCACGCCGCTCTCGCCGGGAACGATGCCGTGCTCGTCGGGCCACAGCGCGACGCGGGCCAGGCCATTCACGAAGCCGTAGCAGTTAGGCCCCATCAGCGGGATGCCGGCGGCGGCGGCGAGCAGCTCGTCCTGCAGCCCGGCGTCACCGGTTTCAGCAAAGCCGCTGGCGTAGATGACCGCGGCCTGCAGACCTTTAGCGCGCAGCGTGCGCAGTACGTCGATGGTGGGTTCGCGCTTCACCGCAATGAACGCAGCGTCAATGGCCCCTTCCACGTCGCTGGCGGACTTCACTGTGGCCACGCCACCCAACTGCTCGCGTTTAGGGTGCACCGCCCAGATCTTGCCGGTGAAGCCCAGGCCCAGCGTCTTGCGGATGGCGATATCGCACTCAGCGCCACCCACAAAAACGATGGAGCGCGGATGCAACAGGGGCGTCAGGTCACGAGCCACGCCTAACCGCCCAGCGGCCGGAGCATCGCTCGCGAAATAATGTGACGTTGAATCTCCGACGTGCCTTCCCAGATGCGCTCAACCCGCGCATCACGCCAGATACGCTCCAGCGGTAGGTCAGACATCAAACCCATGCCGCCATGAATCTGAATCGCCTCATCCGCCACAAAAGCGAGCATCTCGGTGGCTTTGAGCTTGGCCATGGCCATGTCCATATCGGTGGCCAATTTCTGATCGAACTTCCAGGCCGCCTCAAAGGTGAGCAACTCTGCCGCCTTCAATTCCATGGCCATGTCCGCCAGTTTGAACGACACGCCCTGGAACTTTCCGATCTGTTGGCCGAACTGTTGGCGATCTACCGCCCACTGCTTGGCATGCTCCAGCGCGCGTTCGGCGCGACCGAGACAGGTGGCCGCCACCTGCAAGCGCGTGGCGCCCAGCCAATCGTTGGCTACCTCGAAGCCCTGATGGAGCTCGCCGAGAATCTGCGACTGGTGCACCCGACAGTCGCTGAACTCGAGGATGCTGTTGTGATAACCGCGGTGAGAGACATTCTTGTACCCCGGACGGATCGTGTATCCCGGCGTACCCTTGTCAATGATGAACGCCGTAATCAGCTTTTTCTTGCCACGCGGCGTCTCTTCCTCGCCGGTAGCCGCGTAAAGAATCACGAAATCGGCTTCGTCAGCATGACTAATGAAATGCTTGGTCCCGTTGATGATGAAATACTCACCATCCCGACGCGCGTTAGTCTTCATGCCACGCACATCAGAACCGACGCCAGGCTCCGTCATCGCCATGCAGTCGGACCGTTCGCCGCGAACCGCCGGCAGCAGATATTTTTCTCGCTGCTCACCCGTACAGGCCATCAAGATGTTCGATGGCCGTGCCACGCACGTCCAGTGCAGCGCGTAATTTGCCCGACCAAGCTCGCGCTCGTAGAGTAGCCAAGTGAGGGTGTCGAGCCCGGCACCGCCCACCTCGGCAGGCATGTTGGCGGCGTAAAGCCCCGCCTCGATGGCCTTGGCCTTGATGGCGTCACGCAGCTCCGGGCGCAGCACGCCGGACTCTTCGACTTCTGCCTCATGTGGATACAGTTCATTGACGACAAAATCCCGGGTCGTCTGGATGATGAGCTGCTGCTCTTCGGTCAATGCGAATTCCATGCGGGATTTCCTGTGCTGAATCAGAGTGCGGCGGGCTTTTTCCGCAGCTGCATCACGCGACCCAACCCGGATGGCGCAGCCAGCCGCTGATGCGCTTCCCAAATCGCCGACAAGGCCTCGAACAGCGCTGGTGCCATCGCGGTAACCTTGCTGGCCGCCTGGTTGACGTGTAGCTGCATGATCTCGTTGGTGGCAACCAATTCGCCGGTGACCGCGTGCAGCATGCGGTGGAACAGGTGCAGACGTTTTTCGTCGCAACCGACCAGCTGTGTTTCAATGCGAAATTTCTCACCCACCTTCATTTCCTGAAAGTAATTAAGGTGGGTCTCGGCCGTGAAAAAGGTATTGCCGGCAGCGCGGTACGCTTCGTCATCGCCGAGATAACGAAACAACGCATCCAAGCCATCGCCGAAGGCCACCAAGTAAGCCGAATCGGTCATGTGCCCGTTGTAATCCAACCAGGCAGTGAGCACCTCGCCATCCCACAAATGCAACGGCGCACTCACGTCATCACCTGCCACCCAGCGGCGAAAGCTGGCGTTGGATTTGGCTTCTTCGCGGGCCAGTACCTGACCGGAGCCAATACCGTGCTGCCGAAACAGCTTCATCATGTCCACTAAGATGTCGTTACGCTTGGACTCCAGCTGCGCCACGGTGCGCCCCGCCGCCTGCGCATCACAACCTTCTACGAGCCGCTGTTCCAGCGCTGCATTCCACTTGGGAAACGGCAGGTCAGTCCACGGCAACTCCAGGGTCGGATCGAATTGTTTGATGAAATCGCGCATGCCACCTGGGCCACCGGCGACGTGGTAAGTCAGAAATGACCCCATGAACGCCCAGCGCATACCAGCCGAGTAAACAATGGCGTCGTCGATATCGCCCGTGGTGCCGATATCCTTGTTCAGAATATGCAATGCCTCACGCCACAAGGCTTCTTGCAGGCGGTCACAAATGTAACCATCAATCTCTTTCTTCAGCCGCAGGACATGCATCCCGATGGATTCAAAGTACTGGCCAGCGCGGTCCATTGCCCCAGCCGAGGTGCGTTCACCCGGCACCGTTTCCACCAGCGGCAACAAGTAAACCGGATTGAACGGATGGCCAATGATCACCCGCTCCGGATGGCGGCAAGCGGACTGTAGCCGCGTGGGCAAAAAACCCGAAGAGGACGAGGCGATAATGACGTCGGGGCGGGCCACGGCGTCGATGTCCCGAAACAGCTGTATTTTTAGCTCTTCTCGCTCAGGTGCAGCTTCATGTACAAAGTCCGCTGTTGCGGCCATTGCGGCCAGATCCGTGGTGAAAGTCAGCGTACCCGGCGCGCCGACTTTACCGAGTAGTCGCGCCATAGAGGGCCAGGCCACAGCGATGGCCGCCCGCAACCGTGCTTCTGCGGCGGGAGAGACATCGTAGGCGATAACATCAAACCCGCGAATCAGCAGTCGAGCAGCCCAACCAGCACCGATCAGTCCGGTGCCCGCAATGCCGACTGTCTTAATGGGTGTCATGACTTAAGCCCGTGCCGGCAGTTCGAGTAATTCACGCGCCTCGGCGGGCGTGGCCACTTTGGAGCCGAGTAGCTCGATGACTTTAACCGCCTTGTCGACCAGCGTGCCGTTGGAAGCAAACACCCCTCGCTCCAAATACAGGTTGTCTTCCAGTCCGACGCGGACGTGGCCGCCCAGCAGCGCCGCTTGCGCAACGGCGCGGAACTGGTTTTGGCCGATAGAAAATGCCGCCCAGATAGCATCCTTGGGCAATTGCGCCTTTTGGTAGGCCATGGTTTCCGGATCGTACGGCGCGCCCCAGGGAATGCCGAGACATAACTGAAACAACGGACGACCATCGATCAGACCTTCCGCCACCATCTGCTTGGCGAACCAAAGATTGCCTGAATCGAAGATCTCCATCTCCGGCTTCACGCCATAAGATTTGATCAGTTTGGCCTGCTCACGTAACTGCATCGGCGTCATGACCACTATCCCGTTGCCGTCGCCAAAGTTGAGCGAACCGCAGTCAATCGTGCAGAGGTCCGGGCGGATCTCTTTGACATGCTCCAAGCGCTCCAAGGGACCGACAAGGTCAGTGAACTCTTCACGAAATGCACGCGGCGTTTCACCCTCGCCAATCCACAGATCGCCGCCCATGCCGGCGGTGAGGTTGATGATTAACTCTCGATTCTGGTCACGCACACGCTCCACCACCTCACGGTAGAGATGTGTGCCGCGGCAGCCCTTGCCCGTCAAGGGGTCGCGAACGTGTATGTGCACCACCGCCGCCCCCGCCGCCGCCGCTTCCAGCGAAGCATTAGCGATCTGCTCGGGGGTTACCGGCACGGCCGGATGCTTGCCAACGGTGTCGCCGGCGCCGGTGACAGCGCAGGTGATGATAATTTTCTTGTGCATGAGAATCCTCCAGTGACCGGCAGAGTACGGCACCCAGCCACCCATATAGTTGATTTTTTTCGCCATTAAGTGGATATTTTCCGCCAATGGCTACTTACGACGTCGTCTTCATTCTGGTCCCCCGGTTCTCGATGATTGCGCTTTACGGCGCACTGGAGCCGCTGCGTGTTGCCAACCGGTTTGCCGGCGAGGTTTTTTCCTGGCGGTTCATTTCAGCCGAGGGGCAGCCCGTCGCAGCTTCGAACGATATTCCCGTTTCCGTCAGTGGCGACCTCCAGGCCATTGGCCAGCCGGCCATGGTCGTGCTGTCGGCCAGCTACGAGCATGAGCGCGGCCAGACCCGTGCGCTGCGCAACACTTTGCGCCGCCTTGCACGAGAGCAGGTCACGCTGATTGGGATCGATACCGCTCCATTCCTGCTCGCCGAGGCGGGCGTGCTGGATGGGCACCGCGCCACCTGCCACTGGGAGAGTCTGCCGGGCTTCCGCGAGAGTTACCCACGCGTGCGGGTTACGCAGTCGTTATATGAAATTGACCACGGTCGAGTCACCTGCGCTGGCGGCTCTGCCGCCATCGACATGATGCTGGCGCTCATCGAAAACCTGCTTGGCAAGGCACTTGCCGTCATCGTGGCCGATCAGTTACTGCATTTTCGCGAATCCGGTGAACGCTTTCAGGGCCGTGCGCCGGCCCGAGCGCGGCATGGCACGGACGACCCGCGACTGTTGTCGATTATCGCCGCCATGGAGGACACCACCGAAGAACCCATCACGGCCGCTGCATTGGCTGCCATCGGCGGGTTGTCGCTGCGCCAAATGGAGCGGCTGTTCCATGACCGACTCGGACAGCGGCCCATAGGCTATTACCGCCAGTTGCGGCTCGAAAAAGCCGCGCGCTTACTGCGTTACTCACACTTGAGCGTGCGCGATGTCTCGCTGGCTTGTGGGTTCTCGTCGCTGGCGCCATTTTGTCGGGCATTTCGCGACTGGCATGGCGCCACACCCAGAACCTTCAGGCGCTCCTGAAGGTGACGCCACCGGAAAACCTCCACGTGGCGCCCGTCACCGTTATGATTCAGCGACAGCGAGGGCCCATGGAAATCACACGACTGCTCCGCCTGAACGACACTGCCCCGGCAGTCGAAGAGTATTTTATCGCGCCGGAGAAGCTGTTGGAGGGCAACCCACTCCAGCAAGTGTGGCTACAGTACACGGACCAGTCTGGAAAATTCTTTGCCGGCCTCTGGCGCAGTGAACCAGGTCGCTGGTCGATTCATTACACCGAAGAAGAGTACTGCGAGCTACTGACAGGGGTGAGCATCATTACTGACACCCATGGGCTTTCCACCACACTGCACCCCGGCGACCGCTGGATACTTCCACGCGGCTTTACCGGCACCTGGGAAGTGGTAGAAACTAGCAGCAAGCGCTTTGTCATCTATGAACCCTAAACACCCAGCCGAGCATTGCCCGCCATGACACCAGAAGCTCATCTCGCGATTGTGCGCCACTGGATACAGATGGCAGAGGCGGGGTTCATCGGTGACTTCACCGAAGTCTTTTCCACCAACTACGCCGGGCATTTGGCTGGGCGCATTCATCTGGACCTAGAAGCGCTTAAGCAGACTGAGCTGGGGTTTGGTGTGTCGTTCACGGGCACCACACGCGTCATCGATGAGTTATGGGCCAGTGGTGACCGGGCGGTCATGCGCATCACGACGCGCGCTCACCACACCGGCGATTTCCGCGGCCTGGCCGCTACCGGCCGAGCGATTGTCTTCACCGCCATCGTCATTTACCGCTTTGAGAACGGCAAGATTGCCGAATCCTGGACCGAACTCGACCTGGCCGGACTGTTGCAGCAACTCACACCGGCAGTGGCCGGGACAACCTGAACCAGCGGTCAGCAAGGCCGCTTTTATGTACGAACATCACCACCAACCAATGATCACGCGCTCCAGATTCATGCGCCGCATGGCACTGCACGCCGTCATTGCTCTAGCACTCCTTGGCGGATCGCTGGGCTTAGGAGTGGCGGGTTTTATGGCTTTTGATCAGCGTAGCGCGCTGGATGCGCTGCTGAACGCCGCGATGCTGCTGGGCGGCATGGGTCCCGTCGGTGACTTCAGCACAGACCCAGGCAAACTCTTCGGTGCGGCCTATGCCCTGTATGCCGGACTCATCTTCATTGTCTGCGCCGCCCTGCTGCTGACGCCGGTTCTGCACCGCTTGCTACACAGCCTGCATCTTGAGGCAACCGAGTAAAACGACTGGGTGGCGCATCGCGTCAAGAATCTTCCGCCTCAGCACGCCGGCGCTCACGCTCTTCGGCCTCGAAGCGCTCGTCTTCGATGTGCTCAAGCACCGCATCCACGTCAATCTCGCTAACGTCAAACACGAAACGACCGGTGAGCTGGCTCTCGGGGGTTAACTCGCCCGCACTGTAAAGTGCCCACATTTCATGCGCATAGTGAGTTTCCAGGAGCTCGGGCGCCGCGCGCCCAAACGTCTCGCGCATATTGTTCACGTCGCGCTCAAGCATCTGGAAGGCGTTGTTGTTGCTCGAGGCATTCACGGCCTGCGGCAGGTCAATGATGACTGGCCCGGCGGCGTCGAGCAGCACGTTGAACTCCGACAGGTCGCCATGAATGACGCCAGCGCAGAGCATCAGCACGATCTGCCGAACCATAAAGGCATGCCATTCCAGCGCTTGTACCGGGCTCATCTCGATGTCGTTGAGGCGCGGCGCAGGCAGGCCATCACCATCCACGAGCAGCTCCATGAGCAGCACCCCATCAAAGATGCCAAACGGCTGCGGCACACGCACACCCGCCTTGGTCAATTTGTAAAGCGCATCCACCTCGGCATTTTTCCACTCCGCTTCCTGCACGCTACGCCCATGACGCCCGCCTTTGCCCATGGCACGCGCGTCACGACTACCGCGCACCGTGCGTCCTTCCTGGTATTGCGCCAGCTTATGGAAACCACGGTCATTGCTGTCCTTATAGACCTTGGCACAGCGAATTTCATTGCCACAGGCCACCAGAAACACTGAGGCTTCCTTGCCACTCTTGAGGCGCCGAATGACCGAATCGACGATACCGTCGTGTACCAGCGGCTGCAGCTCTTTGGGAATTTTCATCGTGTGGCCGTCTTGCGAGCAGCGCGGCGCGGCGGCGCTGGCAGCTGTCCAGCCTTGTGCAAATCTACTGCCCGCCACAGGTACCACGCCGCTGTAGTGCGGTAGGGCGCCCAGCGCGCGCCAAACGTCCCCAGCGCCTTCGCGGTAGGTAGTTCGCGTTTAGCGTAAGCCAGGCGAAAACCATTCTGCACACCGTAATCCGCCACCGGCAGTACGTCTGGCCGACCCAGCGTGAACATCAAGAACATCTCCACCGTCCAGCGGCCTACGCCGCGCACCTGCAGCAGGCGTTCGATGAGTGCTTCGTCGTCGAGACCTGCCACTTGCCGACGCGGCGGCACGATACCTGCCAGCGTCTTGCTGGCCACATCTTTGACCGCCAGCGTCTTGGCACGCGACAAACCCACCCCACGCAAGGCCTCATCGGTCGTCGCCAATACGGCCTCGGGCCGTGGATAGCGGCTGCGTGGCAAGCGGTCCGGCTGCAGATACAAAGCTTGGAAACGCCGCAGGATGGCCGCTGCAGCAGTGCCGTTGAGCTGCTGATGTGCTATCGCAGACAACAGCGACTCATACGGCTGACGTCGTGGCACGGGCCGCAGCGTGCACGGGCCGGCCGCACGAATGAGACCGGCCATCACGGGGTCGGCAGCCGTCAGCGCTGCCTCCGTCGCCGGGTTCACCGGCGCACCCTCACCGACAAGATGGACAGACAGGCCATCGCACCCGTCCAGTCAACCACGCTTCATCGAATCGAAGAATTCGCCGTTGGTCTTGGTGTCCTTCATCTTGTCGATCAGGAACTCCACGGCCGCCAACTCGTCCATTGGATGCAGCAATTTACGCAGAATCCAGATCTTCTGCAGTTCGTCGGCTGCAGTGATGAGTTCCTCGCGACGCGTCCCGCTGCGATTGATATTCACGGCGGGGAAGACACGCCTCTCGGCAATACGCCGGTCGAGGTGGATTTCACTATTGCCGGTTCCCTTGAACTCTTCGAAGATCACGTCATCCATGCGCGAACCGGTGTCGATGAGCGCCGTGGCAATGATGGTGAGCGAGCCGCCCTCCTCCACGTTACGCGCTGCGCCGAAGAAGCGCTTCGGGCGTTGCAAGGCGTTGGCGTCTACACCACCCGTGAGCACCTTGCCAGAACTCGGCACCACCGTGTTGTAGGCACGGGCTAGACGGGTAATAGAGTCGAGCAAGATCACCACGTCGCGTTTGTGCTCCACCAGACGCTTGGCTTTTTCGATCACCATTTCCGCGACCTGCACATGCCGACTAGCCGGTTCGTCGAAAGTGGAGGCCACCACTTCGCCCTTCACGGTGCGCGACATCTCGGTCACTTCCTCGGGCCGCTCGTCGATCAGCAGCACGATCAGGTAAACATCGGGGTGATTAAAGGTGATGCTGGTGGCAATGTTCTGCAGCAGCATCGTCTTGCCCGCTTTCGGCGGGGAGACGATCAGGCCACGCTGGCCCTTACCCAGCGGTGCGCACAAATCAATCACGCGCGCCGTCATGTCCTCCGTGCTGCCATTGCCGCGCTCGAGCTTCAGCCGCAAAGTGGGGTGCAGCGGCGTCAGGTTCTCGAACAGAACCTTGTTGCGCCCACCCTCGGGCACGTCGAAATTAATTTCGCCGACCTTCAGCAAGGCAAAGTAACGCTCTCCGTCCTTAGGCGGACGGATAAGCCCCGAAAGGCTGTCACCCGTGCGCAGATTGAAACGGCGTATCTGGCTCGGGCTGAGATAGATGTCATCCGGACCCGCGAGGTAGCTGCCGTCGGCAGAACGCAGAAAACCGAAGCCATCCGAGAGGATTTCCAGCACGCCTTCGCCGTAGATATCTTCACCGTTGCGGGCATGCGCCTTGAGCAACGAGAAGATCACGTCCTGCTTGCGCTGACGCGCGACGTTTTCCACGCCAAGGGCTTCACACATCCGCACCAGTTCACTGATGGGCTTGCGCTTCAGATCATTCAGGCTCATGAGCCGGCGAACCCGCTCCAGCTCTACCGGGGAAATAGTTCCCAGGTCTTCGCCGTCACCCATATCCTCCGGCAAGCCACCTTGGTCGAAACCCTCGTTACCTTGGTTGCCATAGTTGCCGCCGCGATTGCCGCCACCGCGGTTGCCGCCGCGATTGCCGCGTCGGGGACCTTTAGGCCGGTTACCGCCGCCGCCCTGGCCACCACCCCCTTGTCCGCCGCCACCTTGGCCACCACCCCCTTGACCGCCGCCACCGCCGCCTTGGTTACCGAGATAGCCCCTCACAGGTGCTGATCCAGAAAAGCCGCCAGTTGGCCCTTCGAGATGGCACCGGTCTTTTGGGCTTCAACCAGCCCATTTTTAAACAGCATGAGCGTGGGGATGGCGCGAATACCGAATTTGGAGGGAGTGACCCGGCTTTCGTCGATGTTCATCTTGGCGATGACCACGCGTCCAGCGTAATCCTTGGCGATGTCATCGAGGATGGGAGCAATGGCCTTGCAGGGCCCGCACCATTCGGCCCAGTAGTCCAAAAGGACGGGAAGGGGGGACTTGAGCACATCCTGCTCGAAGGTGGCGTCGCTGGTGTGAATGATGTTTTGGCCGCTCACGCGGAATTTCCTCTTGCAGGGGTGGATGAAAGTAAAACCAGAAAACAGATCAATTCAACGGGAAATACAGGACTAAACAGTGGAAGAAACAGGCCAAGCCGCCATGGCTTGTTCGGGGGGTGAACCCCTTTGGGGAAGCTGCATCAACCAGAGGCTCACCAGTATTTCAAGGACTTAGGGTGACGTTCGTGGCCTAATGCGGCAGAATGTCGACTTGAGAACTATCCAACTTCAACCCACGCGCACCATGGCGCAGGGGAGCCGGGCTTCGGGATTCGCGCTGCCGGCGCTTCGCCTTTCGAGGTGGCGCCGGAAACAGGTCGCGGTTTGTGCGGCACTGCCGCTGGTCGGCATTGTGTGCCGCTCCACACCCGTTTTGCAAGCCCATAGGCCCCGTGCCGTTTTGACCCGTACCAATTGGCGGAAACCGTGACCGAATCCCAGACGACCAACGACTCTACCCACCAACCCTCTGCCAGTGATCCGCTGGCTGAAACACCAGCCCTCACCCCGCAGCCTGCAGAGCCCTCCGCTGCACTGTCCAACATCAGCTTCAGTTCACTCAACCTCCCCGAGGAGCTTGCCCGCGGCATTGCCGACGCCGGCTTCGAACGTTGCACACCCATTCAGGCGGGCACCCTGCCGCTGGCACTGGCCGGCATTGACGTCGCTGGACAGGCACAGACAGGCACCGGCAAAACCGCCGCCTTCCTCGTGGCCATGTATGCCAAGTTGCTGCGCGAGCCACCCTCGGTCGACAAGCCAGCAAGCTCGCCGCGCGCTTTCATCATGGCGCCAACACGCGAACTTGCGGTGCAGATTCACAAGGATGCGGAGCTGCTCGGCCAGTACACCGGGCTGACCCTCGGGCTCGCCTTCGGCGGCGTGGACTATGAAAAACAGCGCCGGACACTCGAACACGGCGTCGACATCCTGATCGGCACCCCCGGCCGGATCATCGACTTCCACAAGCAGCATGTCTTTGAGCTGCGCCATATTCAGGTGATGATCCTCGACGAAGCCGACCGCATGTTCGATCTCGGCTTCATCGTCGACATCCGCTACCTGATGCGCCGTCTGCCACCACCGGAGGCGCGTTTATCAATGCTGTTCTCGGCCACTCTGGCACAACGCGTGCTTGAACTGGCCTATGAGCACATGAATGAAGCCCAGTTGGTGCGTATCGAACCGGAAAAAGTGACCGCGGACCGTGTCCGCCAAGTCATCTACTACCCGGCCATGGAAGAGAAAGCGGGTCTGCTGGTCGGCTTGCTGCGCAAGCACAACGCCAAACGCACCATCATCTTTGTCAACATGAAACGTACCGCTGAAATGTTGGAGCGGGGCCTGCAGGCCAATGGCTTTCACGCCGAGGCCATGAGTGGTGACGTGCCACAAACGAAGCGACTGAAGATGCTCAGCGCCTTCCACGACGGCTCGCTACCCATCCTGATTGCCACCGACGTCGCTGCCCGTGGCCTGCACATTCCCGATGTCAGCCACGTGTTCAACTACGACCTGCCGCAGGATGCGGAGGACTACGTCCACCGCATCGGCCGAACCGCGCGCGCGGGAGCGGAAGGCGATGCCATCAGCTTCGGCTGTGAAGACTACGTCGCCAGCCTCCCGGAGATCGAAGCCTACATCGGCTTTAAGATCAAGGCCGAGCGCGTTGAGCCAGAAATGGTGGTGCCGGTCATTGCGCCGCAACGCGGTCCAGACCGCGACCACGGCCGGGATAGCCGCGGCGGCCGCGGCGGCGGGCGCAGCAGCGCTGGCGGTGGTGGTGGCCGCCATGAAGGCGGACGCGGCGGCAGCCGTAGCGCTCCCCGCGAAGAACGTCCGCGCCGCGAAGACACGCCTGACAGCGCCGCTAACAGCGGTGGTGCTGTAACACCGGCAGGCGCGCCCGAGGCGCCGCTGGCATCCGCGAACCAAAACCAGAGCCAAAGCCAGAGTCAAAGCCAGAGCCAGCGCGGACCGCGCAACCCGCGCCCGGATAGCGCCCCCCGTGACGGCCACCGCGATAGCCACCGTGACCACACGCGCAGTGGTCCTCAGGGCAACACCAACGGCCCACCGGTGGCGCGCGAGGAAGGAGCGCCCGCTGGCGACCGCACCGAGGGCCAAAAGCGCCGTCGGCGTCGTGGCGGGCGGAACCGCAACCGCGATCGTGGCGGCCGCGAGGACGGAGCCACCTCGGCCACCGGGACGTTTGCGCCGCTCGCTTGGGTGGTACGCAGTCTGGCCGCGGTGAAGGCCGCGCTGGGCAAGCTGTTCGGCGGCTAACCCGCCGTCAACCCAACCAGCAGGTCCGCCACACCGTCCACGGCGGGCCAGTGGGCCGTGTCCTTAGGGGCACGGCCTGAATCCGGGCAGCGGATAGCACGCACCGCGGCCAGGCCAAAGGCCTGCGCGGCGGCCAGCATCGGCAAACTGTCATCGACAAACAGCGTTCGCGCCGCATCAAAGGTCTCTACTGCCTGCAAAGCCGGCCAGAACCGTGGGTCTTCCTTGGGCGCCCCGAAAGCATGGGTGGAATACGCCGCATCCAGCCGGTGTAGAAAACCCAGCTGCCGCTCTTTCACCGCCAAGGCTCCCGGATGGGCGTTAGTCACTAGCACCGTTCGCTTGCCTGCGGCACGCAGGGCGATGAGGCAGGCCTCCGCACCCGGCAACCAGCACACCGCTTCGCGCACGGCGTCCTTAACGGCGTACAAGTCCATCCCCAAAACCTCAGACCAGTGATCGATGCAATACCAAGCCAGGGTGCCTTGCGCCGCCGCGAATGTCGGCAGCAACTGGCGCACCGCTTCGGTGGGTGACAGGCCCCGGGAAGCACCCCACAACGCCGGGACATGCTCCTGCCAGAACCAGTTATCGAAGCGCAGGTCGAGCAAGGTACCGTCCATGTCCAGCAAGACCGTATCGATCGAGTGCCACGGGACGGGCTGAGGACTTGGCCGCAAGACGTTGGACGCCAGATCAATCGCCATAAAAACCCTACCAAAGAGGTCATTCGCAGGGCCATCATGATAGCCCGCATGGTATAAGCGCGCGCATGCTCCTCTTTCTCTTCTCCCTCATCTGCTTCATGGTCCTCTTGGCCTTCTGGCAATCTGCCATGGCCGCCCGCGAGGTAGCGAACCGGGCTGCCCGTGGCGCCTGCGAGCGTGACCACGCACAACTGCTGGACGGCACCGTGGCTTTCCAGCGCCTGCGACTGGCCCGTGACACCAGCGGACGGATGACCTTCCGCCGTACCTATGTCTTTGATTATTCGGACGACGGCGAGTCACGGCGCCAAGGATTCGTCATCCTGCTCGGCCGTCGGCTGGAGGTCGTCGGGCTCGGACCAACACTGGTGAGTAGCTCCCAGTGAACCCGTCGGAGCTCCAATCCCCCATCGACCTGCACCTGCACAGCACTGCCTCCGACGGCCAACTGACACCCACTGCGCTGGTGGCATTGCTCGCAACACGCGCAGTCCGGGTGTTTGCCCTGACCGACCATGACACGGTCAGAGGGCTCGACGAAGCGGCTGCCGCGGCGACTGCGCACGGCTTGTGCATGGTCACCGGTACCGAACTGTCTGCCGAGTGGCTGGGACGCACCGTCCATATTGTGGGGCTTGGCTTCGACCCTGCCGCGCCGGTGCTGTCCGCCCTGCTCTTGCGGCTGGCCGCCTGCCGCGCCGCGCGTGCCGGCACGATCGCGCAACGCCTCGATCGCGCTGCCGGCCCGGGCACAGCTGCGCTAGAGCGAGCCACCGCACTCGCCGGAGACGACCCGGCGCGGGTCACCCGCACCCATCTGGCGCGCGCGCTGGTGGAACTGGGGGCTGCCCATGACATGGAAGCCGCTTTCACCCGCTGGCTGGGTCACCGTGGGCGCGCCTATGTCCCGGCCGGCTGGCCGGCACTGGGCGAGGTCACCACCGCCCTGGTCGCTGCCGGCGGGGCGCCGGTGCTGGCGCACCCGCTGCGTTACACGCTGTCCAGCGGGCAGCGACGGCGCCTCACTCAAGAATTCAAGGCCGACGGCGGTGCCGCCGTGGAGGTGGTGGTCGGTGGGCTCGCCAGCGCGCAACGTGAAACTGCCACCGGGCTGGCGCTGCGCGCCGGCCTCGCTGGCAGTGTTGGCTCAGACTTCCACGATCCGGCATTTCCGTGGAATCCACCCGGTCGATTAGCTAAGCTGCCCGCAACGGTCGTGCCGGTGTGGGCACGCTGGGCGGCGGCGCAGGAAGCACTGCAGGTATGATCCAGGACAGTGACAAGGTCAACACGGCGCTACTCAAGCGGCTGGAGAAGTTGCGTGCGCTACGCATCGAACACCGTGACCTTGACGATGTCACCACCCGCCTACAGCTGGATGTCTGCGTTAACGAAATCCAGCTGCGCCGCCTAAAAAAACGCAAGCTACTGCTGAAAGACCAGATCACCCGCCTCGAAAGTGAACTCATCCCGGACCTGAACGCCTGACCATGCCGGACATTCTCCAATCTCTGTCCACGCTGCTCGGTAATCCGCTGGTACTGAACCAGGCGGTGGCGTTCAGCCTGGCGCTGTTGGTGGCCTGGCTGGCTCCACGGGCGACGCTCCACGCCAAGCAATACCACACGCCAGTCACCGGCAGCCTCGCCATCTGGACCAGCGCGGTACTGCTGGTATTACTGCCCTATGGCATTCCGCTGCTGTGTGTTTTAGGTGCCCGCTTAGCGCTGAGCAGTTTCGGGCTCTACCTGCCTTTCCTTGATCCGGCGGCGGCGCTGCTCGGTGCACTGCTGCTCATCCGCGCCGGCACCTTCGTACTCGGCCTGTCCTTTTTCCACCGCCCGCGCGTGGGCCGGTGGGAGGCTCATGTGGCTTTCGTGGCCTGGCTGTTCATCGCGCTGCATCTCTTGGGCTGGCTTGAGGCGTTCATCGCTTTCCTCAAGGGCATTAGCCTGTCGGCTGGCGATGACCACATCACCTTGTGGTCTGTGTTGCGTTCCCTATTCACCGTCTCCGCCTTTGTCGTCATCAGTGTTTGGGTGGCGCGTCGGGTTGAGCAACGCGTGCATTCGGCCACCGACCTCACCCATTCAACGCGCATTGGCATTGCCAAATTCTCCTATGCCGCACTCATCGGCTTTGGCGGGCTCCTAGGGCTTAGCGCATCGGGGCTCGATCTCACCGCACTCACCGTCTTCTCCGGCGCCATTGGCTTGGGCTTGGGTTTTGGACTGCAAGCCATTGCTGCCAATTTCGTCAGCGGCTTCGTACTGTTGATGGACAAGTCCATCAAACCCGGCGATGTCATCAGCTTCACCGGGACCCTGGGCACGCATACCGAAGGCTTCGGCTGGGTTCAGGAGCTGCGCGGCCGCTATGTGGTCGTGCGCGACCGCGATGGTGTCGAGACGCTTGTCCCCAACCAGAACTTGATCACCAATCAAGTCATCAACTGGAGCTACAGCGACAAACGCGTGCGCCTTAAGCTGCCCGTGCGCGTGTCCTATGACAGCGACCCGGAGGCTGCGTTAGCCGCACTGGTGCAGGCCCCGCTGGGGATCGACCGCATCCTCATGGATCCAGCACCCGTGACGCGGCTGATGGGATTTCACGAGCACGGCTTTGAAATGGAGCTGCGGTTTTGGATCACGGACCCACAAGATGGCGTGAATAACGTGCGCTCCGAAGTGAACCGTGCCATCTGGCGGCTGTTCAAGGCGCAAGGCATCAAAGTGCCGGTAGCGCAGCAAGAAATTCGCCTACTCGACGCAGCAGGCCGGGTCATTGGCCTCAGCCAACTGGCCGGAGCACACAGCGCCGCCACAGCCGCCACCCGCGGCACCGTGCCGTCCGACCCATGAGTGCGGGCATCGAGATCGCACCGGGCCTGTGGATTCCGGAGAACGAGCTCGAGTTCCACTTCATTCGCTCACCGGGGCCCGGCGGTCAGAACGTCAACAAAGTGGCGAGCGCCCTGCAACTCCGCTTCGCAGCGGCCACGACCACCGTCCTGGATGCCCCGGGGCGCCAGCGTCTGGCCGGACTGGCTGGGCGACGACTAGCGCAAGACGGCTGGTTGGTATTGACCGCGCACCGTTTACGTACCCAGGAAGGCAACCGCCGCGATGCTTTCGAGCGCTTGACCGAGCTGATTCGCCAGGCACGCACCGCGCCGAAACCACGCAAGGCTACACGCCCGACTCGTGGCTCGCAGTTGCGCCGCGTCGAAGGCAAGAAACAGCGTCAGGGCGTCAAACGCCTGCGCACGCGGCCCGGCGTGGATGACTAGGGGGCACCTGCCACACGCGGTCGTGGCGCAGACTTCAATGGGGTGCGCACCCAAGGCGCGAGCCACAAGTCCCATTGTCGATGGGTGGCAGCAAACTCTTCGCCACAGCGTGGCGCGCCACTGAGCGGCAGTAATTGCAACTCCTCCAGCCACGGCATCGCCGCCGGCAAAGCCCCGGCAAAGCCACAGGCCAGTTTGTCTACTCGCGCCCGGTCATAGCCATGAGCTTCCAAAAACCCAAGCCCCGCCGCCTCTTCACTGCCCACCGTGCGGTGCAGGAACTCCAGTGCGCCGAGCACTTCTTGGGGCTGACCTACGGCCCCGCCAAGCGCCACCATCGCAAATTGATCTGCCGCCAGCTCTGGCGCCAGGCCAGTCTTCAGTGGCAGCACGTCCAGCAGGGCATGGCCCAACTGATGAAAAACGATGAAAGTGATGGTGCCAGAAAACCAACGCTCCGCGCGCTCGTCATCCTCACCGGCCACCGCCGTGGACAGCTCTAGCACCGCCTGCAACAACTCATAGCACAACTGCACCCGGTGGGACGCGAGCTCCCAGCTGGCGTCGCTACTGCCGCATTCTTCGACCCGCACGGTAATGTCATGCGGCAGGTGCAGTGTGCGAGTCAACGAAGCAGCCACCGACTCCAGCACCCGGCTTTCGCGTAACACCTCCTCATAGCGTAAGTAATCTTCTGTCGCTACCGGCCCGTACTCCACCAAGAAGCGGCCGCTCTCCGGCGCCGCCATCTGACCGAAGAGAGCAGGCGAAACCAACCACAGCGCCATACCGAGCCACAGCCTGCCTGCCCGCGCCCTCCTGGCCAAGAAGACCTTAACCATGCGTCACCTGCAGGACACTGTGTCGAATTTGCTCTGACAACACACGCTGCGCGTCTTCCATCACTGGGCCAAGCACTTGGTCGTAGATCAGGCAGCCCTCCGACCCCAGCTGCAAAATCCCGCGCGCGCGCAACAAATTAAGAAACGAATGAAACATCGTCCGGTCAAAGAAATCCGGGGAATCCAGACCGTAAAGCACACTCATGCGACTGGCCATGTGCACACACTGCACTTCGAGTGCCTCTTGCGTCAGCACGCCAGAGCCGGCCTTCATCAACACGGCAATCGCCAGATAAAAGCGCTCGAGCGTCCCGATAGTAGTGTGCGCCAGAATGGATAATTGCACGGCTTCCGCTGTCCCCGTGGCCGCACGCCGCCACACCACACCCTGCAGTGTTTCCTCGCGTTTCAACAGACCCAGCAGGCACAGAGCCTGCAAGCAGGAATTGACGACGTTCGGGATTTCTTCTTCCTTGAAGTGCAGGAACAATTCCTGCGCCGCATAGGGATAGATTCGCCCGACAATACGCTGCAAGTCGACTTCCAGCATCGCGGGATTATTGAGGAAAGCGCAGGCGAGAAACGACGGTATCGCCAACAGATGCAGCGTATTGTTGCGCGAATAGGTGGCCAGCACTGCCTGTGGCTCGCGCATGCGCATCAGGTCGCCGAGCGGATGGCCGCGTCGCTCCAACATCCCCATGGCCTCGCCATGCCGCACCATCTCCGCTCCCGTCATCGGGGTGCAGGCGGTATCGGGGCCGTAAGGTGCCGCAGCCAGCAGGTTGCGGTAAAGATCGAGTTGCCGCACCAAATCCGCCTCTGACAGCGCCTGCCTTGGCATGGACAGCAACACCGTCGCCAGCAGATTGGTGGGAGTCACTGCTGCCGCAGCATTGATCCGCTGCATGATGCTGCGTGCCAGATCGTCGATGACCGCGCCAAGCCAAGGCGGGCGGGTGTCGTCTTGCGTCGGATGGGCCACCCAGTCCGGCGCATGCGCGCGCACCAACGTCCCAAGGTCCAGTGGCTCTCCAAAACTGACCTGCACGCGCCCGAAGCGCTCACGCAGCCGCGTCAGCGCACGAAACAGATCACCGAAAGTTTCTTTGCGCTTTTCCTTGCCGGTTAATTCGCCGAGATAGGTTTCACCCTCCATCAACCGTTCGTAGCCGAAATACACCGGCACAAACACCACCGGACGGCGGGGGTCCCGCAGAAATGCCCGTATCGTCATCGACAACATGCCGGTCTTCGGCAGCAGCAACCGCCCAGTCCGGCTGCGCCCACCCTCGATGAAATACTCGATGGAGTGGCCGCGCGCCATCATCACGGCCAGATACTTGGTGAACACCGCCGGGTACACCGCACTGCCCCTGAAGCTACGCCGCAGGAAAAAGCCCCCGCCCATCCGCAAAAACCGGCCGACCATGGGGATATTCAGGTTGATGCCGGCAGCCACGTGCGGCACCGCGTGGCCACGATGGTAAATCACGTAGCTGAGCAGCAAGTAGTCCATATGGCTGCGATGGCAGGGCACATAGACCACCTGCGCACCCTCGGCAGCGATCGATAACCGCTCTGCGTGCAGCACGTCTACGCCATCGTAGAGCCGGTTCCACAGACGGCTGAGCACGCGGTACATGATCGACACAAAGCGATGCGAATAGTTGGCCGCAATCTCCGTGGCGAAGCCGCGGGCCTGCAACAGTGCCTCGCGCCGGGTCAGATTGCGTGAACGCACCTCAGCGGCGACGGCCGCGCGTACCGCGCGTGAGCGCAGCACTTCGCGAATGACGGTGCGCTGATGGGACAGGTCCGGCCCCAGCGTGGCAGCCCGTTGCTGGCGTAGTTGCCCGCGCAGTAAACGCGCCAAGTGACGCGCCACCCGACCTGCGTCCCCGGCCTCGCCAGCCTCGGCCTCCAGCGCCAGTGGTTCACCGAACTGTACGGCCGTGGCGCGGCCATTCACCAGCACCGCCAGCAGGCGACGTGAGCGCCCCGCCATCGACCAGCCTTCCGCAAACAGCGTGCGCCACCAGGAAGGCTCCCGCTGCGGCGCGCGCCCCCAGAACACGGAGACGGGGATGAGATCGATACCGAGATCACCGGTAGACAAGGCGGCGTCCACCACACGGCTCAGGCGCAACGGCAACCGCCGGTCCGCGCGTGACAGCACCAGACCCCGCAGCCGTCCCAGATAAACCACCGCACGACGCTCGCGTTGCGCACCTATCGTAAAGCGGCGCCCAGGGGGCGGCAGCCCAATTTGGCGGCAGGCCAACTGCAGCGCCAGATAGTCAGAGAGCGCGCGGTGTTCCAGCACATACACCACCCGGCGGCCACGGCCGCGCAGGCGTTCTGCTTGGTCGCGCGGCAGCACCGTCGGTTTGATGACCCACGCCGCCATGCGCGCCAAGACCCACAGCAGTGAACGATCCAGACCGAGCCAACGGTTCATGCCGGCGCTCCGTCGCTGCGGGCCGCCTCACCAACGGCCAGCCCAGCCTGCGCAAGACCGGCAGCTACCAGCGCCAATTTTTCCGCCCGCGACAGGCGCTTGATGGCGGCTTCACGGCGCAGCGCCGACCCGCGATCATCACACGGCTCCAGATAGACGAAACGCCGCGGCGCGGTGCCACGGAACCAGCGCGCACCCCGCCCGCTGGCATGCTCGCGAAAACGCCGCTCCGGCGCGGTGGTAATGCCCGTATATAAGGCACCACGTTCGCTTTCGATGATGTAGACCGTCCAGCGCGAGGGCGGGCGGGCGGGCTCCAGATCGACGGATTGATCAGCAACACCTCTGTCCATGGTGCGAAGTCTAGCGCCTTCAGCCGAACCGTTTGAGAAAGGCCGCAAACAGCACATTGATGGGGTCAATGGCCGCATGCATCCGGTGGTCGGTATCGAGCAGATGCACGGTCACGGCGGCCGGACGTGCCCAGCGCAAAGTATGGTCTACCGGGACGATTTCATCGTGCCAGCCATGCACAATCTCCACCGGGCAGGGTGGCACCGGCGGTGTCAGTGCCTCGTAGCCAGGCATAAAGAAGGCGGGTGCCAGCAAAAAGATACCGCGCACCGGCGACGGCAGCGCGACGCCCAGAGCTCCCTCAGACGCGCAGTCCACGGCGGCAGCGGTGCAGACATGTCCCCCAAGACTGCTGCCCACCAGCAGTAGCGGCACCGCGGCCTGACCGATTGCGCCCACCAGTTTCGCCACCCGCGCGGCGGGGTCGTCCAGACCCTGATAATCGATGGAGTCCACGGTGAATCCACCGGCCTTGGCGACGGCGCTCATCGCCAGAATTTTCGCCCCCCAGGGACCGCTCTCCTTGCCATGGGAAAACACCACATGACAGGCCCGAGCGGGCGGTGCTGTTGCTTGCATTCAAGGCTCCTTGTGTGAGTACGCAGGATACCGCGACGAAACCGGCAAACGGGACTACCATCCACCGGGCACCAGGACAGGGGAATGCTACGGACAGCGAGACCTTCGAGGGCGTCCCGCCCCATGCAGATGAGATCGCGTTGGCGCTGGGCTTGCGCGGCCAACTGGCGGGTATTCATCTGCTGGCCGGATTACCCCCCGAAACGCTCGATGCCCTAAGCGATTGCGCCGAATGGTTGGCCATTTCTGGCGGCACCACGCTGTTTGAGGCGGAGCAACCAGCGGATGCCCTCTACTGCGTCTTAAGCGGCAGCCTTGGCATCTATCCCGGCGGCCTCGACCCGTCCGACCCCCATCCCCGTCCAGTCGCCGTGGTCCGCAATGGTGAGACTCTCGGCGAAATGAGCCTCCTCGCGGAACAGCCCACCCATCAAGCCACCGTCGTCGCCTTGCGCGACAGCGAATTGGCGCGATTCCCGCGGGTTGCGTTCGAACTGCATCTGGCCACCCACCCAGGCACGCTACGCCAGCTGGCCGGGCTATTAGCCAAGCGTCTGACGCGCGCCAACCACCAACGCTTTCACACCCACCATGCGCGCACCTTTGCCTTGCTGCCGCAAAGTACTGCCGTGGATATCGGTGCCTTTGCGGTGGCTTTGGTGGCGGCACTGGACCGGCTCGGACGGACGGAACTGGTGTGGGACACCCGCGGCGCACAACACACCGCGCACTGGTTCAACCATCTTGAAAGCGGCGCCGATTTCGTGGTGTATGTCGGCGATGCTGGCGCGGGGCCCTGGAGCCATCTCTGCGCCAGACAGGCGGATACTTTGCTGCTGGTGGCCCGCGCCGAAGCGCCGCCGGGGCCGTGGGCGGTACTGACCGCCGTGGGTGAGGAACGCGCGCCACGGGCCCTGGTGCACCGTGCCGAACTGGTGTTGCTGCATCCGGACGGTCTGGGTGCCGGCGCTGCCACCCGCTGGCTCGCCGACCTGCCTCCTGTGCCACATCATCACATCGTCCAGGCCGATGACGTAGCACGCCTGGCGCGCTTGTGTACCGGCCATGCACTCGGGCTGGTGCTCGGCGGCGGCGGCGCGCGCGGCTTCGCACACTTGGGGGTGTTGCGCGCCCTGCGACGGGCCGGAGTCACCATCGACCTGGTCGGCGGGACCAGCATGGGCGCCCTCCTAGCGGCCGGGATCGCTAAAGGCTGGGACGATACCGAAATGCGTGAGCGTTTCTTCCGCAGCTTCGTTCACAGCAACCCGCTGACCGACTACACCATGCCCTTCATCTCCTTGGTGTCGGGTCGTCGCGTCGGGCGACGACTGCGCAAGGAATTCGGCGACGAAGACATCGCCGATCTGCGACTGCCATTTTTTTGCGTCTCGGCCAATCTCAGCGCCGGCTGCCTGGCCGTTCATCAGCATGGCTCCTTGTCGCGCTGGCTACGGGCCAGCATCGCCATCCCCGGCATCTTGCCACCGGTGTCGGTCGGTGGTGAATTGTTTGTTGATGGCGGCTCGATGAACAATCTGCCCGTCGACATCATGCGCACCTTGAGCCGCGGCCCCGTCATCGGTGTCGACGTCGGCGCGGACCGCGCGTTCATCACGATCGGTCCTGACCGTGAAGAACTGCCTCCTTGGTGGCGACTCTTGGCCTTCCCCCGTGAACGCCGCGCACTTCCCAACATTTTCCGTCTGCTGTGGCGCGCCGGCATGGTCAGCAGTGACGCCGCCGCGCAACGCGCCCGCGAACAAAGCGATCTGTTACTACAACCGACACTGGAAAGTATCGACCTGCTGGACTGGGCGTCACTGGACCGTGCCGCGGACCTTGGCGAGGCCTGTGCAGAAGCCGCTATCGAGGCTGGCGCACTGGCCGCACTGCTGCCACGATACCGGGCTCGAGGTTAAGCTGGGCAACCTTGGCCCTCTGCCGCTTGGTGACTCACCTCCTGTGTCCGTGTCTTCCCTACCCCCTGCAGGCTGGCGCTTTTGGATCGACCGCGGCGGCACGTTCACGGACGTCGTCGCCATCGCGCCGAACGGCACCTGGCACAGCGACAAACTGCTGTCGTCCAACCCGCAGCAATACGCCGATGCCGCCAGCGAAGGCATCCAGCGTCTGTTGCAACGCTATGGACATTCTCCGCAAACAGTGACGGAAATCCGCCTCGGCACCACGGTGGCCACCAATGCACTGCTGGAACGGCGTGGCGCGCCGGTGGCATTGGTGCTCACAATCGGCTTTGCAGACCTGCCCATCATCCGCCATCAGGACCGTCCATCCCTCTTCCAGCGCCACCTCGAGCGCCCGCCCCCGTTGTTCACGCAGGTCATTGAAGCAAGGGAGCGCGTCTCGGCCAGCGGCGAAGTACACCAAGCACTCGATGGCGCTGCCCTGACGCAGTTAAGGCGCGACCTGATCGCTGCTCGCGCGGCCGGCATTGAAGCTGTAGCCATCTGTTTCCTGCACGGTTGGGCGCACCCGGCACATGAGCAGGTGGCAGCTGCCGCCGCATGCGACGCTGGCTTTACGCAAGTATTTACGTCACACACGGTCTCACCGCTGCCGCGCTGGGTGCCGCGCGCCGACACCACCGTGGCCAATGCCTATCTCACACCCGTGCTGCAACGCTATACCGAAGCTTTCACCACCCGCATCGCGCCGCTGGCCGCTACCGAAGTGGCCTTCATGCAAAGCCATGGGGGCCTGACCAGTGCCGCGCACTTTCGCGGCGTTGACGCGCTGCTGTCAGGCCCGGCCGGTGGCCTCGTCGGTCTGCAAGGCGTGGGCGCTGCTATTGGGCAGAGCCGATTGATCGGTTGCGACATGGGCGGCACCTCTACCGACGTAGCGCTCGTCGATGGGAGCCTGCCGCGTCGTGCCGTGAACCCGCTGGCTGGCCTCACACTGCAAGTGCCGATGTTAGACATCCACACCATTGCCGCCGGTGGCGGCAGCGTGCTGGCGATCACGGATGGGCGGTTGACGGTGGGGCCCGTGTCGGCGGGCGCTGACCCTGGGCCCTGCTGTTACCGACGCGGCGGGCCCCTGACCGTGACCGATGCCAACGTGTTGCTCGGCCGGCTGGTCCCCGAACGTTTCCCGAGCGTGTTCGGACCACAGTCCGACCAACCCTTCGATGTGGCGGCGGTCAGTACAGCATTCAGCGCGCTAGCGTCATCGCTCGCGCCAACCGCACCATCGCTCCAGTCACTGGCCGAAGATTTCTTAAGTGTCGCAGTGGGGGCCATGGCCAATGCGGTGCGGCACGTGGCCCTGCGGGCCGGACACGACCCGGCTGAATTCACCTTGGTGCCTTTTGGGGGCGCCGGGGGGCAGCATGCCTGTCAGATCGCGGCCGCACTTGGTATTTCGCAGGTGCTCATTCATCCGCTGGCCTCCGTCTTGTCTGCCGTCGGGATTGGACTCGCGCCGCGGCGCGCCGTTCGACGGCGCGGCGAAGGCCGCACCTTAGCTGCCCTCGAAAGCGCTGACCTGACGCAGGCCTTTTCCCAGCTCCAACGAGAAGCACTCGAGGCGCTCACCACCATCGCTCCAGCCACCTGGGGGCTCGCCCTCCATCTGCGGGTACCGGGCACGGACGCCACACTCGCGGTCGACTGGCACGTCGGCCGCAGTACCACGCAGGTAGTGACCGACTTCATCCGTCAGTACACGCACCGTTACGGTTTCACGCCGACCGCCAGTGACGTGGCTCCCGAATCTCTGATCGTGGATGCTTTAGAAGTGGAGGCCATGGCGGACGCTGCGCGAGTACTGCCCGACGCTGCCACCCCGACGCGCGCGCTGCATCCGCCGTGCACCACAACCGCGTGGTTTTCCGGCAGCTGGCATACCGTGCCGCTGCTCGACCGTGCCGCGCTGCTGCCCGACAGCTGCATCAGCGGGCCGGCACTCATGACCGATGATGGCGCCACCACCGTGCTCCTGCCCGGTTGGCAAGCGCGCGTGCTGGCACAAGGTGAACTCTGGCTCACGCCCATCGCAGGCGCCGTGCCCGGTGTGCGCCAGCCATTGCCGGGCGTTGATACTGCACCCACGCCCGCGCGACTCGAAATTTTCAACGGCCTGTACCAACAAGTGGCCGAACAGATGGGGCTGGTGCTGTGCGACGCCGCGCGTTCGGTGAACGTGAAGGAGCGGCTGGACTTCAGCTGCGCCGTGTTTGCTGCAGACGGTTCGCTGGTGGCGAATGCGCCGCACATGCCCGTCCACCTCGGATCCATGGGAGCCAGCGTCCGGGCGATACAGACGCGGCTGTTGGCACGCGGCACGCCCGCACAAGCCGGAGATGCCTGGCTGGTCAACGTCCCCTGGGGCGGCGGCACCCATCTGCCAGATATCACCGCCGTCTCGCCAGTGCTGCTGGACGGTGACACCACGCCACGCTTCTGGGTCGCCTCGCGCGCCCACCATGCCGATCTTGGCGGCCTGACGCCAGGCTCCATGCCACCTAACAGCACCACCATCGAAGAAGAGGGCATCACCTTCGACGGCTTCCCAGTCGTGATCGCCGGGGTCTTCCAAGACGCAGCGCTGCGCGCACAACTGCTCACCGGCCGCTGGCCCGCACGCAACGTCGAGCAAAATGTGGCCGACGTGCGCGCACAACTCGCCGCCAATGCGCGCGGCATCTTGGAACTGCGCCGCCTGTGCCAGCAGCATGGTGCGGCGCAGATCAGCGCCTATATGCACCACGTTCAGGACAATGCCGCAGCCGCCGTCCGCGCCGCCATCGGCGCCCTCACGCCCGGTGAATGCAGCGTACCGCTCGATGCCGGCATGGTGGTTCGGGTACGCATCGATGTCGACCGGGTAGCAGGTACCGCGCGTATCGACTTCACCGGCACTTCAGCGCAGAACTTTCCACAGCCGCACAATTTCCATGCCCCGCTCGCCGTCACCACCGCTGCCGTGCTGTACGTGTTCCGTACCCTCATCGACCGCGACCTGCCACTCAACGAAGGCTGCTTGCGCCCCCTGACCCTGGTCGTTCCTGAAGGCAGTCTGCTGAATCCACGGCCCGGCGCCGCCGTGGTCGCTGGCAATGTGGAAACCTCGCAGGCGGTGGTAGATGCGCTCTACGGCGCACTGGGATTACTGGCGGCCAGTCAGGGAACCATGAACAACCTCACTTTCGGCGACGAGACGCACCAGTACTACGAAACCATCGCCGGCGGCGCGGGTGCGGGCCCAGGGTTCCCCGGGGCCGATGGCATCCAAACGCACATGACCAACTCGCGCATCACCGACCCAGAAATTCTCGAGCAGCGTTTTCCGGTGCGCCTCGAACACTTCGGCTTCCGGCCAGGCTCCGGTGGCCGTGGCCAATGGCCTGGCGGCAAGGGCCTGATACGCACGCTGCGCTTTCTCGCGCCCATGACCGTGGGTCTGCTGAGCCAACGGCGCCTGCACGCGCCTTTCGGCGTGGCCGGTGGTGGCGATGCAGCCACCGGCACTGCCATACTCACCCGACTGAACGGGCCAGTAGAAGTGCTCGGCGCCTGCGCCACCGTCACCGTGAAGGCTGGGGATCAGCTGTGTATTGCAACCCCAGGCGGCGGCGGCTACGGCCCCGAGCCCACCACCACGCCCACGCCGGCCAGCCCCTGCTCTTTGACTACTCGCTGAGGATTTCAATATGACGCTGCCAACCCGCAAGCTCGGTTCACAGGGTCTTGAAGTGTCCGCTCTTGGCCTCGGCTGCATGGGCATGAGCTTCGCCTACGGTCGCGCCGTGGACCGCGACCCGGCCGAAGCGGCGGCCACCTTGCAGACGGCGCTGGATGCTGGCGTCAATTTCTTCGACACCGCTGAGGTCTACGGCCCGCACACCAATGAGGAACTCATTGGACAAGCACTGCGCGACGTATTGCAGCAACGGCGCAGTGAAATCGTCATCGCCACCAAATTTGGATTTCGCATCGACGCTAACGGCGCCGCCCTCACCGCAGTCGACAGTCGGCCAGAAAACGTCAAGCGCGCGCTCGATGGTTCGCTGCGGCGGCTGGGCGTTGACCATGTGGACTTGTACTACCAACACCGCATCGATCCCAGCGTGCCTATCGAAGACACCGTCGGCGCCATGGCCGACTGCGTGCGGGCCGGCAAGGTTCGTTACCTTGGCCTGTCCGAAGTAGGCCCAGCCACGCTGCGTCGTGCCCATGCAGTGCATCCCATCAGCGCTTTGCAAAGCGAATACAGCGTGTGGGAGCGCGGCATCGAACGCGAAGTGTTACCCACCTGCCGCGAACTTGGCATCGGCTTCGTGGCCTATTCACCGCTAGGCCGTGGCTTTCTGATCGGCGAGGCCAAACGCGCGGAAGACTATGCCGCAGAAGGCGACCTCCGCCAGCATCAGCCGCGCATCGCCGGCGACAACTACGACCGCAACCAACACCTCGTCACGGCACTCGCGAGTTTTGCCCAGCGTCAGGGTTACACACCGGCACAAGTGGCCATCGGCTGGTTGCTGCAGCAAGGTGCAGACATCGTGCCCATTCCAGGCACGAAGCGGCGCAGCCGGCTACTGGAAAATCTGGGCGCGGTCAAAGTCACGCTCGCGCCTTGCGATCAATTCTGGTTCGAGGAACATTTCCCAAGAGGCGTTGCGGCCGGCGAACGTTATCCCGAGCGGATGTTGTCGATGATCGGCCGCTGAGGCCCGCGCGGCAGGTTTCAGACGAGCAGGTGCGAACCCAGCGTTGCCGCATCGATATTGGCACCGCAGACTATTAGCCCCACTCGTCGGCCCGCCAGCCGGGCGCGTAGCGGACCCAGCAGCGCGGCCGTGGCGGCCGCCGCGGCTGGCTCCACCGCCAGCTTGGCGCCCTCTGCCAGCAAGCGCATGGCCTCCAGCAGTTGGGTGTCCGTCACCTTCACCAGACCGTCGAGATGCCGCCGGCAAAGCGTAAAACTCACCGGCAACGCATAGGGCGCACCGAGACTGTCGGCGATGGTTTCCACCCGCTCAATGGCCTGTGGGCACCCGGCAGCGAAACTGCGATGCATCGAATCCGCACCGACTGGCTCCACGCCAAACACCTCCACCCCCGGCGCGAGCGCCTTCACCGCGGAAGCCACGCCGGCGGCCAGACCCCCGCCACCGATAGGCACGATGATCGCCTCGAGGTCTGGGCACTGCTCGAGAAACTCCAGACCCAGGGTCGCCGTCCCCAAGGCCGTGGCGCGCCCCTCGAACGGGTGCAAGAAAGTACGGCCCTCCTCTCTTTCAATTTGCGCCACCCATTCGAACCCACGGTGCACATCTGGAGCGATCAGCACCTGCGCGCCGAAGGCGCGGGCACGAGCTACGCGCAACGGGTTGGCGCTGGCCGTCATGACGACCTTGGCGTGCGTTCCCACCTCACGGGCCGCAAAGGCGACGGCGATGGCATGGTTGCCAGCACTGATGGCCGTGACGCCGCGCGCACGCTGGCTGGCGTCGAGCAGGTCGGCATTGAGCAGGGCGCCACGCGCCTTAAAGCTTCCAGTGCGTTGAAATAATTCGAGTTTCAGGATAGCCAAGGTGCCCGGCAGCAGCCGCTCGGCCAGCACCGGATCCTCCCAGAAAAGCACCGGAGTGGTGCGTATCCGCGGGCCCAGGCGAGCCCGTGCATCACGAATCTCATCAGGCTGCAGGTCATCGACCGGCACAACAGCGGTGGTATTCATGCCCCCATGATGCCGCAAGGATGAGTGACCCGCGTCACGCCGGGGCGCCGACAGATGCGAGATGATTCGCGCAGCGAGGAGACCGACCCAAGAGGCAGCAGGATGGAACGCAGGTTACACACCCGACATGGCGCTAGGACGACCGTTTACGTGCAGGTGCCCGGGCGTGGCGGGAAATTGTGCAAGGCGCGCAACCTGAGCGCCAACGGCGTGTTCGTCGAAAACCGCGACCTCAGTTTGGTCAAGGGCGCGCTGGTGGAACTGGCCTTCGCCATCAACCTCGGCGCTGTCACCAAACTTCACCGGCGCACCGCCATCGTGGCGCACGTGTCGCACGCCGGCACCGGGCTGCGCATGGAAGCCAGCGGCACCAGCGGCGACTGAGCGCACCAGCAGCCGCATTCAAGGCGGCGCCACCCACTCGAGCAACACCTCCGCTCCAGTACCGGCCGTCGAGTCGAGTACCGCACGGCAGCGCCACCCAGGCGCAGCGTCAGCCACCCCACGCAGCAAGCGGCGATGTGCTGCGTGCAGCAAGTGTTCCAGCCGCAGGTCATCCGGGCCGGTCTGCGGCACCGCCAAGCGCAGCAAGGCCCATTCGGCATGCCCCGCCTCGACGCTGCCATGAAAGGCCACCGTGATGTGCCAACCGCCGACGGTACCGACAGCCCGCACCCGCCCCGCCGCTTGCCGGCAGTTGAAGCCGGTTAATAAGGCCGCGGGTGGCAATGCCGGCCCCAGACACAGCGTTTCACCCACTCGTAAGCCCGTTGCTCCCCACGAGAGCCGAGCGGCGCGGTGCTGCGCCAGCACCACCTGTTGTCGCAGTTCTGTGCGGGTCAAACGCCGCCAAAATGGCGCGCTGGCCAGCGTCTCGGCGTCTTCAGTGACCGCACCGGCGAGCGCGAGCGTGAGACAAGCCGCACCGCCGCGCACCGCTACAGCGCCCCCCATGAGCTCACCCCAGGGCAAGTGAACCCGCACCGACTGTGCAATGTCTACCGCACTAGCGTTAGTCTTCTGTGCCATCTCACGCGCAAATAGCTGCCACTGCCATGCTTCGCGAGCAGCGCTAGCGGCGCTTTGGCCGAACCAGGCACGCCAGTAACGCTGCCAACGACCCCGCCATCCTGCGGGCTGCAGCAGCACGCGCAAGACTTGGCATCGTCCAGCTTCCAGCAGCGCTTCGACGCGGATCAACCCCATCGGTGGCCAGGCAATTTGGGTCCAGCCAGTGCTGGCGTCTGCACCCGCCGGCCACAGTAGCGGCGCAGCCCCCGGACGGGCGAGCGCCTGCCCGGCAATGAGCAGCGTGCCATCCATCGCCACTTCTACCGAGCGCATCCCGTGCCTTGCCAAGCGGTGCATGAACCGATCCTCATTGCCAGCATTTACCGATCCAGATCTACCGTGCCGACATAGGTCAGACCGTCAGTCCGGGTGAGAAAATATTGCTCCAGACCACCGTTACCATGCTGACCATTGCGAGTCGCTACGCTCAGCGCACCACCGATAGGCCGCGTCACGCGATACACCTGCACCTGCGTCCAGCGTCCATGATTGTCACTGGTGCGCATTTGCAGACCATCGTACAGGGCCACCGTGCCGGCAGCGCGTGCCGCTTCAGGCGCTAAGGTAAAAAAGTAAGCTCCCGGCTGGTTAGGGCGCCCAAACTGTAGCAGCGTCGTGCCGGCGGGCAATACCCGTGTCTCCCAAGCATCGGCGTGGCCATAGCGAGGATTCGTCTGCTGATGACTACGCGCACGGGTCACCGCACGCCGCGCCTCCAGCTTGTCCAATGCCCGCCGGACGAACTGCACATTTTTCAGCGTCCCCGCCACCGGAACCATGGCCACCGCATGCTCAGCGGCTTCGCCGAATTCCCCACGTGCCAATGACACCACCCCGTTAACGCTGTCGAGCGCCATCCCCAGCGGCTCACCAGCACCGGTGAAGCTGGCCGCGACCGAAGCCGCATCAAGGCTGCCCTGCAAGGCGTCCAGCCGCGCCCCCATCTCTGCCGGTACCGTTTGACCGCCGAAGCGCAGGCTCAACCCTGCTCCGGGCACGAATGCCGGGCCAGTCCAGCCAGAGAAATACCGCATCTCCAATTGCGACACATCAAAATAGATCCCGCTCATATTGGCGCCATCAGCGTTGGAACCGGCCCCCAACAACGAACCGCCAAAGCGCGCACCAAACCCCGAGCTGTTGAAAAAGAATTCGATCTCAAAGGCACCGCTCGGGTCACTGACGGCGAGCGGTGAATTCCACGCATAGGCGTACCGGTTCCAGTCCTGAGAACTGAATGGCGCGCTGATCAACGGGTCCGGCGACAGGAAACGTCCGGCCACCGGGTCGAGCACTCGCGAGCCGAAATGCAACAGACCAACATTGTCGGCATGCGACTGCCCGGCAAAGCCGCGGCGTGTCGTCGCCCCAATGGCCAGTTGTTCTGCCGCAGAGGGGCCGCCAGCGCCGACGACGCTACGCCGTGCCCCAAAGGGGGCATAGCGCAGACGGCTGACGACCACCCCGTCAGCACCCGTCAGGGTATCGAGGTGGCCGTTGGCGTCTTGCGTGGCATACCAGGTGTCTGTCGTGCCGTCTGAACGCCGCACTATCCAGGCGACCGGACCTTCGGCGCCGACCAACAGGTGCCGCTGATGCTCACGCGTCGTGGTAGTGACGCGCTCAACCAACGCGCCAACATAACGAGTGCTCTCGGTACCTCCCGCGAAGCCAGCCAGCTGCGAGGTCGGCGCACGATCAGGACCGTAGGTATAGAGAGCTGTCTGACCCTCGCCACGTAAGAGCAGCGGCTGATCAAACGACGCCCATTCAATGGCCTGACCATCCCGCAGCGTCACATTGCCGTTGGCGTCATAACCGTACACATGGCTACCAGCCTGCAGCAGGCGGTGTGGGCGCACAGCATCGTAGCGAAAAGTACCCACGTCACTGCGTGACAGAATGTTGCCGCCGCCATCATAGGTGGCAGTCAGTTGCTGCACACCGTTGAGTGCCGTACTCCGCAGTCGTCCGAGCAGATCATGTTGATAGCTCTCATCCGCGCCGGTCACGCGATCGACGCGCCGTAGGGGCAAGCCGCGCTCATCAAAGGTGTAGGTCAGATCTTGGACCAAGGCACCAGTCGCTGTCCGCGCCGACTGCCACTGCGGCAAACCCGTGACACTGTCGTAGGCGGCACTACGCTCCACGCCATTACCCAACAGCTCGTCGATGACCGCGCCCCGGGCATCAAAAGCACGCGCCTGCCAAAAGAGTGTGGCCGCAGCATCGGCGTCGCGTAACGACACCAGTTGCGTACCATCCCACCCATACCGCACCCGTAGACGTGATCCACCGGGCGCGACCGGGTAGGCCAATACCGCCACGCGCCCGGCTGCGTCATAGCTATAGTCGTAGACGTCCGTGCGGTCGGTGGCATAGCTGTGCTGTACCAGACGACCTGCAACATCATAGGACAGGCGCTCGAGGTACCCCGGGGCCTCCACCGCTACCGGGCGACCGATCTCGTGCAGTGCTGGATTGCTACCGAAGGTCCACCGCGTTACCCCTTCAGGCTCGGTGCGCGCCACGCGGCGACCGAGCAGGTCGTATTCATAGCGTCTGCTCTGCCCCTTGGCGTCGGTTTCCGCCACCACTTGATCGAGACTGTCCCAGAGAATTTCGCGGCGACCAGCAGCCGGATCTTCGATCGCCACGCGCCGACCCGCCGCATCATAAGAGTAGCGAGTGATGGCACCGAGGGCATCGGTGACGCTGACCAAACCAGGCGCGCTATAGGCGTAGACCAGCGTCGCGCCTAGCGCATCGGTCACGCTGCGCAACCGACCTAGGACATCATGACGATAGACCGTGCGCCCACCCGCGGCATCGGTGAACGAGGTGATAGCGCCGTCGTATTCAACCGCATCACGCACCGGCGTCGGATCGGTGGACGAACGTGCCCGCTCATAAGCTACGGCACGGCCCCACGCGTCGCGAGGCAGACCAAAGCGCGCCCCACTGGTACCGATGAAGGCCGGAGCAGTACTACTCTCCAGATATCCAGCGGCGTCGTAACTGAAAATCTGGCGCGCGCTGGCGCCGAGCGGAGCCCAATCTTCCAACGTCACTATGCGGCTGCGCTCGTCGAAATGGCTGGTGGCTTGGTCGAGCAAGGTGCCGTCGGCGCCGTACCAGCCCTCCCATTGCCACCAGCGCCCGCCTAACATCGCGCAAGACTTGGCCAAACACGGCTGACGCCGTTGCCGCCATTCGCTGCCATCGGCCGCCTTGCGGCGCACCGGCTCACCAAACTCATCCCATTCCTGCAGCACCGCCTCACCATTGGGGTCGGTGATGGTCGCCGGCAGACCCAGTTCATCGCGCCAACTCTGGCGGGTAACGAAGCCGAGCGCATCCACTGTGGACAGCGGCAACACACAGCGAGCGCCAAAATCCTGACGCCGCGCGCGGACTGGCAGACCGGTGGGCGTGAGCGTCAGCGTGGCGAGATTGCCGCAAGCGTCATAAAGGAAATCATAGGTGCGCGCCAAGGCGGTAGACCCGCCGTACTCGAGCCGTTTGGTGGGCCGGCAAGTCACGGAATCCACGACTTGCTCCACCGCTTGGGCGAGGCTGGTGCCATCCGGCGCAAGGTGCTGCACGTCCTCACGCAGTACCTGCCCCAAACACCAAGACAAGGGGTCGTGTTGGAAGCGGCGTGACACCGTAGCGCGATGTACCTCGCCAAAACCAGGCGACAGCGCGTCGAGGTCAGAGATTTCCACGGTCTGTTGCGTGACGCTGCCATAACTGTCGCGCTGAACGATATGCGTTTCAAGACGTTGGCCACTGCCAGCTCGCGGACCACCGAGCACCGGGTCGCGGCGCTGGTAACGGGTGACCTGCGGCCAGCGACGCAGTTCTGGCGCAGTCCCCGACTGGGTCACGGCGTGAGTCCAGCTTTCCTCCAGCAGTCGCGTGCCGTCCGCCTGTGTGGCGCGCCGCAACACCGGCCAACCAGTCAATGGAAAGCCCTGCTGGAACTCTTCCCGCAGGATCTGGCCACGCCGTCCGTCGGCCACTTCGCGCCAAGCCGCGCCCAGCGATTCGCGACGCAGCAGGTCGCGACGTACCTCGCCGTATCGATAAGTAGTGGCCGCCCAACCGCCACGACCATCACTGGTTTCCATGCGGCATACCGGCTGGGAAAAATGTGCCGCCCGCTGCGGCCACACGGCCGCTACAGTAGAGACCTCACAAGCGGTTCCGGTGCCGTAAGACCAACGCACGCCAGTGCCACCACCATCCGTCACTTCCTGCACCAGCGCCTGCACTGCGGTTGCACGCTTCACTATTTGCCAGCCGACACTGCGCCGTGAAGTACCAAACAAGTCGGGTGTGCCGTCACCGTCAACATCGCCCACGCGATAAGCACTCCCCATGTCCACACTGCCAGGCAACAGCAGCGCCGTCGGATCATTTGCCATGAGCGGCGCCTCTCGACCCCGCCGCGCGTAAGTAATGCGCCAGGCGTCCGTGGCCGCCTCCAGCAGGTCGGTCGTACCGTCGCCGTCGTGGTCTAGCAGCACCGCTGCCGCAGACAACGCTGGTGCGGGCTGTGCGGCAGCAAACGTCTTGCCGTTCCACACCCGGGTCCAGGCCGTGCCATTGGCGAGGCGATACCACAGGTCCTGATAGCCGTCGCCGTTGAAATCCCCCACCCGCGGCGGCGTGGTGACATCCGCCTCCGGCAGATCAGCCACCCACTCACCAACGGGCGTATTGGGTGTGCCACGTCCGACTAAAGCCCGCAACACCCCAGTAGTGGCCGTGGTGGTGTTCACTGGCACCACCGCATAGCCGCCAATACCGGAACCCAATGCAGTCCCCGGGCCGACGTAGACCGACGTCAGCTGCGGCAGCGTGCACACCACCAGATCGCCACGGCCATCCGCGTCAAAGTCCACTGGACTTAAGTCCTGACGTCGCGCCACCAGACTATTGCCCGCGCAAAACACCTGCCCAGGCGTTGCGCTCCACCAAACCTGCGGGGTAGCTGCCGGACGCACCCCGTCATGCAGACGTACCATCACGCGCGATGGCAGCGGCGCCGCGTAAACCAGATCCTCGCGGCCATCGGCATTGACATCGAGCGCAACCGCTCCCGTCCCCGCCCCTTCCGCGGGATATCCGGTATCCACGGGCATCTCCAGGCCATTCACCGAGCTGCGGACCCACCACCAGTTCAAACTGGTCGAGGTGGTATTCACCGGTAATGGCACCAGCAAGTCGCGACGACCATCACCGTCCCAGTCGATGGGCAGCGCGCGATCGGCATTGGTGGTGGCCACGTTGGTGAGCACCCGCGGCCCAAACCCCGAAGGCTGGGCCGGATCAGCGTAGCGCAGCGTCCATTTGCCGGGCACCGCCGTGGGCGAGACAAAATCATCCCGTCCGTCGCCGTTGATATCCAGCAACAAGGTGGCATCCGCTTGTGGATAGGCGGCGTAATCCCCGGTGTTTGCCAGCACCACTACTCCGTCGGCGGCATTGCGGTAGTAAACACGCACGGGTTCGCGACAACGAGTCGGGCCGCATTCCGTAACCACCGCCGCTGCCGGCGTGGCTTCCTCGACTACACTCCAACGACGCACCAGTGCGCCATCATGCCAATGGTCCACCTGCTTCAAACGCCAATTGGCCACCACCAGCGTACCGGCCAGCCAGTGCGCGGCCTCTGGCATGGGGGCCGCCTCCCATTGGAAGCGAACCGTGTGGTGTGCAGGCTCGCCGTTACCGCCGGTGGCGTAGCGCACTTCCAGCGGACGATAGCCGTACTGTGAACCGTAAACGCCGCCGGTGACCACTGCCGGGCCGCCATCTTCCTGATAAACCACACGCAAGGTATTGCCGGCACGATCACGCCAGGCAGACAACGCCCAGACACGCACCGTTTGCCCACCGCCGTCTTCGATGCGACTGTCCGTGGTGCCGCCGAAAGTGAGGGTACTGCCATCGGGCTGGTCCAGCGTGAACCACGCAGGCCCGGTACCCGCACTGCCCTGAGAAATAATACGGACGAAGGTTTCTGATTCTGTCTGGTAGACCGTACCGGCGGCGCCGTAGACACCCGCCACACGCCGCAGGCGTGCGTTGCCCAAACAGAACCGATCGCCCGCGTCGCCACCGGCCATCGTGATCGGTGCCGCGGCACCATCCTGGCCAACCGTCCGCACACAACGCGTGATGGACGGCAGGCCGGTAATGTCCCAACCATGACCGAAGGCGCCACCACGGCGGTCTGACGCCCACTGCAGCGCCAGACTGGGTGTCAGCCCGCCAGGACCCGGCGTTAGCGCAAGGGGCACGCTCACGCGGGCAACGCCAGCGGCATCCACCTGGGTTAGCGCACGCGTTAGGCCCGATTCCAGCCCCCCCAACACGGCAGAGGACCAGAACATACCGCTGACCAGCCAGACACCCGCGAGATACGCACGCATGTGCATCGGCCACCTCCTTGTGGCGTGAAATGAAAAGACCCCGTGTTGAGGCGCGCCCGCAGGCACGCTCTACACGGGGTCAGTCCATCACGCGCACCTCTCCAGAGGGCAGCGCATAAGCCTCACGTTTGGCGCAAAAGACGCGCCCGCCGGCCTTAACCAGTGCTTATTTCACAATGCAGATGACTTTCGCCCTTCAGCGAATTCGTGACCAGGCACACCTGCTCGGCCTTCTCCAGCATCTTTTGTGCACGGGCCAGATCTGTGCCAGCCGGCACCACTAGCGCCGCGTGGACTTCAAAACGAGTGAACTGTGTCCCCGTCGCAGGCCGCTCCAGCGTCCCGGTGCAACTTGCGGTCACCCGCGTGAAGCTGAATTTCGAAGCGGCGGCTACGGCGCGAAAGCTGAGCACGAAGCAGTCGGCCACTGCGGCTACCAGCAGGCTTTCCGGTGACCATTGATCACCTGGTCCGTCGAATTCTGCCGGCGCCGCGCTCGCCAGAGTCGGCAGGCCGACTGCCGTCAGCGTGACCTCACCGGTCGTCGGTGCGTCCGCGTTGGCCGTGTAGAGATGGGGAAAGGGATGCATGTTGGACTCCTTGGGCCGGACAGGCCGAACAACCACCGGCAGACGCACCAACGCGCCAACCGAAACGAACTTGCAAGCGCACGCGCCAGACGACAGGCAGCAGGCGCCACAGCGCATACAGCAGACTGACGCTGACCAGCAGCATGACGATGCCCCATTGCAACCACAGGCTCATGGCAGCCACGCCATGGCGAGCCGATAGGTGATGAACGACGCCAGATACGCCAGCGCGAACAGGTAGCCGGTCATCACCAACGGCCAGCGCCAGCCATTGGTTTCACGTTTGACCACTACGAGTGTCGACAGACATTGCGGCGCAAAGACATACCAAGCCAGTAACGACAGCGCCGTCGGCAGACTCCAGCTGGCGGCGATCAATGGCACCAGCGCCGCGCTGCTGTCGTTTCCGGTGGCGGACAGCGCGTAGACCGTCCCCAGTGCACTGACCGCTACTTCACGTGCCGCCAGCCCGGGTACCAGCGCAATGCTGATCTGCCAATTAAAACCGATAGGCGCGAATACCACCGCGAGCAATGCACCAAGACGACCCGCCCAGCTGTACTCGATGGGTGCGCCCATCGCACCGGGAGGTGGCGCTGGAAAACTGCTGAGAAACCACAACAGCACACTCAGTGCCAGCAAGATGCCACCGACGCGCGAGAGGAAGATGCCTGCCCGCTGCCACAAACCGAAAGCGAGGCTGCGCAAATGCGGCCAATGGTAGCTCGGTAGCTCCATGAGCAAGGGTTGTGGCCCAACACGTCGACCCAGATGTTTCAGCACCCAGGCCACCAGCAGCGCTGCCACCATGCCCGCGAGATACAGCGCAAACAACACCAGCCCCTGCAGCTGAAAAATACCGCCGACGGTGTGCGCGGGAATGAACGCGCCAATGAGCAAAGTGTAGACCGGCAGGCGGGCCGAGCAAGTCATCAGGGGCGCGACCAAGATCGTGACCAGGCGGTCACGCGGGTCAGGGATGGTGCGCGTGGCCATGATGCCGGGAATAGCGCAGGCGAATGAGGACAGCAATGGAATGAACGCTCGCCCGGACAAACCAACCCCGCCCATCAAGCGGTCGAGCAGAAAGGCCGCACGTGGCAGGTAACCGGAATCTTCCAGCACCAGGATGAAGGCAAACAGGATGAGGATTTGCGGCAGGAACACCAACACCCCCCCCGTACCGGCGATGATGCCATCCACCAGCAGACTGCGCAGAATGCCGGCAGGCAGTAGCGCCTGCACGCCAGCGCCAATCGCAGCGACCAAGGCCTCGATGCCAGCCATGACCGGCGTGGCCCAGGCAAACACCGCCTGAAAGACCAGAAATAAAATCAACCCCAGCAGCAAGGGGCCGACCAGCGGATGCAACACAACCTGGTCAATGCGGTCGGAAGGCGTGCGGCCACCGACGTCGGCGCCATCGCCCAGCAACGCCAACGCCGCGGTGAGCAGTTCGGCCTCCGCGGGCCCGCCGCTAACCGGCGCCGGCAAGGGCTGGTCCAGCCGTGCCAGTAACGCCCGGGCACCGTCACGGCGGACCGCCACGGTCTCTACCACCGGCAAGCCCAGCAGCGCCGACAAGGCCGCCGTATCGACCTGCACGCCCTGCCGACGCGCCAAATCACTCATGTTCAGCGCCAGCAGCAGCGGCAGGCCGGAACGGCGCAGGGCGAGCGCCAGTCGCAGGTGCCGGCGCAGGTCGGTGCTGTCGAGCACCGCCACCACCAGATCGGGCGCGGGTTCACCCGGCAGCCGTCCCTGCAGCAGATCGGCCGTCACTTGTTCATCGGGACTTTGCGGATCCAAGCTGTACAGGCCTGGCAAATCCAGCACCTGGACGGCGCGGCCGGCCGGCGTGGTTAATGCCCCTTCTTTGCGCTCGACGGTGACGCCAGCATAGTTCGCCACTTTCTGGCGGCTGCCCGTCAGCAGGTTGAACAGCGCCGTCTTGCCGCTATTGGGGTTGCCGGCGAGCACCAGGCGTAAAGGAGTACGGGAAGACATGCGCAGGCCCGTCGTTCAGCGCCGACCGGGCTGTACCTGCACGCAGGCTGCTTCATGGCGCCGCAGGGCGAAGGTGGAACGTCCGACCCGTACGGCCAGCGGTTCACCACCGAGGGCGCCACGCGCCACCACGCGCACATATTCGCCCGGCACAAAGCCCAGGTCCGCCAGACGGCCCAGCGGGGCTCCATGGGCAGAGACCAGCGCGGTTACCCGGGCCTCGGCATCCACCGCTAGGTCAGCCAAGCTCAACGCATCGGGGCCGGAGGAAATCATGTCCATGGGGGTATCGTAGCTGAGAATCGTTCGCATTTCACGTGACGAGCTCCACCCTAGCCGGTTCCAACCAGCGCCACCATCCGCAACAACCGGGGGGTGCTCACCCTGTACCATGGGGCATGTCCGCCGCCTCGCCGCCGCCCGTCGCCACGCCGCGACCGGCCGCCTTCGCTTTTGTCTTTGTCACTGTCTTGCTCGACATGCTGGCGCTGGGTGTCGTCCTGCCGGTGCTGCCACGCCTCATCGAAAGCTTTGTCAGCGGCGACACCCCCCGCGCGGCGCATATCTTCGGTATCTTCGGCTCGGCCTGGGCCCTGATGCAGTTCCTGTTTTCGCCCGTGATCGGTGCTCTCAGCGACCGCTTTGGCCGGCGGCCAGTCATCCTGTTGTCCAACGCTGGTCTGGCGGGCAACTATCTGCTTATGGCGCTCGCGCCCTCGCTTGGCTGGCTGTTTGTCGGGCGCCTGCTGAGCGGCATCACCTCCGCGAGCATCAGTACCGCCAACGCCTACATCGCCGATGTCACACCGCCGGCCCAACGGGCCGCGCGCTTTGGGATGCTAGGCGCTGCGGTCGGCGCGGGATTTGTCCTCGGCCCCGGCCTCGGCGGACTCCTTGGCAGCCTCGACCTGCGGCTGCCGTTCTGGGTAGCCGCTGCCTTCAGCACCCTGAATTTCGGCTACGGGCTGTTAGTGCTGCCCGAATCGCTGCCACGCGACCGACGCGGGCCGATCAGCCTTTCCAATGCCAATCCGCTGGGCTCGCTGCGGCTGCTCCGCGCTACGCCAGCGCTGCGCGCCCTGTCGACCATGACTTTCCTCTTCAACCTCGCGCAATACGCGCTGAACAGCGTTTTCGTGCTCTACGCCGGCTATCGCTACCACTGGGATGCGGCGCAGGTGGGCTTTGCCCTGATGCTGGCAGGGGGTTGTTCTATCATCGTACAAGCCGTGTTGCTGCGCCGGCTCACCAAACACTACAGCGAACAGCAGTTGCTGGTGGCTGGCATGCTCTGTGGTATTGCCGGCTTCGTGGTGTTCGGCATTTCGAGTGCGGGCTGGGGTTTCATGCTCGCCATCCTGTTGAACAGCCTGTGGGGCATGACGGGACCGTCCACCATGGGGCTAATTACCCGCGCCACGCCAGGCGACCAACATGGGCGACTACAAGGCGGGTTATCGAGCCTCAGCGGCATCGCCGGCCTCGCCGGGCCGCTCTTATTCACCGGCGTCTTCGGCTACTTCATCGCCCCGGGATCGCCCTGCAACCTGCCAGGTGCCCCCTTTCTATTGGCCGCCCTGCTGGTGGTGCTGGCAATGTGGGTGGCGCGCTCCGTGCTGCGCACACCTGGCTATACGCCCTGACCGACCGGCATCTGGCCTAACCCGGGTCTGCGGCCTGCAGGTCGTTGCGATAGGTCTCTTGTAGCAAGTAGGCCGAAACGAAGGTGACCAGACAGGCGACGGCGATATAGATCGAAATACCCAGGGCGCTGCCGGTCTGCACCAGAATGGCGGTGGCAATGGACGGCGCCAGACCGCCCCCAAAAATAGCGCCAAACTGATAACCCAGCGAGGCTCCGCTGTAGCGCACGCGGGTCTCGAACATTTCCGCCAGCAATGCCGCCTGTGGCCCGTACATCATGGCACCGAGCACTTGGGCCACGCTAATGCCTACCGAAATCCACCAGACCGAACCCGTCTGCAGCAGCGGAAACAAGGCGAAGCCCCAGACTGCCGACAGCAACGCGCCCGCCATGTAGAGCCGGCGGCGACCATACCGGTCCGACAGCGCGGCAAAACCCAGCAACGCCGGAATCATCGCCACCGCACCCACGAGCACGCCGGTGAGCATGGTGGTCCGCGGCAAGCCCAGCCCGCCGGGGCCGCTGCCATAGGCGATCACAAAAGCGACACAGGTATAAAACGACACTTGGGTGCCAATGAAGGCCCCTGCTGCGAGCAGAATCTGTCGCGGATAGGTGCGCAGTGCCTGGACCACGGGCGCTTGCGGTGCGCGCGCAGTGGCCGCCTGCAGCGCAGCGTTGCGTGCGGCCGCCGCGGCCTGCAGCTCACGGAAAGCCGGGGTATCTTCGAGGGTTAGCTGCGCGTAGAGCGCCACGCCAATGAGCAGCACGCTGGCCAGAAAAGGCACGCGCCACCCCCAATCGGCAAAGGCCGCGGCAGACAGCAGGCTGGACATCGCCAGGAAAGCACAATTCGCCAACACCACGCCGACGGGCACACCCACTTGCGCAAAGCTGCCGTAGAAACCACGGCGACCCGGCGGGGCACTCTCGGTCACCAGCAACACCGCTCCGGCCCACTGGCCGCCGATGGCGAGCCCCTGCACAAAGCGCAACAGCATCAGTAGCAGGGGCGCTACCCAGCCTAATGTGGCATAGCCTGGCAGCACCCCGATCAAGGTGGTGGCGCCGCCCATCAGCAACAAAGCGATCACCAGCGCGCGCTTACGACCGTGCCGATCGCCAAAATTCCCGAACAAAATAGCGCCGAGAGGGCGCGCCAGAAAGCCGACCGCGAAGGTGCTAAAAGAGGCAAACAGCGCCACCAGCGGTGGCAGTGATGCCGGAAAAAACAGCGTTGGGAAAATGAGCGCTGCGGCTGTGCCGTAAAGAAAAAAGTCATACCACTCGATGCTGGTCCCTGCCAGCGCAGTCATCGCGACCCGGCGCAGCGAACTGCCCTCGGTGGAAGATTTTTTCGGATGCATTGGCAGACCCCCACTGGCGGTACGACGGGTACCGGCGGCGCTACCGCGCCGCTTGGAGCCAGTCTCGCACTTACCGCAGCCATGGGCCATGGCCACCCCCAAAGCCAGCCGGGGTGACGGCAACCGTCCGGGGCGCTAGAGTGTCAGCGGCGCTTGCCCGGTAGTCGGGTCAGTGCCACAGCCGAGGATGCTCCATGAGTGCGCTGATCCATGTCCTGAATGGCCCGAACCTGAACCTGCTCGGCGTCCGCGAACCCGAGATATACGGCCATGACACCTTGGCGGACGTGGAGGCCGCTTGCCGCGCTGAGGCGACCGCAGGGGGGTGCGGGCTGGTATTCCGGCAGACCAACGCCGAACACCAGTTGATCGACTGGTTGCACGAAGCTCGTGTCGGTGCCGCTGGGGTCGTAATCAACCCGGCCGCGTTTTCCTACGCTGGCTACCCGGTGCTTGATGCACTAAAGCTCTGCGATTGCCCGATCATCGAGGTCCATATCAGCAACCTCCACCGCCGTGAAGCCGAATGGCGCTCAAAGTCGATCATGACGCAGGTCGTCACGGGCATGGTCAGCGGGCTGGGTGTGCATGGCTACGTGCTGGCGGTACGCCACCTGCTGCTGCTCCGCGCTGGTAAAACCCTGTAACCGATTGGCCTTCCGCATCGCCTTTCATTGCGACAGGATGTGACCATGCGCCTCTTCATCCGGCTGACTATCCTGGCCCTCGCCAGCCTCAGCACGCTTGCCGGCTGCGGGGGAGGCGGTGGCAGTTCAGGTGGCACGCTCGCCAACAACGACCCCTGCTCGCTAACCCAGCGCAAACAGTGGGTCGTGGACACCACGCGCGAATGGTACCTCTACCCCGAACTGCTGCCGGCGAGCGTTAACTTAGCCCAGTACGCCACACCACAAGACGTTCTCGACGCACTCACCGCCAACGCTCGCGCACAGAACAAGGACCGCTACTTTTCGTATCTCACCTCGATCGCCGACGAGGAGGCTTTTTTCAGCACGGGCTCCAGCGTGGGCTTTGGCGTCCGACTGCAGACCGACACGGCCGCTGGCCGTGTATTTATCGCCGAAGCCTTTGAAGGGGCGCCCGCGCTGACAGCCGGCATCGACCGTGGCGACGAAATTACCGACATTGGCACCAGCACCGCCAACCTGCGCTCCGTCGCTGACATTCTCGCCACAGGTGGCACGCAAGGTTTGTCCGATGCCCTCGGGCCCACCGCCGCCGGCACCACACGTACCTTGCGCCTGACCAACGCCGCGGGCACACAGACGCTGACGGTGACCAAAGCCGATTACTCGCTGCTGCCAGTCTCCAGCCGCTATGGTGCACGCATTCTCAATGCTGGCGGCCGGCAAGTCGGCTACCTTAACCTGCGCACCTTTATTCCTTCTGCGGATGCGCCACTGCGCGCCGCCTTCGCTAATTTTCGCAATGCGGGTATCACCGACGTCATCCTCGATTTTCGTTACAACGGTGGTGGTCTGGTGGCCACTGCGGAACTGCTCGGTGATCTGCTCGGCGGCAACCGCTCCAGCGGCCAGATCTTCGACCAACTGACCTTCCGCGCTGAGAAATCCTCCAGCAACTCCACCAAGTACTTTTCCAGCCAACCCGAGTCCGTGGCGCCGCTGCAGCTGGCCTTCATCACCACCGGCGCGTCCGCCTCCGCGAGCGAACTGACGATCAATGGCATGCTGCCTTACTTCACCACCAACCTCGCGTTGGTGGGTAGCAACACCTACGGCAAACCGGTAGGCCAGATCGCCGTTGACCGCACGAGCTGCGACGACCGCTTGCGGGTCATCGCGTTCTCGATGCGGAACGCGGCCGGTTCCGACAACTACTTCAACGGGCTGGCCGGAACAGTGAACGTCAGTTGCCGCGCCGCGGATGAACTGACGCGCCCGCTTGGCGACATTCAAGAAGCCTCCATACGTCAGGCGCTGGATTTTCTGGCTGGCAGCCCATGCACTCCCCTCACGGCGGGCACTGCCCCGGGCCTGTCCAAGACCGGCGGCCCGCTCACCGTTGAGCCAGCGCTGCTCATGCCCGAACGCCCCACGCCGGCACAACGCGAAGTGCCTGGTCTGTTTTAAACTCCTGCGCGCAAGGACTCTCATTACCATGCTGCCTCTCCTCCACCCAAAGACGTACGCCACGCTGCTGGGCACGCTGCTCGGCGCGACGCTGCTCGGCTGCGCCACCACGCCGTCACCCGCGACCCCCCCTACTCCCCGCGCCGTGACTGCCGCCGTCAAGGTGGCACCGCCCTATGCCTCCACCTACCGCGCCCTGCCCTCGAGCCCCACGCTGCTGCACAACGCGACCATCCTCACCGGCACCGGCGAGCGCATCGATGGCGGTGACGTTCTGCTAGTCGAGGGCCGGATTGCGGCCGTGGGGCAGCACCTGACTGCCCCACCAGGCGCGACCATCTTGGAGCTGACGGGAAAGTGGGTCACCCCCGGCATCATCGACATGCACTCGCACCTCGGGGTCTATGCCTCGCCCGGTGTCCATGCGCACAGCGACGGCAACGAGTCCACCTCCCCCAACACCGCACAGGTCTGGGCGGAACACAGTGTCTGGCCACAAGACCCCGGCTTCGCCGCAGCACTCGCCGGCGGCGTGACCTCGCTCATGATCCTGCCGGGCTCTGCCAATCTGTTCGGCGGGCGCACAGTCACGCTGAAGAACGTTCCGGCGCGCACAGTGCAGGAGATGAAATTTCCCGGCGCGCCGTACGGCTTGAAGATTGCCTGCGGCGAAAACCCCAAGCGGGTCTATGGCGAGGGCCGCAAGATGGCACCCTCGACCCGCATGGGCAACATGGCGGGCTTCCGTTCGGCCTTCATCGACGCGCAAAAATACCGGGACGACTGGGCGCGCTATGCACACGAAAAACTCACCAAGCCCGACGCCACCCCACCCGCACGCGACTTACAAAATGAGACGCTGGCCGGCGTGCTGAACGGCGAGATCATCGTCCACAACCATTGCTACCGCGCCGATGAGATGGCGCAGATGCTCGATCTGGCGCGTGAATTTGGCTTCCATATCGGCACCTTCCACCATGCGGTGGAGGCTTACAAGATTGCCGACCTACTGGCTCACGAAGGCACTTGCGCTGCCATGTGGGCCGACTGGTGGGGTTTCAAGATGGAAAGCCTCGATGGTATTCGTGAAAACATTGCCATGGTCGATGCGGCCGGCGCCTGCGCGGTCGTACATTCGGACTCGGAAGTCGGCATCCAGCACCTGAACCAGGAAGCCGGCAAAGCGCTGGCCGCAGGCCGGCGCATGGGCCTAACCATCCCCCCTGAACAGGCCATTACCTGGCTGACGCGCAACCCCGCGCGTGCCATCGGTGTGGGCGAGCGTACCGGCACGCTGGAAGTGGGCAAGATGGCCGACGTCGCGGTGTGGGACCGCGAACCGTTTAGCGTTTATGCGCATGCCGAACGGGTGTATGTGGATGGCGCGCTGCTGTTCGACCTGCACGACCCCGCACGCCAACCAGTGAGCGATTTCGCTCTGGGCTATACGCCTGCAGGAGGTGCCAAGTGAACCGGTTCCTGACACGACTCACCCTCAGCCTCACGCTGGCACTCGCCGCTGGCTCAGCCATGGCGGCCGTCACGTTTATTCACGGCGCCACCGTGCATACTCTCGCGGCGGCTGGCACTTTGCCGGAAGCGGATGTGGTGTTGCAGGACGGCCGCATCGCGGCTGTCGGCCTGCACTTGGCCATCCCCGCCGGAGCCAGCGTCATTGAGGCGCATGGGCAAGTCCTCACGCCAGGGCTTATCGATGCCTACGGGCGGTTAGGGATCGAAGAGGTCGATGGCGAGTCTGCCACGGTCGACACCAGTGGCAAAAACCTGCCCTACTCCGCCGCCTTCACCATTGCCGACGCCATCAATCCGCGCAGCCAGCGGATTGACGTGAACCGGGCAGAAGGCATCACGGCGGGGCTCATCGCGCCGGTGGCAGAACCCGGGAGCGAAGGGCTGGCACCCATCATCGCCGGGCAGGCCAGTTTCGCGCGGCTACGCCCGGGGGCAGCACTGGAGATCCGCACGCCGGTAGGGTTCGTGTTCACCTACGGCGAGGCCGGCGCCGACCTCTCCGGCGGTGCGCGCAGCGGCGCCCTACTGCGACTGCGCGAACTGCTGGCCGACGCACGCGACTATGCCCAGCACCGCGACGCCTATGCAGCTGGCGCGCGCCGCACTTATGCCGGGACGCGCCTGGACCTGGAGGCACTGCAGCCGTTGCTGCACGGGCAAGTGCCGCTGCTGGCAGAAGTGCAGCGCGCAAGTGACATCATGGCGCTGCTGCAGCTGGCCCGGGAGGAACAGCTGCGGCTGGTGATTATCGGCGGCACTGAAGCTTGGCAAGTAGCCAGCGCGTTGGCGGCAGCCAAAGTCCCGGTAGTCCTCGACGTGTTCGAGAATCTGCCTTCCAGCTTCGAAACGCTGGGGGCCACGTTCGACAACGCAGCCAAGCTCAACGCCGCCGGTGTGGAGATTGCCTTCGCCTATGCTGAGCACTACAACCCGCGCAATGCCCGGCAGCTGGCGGGCAACGCCGTCGCCCATGGCCTGCCCTATACCGTGGCGCTCGCGGCCATCACGCGCAACCCGGCCCACCTCTATGGTGCCGACGCCACTCTTGGCACCATCGAACCTGGCAAGGCTGCCGACGTGGTGTTGTGGGACGGCGACCCGCTCGAGACCACGACCATGGCCACCCACGTCATCATTGGTGGCGAGCTGGTATCGCCGATCACCCGGCAAACGCTCTTACGCGAGCGCTATCGTCACCTCGGTCAACCACAGCCGCCCGCCTATGTGAAACCCTAAGCCATGTCCCTGCCCAGTCTGGGGGCCGCGTACCGGGCGCTCGTCATCGGAGCCAGTGGGGCCATCGGTAGTGCGTTCGTAGAGGCGCTGCAGGCGGACGCGCAATGCGCACACGTGGTACCACTGTCACGACGCACCCACCCAGGGTTCGAGCTGGGCAATGAAGCGAGCATCGCCGCGGCGGCCGTGTCGGTCAGCGCGAGTGGCCCGTATGCTTTGATGATTGATGCCACGGGCGCGCTGGTCATCGACGGCCACGGTCCCGAGAAGCGTTTGAGCGAGCTGAGTGCCGAACGCCTACTGGCTCAATTCACCGTCAATGCCATGGGGCCGGCCTTACTGCTTAAACATTTCATGCCGCACCTGGCCCCGGGGCGCGCCATCTACGCCAAGCTCTCGGCACGCGTGGGCAGCATCAGCGACAACCAACGAGGCGGATGGTACGGCTACCGGTCGGCCAAAGCGGCGCTGAACATGCTGCTGCAAACCGCCGCCATAGAGTGTGCCGTCCGCCAGCCACAGGCGGTCATCGCGGCGCTGCAACCTGGCACCGTGGCCTCGCCGCTATCCGCTCCATTCACGCGCGGCACAGCGACCCTGACGCCTGCCGAATCGGTGGCCGGCATGCTGGCCGTTCTCGATACCCTGCAGCCCACCCGCGGCGCACAGTTCAGAGACTACCGGGGCGCCCTCGTTCCCTGGTGATAGGCAGCCGCCAGCCCGCCATTCGTGCCCGCCACTGCTTAAACGGTTAGCACCCGGTCCAGCGCTAAGAGCAGCTGTTCTATCTCGGGGCGCGACGTGTAATGCACGAAGCTCAGGCGCAACACACCACGGCTGAGGTCGACACCCATCGCACCCAGCGGGCGGGTGGCATAAAAGTCCCCGCCGCTGGCCATGATGCCGTGCCTCGCCAGTGCCCGTGCCACGGGTTCTGCGTCACGATTAAGCGCCAGCGCCACCGTTGGTGCACGCCGCGCCGCTTGGCGTGGCCCGAGCAGCCGCAACTCGCGGCGCGGCGCCAGAAAATCCAGCAAAGGCTGTAACAAATCCACCTCGTAGGCACGGATCAGGTCGTGCACCGCCAGCGCTTTTTCGACCGGCAAAGCGCCAGGCGCCACGGGAAAATGGTGCGCATACAGCGCCTCCACATAGTCCGCCATGCCAGCACAAGCGGCGATTTGCGCGTGGTCTGGCCCACCAGGCGTAAAGCGTTTATAAAGCGTGCCACCGTTAAAATAGTGCCCTTGGTTGGGCAGTGCCTCGCCCAGTGCGCGGCGTAGCACCATGACGCCCTGATGAGGGCCGTAAGTCTTGTAGGCCGAAAACAGATAGATGTCCGTTCCCAGCGCTCCCACATCGGGAAAACCATGCGGCGCGTAACTCACTCCGTCCACGCAGGTGACCGCGCCGACCGCGTGGCATAAAGCCACGATCTCCGCCACTGGGTTGATCTCCGCCACCACATTGGAACAGTGCGGGAAACACACCAACTTGACGCGCTCATCCAACAAGGGCCTTAACGCGTCGAGTGACAAGTGCCCCGTGTCTGGGTCGATCTGCCATTCACGCACCACGATGCCGTCGGCAGCGAGCCGTCGCCACACTCCGGCATTCGCCTCGTGGTCCTGGTTAGTGACCACGATGGCGTCGCCCGGCTGTAGCCAACCGCGAAACGCCTGCGCCAACACATAGGTATTGGCACTGGTCGACGGCCCAAAGCTCAGCTCGTCGGACGCCACCCCAAGCAGTGCCGCCAGGCGATCCCGCGCCTCGTCCATCTCCGCGCCACCCAGCTGTGCTAGGGCGTAGGGAGCATAGGGCTGCACCTTACGCTCGCGGTAGAACCGGCTTAGCCGGTCCACCACCTGCCCACAGGGAAACGACCCCCCGGCATTTTCAAAAAAGGCCTGACCATGCAAGCCCGGCTGCTGGAAAGCCGGGAACTGGGACCGAACGTAAGCAATATCCAGTAAAGGCATGACCAGGCCTGCAGCGCGGAACCTGACGGTTACCGCGTGTGGTATTTCACCGTGAGGAAGAAGCGCCGCGGCGCGTTGTAGTAACCCTCAGCGTAACCGAAGAAGGACAGCAAGTTAACGCCACCGACCAATTCCTGAGCGTCCGTCAGGTTTTTGGCCTGCACCCCCACTTCAAAGCGCTCGTCACGCCCGACGTAAAAAATACCCGCGTCCACCAGTGTCCGCGCACCGGCATGCAACACCGCAGAGTTTTCGCTGTCCAGATACATGTCAGCCACATACGACAGGTTACCCAGCAAGCGCACGACTGCCCCATCACGCACCGGCAGGTCATACACGCCCGCGAGGTTCGCCGTCCACTCTGGCGCATTACGCAGCTTGCGTTTCGAGTAGTCTGCCGGCCCACCGACGGCATTCGGGTCGAACCACCGGTTGTACTTGCCGTGCGTGTACCCCAAGCTGCCTCGCAGCATGAAGTGCTCCGTCACCGCCGCGTCGAGGTCCGTCTCAAAACCATAGACACTCGCCTTCGCCGCATTTTGCGTGACCACTGTGGTGCCAAAGATCAGCAACACTTGTTTGTCGTCGTACTGGTTGTAGAAAGCCGCCGTATTGAGCCGCACGCGATGGTCCGCCAGCAGGGTTTTGAGCCCCACTTCATACGACTTCAAATGTTCCGGCTTAAAATCATTGACACCCGATAGCTGCGTGGGACGCCCATCAAAGCCGCCACTGCGAAAACCACGACTGGCCGACACATAGCCGAACACATCGTCCGACCACTGATACGTCAGGCCAAGGCGCGGTGACACATCTGACCAACTGGCGCTGCAGTCATAGCGGGTACCTTGGTCGTAGACGTCACTGCACTTGTCGCTGGGTGGCGTGACAGTACTTTCGTCTAACAACCCGGTAAACGGGTTGGTGGGCAGAAACAACGAACTGTGGCTCTCACGACGTAACGCATATTGACTGAAGGCTTTCTTTTCCTTCGTGTAACGGACGCCCGCCTCCAAGGACAGGCGGTCCGTAAACTTAAGGTCCCCGTTGATATACGCTGCGTAATCTTCGGTGGTCTGTCGGTTATCGAAATCCAAATTGAAGTCCAGCGCATAACGCGCAAACCACAGACCGGATGGATGGGTGGGCCCGAGAGCATTCAAAGCATCATAGAGCCCGGACGCGGTCACCAGCTGGGTTTGGTCGCGCGTGCGTTCTTTGAAGTAGTAGACACCACCGACCCAGTTGAACCGATCCGTCTTACCACTGGCCTGTATTTCCTGACTGAACTGGTTGTGATGTTCGTTGTGCATATCCCCGTTGTAGTTGAAGGCGCCGTTATCGCCGTCGCGACCAAAATCCGCGTGAGTTTGCCGCAGGCCGGTAATCGACTTCAGTTGCACCGCGTCCGTCAGCTGCCAGCTGTTCGTCCAGGTGAAGGCGGTACCGTGGAGGTTGTCGCGGTTTAGCGGGCCTTCGGCCGCACTGTGCTTCAAGGAATTCACGGTACAGCACGTATTCGGTTGGGCGACAAACCCATTAAACAACGGCGAGAAGAAGTCGGCTCCAGGCACAAACGCAATCATGACATTGGCGTTACTGGTCTGGTCCTGGCTGATAAATTCCAGACTCAAGGTGGAGTCAAAGGCATCGCTAGGCTTCCAGGCGAGCGTCGCGCGGCCACCCAACTTGTTTTCCTGCCCGCCGTCACGGCCCGGGCGAACCTGCCAGCCGTCCGATTTCCGGTACAGCAGCGACGCACCGAGCGACAGCGTCTCGGAGAGGGCTTGGTCGGTGTACAAGTCGGCAGACACTGAAGAGTAATTCCCGACCGACAATTGCGCTCGCGACGCTCCGCTACCCGTGGGCTTACGAGTGGTGACGCTGATGGCGCCGCCGATATTATTTTTGCCGAACAGCGTCCCCTGAGGGCCCCGCAGCACTTCTACCCGCTCCACATCGGCGAGCTCGAGCGTGGCGCCAAAGGTCCGCGCCATGTAGATGCCGTCCATGTAAAGCCCGACCGCCGGGTCCGTGGTCAGCAGGAAGTCGAATTCCCCAACGCCCCGAATGAACGCGTTCACCTGCGAACTGCTGCCGCCACCGCCCGGGTTAAACACCAAGTTGGGTGCGGCGTTTTGCAAGGAAGTGAGATTGCGCAGATCAAACCGGTCCAAAAAGTCGCTGGTGATCGCCGTGACGGCCACCGGGGTGCTTTGCAGGTTGTGCTCTACGCGCTGGGCGGTTACGACCACTTCTTCCAGTCAAGGCCAGTGGATTTAGGTTGTGCCATGGCCGGCTGCCAAACCAAGGGCAAGGCAAGAGCGAGTGCCAAAGCTCGACGAACACACACAGTGACGTTCGGCATAAATAGCCTCCAAGTATTTTTAATGTTATTCGGCCTTGCGGCGCACCTTCAGCAAGTTCTTGGACGCTAGCACTTCCGATAGAAGAAAAATACTCGCTTTCAGCGCACGCAAGGCTCAGGCCGGCGGGTGGTGCGGAGCTTGAACGTACAGGCGGTAGGTTTCATGCTACAAAGACAGCAAGCGAAACCGGGGCATGGGGGATACAAAATGTTCGACGTCGACCTAAGCAACGGGTATGTGGTGCTGCGGATTCTGTGCGGCGCCTTCATGCTGCCCAACGCCTGGGCCAAGCTGGTGGCACCGGCGGGCTCCATTGCCTTTTTCGAGAAGGCCGGCTACCCACAGCCACTGCTATTCGTGAAGTTCGCTACCGCCTTCGAGTTCGTGGTGGGCACGGCACTGGTGCTGGGGGTTTATACCGTACCGCTGGCTTGGCTGGCCACGGCGTTCCTTGCAGTGGCCACCCTTTCGGACCTGCAGGTAAACAAGGCTTGGCTGTGGACCAAGGGCGGCTGTGAATACCCGCTGTTCTGGTGCCTGTGCTGCGGCATAGTGGCCGCGAACAGCTGAAAGGACGGGTCAAGAGTCCCCGCCTGTCGTGGTGAATCCGGGTCAGGATTATTTAAGCATGCCTTCCATCAGCAAAATCCAAGCGCTCACGGATCTTCGTCAAGCGCTTACTGCACACGGCATTGACGCGTTTCTCGTGCCATCTTCCGACCCGCACCATGCGGAATGGGTAACCCCCTCCGCCCGTCGGTTGGAGCGCCTCACAGGCTTCAAGGGAAGCGCCGGCACCGCGGTCGTACTGCCAGATCGCCTGCTGTTGTTGACCGACGGACGCTATACCGCCGTGGCCGCTGCGGAGATTGCCGCGCGGCCACTCGAAATCATCAACTTGCGAGACCAATCGCTGGAGCAGACCCTCTCGGCCTACCTGCCGGCCGGTACACAGCTCGGCTACGACCCATGGCTGCACACCGTGGCGGACCTCGAATCGCTAAGCGTAGCCGCAGCGGCTGCCGGCATACGCTTGGTGGCGGTCACCGAAAACCCCATCGACCGCCTGTTGCCACCGCCTGATCTGTCTGCCAGACCTGCCTATCCGCACCCATTGCAGTACACCGGACGCAGCTCTGTGGACAAGTGCCGCGAGGTGGCTGACCACCTGCGCGCCATAGCAGCCGACCGACTATTCCTGGCTGCCCCCGAGTCCATCTGCTGGTTGCTCAATATCCGCGGCGAAGACCATGCAGACACGCCACTGGTTTACGCATTCGCGCTGGTACAGCAGGATGCCAGCGTCGACCTGTACATGGACGCGCGTAAGAGCTCCCCGGAATTGGTAGCAGCGCTGGGTAATGCCGTGCGCCTATACGCGTACATCGACATTGAACGGGCGCTCGCCGCACCGGCTGACGGACGGACACTGGCGCTAGACCCGGCCAGTACCTCCGAGGCGGTAGTCAGGATTGCCAGAGCGGCTGCCTGGAAAATCACCACCACCCGCGACCCCTGCCTGCTCCCCAAAGGGATAAAGACAGCCGTAGAAATTGCCGGTGCACGCGCCTGTCATCGACGCGAAGGTGTCCTGCTGTGCCGGTTTTGGCAATGGCTGGAAGCGCAGGTCCAGCAGCAACCGCTCACGGAATCCGTCATCCGTACGGAAATAGACCGCTTGCGGGCAACCGACCCACTGTTCCGCAGCCCAAGCTTCGAGACCATTCCGGCCTCCGGCCCCAACGCGGCCCTGCCGCACTACCACGTGTCCCCCGGAACAGACCGGGCACTGGCACTAGGGGAACTCCTGCTGCTGGATTCCGGCGGCCAATACCGCGATGGCACCACGGACATCACCCGCACCTTCGCCTTGGGAGAGCCCACCCTAGAGATGCGGGAGCGCTACACGCTGGTACTGAAAAGTTTCATTCGTGCGGCGGCGGCGCGTTTTCCACGGCTGACGCGCGGCATCCAGATCGACACCATCGCCCGGGAGCTGTTCTGGCGGGCCGGCGTAGATTTCGACCACTCTCTTGGACACGGCGTGGGCTCATTTCTGGGCGTACATGAAGGTCCCAACCGCTTACGTCCCAATCTGACTGGCCTTGAGCCCTTGCAGCCCGGCATGATCACGTCCATCGAACCGGCGTTCTATGCGGCCGGCAGGTTTGGCATACGCATCGAGAATCTTGCCGTCATCGTGGAACTGCCAGCGGCCGCTGGCGACGAGCTGCCCCTGCTCGGCTTCGAACAGCTAACGCTCTGCCCCATCGACCTGCGCCCAGCTTTGCAGGAACGCCTGACGGACCGGGAAAAAGTGTGGCTCAACGCGTACCACCATCGCGTCTGGACCGAGCTTTCAGTTGACCTGTCCGAACCGGCACTGACCTGGTTGGCAGAGCGCACCGTACCACTGCACTGACCCACCGTTTAGCTCGTGACTGTGCGGTCTAGCAGCCGTGATGCAGCCAAGCATGCTGGAACCGCGATCAAGGCGATGGTGGCTGGCACCATGAAGAAATGGCCGTATACCTCGCCGCTCGCAGCAGCCAGCATGCCATTGGGAATGGAGGCGGCCATCGCCAACCAAGACGCCCCCAGATTGCCCAGTGCGAAAGCCAACAGCAACATGCCCATGGCCAGTCCCTGCAGCCCCACGGGCACGATCCGTCCGACCGTCGCATAGGACAACGGTGCGATACACAACTCCCCCAAGGTGATGAGCAGATAGGCCAGCACCACGTAGAGCATCGCCACCTTCCCGCCTACACCAGCCAGTCCGCTGGCGGAGGACAGCAGCCAGAAACCTGCAGCGATAAACCCAAAGCCAAGGGCAAATTTTCTCGAAGTTGCCGGCTCGCGGCCACGCCTCCCCAGCACCGCCCAGCAACCGCCGAGCAAGGGAAGGAACGTCAGCACGAAGAAAGCGTTGAGTGATAGCAGCTGCGGTGCAGCGACCGTAAAGACGCCTACCTGACGGTCCACCAAACGGTCGATGAATAGATTAATGCTGAGGGAAAACTGCTCGAACAGCACGCTGTAGGTGAGCGGCACGGCCATCAGCGCCAGCAAACGGGCGAGCATCTGGCCACCACGCCCCGAAGGATGGGCACGAGCACGCCACAGGAAATAGACGGCACTGCTGCCAATACCGACGACCAGCAGCAAACCGAGAGCCACACCATGCTGGATGAGGTAACTTGAAACGGCCACCATCAGGACGATGCCAGCGTAGATGACCACGCGCCGGGACCAAGGCACTGGGCTTGGCAGCGCCACCACCCCGTCCAGATGACGGCGACCGACCAGCAGAACCAGCAACCCGGTCGCCATGCCGAAGGCTGCGGCCGCAAAACCCCAGCCCCACCCGAAATGGGCACCGAGGTAACCACACAGCAGAGGCGCCGCAAAACTGCCAACATTGACGCCCATGTAATACAAGTAAAAGCCGCGTTCGCGCTTGGGATCGTCAGCGCGATAAAGCGCACCGAGCAGGTTCAGGACATTCGGCTTCAGCAAACCGGTCCCCACGGAAATGCAGGCCAAACCGCCACAGAAGACCTGGAACAACCTTGCCGGCTCAAGCGACTGACGCGCAGCCAAAAAACTCTCCAACGCCAGGCACAAATGCCCCGTCATGATGAGCAAGGCGCCCGCGGTCATCGGCTCACGGGGCCCCAGCCACCGGTCTGACAGCACTCCACCCATGACGGACAGCGCAAGCACCAGCGCCGCGTAGGCACCAAAGATCATGGACGCGTTCGCATCAGTGAGCGAGAACGCGCCGATAAGATAAAAGACCAGGAAAGCACGCATCCCCTGGTAACTGAACAGTTCCCAGACCTTCAGCCCAACCAGCACCGGCACACCACGAGGATGGGACATCGGCGGAGTCACCACCCACACTTCCGGTCGTGATTCTGACGGTCAAGATAGTCTCGCAGCGGCTGGAAATAGCCCAGCATGCCGGCGGCAGAAACCCTGCGCTCGCCCGTAGCAGCCTCCAGCGTATCCGCCCAAGGCCGTGAAGCCCCTGACGCCAACAGGGCATGCAGCCGCGCCCCTGCCGCCCTGTCGCCAAACAGGCTACAGCGATGCAACGGCCCCTGCCACCCGGAGCGATCACAGGCAGCCTTGTACAACTGGAACTCCAGCAGATAGGCGTAGAAATAGCGTATGTAGCTGGTGTTGTTAGTGATGTGGGGCAAGGCCGCCACATCGAAAGCACCTTCGGCACGTAGCTGGCCAGGACGCAGCCCCTGGTACTGCATCACCATCTCCCACCATGCAGCGTTGTAACGTTCCGGCGGAATTTCACCGGAGAACACTTGCCAACGCCACTTATCCACAATGAGGCTGAAGGGCATGAAAGACACTCGCTGCAGCGCCATCTTCAGCAACAGCCCAACATCTTGCTCCGGCCCTGGAACCTGCGACTGATCAATGAGGCCGACGCCGGCCAGGTATTCGGGAGTGATGGACAAAGCGCCTAGATCGGCTACGGCTTCGTGGAAAGCCTCATTGGCCGAATTGCGGAACAAGTAGCTCTGCTGCTGGTAGGCCCGCGCATAAACCACGTGCCCTACTTCGTGGTGCAGCATCGCAAAGTCAATGGCGTTCGGCTTCGCGCAAGCCTTGATGCGAACGTCTTCCTTGGCGTCTATTATTGCCGCCTTGCCAGGGCACATGACCTCGCGGTCCCGCGGCTTTTCAAACAAGGACCGCGTCCAAAAGGTATCAGGCATGGGCGGCTCGCCCAAGGAAGACCAGAAGCGATCGGCATAACGCGTCATTGCCTCGCCCGATAGATGACGATTTTGCAGCACCTGGTCCAGGTCATAGCCAGCTGTCGGCAAATCTTTCGCGAGCAGGTCGAAGGTCCCGATCCAATACATGCCAACGGGGTTTCGCGTCAATTCGATTCGGATCGGGCCAGTGGCTGGCTGTACTTCAGCGCCGTAGTGCGCTGACAACTGCGCACGGGCGTGACAGTGCAGTGCCACGTAGAGAGGCTTGACCTCGGCCCACAGACGCTCAACATCTGCCGCCATCTCGCCGGGCGGCAGGTCATAAACCGACAGCCACAACTCGCCGGTATCGTGAAAGCCGACTGCCGCAGCCCCTGCATTGGAAAGCGCTATGAATTTGGCGTAGTCCGCCTGTAGGTCTCGACCAACATCATGCCAGTCATTCCACAGACCCAGCAGGGCGGCGGCGGCGTCCGTGGTCTCCATGGCATGACGAACTTCGCCGTAAGACCCCAGCATCCCCGACGGCCTGTGCACCTTGAAACTGTTGTAGCGGCTGATCAGCGCGGCCTGAAGGTCGGCCCATTGCCGAGCGCGAACCGCATCCACCGGCGCTGGTGACCTGACCCATTGGCGAATCAGCTCGAGACGACGTCGCGTCGCGGGGTCGGCAACCGGCTGCGTATACCCTTGCGCCTCCCGCGCCCACTTCATCTGCAAGCTCACCACGCGTTCCGTCGAACGCGCCGCCAACCACATGGTATCGGCGGTAATAAAGTTCTGGGCGACCCACTGAGCACGCTGGTCCGCCTCATCAGCGGCAGCGAGCTCGGCTTCCGCACGCGCCACGAATTGGCTGGCCGTGGCGCGGGCGACCGAAGGCGACGGCCACAGCGCAACCCCTGCCAGCAAGCCCACTGCGCCGAACTGCACCAGCCTCAGCCTGAGCCCGCGCCTGAGCAAAGGCCACCACTGACTGGAAAAGATTTTCCGGGGTACCGTTCTCATCCCCACAGCTCTGGCTGCGCCGGATAGGCAAAGCCATCCTCGAATCGTATTGACGGGGTGCGATCCGCATCAAGATAAGTAGGACCGTCGACGTCGCACCACGCTGCCGCGGCTCCCACGAGCAAGGCTGGCGCAATGCTCAACGAAGTCGACACCATACAACCCACCATCACCTTTATCCCGGCCATACGCGCCGCAGCAGCCAAAGCCAGTGCCTCGGTCAAGCCTCCCGATTTTTCCAGCTTGATATTGATGGCAGCATAGCGCTCGCCTACCAAGGAGAGATCGCGGCGGTCGAAACAGCTTTCATCGGCGCACAACAGGATAGGCGGGACATATCCCTGCAGCACGTGGTCGTGCCCTACTGGCAGCGGCTGCTCAATCATGCGCATCCCCAGTTCCTGCAGCAACGGCATATACGATTGCAGCTGCTGAAAGCTCCAGCCACCATTAACGTCGCAGAGCAATACCGCCGCGGGCGCCGCAGCCCGCACCGCTGCCACGCGCGACATATCATCCAGCCCGTCACCGAGTTTGAGCTTCAGCGCGCTGCATGCCCGTGCCGCTCTCGCCGCGTTGGCCATATTCTCCGGTGTATCCAGGCTCAATGTCACCGTTGCCGCGACGGGGCGCGGCGGCGACAGGCTGGCGCGCTGCCACACCGGTATACCCGTTTGCTTGGCCTCTAGGTCCCACAGAGCGCAATCGATGGCGTTACGCGCGCCACCGGGCGGCAGCCGGGAAAGCAACTCGTCGCGGGTGAGTCCAGCCTCGATGTCCGATGCGATGGCGGCAATCTGCGCCGCAATTCCGTCAAGCGTCTCACCACGGTAATCCACCCCGACCGTCTCACCACGGCCCTGCACGGCCCCATCGACTAGCGTGACCGTCAGGGCTTCAACCACCTGCTGCGTGCCGCGGGAGATGCGAAATGGCGTATGCAATTGAAATGCGCGCCGGTCGAAGTGGAGCTTCATGACCAGCCATTCGTCCGCGACCAGCAAGCGACAATCTCTTCGCCACCCTCAGTCACGAGATAGTGGTTGTACATCGCGGCCGTCATGCAACCATGGTTCGGAATGATGCGAACCCGGGAGCCGACTGGCAGCGCCGCGAAAACCGCTGCACTGACCTCCCGCAGCTTGCCGTGCTCTTGGTACACCGCATCTACGCGCAAGTGCCCGTAACTGGCGCGGCCGAGCAAGTCGGTGACCAGCCCATAGCCGGCATCGTCTGCGCCCAGCCCCTGCGTACTCCGATCCAGCGAAAGCGCGAGCGCGCCGGCATCAATGATCATTTCTCCACGTGCTCGCTGGTGACTAATGACCGTGGCCAGCACGCTGACCGCAATATCCTCGACACGCAGCGAACCGACTGCTACCTGGAACAGATCTCCGGCGAGGTAGACCCCGGGGCGCCACTCCGTCAGCCCCGCTGCAGAACGCGAATGAACAACGCCAGGCGTGGACCCGGCACTGACGCCGGCCACGGAAAACCCCCCTGCGCGTAAGCGCTGTGCTGCGTGAACCACTGCCGCGCGCTCAGTTTCCGCGATGTCCGCAATGGCCAGTGCCGACTGGTTGGCATAGGACTGGCCTGCATGTGTGGCTACCCCACACAACCGCACCAGCGGCCCCAAGGCCGCGGCCATCGGCAGCAAGCACGGGTCGTCTGGCTCCACGCCGGTTCTTCGGCCACCGCTGTCAATCTCGATCCAGACATTCAACTGCGCGCCCGTGGCCTGCGTGAAGCCAGTCACCGCCTCGGCCATTTCAACGGAATCGATGAAGAAGGAAAGGTTGGCGCAATGGCTCCCGACTTCAGCAATTCGTGGCAGCGCCGCCGGCGCCTGGCACACTGCCAATTGGATATCCTGGAGGCCGTGGCGCGCAAAATAGGCAGCCTCATTTAGGGTAGAGACCGCAATGCCGCCATGTCTTGCGTCCAGCGCCAGCCGGGCAACCTCAATGGATTTCAAGGTTTTCATATGGGGCCGCAGCGCCACTCCATGACGACGCGCATGCTCCAGCATCCGCTCCGCATTCACTTTTACCCGTTGCCGATCGAGCAAAACTACCGGTGTCGTTGCTTCATGCAAGGTAGCCGGGAGAGTGGCAAAAACTTCTGGAGGCGAACCATTCACTACCAACCCACCCATTGACCCTTACCGAGCCGCCGTGCTTCCTTAAGAACATGGTCCGCGGAGAGGATGTCCTCGCTGGACATGCCAAGCGACTTAAAGAGGGTGATATCTGCAGCGGAAAGACGCGCCGGCAGCACACCCGTGAGGACGTCGCCGATCGTGCCCACAATGTGCGCATCGTCGATCAGGCCCTTGGCCTTCGCCCGCCGAAAATCACCGCCAAGCGCGAGCGCGTTGTCTTTGAAATCTACAAACAAACGCCCAGCCACGATCGTTGCGTCGTCCACCTCGGCCGTCGACGGAATGCTGGAACCCACAATATTGACGTGTTGCCCGTGGCGCAACCAGGCGCCCTGTAGGATGGGCTCCGCCGCTGCCGTCAGGGTGCAGACGACATCGCAGTCGGCCGCCGCCCGCGCATCCGCGACGGCTTCGATGTGGCAGCCGTGGCGCGTCCGCATTGCCGCCGCGAACTCTCGTGCCCGCCCGACATCCCGACCCCACACCCGGATATCGGAGAAGGGCCGGACCAGCAGCAAGGCCTCGATGTGGCTTTCCGCTTGCTCGCCGTAACCGAAAACACCCAGACTTCTCGCCTGCGGCGAGGCGAGTACGTCGGTTGCGACAGCAGTAGCGGCCGCGGTGCGTATGGCGGTGATCTCGCGCCCATCGAGAATGGCCACCGGCGCCCCGTGGGTGGTCTCAAACAAGAGCACCATGCCCTGGTGCGAACCAAAGTCAGTACCGAAATTTCCTGGAAAAACCGACACCACTTTGACCCCCAGCCAAGCGGGGTCTGCAGTGTATCCAGGCATCCAACCAACCAATCCGCGACGATCCGGTAGTGGCAAAGCCTGACGAACCGGCTGCACCGTCTCACCCGTAGCGACCATCGAAAACGCCCGCCGCATCAGCGGCACGCAGGCTGCCATGGGCAACAATTCCCTGACGGTCGCCGCATTCAGCAAACAAATCTCGCTCAAGGGTGCCACCTCCATTCGCTACTTGCCGCACGGCAGCCACCGCCGCGGGCTCCCGTCCAGGCCCTGCCATAGATGACACGACCCGGGCGCGCGGCCGTCGGCTCGCCATTTTCCAGCGCCAGTTCACCGTTGACCACCACGTGCTGGACACCAGTGGAGTACTGCTGCGGATTCTGGAATGTGGCGTGGTCCTGCACCTTCGCCGGATCGAAAACCACCACATCAGCAAAATAGCCGTGGCGCAAGCGACCACGGCTCTGCAGCGACAGGTTCTCCGCTGGCAGCGACGTGAGCTTGCGCACCGCTTCCGCGAGGCTGATCTGCTGCTCGTCGCGGACATAGCGGCCAAGCAAGCGCGCAAAATTTCCGAAGGACCGCGGATGGTAGCCTTGCTTCAGGAAGATACCCTCGAGCGATGGCGCATCGGCATCCGAGGCAAAGCTGACCCACGGCAACCGGACTTGCTTGCGGACGTTTTCCTCGGACATGGAGAAATACGCCACTCCCACCCTGCCGCGCTCGGCAAGCACCAAATCAATGGCAACCTCTTCCGGCGTCTGCCCGCGCTCCACGGCGATAGCCGCGAGCGTCTTGCCGATGAGTGGCTGCAGTTCAGGGTTCCTCACTGCCAGCACCATGGTTCCATCGGCACCGGACTTCTGTAGCAGGTTTTCCCAAGTGGGGTGCGGCTCCCGCATATCCGCGAGCACCCGTGCTCTGATGGCCGGGTCACCGAGGCGCGCTATCCACGCCTCTTGTCCACCATCCTGCACCCACGGCGGCATAGACGCGTCGAGACCCGAAGCACCAGCCGGGTAGGTATACATGTCCGCGGTGATACGCACTCCAGCAGCACGCGCAGCATTGACCATCTCGATGACAGTCTCGAGTTTCGGCCAATTCTCGCGGCCCGCCGCCTTGAGGTGATAAATCTCTGCGGGCGCACCCGAAGCGCGCGCAATATCGATGGTTTCCTGCACCCCTTCGATGAGGCGGTCGCCTTCACTACGCATGTGTGCGATATACAGGCCACCACAGCGCGCGGACTCCGTGGCCAACGACGTCAGCTCTGCCGTGGTGGCGTAGGTGTCCGGCGCATAGATGAGCGCCGTCGTCACTCCGAGAGCACCTTCTTCCATCGCAGCACGGACCAGGCCCCGCATTTGGTTGAGCTGCTCCGAGTTCGGTTGGACATCCGCTTCGCCAAGAACCGCGGTACGGATGGTGTTGGCACCCACAAAAGCCGCCACGTTGACCGACACCTGACGATGCTCAAATTTTTGGAGATAGCCACCCAAAGTGGTCCAATCGATGACAATACCCAGTGAAGCCAGCCTTGCCTGCAAACGAGAACGCATCGTTTCCGACAAGGGGCCGGAGGAATTTTCGCCCATCACTTCGAGCGTCACGCCTTGGCGCAAATCGCTCTGTGCGCGACCATCGATCAACAATGACTGCTGCACATGGCCGAGCATATTGATAAAGCCGGGAGCGACGGCCAAACCCGTCACATCCAAGACCCGCTTCGCAGGGCCGCCAACGTGTTTTTGGACCGAGACGATCCGGTCGTCACGGATCGCAACGTCACCAACGTACGGTGCTTTTCCCGAGCCGTCATAAATCATTCCGCCACGCAATACCAAAGAGTATGGGGCAGCGGCCACGACAGGCAGTGGCAATAACGTCAGCGCCAGCAAAGCGCCGACCATCAACGGGCGCGGCACGCCAATCACGGGAAACGTACCTTTTCTTCGACATGGTGTGGAACAAAAATGCGTCCTTCACGAACCACGACCTGGCCGTTGAGAAGCACCTGGTCGACCTTACGCAGATCTTCGGGGTTTTCGTCCGGGCGCCCATCGACGATAATCAGGTCTGCCAGTTTTCCCACCTCGACGGTTCCCAAGCGGTCCGCCATGCCCAATATCTCGGCATTGGTTCGCGTAGCCACGACAAGTGCTGCGGCAGCGGTGTACCCCAGTTGCTGGAAATTTTTCAGCTCCTGGATATAGGGCTCCGGCAGGCTTTTGTATAAGCCATAGGTCATGTCGGTCCCTATCCCGAGCGTCACGCCAGCGTCCTTCATCTTTTTCGCCATCGCAAACATGGCTTCATTCGACAAGGTGAAGCGACGCGAAGTGGAGAAGAAATAGCCGCCGGCGTTGATAATGTACTGATACGGCACCAGCGTAACGTCCGCGCAGGTGCCCTGTTTCGCCATCAGCCGAACCGTCGCATCGCTGCGGGGCAGTGGGTGTTCGACGCAGTCGACGCCAGCGGCTACTGCCATGTCGGTGAACAGGGTCTCGGCATCCACGGTTACCCGAAGCCCAAGACGGTGCGCCTCCTCGACCGCGGCCTTAACCTCTTCCGGGCTAAAATGGCTAGCTAACTTGATGAGATCGGCGCCGCGCTTGAATTGCAGGCGCACAGCGGCACGGAAACCGTCGGCGCCATTGGCCTCGTAGATTTGCGAATCGGGGTATTCCGGCGCCGTGTGAAAGGTGAAACTTTCGGTTCCGTGCCCACCCGTACCGACAATTAATTGGCCGGCCACAAACAAACGCGGACCGGGTATGCGCCCGGTGTATTGCCACAACTTCAAGAGGTAAGGAGCCATTCCATGGGAGCCGACATCACGCACACTGGTGATGCCGCTTTCAATGAAGTAACGCATCCTTTCAGCGCCACGCAACGCAGCATCCGCCTGACTGTCTTCGCTCATCGCCGCCGGCATTCCCGGTCGTTCAAGATACGTCAGATGGCCATGCAGCTCGATCAAGCCAGGCATCAGGGTTTTGCCAGCCGCATCGATAATGACTACGCCAGACGGCAAGCGGAGATCTGCCTCCGTTTTCGCAATCTGCGTAATGTGGCTGCCCTCGATGAGCACCGCAGCAGGCCGGGCCGGTGCACCGGTACCGTCGAATAACCGTGCATTGCGCACCAGCACAGCACCTGGCGGCTCCATGAAACCCTTGGGCATCGGCACACGGCGAAGGTCATTGGTGGTCGCGGTATCCGGCGTGTAGTAAGCACTCCGGTCGACCGGCGCTTCTAGTCGCTGACTGTGCGCAGCCGGCGTAACGATGGCGAGAACCAACAGGATGAGGTTGCGCATGACAGACTCGCGGCAATGTTTCAGGGCAGGGTCCCGCCAGCAGGATGCAAGTATTTGCTCAGAAAGTCCCAGCTGCGTTGCAACAGATAGCCCCCATGGACGCCCAAGGGAGAATGACCCACGTTGGGCGCAATAATCAACTCAAACTGCTTGTCGTGGTCAATCAACGCCGCCACCACGTGCAAGGTGTTTTGTGGCGCAACTGTCCAATCCATTTCACCGTGCAGCAGCAGCACCGGCCCCTGCAACTGCGGCACCAATGGGGCGTTGGCTGCAGCCGCATAGTTGGCACCATCATCCGGCCCCATGAAGGCTTCAGAATATGAGGCAGTTTGGGTGCGCAAGTCGTGGCTGCCGGCGGCGGAGACCGCCACTTTATAGAACTCTGGGTAGAGCAGCATGGCGCGCAGCGCGGCATAGCCGCCGGCGGAACCGCCATAGATCCCCACTCGTGTCAGGTCCATGGAAGAATCTTTGGCCGCCAGCTCCCGTAGCACGGCGATATGGTCATCCAAATGCCCTGCCTGGCCCAGTTTGCCGTAGGACTCATCCAGAAAAGTTTTCGAACGTCCCGGCGTGCCACGACCATCGATCTGCAGCACGATGAAGCCGAGCTCCGCCAGAGCCTGGTCAGCCGTGTAACCAAACACCACGTCGAGGTAACGCGGATAAGCCTTGTGGGCTTGTGGCCCCGGGTAAACACTGTCAACGACGGGATAGTGTTGCTGCGGGTCAAAATTTGCCGGACGCAGGAGGTTGCCGTAAAGCCGCGTCTTACCATCCGCTGCCAGAGCAGAAAAGCGCTCCGGATGAGGCACGCCGCTTGGCTCAAGGCGCGAGATATCGGCCCTCTCCACCACGGCCACCTGTGCACCATCGACCCGACGCAAGACCGTCACTGAGGGCAGATCGGTGCGGGAGTAGGTGTCGAGGAAAAATCTCCCGTCGGGAGAAAAGCCAAAGGCGGCGGCGGGGTCCCGGGCCAACTCCTTCGGCGGAGAAAAATAGGCCGACTCTTGCTGGCAGGAAACCTGATGGTCGGCTTCTTCCGGCGACAGCAGACGCACCCTGCCGTCTGCCAGGCCGATGCGGTAAACCTTGCGATAGTACGGGTCCGAACCCGCCTCCCGCTCGGTGCCGGCGACATAGACGTACCCTCGCGCCTCATCAATACGCAGCACGTTGCGTACCGACCAGTCACCCTGAGTGAGAGGCCGCAGCAGGGCGCCAGTTGCACCATCGTAGAGGTACAGGTGCCCACGCCCCGTTCTTTCGGAGAACCACAGCACCTGCCCGTTCGCCAGGGGATAGACCATGGGGCGGCCGCCGATGGAAGCCGCCTCTACGAAAGTAGCGCCCTCTTCCTGCACCACCACCTGGGCGTGGCCGTCTTCCGCATTCACCCGGTGCAGGCTCATCTGCTGGTAATAACGACTCCGCGAGAACACATAGAGGGTCTTCGAATCGTCGGTCCACCACGTTTCCTTGTTCTCTATCAAGGTCGCTACCAACGCGGCAACGGGCGCTATGTCCACCCGATGTCCCGCGCGCTGCTCGATGTCGAACAACCAGTACTCCGCCAGTGGCAGAACCGGGTCGGTTGCCATCGGCGAGCGCCAGCGAATAGCCTTGGAGTGCACCGAGCCGTCTGCCGGCGTTGATTGCACCAACACGGACTCACGAACCTCGCGTTCATCCACCCGCTGGGTCAACAATCGCCGCGAATCCGGCGCCCAGAGCACCACGGGCGGCACAGGCAGCCCCTGCATCACCTGGTCCATATGCAGTGGGTTGGCCTCAGGCGTTGCCGCATAGGCATCGTGCGCCTCGCCATCATGGGTCAAAGCGAAACGCTGTTGACCATCGGCGGAGCGAATCCATAAATTGTGGTTCTGAACATAGGCCAGCCAGCGCCCATCCGGCGACGGCACGGCCAACGGGTCGACGTCAGGCGCGGCAGGCTCCTGCGAACAAGCCGGACGCTTTACCGAGCAACGATAGTCCACCGCACCCACGCTGAACCTAATTTCTGCGGGGCCACTGACATCATAGTCATTGAACGGAAGGCGCTCGGCATCGACGGGTTTGCCCAGTGCGTTGGCAAGACCAGCCGCAACAATGCTGGCCGTGAAGGCCGGTTGGCGCTGGCCTGTGGCCGCCTCCACCCGAATAAACTCGCGGCGACCCTCGCCGAGTTCTCTGGCATAAGTGAAATGCGCTCCGCCCTCGGACCGCCAATGGGGTGTTACCCCAGCATTGAGCACCGTTTCGTTTTTATGCACGACGAGAAAACGCTCGGCATGCGTATACAGCGGATTTGCCACTGGTGGAGTTTCAGCTTGGGCTGCTGCGCAAGAAAACCACAGCCCGGTCGCGACGAACCACCAGAGCCATCCGGGCGCTTGCGCATGACCGTGGGCCTTCCCGGCCAGGGATTGCAAGTGCGGCATTCATCGTCCCCTTTCGGGCGGCTCAAAGAACTGACCGCCGCCCCCGCAAGAGAGGAACGGCGGTCACTCGTACTTACTAGAAACGGAAGTCGAAGCCCACCCCCAAAGACCGCGGCTGGGCAATCCAGAGGTCAGCCTGCTGGGGCTGGTTGGCGATATTGATCAACTCGAGGCCACCTTGAATGGCGCGCTTGTTGGTCAGGTTAGCCCCATACACCTTCAGCGTCCACGGACCCCGCGTCATGCTGGCATTGAGGTTGACCAAGGCATACGAGGGAGCCTCGATCGCCGGCGCGGCCTTGTCCGCCTTCTGCACACCCGTCAGCCAGACCTTGTCCACCCAGCGCAGGCCACCGCCCACATGCGCGGTCCAGTCATTCATGACCGGCCAGGTGTAGTCCGCCGTGAGGGAGTAACTAAACTTCGGCACGCCGGGGAGTTGGTAGCCCTTGAGGAAGAACGCGCCAGGGGAAAGCTGGGTGAGTTCGGATTCTGTGTAGGCCGCATTGGCACCGAGCGTCAGACCATCGCTCGGCGTGTACTGCAACGACGCCTCAAGACCCTTTGGCGTTGCCTTGCCACCGTTGGTGAGGATGGTGTTGCCGCCCGTGGTGGAGTTGAGCTGGATATCTTTCCAGTCAATGTAGAAGGCCGTAGCGTTGAACACCATGCGATGGTCCAGCAATTCAGACTTGAAGCCAATTTCATAGCTGGTCAGGCTGTCCGAGTTCACCCGCGGCGGAACGATGGTAGCGAGCACCACCGTGTTGGTTCCACCAGCGCGGTAGCCGGTGCCGACGCGGCCATAGACCATCGCGTCAGGGGACAAGTGGTAGCGGGCCGACACTGACCAGGTCGTGACACTCTCGTCCGTCGGTGGCATCAGGCCCGAGGTCCCGGTCACCTCCTGCTTGTTGTTGGCAAAACGCAGGCCTGCACTAACGTCAAACTTGTCGCTGAAGTACCAAGTGGCGTCGCCGAACACCGCATATTCGCGATAAGTAGACTTCTGGAGACGCGCCGCCAGCAGCGGAAACAGCAGGATTTTCCCCGGGAGGTAAACATTCAACGGAGCGCCGTTCAGCGTCACCTTTTCATCCGTGTAGAACGCGCCGAGCATCCATTCCAACTGTTGGCCCTGGGGTGACACCAACCGTAGCTCCTCGGTGAACTTCTCTACCTTCACGTTGGCGGAGCCGGCCAGCATGATGTCGCAAGGGAGCCCAAAATCCGCAGCAAGACAGCCGCCTAATGCCGTGGTCTGGTCCACCGAGGTGAAGGTGCGCTGGTTGGTGAAGCCAGTGGCGGAAATGACCTCAAACGGCCCCGGATTCCAATTGACGGTCGCCGAATAGATGCCGAGCCGCTCATGAAAGCCCTGGGGGAAAGCATGGCTCTGCGTCAGCTCGCCCACCGGAGCCGAGATCGTGCCGATGGCCGAGCCATCCGTCGTCGTGGTGGGGGTAAAGCCCGTATAGGAAACTGTTCCACCGTCATTCGCACGGTTGTCGGCAAACACGGCGCCCAACTTGATGGAGAGCTCGTCGCTCGGCTTCCACAGCATGGCGAGGCGGCCACCCTTCTGCTTCTGCTCGTTGACGTCCTTCTCGTCGGTGGCGGCGTTGTCGATGTACCCGGGCGTCACCTTGTCATAGAGGCTGACCCGCAGGCCGAGGACATCGTCGATGATGCCAATGTCGGCCGCGCCACGAAACGACATCAGCGGATTGCCGGCGCCGTCCAGCGAGCCGATATCGGCGCCGAGCTCGTAGGCGTTCTTGCCGAGGCTCGGATTCTTCAGTACGTATTTGATCAAGCCGCCCATGGAGCCGGCCCCGTACAGCGTGCCCTGTGGGCCGCGCAGCACCTCGAGCCGGTCAAGGTCATACGGCAGCAGATCAAGAATCTGGTTCGCCGGGCTGCCGTACCGCGAGCTGGAACCCAACGGGATTTCATCGACATAAGTGCCGACCGAAGCCGCCTCGCTCACCGAGGCGACGCCGCGCAAATTGACCGCAGCCAAACCTGCCTTGCCACCATTGCTGACGTTGAAACCGGGAATGTAAGCGGCGTAATCCGACAACTGTTCCTGCCGACGCTCCAGCAACTTTTCGCCAGTCTGCACGCTAACGGAGCCGGCCACATCCTGAACGTTAACGCTACGTTTGGTGGCCGTTACCACCACTTCTTCGACTACACCGGCAGCGAAGGCGGGCAAGGCAGCCGCCACCAGTACGCCGCACACCACGGCTGCCAGGATGGTCGGGCCGTGACCAATGGTACGTTCAGTTGTCTTGCTCATGGTTTTCTTCCTCCAGTCGATGTTCTTGCTGTTTTAAGTCGAGATTTGCACATGCCGCCTACGGCTGCGCCAGGTGCTTGGCGTAACTTGGGAAATCGATATTCGTGCCGCAGATAACGATGCCGACGCGCAGACCTTGCAGACGTTCGGCAAGCGGGCCAACCAAAGCCGCAGTGGCGGCCGCCGCCGCCGGCTCGACGGCGAGCTTCAGTTCGTGGAATAACAGCGCCATGGCCGCGCGGATCTGGTCGTCCTCCACCAACACCACGTCCTCGACGTGCTCCCGGCATAGCCGGTAGGTCGTGTCCGTGGCAAACGGGGCGCCCAGGCTATCCGCAATGGTGCGTATCTCGTTGACCGGCGCTGGCCTGCCTAGTGCAAAGCTGCGAAACATGGCATTCGCCCCGACCGGCTCAACCCCGAAAACCCGGCATGCCGGTTGCCACTGGCGGATGGCAGCCGCCATGCCAGCACAGAGGCCGCCCCCACCGATGGGAATGACCACGGCGTCGAGTGCCCCGGCTTGGTTCAAAAATTCGAGCCCCAGCGACGCGGTGCCGAGGAGCGTCATCTGGCCGTCGAAGGGGTGGATAAATGTGCGCCCCTCCTCCGCCGCAACGCGTGCCGCCAGTTCGAAGCCTGCAGCACCATCCGCCGCCATCAACACCTCGGCACCGAGATGCCGACACAGCGCGACGCGTGCTGGGTTGGCGCTTTGCAACATAACGACCTTCGCGGTCGTGCCGAAATACCTGGCTGCATAGGCAGTGGCAATGGCGTGGTTTCCGGAACTGATGGCCGTGATGCCGCGGGCGCGTTCTGCGGCATCTAGCGCCAGCACATTCAGCATGGCACCTCGCGCCTTGAACGAACCCGAGTGCTGCAGCAACTCGAGCTTAACGGCAATGCGGCTCGCGGGACCCAGTAGGGCAGGCAGGGTCTCACTGTTCCACCAATGCACGGGCGTCTCTACCAGATGCGGCCGCAGGCGCTCCAATGCATCGGTAATCGCCGCCGGTGCCAGCACCACACCGGGCACCTCGGGGGCGCTTAGATTACGGTGATGACCGCGCTGCAAATCCACTCCCTAGCCTCGCGACACCTAGTGTGCGGATAAGATTCATGTGATGCGTATACGCAACAATATTGCTTAAACGCATCATACGGCGCATTATCAGAGAGTCAAGCGGATTTCCGGTAGCCTTGTCATTTTCCGTTTGCAGCCGAGCACCGAATGACCAAGACAACAGCAAAGGCCACCCCGCGTCCCCGCAAACTGACAGCGAAGGCCGTGTCGCGCGGGCCCGCAAAGCTGCCGCTGCTCAAGCAAGCACCGACGCTTGGTGATTGCCTGCGGGCTATCCGCGCCAAGCGAGGGATGACGCTAGCGGAGGTGAGCGCCGTCAGTGGTTTGGCCCGGTCAACCCTGTCGCGCGTGGAGAGCGGCCAACTCTCGCTCACTTACGACAAGCTCGTGCAACTCAGCCACGGGCTGCGGATTGATCTGGCAGAACTGCTGTCATCGCCCAAAGACGCTACGCCGAACGCAACCCTCACCCGGCGTACCTTCACCCCAACGGGAAACGGCAAGACACTCACCGTGGGCGACACGGTCTACCGGTACATGTGCACCGAGATGTCTGCCAAGCGCATGACCCCCATGGTGGCCGACATCCACGCCCGCACGCTTGAAGAGTCCAACGGGCTCCTCGCCCACCCCGGCGAGGAGTTCACTTACGTCCTGGCCGGCACCGTGGAACTGCACACCGAGTTCTACGAGCCGCTGCTGTTGGAAGCCGGGGCATGCGTCTACTTCGACAGCACCATGCGCCACACCTACCTCGCCCCCAAGGGGGCGCCTGGAAAGATCCTGTGCGTCTGCTCGGTAGATACCACCACCGCCCCTCACGGCACGCGCCAAACGCAGGAAAAATAGCACCCGTGAACCCCGTAACGAGCAGCCGCTTCAGCCGCTGGATACTGCCCGGCTTCGCCTTCAAGGCAGTCGTCATCGGGGGTGGCTATGCTACCGGCCGCGAGCTCGCCGAGTTTTTCCTGCCCAGCGGGCCCTGGGGCGGCGTCTTGGGCATGCTCCTCGCCATGGTGATTTGGAGCGTGGTATGCACGCTCACGTTCCTGTTCGCGCGCCAGACGTCGAGCATGGACTACCGCACTTTCTTCGGGAATCTCCTCGGGCCCGGCTGGGTGGTCTTCGAGGCGGCGTATTTCTGCCTGGTCATCATCATGTTGTCGGTGTTTGCGGCTGCCGCTGGCGCCATCGGCCCTGCGGCCTTCGGCGTGCCACCTATCGCCGGCACGCTCGCATTGGTCTGCGGAATCGCTGCCGTCACCTGCTTCGGAAACGATTCGGTGGAGCGACTGTTCAAGTACGTCACCTTCTTCCTATATGCGGTTTTTGGCGTCTTCATCCTGCTGTCGCTGAGCCGCTTCTCCGGGAAGATTGTCGAAGGCTTTGCCATGCCCTACCCCACGACCGGCTGGGTCGGGGGCGGTGTGACTTACGGCATCTACAACGTCGTTGGTGCTGTCATCATCCTGCCTGTGCTGCGTCACCTGCAAAGCAAGCAGGACGCCGTCATCGCCGGCTTGCTCTGCGGCCCTTTGGCGATGTTGCCGGCGCTATTGTTCTTGATCTGCATGGTTGCCTATTACCCGGGCATCGCCAGCGAGCCACTGCCTTCAGACTTTCTCCTCCAACGGCTGGAACTACCGCTGTTCCACCTGTTGTTCCAGGTCATGATTTTCTCCGCGCTGCTGGAAAGCGGCACCGGCGCCGTGCACGCCATCAACGAACGCGTCGCCAAAGTACTGGCGCCGAAGGGCCGCCCGTTTGGCCGCGGCGCACGACTGCTGATCGCAGGCCTCGTATTGATCCTCTCGGTCTTCGTCGCCGCCAAATTCGGGCTGGTTGACCTGATCGCCCGCGGCTACCGCTTTCTGGCGCTGCTGTTCGCTACCGTCTATGTTGCACCAGTCGTCAGCTATGGTGCATGGCGCATCTATCAGGCGCGCAAAGAGGGGAAGGTGCCTACCGCCCCAGCGGCCGCCCGATGAGCCAGCGGCTTCCAGTTCGCGCCCAGGCAGCAGCGGCGCTATTGCTGACGCTGCTGGCTGGCGCGGCCTGTGCCACGCCACTGGCCGTGGCCTTGGCTGCGGCAGAGTCGACCGTCCCCGCTGTCGGCGCCGACGCATTGCGGGAGCAACTGCAAGCCGAATTGGAGCGAGCCTTTCCTGCGAACGAACCGGGCGCTACGGCGCTGGTAATGCAGGACGGGAAAGTGCTCTTCCGCGGCGCTGCGGGCATGGCGAACCTCGAACTTGGCGTCGCTATGCGGCCCGAGATGGTCCTACGGCTAGGTTCGGTCACCAAGCAGTTCACTGCCGTCTGCATCCTCATGCTCGTCGAGCAAGGCAAGCTGGCTTTCGACGACGAGATCACGAAGTTCCTGCCGGACTTTCCGGTACACGGCCAGAAAATCACCATCGAGCGCCTGCTAACGCATACCTCCGGCGTCAAAAACTATACTGAACTGCCGGCATTCTGGGACCAGCAGCGCCAAGACAAAACGCTGCTGCAACTGATTGATATGTTCAAACAGGCGCCGCCCGAGTTCGCCCCCGGAGAGCGCTTCGTCTATAGCAACTCTGGCTATGTGTTGCTGGGGGCCGTAATAGAGAAGGTATCCGGCCAAACTTACGCTGCCTTCGTGCAGCAACACATCTTCGCTGTACTCGGCATGGCGCACACGCGGTACGACAGCACGGCAAGCATCATTCCCGGGCGGGTCCCCGGGTACAAGCACACCGCCCAGGGCTATGACAACGGCGACTACTTCAGCATGAGCCTGCCGTATGCCGCCGGTTCGCTGGTTTCGACGGTGGACGATTTGGCCAAGTGGGATGAGGCGCTCTATACCGAAAAGCTGGTCAGCCAAGCCTCGCTTCTACGTGCGTGGACGACGTTCCATCTTGATGACGGACGACCGACCCACTACGGCTATGGGTGGGCCATCACCGACATTGCCGGTATCCCCATGCTTAACCACGGCGGTGGCGTCAACGGCTTCAACTCCATGCTGGTGCGGGTGCCACAAACCCATGTCTTTGCCGTTGTCCTCAGCAACCGCGATGGTGGTGAAGCCTGGCTGGCGCGGAAGCTGGCAGCACTGGCGAGTGGGCGCAAGTGGACTGAACCAGTGGCGGTACCCGTGAGTGCTGCCGCTCTAGATTTACTTGTCGGCAAGTACCAACTTCCTCAGCAGCCGGATATTGAGGTAGCGCACGTCAAGGATGGGCTCAGCATTCACTTGCAGCGCTACGGCACCGTTGAGTTGCGGCCACTTTCAGACACGGAATTCTTTTTCGTACTGGACCCACTGGCCAGAGTGACTTTCCTGAAGGACAACACCGGCCAACCCCTCAGCCTACAACTGCGCACCAATCGGGGGCCGGAAGAAGTGGCGATCAAGATAGAAAAGCCGCAATGAATGAGATGACCCGGAGAGACTTCGTTACCAAAGTTGGCCTAGGGTTGACAGCTCTGAGTTCCATTGGCGTAACCGACACTGCCAAAGCCAGCCTACAAGCAAGGGAACACTGGCATGTCAGCGCTGAAGAGGCGCTTGCCTGGCATCGCGTTAAAGACAGCCATGGCGGCCCCACTTTGACGGGCAGCGAGTCTTGGAAAAACTTCGTCGGCTTCCTCGAAGGCCAGTTGGCGAGCTACGGGTGTGTCGACTTCATTCGCAACCGTTGGAACTTCGACCGCTGGGTCACTTCCGAGTGGCCCGACTCCAGCCACTGGACACTGACACTCAATGGCCAGTCTGTGCCCGTGGCCAGCTACGGTGCCAATTCGGGCAGCACTGCGAACGAAGGTGTGACCGCAGAGCTCGTGATCTACGAGCCTGGGAAACCATTGAGCGCTTACACCGACAAAATCGTGGTATTCCAGCCGGTGGTAACCCCGGAACAGCTCAAAGCCTTGGATTGGGACTACGAGTACGCGAGCCCTGCTGTCGGCTACCCCGACCCGCAACGGTTGCCAACCCAACTGCACCAAAGCCAAGCCATGCCCATGTTCGCGCAGATTACGCAATTCCCACGCGTGGTGCCGCAGCTGATTGAAGCCAAGGCCTGTGGCTGCCTGTTCGTTGTTGATGCTGGTGCAGAGCAAGCAGCCGGACTCTATACCTTCCCCGTTCCCCCTCTTCATACATTGCCGTCTCTCTACCTTGACCGCAAGGCCGGCGCTGCGGTCATTGTCGCGGCAGCAACAGGAGAGCGCGCCACCCTGCGATTGATTTCGCGCGTGGAAACTGCCGAGGCATGGCAGAGCATCGCCTTCCTGCCAGGGCGCCACTACGGCACTCCGGCGGATGAGGTGATCCAGCTCACCACCCACACAGATGGGCCCTCTATCTCGCAGGACAATGGTGCTCTGGGGATACTGGGCGTGGTGAAGTATTTCAGCCACCTGCCACAGGGACAGCGCGAACGCAGCTTGATGGTGTTCCTCGACTGCCGGCACTACATGCCTGGTGACGAGCAAGCCTTTGCTAACCAGGACTGGTTCGCGCTGCACCCCGAGGCACGCAAGAATGTCGTTGGTCTGATCCATATGGAACATCTGGGCCAGATAGGGTTCTACGAGGACGGCTACCGGTTGGTACCCATCGGGCAGACCGAACCGTTCAGCCTTTGGGCTACCGACCATCAGACGATGATCGACACCGCCATCCGGGTGGTCAAGGAAACGCCGCTCCCCGGTGCCTGCGTACGCGACGTGGACCGCCCCGGGGTGCATGGCCGCAGCCAAGGTCCTTGGTTCGGGCTGGGCGGCGTGGCACGACAGCTGGGCATCCCCGCCTTCGGCATCATGGGGCTGCTGGGCGCCTATTGGAGCAGCGCGTCACGGCTAAACCGTCTCGATGCGGTGCTGTTCGCGCAGCAAGTAGCGGCGTTTGTGCGGCTGACTGCAGCACTAATGCAAGCTGATCTTGGAACGCTGCGCAGCAAGCCCGTGGAAGGCAAGGAAGCTCTAAAGCTAGTTCGCCCTGAGCACTAATACCGCTTTGGCCGGCTGCGGGCCAAGCCCAGCAGGTGACGCAAATTAACGCGTGGACTTAATAGATTTTCAGCCGCTCCAACACGCCAAAGGTGTCATCGAGCTGCTCAAAGATGTCTTTGTTGTGCTTGATAGCTTTACTGCGCATGTAGACACGCAGCCATTGCTTATAAATCCGCGCTTCATACCGGTCAAATACCTCGGGCATCGGGATCCCTTGCTGCAGCAGGTTCGCCAGAAACATGGCGCACTCAAAGCCTAGCGAGATCGACTGAAAATAGGGAGATCCGATGGCGGAGTCACCCACTAAAAATACTGACGCCCTGGAAAAAGGATGTTCCCCGCCGCTCGGGTAGCCGTCCGCATGCTCTGCGCGCCACTCGCGATTGGTGGCGTTTCGCGCGTGGTACAAATTCAATGGGATGCGGACGATGTCAATGTCACTGATAATTTTGCCGTCCGTCTCTTGGTCGATCTGTTCGATGAATCGATCCATGGATGCCGCGACTGCGGGAAAATTTTCGCGCAAATAGTCGCCTTTGCATTGCGGGGGCATCGCTGCAAATTCCTCGGCAGCGATGGTGATGATCCCGAATACATGCGTGACGCCGGCGTCCCGAGCGATACGATCGACGGACGGAATGAACTTGTACTGGCCATTCCCTTGGTTCTTGTAGTACTTGCAGTACTCGTTGCAATGATAGGGGGCGCCATATAGAAAAGTGACATTGACCGCGTATTCCAGCCGGATGGTGGAGGTATTGCGCTCAGCTGAACTGGGCTCCCCCACTTTCTCAGGTAACAGCTGGTTACGCAGCAACGAGTTGCTGCCGGTGCAGTCGATCCAGATGTCATCTGGCGCAATCATGGCCAGGGCCTGGTCTAGGCTGACGCCGCCCAGGACACGCTCCACCGGACTCGGCCCACCGTCCTCAATCAAAGCACTCAAGCCCGCCTCAATGACGTTGAGAGCACAAAAGCCCTGAATCCAGCTTTGAATCAACGACAGGAGCTTTGGGTCGACAGAACGCCGGTTGCTCAGACCAGCTTCGAGTTCTGTAGCATCAAAGATGGCGGCGACATTATCTCCATCGACCTCATCGGCGGAGTAAGCGGAAAGAGAGTCGGCGATCAGATAAGAGGAGAGCTTGACCATCCGGGTACGCGTATAGGTGGGCCGCTTTTCATACAAACGAATAGAGAACCCGGGCTTTGCTTGCAGCATCGCCGCCATGATGAGGCCCACCGGACCGGCACCTAAAATATGAACGCGTCTGGTGACTTTCGCTGCATCGCTTGCAATAGACCTTTGCATATACCGCACCGCCCCATGATCTTGTTATTTTTCAGGGAGTTTCCGTCGAGAATTCGCGGGTGGATCAGCTCAAGCGACGGGCTGTTCGTGGCCACCCAGAGCCACTCTGCGGAAGACCTTACACAGAACGTTCGTGCCTCCACTGCGCGCAAAACCAATGAGGCTGCCTAGCTCATCCGCTGGAAAGTGCTGTTCGGCCCACGCAATGAGCTGGTTAGCCAAGGCTTCGGTGATCACTGCCACCGGTTCACGCGCGGGGTAACGCAGAGCCTCTATCAGCCGCATCAGGTTCATCCAAGTAAAGAGCACCAACTCTTTACTCGAAGCGCCGGCATAACGGGGTTGCCGCATACCCTCCACCGCATCTGCCCAGGTGACCGACCGGTTGCGGCGGTCATCAAAAAACAAAAAACCCCGGGCTTTATTCTGTTCTTCGGAAGACGGCAACTGCCCCGAGTGAATCTCGCAGAGCTCCGCATTGGTGATCAACGCTGCCTCATGCGGCAGGTGCAACGGACAGAGACAAAAACCACGCGCCTTGCGCTGTTGCACTGTCAGCGGCGCAACCACTCCACCGTCGGAGGACGGGGTGTCTGCAGCAAGCGTCATGGTCATCGGTTAAGGAACCCCCAATAGCTGGTCGCAGGTTATAGGATTTGGCTAGGCGGCGTCCTACTTAATGTTTGCAGCTCAGCGCATGGCCAAATCCCCAAGCCGCTGCAGTACTGGTCAACAGGCACAAGCGGCCACTGGCACGACGAGCGTTGCGCCGCTGGTTGTGGCGCGACTGGGAGAACCCATAACAACCTTCTGCCGCGTCAGTTCCAATTTTTTCACGTCGAAGCCTCGCGCTTCCAGCCTACGTAGCAGCGCCTGATAGTCCGCGGTGGAAACGCTGGGGGTGCGCGCTAGCACCCACAGGTATTTGCGTGAAGGCTCACCCACGGCTACCAGGCGGTATGCGGGGTCGAGGTCCAGCACCCAGTAGTCGCCCCATACGGCGGGAATGAAGGACAGCCATGCTGGCGCGAAGCGCACCTGCAACTTCGGCGAGTTTGCGGGGCCCACTTGCCGCGCTGTGCCGATGGCTTCATCCATTTCGCCGTTGGCCAGGCGGCAGCGGTTGGTGACGCGCACCCGGCCCGAAGCCAGCAACGTGTATTGCGCCACGGTTTCGGCGACGCATTGCTTCTGGAACCAGTTCGGATACTTCGCTATTTCGTACCACTGGCCCATGTAGCGTGACAAGTCCAGCGTGGCGATAGCATCAACGGGCCTGGCCGTTATTTGACCCTGCGCGGTTGCAGGCGAGGTGGCCGCGCCGGCCGTTGGCACATGCCAGAGAAGCGCGGCGGTGGCCAGTAGGCAGGCAATAGTGGCAGCAGTTCTAGGAAACATCGTCCACCCTCGAAGAGCCACACGGGGAATGACAAGCGCTATCCGCGGCTGCATTCTAGCGCGGTGACGGTAGGCGAACGTCGGTAGGGTTTCCAGCGGGAGAGAACGATGCGACAGACTGACAACGGCGGTTCGGGTTGGCGGACGCTGCGGGGGGCGGCGACGTGGTGTTGGCTACTGTTCGCGCTGCCCACGCAGGCGACCAGCA
>CANIOW010000007.1 GCA_947469285.1 Gammaproteobacteria bacterium
AATCGAATCAGGCCGCATAGCGCACTGGGCTATAGGCCACCTGCACCTGAGACGACGGTGGTGCGTTTGACGATAGTGAGCAAAATAAGCGAGACTCAGATCGCTGCGTAACAGACATCAGAACTGGACCAATTAAAGCAGGTCGGTCAAACTATGCATGCGACCAGAAATTCCGTGGACCCAGTTTGGACCCAGCTCAAAATTACTGTGGACCCAGATGGTGTGGCGAAGGAAAAATCCCTTTAGAAACAATGGTCGGGATGACAGGATTTGAACCTGCGACACCTACGTCCCGAACGTAGTGCTCTACCAGGCTGAGCTACATCCCGACTGAATGGCTATGTGTTGCGGATAACCGCGAACCGGGCGAGAGCGGCCAGCGCGTCTTTGTAGGGGGACCCGGGGAGACCCTCCAACGCGGCCGAGGCCCGTTGTGCCTCGTCTTCAGCAAGCTGCGCAGTGTAGTCGAGTCCGCCGGTGGATTCAATCGCGGCCGTGACCTCCGCCAAGTGTTCCCGGCCCCCAAATTCGATGGCCTGGCGGATGATCGCCTGCTGCAGCGGCGTGCCGTGTTGCAGCGCGTAGATGAGCGGCAGTGTCGGTTTGCCTTCGGCCAGATCGTCGCCCAGGTTCTTGCCGCGCTCGGTGGTGTCGCTGCGGTAGTCGAGCGCGTCGTCCACCAGCTGGAAGGCGTTGCCGAGGTGCTTGCCATAAGCCGCCAGCGCGGCGCGCACCGACGGCTTGGATTCGGCCAGCACGGCAGCCACTTCCGCGCCGGCCTCGAACAGGCGCGCGGTCTTGCGGTAGATCACCTCGAAATAGCGCTCCTCCGTCGTCCCGGGGTCGCGCAGATTCATGAGCTGCAGCACCTCGCCGGCGGCGATGGTATTGGTGGCCTCAGCCAGAATAGCCATGATGGGCATGCGGTCGAGCCGCACCATCATCTGGAAGGCGCGGCTGTAGAGGAAGTCGCCTACCAACACGCTGGCGGTGCTGCCGAAGACCTCGTTGGCAGTATCCCGGCCACGGCGCTGGTGGCTGTCGTCCACCACGTCGTCGTGGAGCAAGGTGGCGGTGTGGATGAACTCGACCAGCGCCGCGGCGCTGATGTGTTCGGCACCCCGGTAGCCGGCGGCGCGGGCCGCGAGCACCACCAGCAGGGGACGCAGGCGTTTGCCGCCGCCCGCGACGATATACTCGCCAATACTGCTGACCAGCACCACGTCGGAGGCCAGTTCGGTGCGAATGGTCGCGTCTACCGCCGCCAGGTCGGCCAGGACGGGCGCGCGCAGCGCCGCCAGCAGGGTGGCGGGGTCGTCGGCGTGGTTTCCCTGCGCCGGTGGGGAGAGGAGGGGTGCCGAGGAGTTCACTTTCCCATGGTAACAAGATACGCCGCATTTGACCCAAGGGCTTGTTCCGATTACCATTCCGGGCTCTTTCATGGCGGGGCGCTATCGCCCGGTCGTTTCTACAGGGTTTACACACAATGTTCGCGGTCATTAACACGGGCGGTAAGCAGTACCGCGTCAGCGAAGGCACTATTGTGCGCATCGAAAAGCTTGAAGCGGAAGAGGGCTCCACGGTCGAATTCGACCAGGTGCTACTCGTCGGTTCGGGCGCCGATGTGCAGGTCGGCAAGCCACTCGTCGCGGGCGCCAAGGTTACCGCTACCGTGGAAAAGCACGGCAAGGGCGACAAAGTGCGCATCGTGAAGTTCCGTCGCCGTAAGCACTACAAGCGCGAAAAGACCCACCGTCAGCACTACACGCTGATCAAAGTCACGGGCATTTCGGCCTAACTCATTTTTTTTTGCAGGAAATAACCAGCCATGGCACATAAAAAGGCAGGCGGCAGTACCAAGAACGGCCGCGACTCCCACAGCAAGCGTCTGGGCGTGAAGAAGTTTGGCGGTGAGCATGTGCTCGCTGGCAACATCCTGATCCGCCAGCGTGGAACTCTTTACAAGGCCGGCCCGAATGTCGGCATTGGCACGGACCACACCTTGTTTGCGCTGATCGAGGGCAAGGTGGCGTTCCAGAAGAAGGGCGCCGAACAGCGCACCTTCATCAGCGTGGAACCGCTGGCGGCCTGACGGCCCCTGCGTTCCGGCGCCCTTGGCCGGGCGGTTCCGCTCTGAACGTTTGCGAAACCCCGGCGCTGCCGGGGTTTTGCTTTTCTGTTGTTGGTGCCCACGCACCCTGAGGTTCGGGACATGAAGTTCGTCGACGAAGCATTGGTGAAGGTAGCGGCGGGTGCCGGCGGTCGTGGCTGCCTGAGCTTTCGACGTGAGAAATCCATTCCCTTCGGTGGACCCGACGGCGGTGACGGTGGCCGTGGTGGCGATGTCTACCTGCGCGCCGAGGAAGGGGTGAACACGCTGGCCGACTTTCGCATTTCGCGCATCTACAAGGCGCGTAATGGCGAGGCGGGCACCTCTAACGACTGCTCGGGCGCGGCGGGTGAAGACCTCTACGTGACCGTCCCCGTGGGCACTACGCTGACGGACGAGGACACGCAGGAACTGCTCGGTGACTTGGCCCATGAGGGCGACGTGCTGATGGTGGTGAAGGGCGGCAAAGGTGGCTGGGGCAATGTGCGCTTCAAAAGCAGCACCAACCGGGCGCCGCGCAAGTTCGGCCCGGGCCTGCCAGGCGAAAAGCGCACCCTACGCCTTGAAATGAAAGTGATTGCCGACGTGGGCCTGCTGGGCTTGCCCAATGCGGGCAAGAGCACGCTAATTCGCGCCGTGTCGAATGCGCGCCCGCGCGTAGCGGACTACCCCTTCACGACCTTGCACCCGAACCTCGGCGTAGTCAGCGTGGGCATAGCGCGCAGCTTTGTCATGGCCGACATTCCCGGACTCATTGAGGGTGCGGCGGAAGGCGCGGGGCTGGGCATTCGCTTCTTAAAGCACCTGCAGCGCACCCGGGTCCTGCTGCACCTGGTGGATATCTGCCCGCCCGACCCGGCGGCAGACCCGGTCAAGGACGCGCGCGCTATCTTTGGTGAACTGAAGAAATTCGACCCGGGCCTGGCGGCGCGCGAGCGCTGGCTGGTGCTGAACAAGATGGACCTGCTGCCGCCGGCGGAGGCGGAGAAGGTGTGCAAGGACATCGTGCGCCGACTGCGCTTCAAGGGGCCGGTGTTCCGCATCTCGGGCGTCACTGGCGAGGGGACGCTACGGCTGTGTCAGGCGGTCATGACGTTCATCGAAAGTGGCGACCGGCCGGCATAACCGACCGCAAAAAAAGCCGGCTTGAAGCCGGCTTTTTTCATTCAACGCGGCCCGGTGACGGGCGGCGCTTACTTAGCGGCAGCGGCCTTGGCGGCAGCGGCCTTGGCGGCAGCGGCCTTAGCGGCAGTGCCCTTGGCGGCAGTGACCTTGACGGCAGTGACCTTGACGGTAGTGCCCTTGACGCCAGCCGACAGGCGGCTCTTGTAACGCGCGCCGGCGTTCTTGTGGATGATGCCCTTGGTGACCATGCCGTCGATGACGGGCTGGGCAGCCTTGAGGGCGGCAGCGGCGTCTTCTGGCTTGCCGGCTTCAATGGCCGCACGCACCTTCTTGATGGCGGTGCGCATGCGCGAGCGCTGCGTCATGTTCTGGGCCCGGCGCTGGACGGCCTGGCTGGCGCGCTTCTCGGCAGACTTGATATTGGCCAAAGGAGACTCCGCAAAAAAACTGTGGCTGGACGAAAGAATCGAGATTCAGAGCCGCGTATGGTGCAGCGCGGCCCTGTTTTTGTCAACGTTGTCGGGTGGTTGCGGCCCCGAGGGGGCGGTAGGCTGTAGACTGCCGCCCCAATGAGTGTACTGCGCAATACTTCCGTCGTTGGCGCCATGACCTTTCTGTCCCGTTTGTCGGGGATGGTGCGCGACCAGGTGTATTCGGTCATGTTTGGTGCCGGCCCGCTCATGGATGCCTTTTTGGTGGCGTTCAAGATCCCCAATTTCCTGCGCCGTATTACCGGTGAGGGGGCCTTCAGCCAGGCGTTCGTGCCGATCGTGGCCGAGTATCGGCAGAAGAACACCGCGGAAGAGCAGCGCGAACTGATCGCCGGCGTCATGGGTACGTTTGGCGTGGTGCTGGCGGCGATGACTGCCGTGGGCGTGATTGCGGCGCCGCTGGTGATCTTGCTGTTCGCGCCGGGGTTCGACCCGGGTGGCGACCGGCATGCGCTCGCCGAATCGATGCTGCGCTGGACCTTCCCCTACATCTTCTTCATCTCGTTGACGGCGCTCGCCGGTGGCGTGGTGAATAGCTATGGACGTTTTGGTGCTGCGGCGTTTAATCCGGTGCTGCTGAACTTGGTGATGATTGTCGCGGCCGCCTTTGTCGCCCCACGTTGCGCGCAGCCGGGGCTGGCGCTGGCGGGAGGCGTGTTCGTTGCCGGTGGAGTGCAGTTGGCCATGCAGCTGTGGGGGCTTAAGCGCGCGGGTCTGCTGCGCCGGCCGCAGTTCACGCTGGTGCATGAGGGCGTGCGGCGGGTAGGTAAATTGATGTTACCCGGCATTTTCGGTAGCTCGGTGGCCCAGATCAGCCTACTGCTCGACACTTGGATCGCCTCGTTTTTGGCCACCGGCAGCATTGCCTGGATGTACTACGCCGACCGGTTAGTCGAGTTTCCGATGGGCGTGTTCTCCATCGCGCTCGCCACGGTCATCCTGCCGGGCTTGTCCGCACACCATGCGGCGGCGTCGCCGGAGCGCTTCAACACCATGCTCGACTGGGCGCTGCGCATGGTGTTCCTGGTCACGGTACCTGCGGCCGTGGCGCTGTTTACCCTGGCCGGGCCGTTGTGCGCCACCATTTATGGCTATGGCAAATTCCATACCAACGACGTCACCATGGCTTCGTATGCCTTGATGACCTATTCGTTGGGTCTGTTGGCCTTCAGTTTGGTCAAAGTGCTTGCGCCGGGGTATTTCGCGCGGCAGGACACCCGTACGCCCGTGCGGGTTGGCATGATCTCCCTCGGCGTGAATATTGGATTCAACTTGCTGGTGGTGGCGCCTGCCGCCTATGCAGGCCTGCCAGCGCCGCATGCCATGCTGGCGTTTTCCACCGGTCTTGGTGCGACCGTGAATGCCTTCTTGCTGTGGCGCGGTCTGCGCAAGCAAGGCGTGTACCAGCCGGAAATGGCGCGCTGGCGCCGGCTGGTGGTGCAATTATTATTGGCCAACGTCGCCATGGGCGCATTCCTGTGGTGGTTCGGTGGCGACTGGGCCGCATGGACCACTTGGTCCTGGTCGGCGCGGGTGCTGCGGCTCGGCTTGTGCGTGGTGGGTGGCTTGGCTATCTATGCGGCAGTGCTGTTGGCCACCGGCCTGCGTCCGGCGCACCTGCGGTTGCCGGTGGCGCAGCCGGCCGGTACTTAAACCGGGGCATTAGGTCCTCAGCGGTGCCGGCCGTGCGCCCCAAGGGCAGGTACACTAGCGCAATGGAAATCCTGCGCGGCCCCACGGGACTGACGCCCGTTAAGGGCACGTCGGTGGTGGCCATTGGCAACTTCGATGGGGTGCATCTGGGCCACCAGGCTTTGTTGCGCGCCACGCTTGCAGCTGTGGCTGGCGGCGGCGGTGTGCCCACGGTGCTCACCTTCGAGCCCCACCCGCGCGAGGTGTTGCCACCAGCCGTGGCCGGCGTGCCGGTGCCAGCACGCCTGCAACGCTTTCGCGAAAAGGTCGAGGTGCTGGCTCAGTGCGGGGTGCAGCGGCTGGTGGTGGCACGTTTCAACGACCACCTACGGCAGTTAGCCGCCGAAGATTTCATTCGTTGCATGCTGGTGGAGCGCCTGCACACACGGCACGTGGTGGTGGGGTCGGGGTTTCGTTTTGGGCATCGTGGGCTGGGTTCGGCGGTCACCCTGGAGCGCGAAGGCATCGCCGGTGGTTTCACCACGCAGACCGTGCCGCTGGTAGAAACAGCAGGTGAGACGGTGTCGAGCACGGCGGTGCGCGAAGCGCTCGACGCCGGCGATCTAGCGCGTGCCACGCGACTGCTGGGCCGGCCATATGCGGTGTCGGGTCGGGTGGAGCGCGGTAAACAACTGGGGCGCACGTTGGGCTACCCGACGCTGAATCTGCGCTTGCAGCGTCGCCGTGTGCCCTTGGCCGGTATTCTCGCCGTACGGGTGACGGGCGGCGGACTACAGCGCTGGCCCGCAGTGGCCTCGCTGGGTACACGGCCCACCGTGGATGTGGACGGCGAGGTATTGCTCGAGGTGCACCTATTCGACTGGCAGGGTGACCTGTACGGTGCGCGGGTGACGGTGGAATTTGTGGCCTGGCAGCGTGCCGAGCAACGTTTCGACAGTTTGCCGGCACTGGTGGTGCAGATGAATGCCGATGCGCGCGAAGCCCGCCAATGGTTGGCGCAAGCCTGAGGTTGGGCTGAAACCGTCTGCAGTAGGCAGGCGACAGTCTTGAGTTAAGCCTTTTTCGGCCACCCGCCCTCGGGTCGCCAGTGTGTTACGAGGACGAATGACGTGGATTACAAGACGACAGTAAATCTTCCGCAGACGGACTTCCCGATGAAGGCCGACTTGGCCAATCGCGAGCCGGGCATGCTGCAGTGGTGGGCGGAGCAGGGGATCTACGCCAAGCTACGTGCGCTGTCGAAGGCTGAGGGTCGCCCATCGTTCGTGCTGATGGACGGGCCGCCGTATGCCAATGGCACGATCCACATTGGCCATGCCGTGAACAAGGTGCTCAAGGACATCATCGTCAAATCGCGCTCGCTGGATGGCTTTGATGCGCCTTATATTCCCGGCTGGGATTGCCACGGTCTGCCGATCGAACATCAGGTGGAGAAGACCCACGGCCGGGTGGGTCACAAGCTAGATGCCAAAGCGTTTCGTGCCGCCTGCCGCGACTACGCCGCCAAACAGGTGGCCGGCCAGAGTCTCGACTTCCAGCGACTGGGCGTGATGGGTGACTGGGGCAACCCTTACCTGACCATGGCGCCAGGCTTCGAAGCCGCGCAGCTGCGCGCCTTTGGTCAAATCCTTGCCAATGGCCACGTGGTGAAAGGCTTCAAGCCGGTGCATTGGTGTCTCGACTGCCGCAGCTCATTGGCAGAAGCGGAAGTGGAATACGAAGACCGCACCAGTCCGTCTATCGACGTGTTGTATCGCGTAGTCGATACAGTGGACTTGGCGCAGCGCTTTTCCATGGACGTTGCAGCTAATAGCCGCCTGCTGCGTGGCAACGAGCTGGCCGGCGGCGCCAATGTAGTCATTTGGACCACCACGCCATGGACATTGCCAGCCAGTCAAGCGGTGACACTCGGCGCCGAGTTCGACTACGTGCTGGCGCGTTTAGCGGATGACACGTTAGTGGTGGTGGCTGAAGCGCTGTTGTCGGCCGTGGCTGGGCGCGCTGCGGCGACGGCCACGGGGATGGCGCCCACCGTGTTAGCGCATGCCACTGGCGCACAGTTAGAGGGCTTGCAGCTGCAGCACCCGTTCCTCGAGCGGGTGCTGCCCGTCATAGTCGGCGAGCACGTAACGCTCGATGCTGGCACTGGCTGTGTACACACCGCGCCGGGACATGGCATGGAAGACTTCCAGGTGGGCCAGAAATACGGCTTGCCGGTAGATAACCCGGTGGCAGGGGACGGCCGTTTTGTGGAAGGCACGCTGTATGTGGCGGGGCAGAAAGTGTTTGATGCCAACATGCCGCTGGTCGAGCTGCTGCGCGAACGCGGTCGTCTGCTGGCCCATGCGCCTTACCAGCACAGCTATCCGCATTGCTGGCGCCATAAGACGCCGTTGATTTTTCGAGCGACGCCGCAGTGGTTCATCAGCATGGACAAAGCTGGCCTGCGGACTGCCGCGCTGGCGGGCATCCAAACCGTGGAGTGGACGCCGGGTTGGGGGCAGGCGCGCATTAACGCCATGATTGAAAACCGCCCTGACTGGTGTGTGTCGCGGCAACGGACCTGGGGCGTGCCTATTCCCCTGTTCACGCACCGCATCAGTGGTGCATTGCACCCACGCAGCCAAGAGCTCATTGCGTTGGTGGCAGACCGCGTGGAACAGCACGGTATCGATGCTTGGTTTGACCTGGACCCAGCGGAGTTGCTGGGAGCCGAGGCTGCCGATTACGACCAGGCCCGTGACGTGATGGATGTGTGGATGGATAGCGGCGTGGTGCACCACTGCGTGCCGCACCTGTTCGCCGGCATGCCAGACGTGGCTGACTTGTACCTTGAAGGCTCCGACCAGCACCGTGGCTGGTTTCATTCTTCGCTGTTGACGTCGGTGGCTATGCACGGGCGACCCCCTTATCGCGGGGTGCTCACGCACGGCTTCGTGGTCGATGACAAGGGCCGCAAGATGTCCAAGAGCCTTGGCAACGTGGTGCTCCCGCAGAAAGTGGTGGGAACGCTCGGGGCGGATGTGCTGCGGCTGTGGGTAGCTGCCACCGACTACACCAACGAAATGGGCGCCTCGGACCAGATTCTCACGCGCACCGCCGACTCGTACCGCCGCATCCGCAATACCGTGCGTTTTCTGCTCGGTAATCTCGCCGGCTTTAATCCGGCCACGGACTGCGTGCCGGTGCAGGAGCTGGTGGCTATCGACCGCTGGGCACTGGCCCGCACGGTCACTTTGCAAAGCGAAGTGCTGGCGGCCTATCGCGCCTACGAATTCCACCAGATCTATCAGAAGCTGCATAACTTCTGCGTGGTGGACCTGAGCGCCTTCTGGCTCGACATCATCAAGGACCGGCTGTACACCACACCCGCAGGGAGTCTGGCACGCCGTTCTGCGCAGACGGTGATGTATCACCTGCTGGAAGCGATGGTGCGCTGGTTAGCGCCCATCTTGAGCTTCACGGCGGAAGAGATCTGGAAAGCCCTGCCGTTGCCCGCGACCGGCGAGACCCGCGCCCAAAGCGTGTTGCTGTCCCGTTGGCATGCTTTGCCCGAGGTATTGCCGGTGGCGGCGGACACCACGGACTGGAATGCGGTGATCGCCCTCAAGGGAGCAGTATCTGGACAGATTGAGATGCTGCGCGCTGCGGGGCAGGTGGGCTCGGGGCTGGAGGCAGAAGTCGACCTGTACCTCGACGCCGCGCACCACAGGCAGTTGGGCGGCCTTGGAGGCAGCGGTGACGAATTACGTTTTGTACTCGGCACCAGTGCTGCGCGCCTGCATCCGCTGGCCGCGCGTCCCGCAGCAGCCATGGCGGCGAAAGACTTTGCAGCGGAGTGCGTGTTCGTGGCCGTGCAGGCCAGCACGGCGCAGAAGTGCGTGCGCTGCTGGCACCGGCGTGCCGATGTTGGTCAGCACGCGGAGCACCCGGAAATATGCGCGCGCTGCGTGGGTAATGTGGCAGGGGCGGCTGAGACGAGGGCCTATGCATGAGCACTGATAAACCTGATTCGCTACTCAGTGAGGCCTTGGCCCACCCAGTGGAGACTGTGCGTCGCCAGTTGATGTCCGGGGCCACGGCGCTACCTTTGCTATGGCTGTCACTGTTTATTATTTTGGTGGATCAGGCCACCAAACTGTGGGTAGTGGCAGTGTTCCAGTTGTACGAACGCCTGACCTTGTTGCCCATTCTCGAGTTCACCCGTCTGCACAACACGGGCGCTGCCTTTAGTTTTCTGGCAGAGGAGGATGGCTGGCAGCGCTGGTTTTTTGTGGTCCTTGCGGCCATTGTCAGCATCGGCATTACTGGTTGGCTGCGCAAGCTCGACCCGCGTCAGCAGCCACTGTTGTGTCTGGGTCTAGCCTGCATTCTGGGCGGCGCTTTGGGCAATGTCATCGACCGCTTGCTGCATGGTCACGTGGTGGACTTCATTCATTTTCATTGGGGTGAGCGCTGGTGGTTCCCGGCATTTAATGTCGCTGATATCAGCATCACCGCCGGGGCAGGTCTGTTGATGCTCGACGCCTTTATTGAGCCTGGTCGAAAAACCAAATGAAACTGCTGCTCGCTAACCCGCGCGGCTTCTGCGCCGGTGTCGATCGGGCCATCGACATTGTGGAGCGCGCTATCGAATTGTTTGGCGCGCCGATCTATGTGCGGCACGAGGTCGTTCATAACCGCTACGTGGTGGACCGCTTGCGGACGCTGGGCGCCGTGTTCGTGGAAGAGCTGTACGAGATCCCGGATGGCGCTACCGTGATCTTCAGTGCGCATGGCGTCAGCCGCGCGGTGCAGGACGAGGCAGCACGGCGTGCATTGACTGTGTTCGATGCGACCTGTCCACTGGTGACCAAAGTGCACATGGAAGTGACGCGCTATGCGCGTGAGGCCTGCGAAGTGGTGCTGATTGGCCATGCCGGCCACCCGGAAGTGGAAGGCACCATGGGTCAGTTCGATAGTCGCCTCGGTGGGCGCATCATGCTGGTAGAAACCCCCGAGGATGTGGCGCAGCTGGAGGTGCACGACCCCGCGCGTCTGGCCTTTGTAACCCAGACGACGTTATCGGTCGATGACACGGCGCTGGTCATCGAGGCGCTGCGCGCCCGGTTCCCGGCGCTGGTGGCGCCGCGCAAAGAAGATATCTGCTATGCAACGCAGAACCGTCAGGATGCAGTGAAGGCGCTGGTGGCGGAATGCGATGTGGTGGTGGTGGTGGGCAGTGCTAGCAGTAGTAACAGCAATCGCTTGCGCGAGATTGCCGACAAGGCTGGGTTGCCAGGGTATCTGGTGGATGGCCCGCAGGATCTGCGGCAGGAATGGTTTGCTGGCAAGCAGTGCGTGGGCGTGACCGCGGGTGCTTCGGCGCCAGAGTTGCTGGTGCAGCAAGTGGTGGCACAACTGGCGGCATGGGGTGCGCGGCCGGCGCTAGAACTGGCGGGCCGTGAAGAGCATGTGGTGTTTGCGTTGCCTAAAGCGCTGCGCGAGACGCGCTCCAGTCCTGTCGGTTAACGGAGCGGTAGTGTGCGGCGCGCTAGCGTCGCCAGCACGTGTTGCTGGAGTCGTTGCCGGCGCTGTCGCGTGCGCTGCTCAGGCCGGTGTGGTCGAGGCGCAGTTCCACGCATTCCAGATCGGCACTGCGGTAGTTTGAGGTGGCGGTGATTTCCCAACCTTCATCGCCGAAGGCGGTTAATCGAAACTGCCAAGCAGTGGGTGGTAACGGCGGTGGTAGGAGCGCTTCGGCGCTGGCCACGCCGGTGGTGCTGAGTTGCTCGGCATAGCGGCCAAACTGCAGGCGATGGGTCTCCTGGGTGGCGGCGAGACGCCACAAAGCCATGCGCACTTCGTGGCGTGCGGCACGCACCCGCACGCTGGCATAACCAGCGCTGGCCAGGCTGGCCAGAATGGCGGTGACTGCTAACACCATGACCAATTCCAAGAGCGAAACTCCTGACGACGCCAGCACGCTGCGGGGTTTCATGGCGGGGCTTCCAGTGAACGCCACACCGAGCGCTGGGCAGGCAAGGCAAGGGACTGGGTAGCGACGGGCAGATAGGCGTAATCCTGTTGTAGGTGAGCCAACGCGCCACCGCTGGCGCTGGCTACTGCGTCCGCACGTTCATGCCGCTCCAAAAGGGGTTGACCCGTAGTTGCGGCTGCGCTTGGCCAGTCTCCAAGCGGCGTGACCGTGAGCACTACCCGCATGCCGGTGCCCGTGATCGTGGTGGTGCTCCATGGTGCGGTGCGTGACGGCCCGGACCGCACGGCTAGCGCCAGCGCATCTTCGGCCGCTTCAAATGCCAGCCGTCGCAGCAGTGCTGCTTGTTGGGTTTGGGCGCCGACGGCGCTGCTGGCCAGCGTCGATATCGCTACAAGGCCAGCCAACAGCAATGTCAGCAGCACGATGGGCAGCAAGAAGCCCCGGTTACTCGGTCGGATGATCAGTCGGTCCACGGCGTAGCCCGAGCATTGCGTAGGTACACCAGGCGCCTTGCCTCAAGACGCAGATAGCCGTCGCCCGCAGCGCTTTGTCGGCGCAAGGAGCGCGCACTGACGGTGAGTGTGAGCAGTCGCGCGCCTGCCTCCGGGGGCGAGGGGGCCAGTTGTACCTGCAAGCGCTCGATGCCAGGCACGAGCTCTTCGTCTTCAAAGGCTGGGCCAGTAGTGCCGCCCGTTAGGCGTTTGCGGCGCAGACTGGGCAGATTGCGGGTGCCGGTGGCATCGCGCGAGACGTAAAAGGCACTGACTTCCAACCGCGCGCTGGTTGGGACGTTGGCGGTGGTAGTTGCACTGTTGGCTGGCGGCGTGTCGGAACGTAAGCTGCCGCCGAGCGGCGTGGTCGCTACCCACAGCACCCCGCGATCCACCGCGGTGACGGTGCCAAGCGCACGGCGGACCAGCAGCAGGTCGCTGTCTGGCATGGCGCGACCATCCGGCCCGGCCGCACACAGCAATGGCCACGCCGTGCCGCTGGCCCAGCGGCGCCACTGTACGGGGTGGGTGAGGTCGTGAGCCAGCCCGGTGATGCAGCGTCCGCCAACCGGTAGCAGTGCGGGTTCGGCGCTACCCAGCGGGATGGTGTCGCTCCAGGTGGCGTTGGGTCCAGCCAGCCCAAAAGCGCCGGCCCCACGCACGTCGTTTTCCAACAGGTCGAGAGCGGTGCGGACGACCTCTTGCAACTCTAGGGCGGCTTGCACACTGCGTGCCTGTCGCCCGCTAAGCTGTAACCAGGCGGCGCTCGTGAGCACGAGCAGGCTGCCTGCCGCCAGTGCCACCACGAGTTCAGTGAGCGTGAAGCCGCGCCGCCGGGTCACGGGCGCGCCTCCAGAGCGACTGCGAGGCCGCGACCAGAGGTACGCGCTTGCCACTGACCCGCTGCGGGCTCGAACACCCACTCGAGCGCGAACGGTGCGGGGGGCTGGCCGTAAAGCCCCGCCCAGTGGCGCTCGAAGTCTGACCGCCATGGCTCTGGTGCTGGCACGGCGCCGACCGCGCGGGAGGCTTCCAGCGCTTCGCAGGTGGCCGCCAAGGCCCATTCTTCCGTGCCGACGGTGGCTGTCGTGGCAAGCGCCTGGACGGCGGTGCTCGCCAGTGCCAGCGAGCCGATCGCCAGCAGCGCTAGGGCCACCAGCACCTCGAGCAGGGAAAAGCCCCGTTCAGCCACAGCTTGCCCCCCCGTTGGTGGTGCGCACTCGCCCGGACCGCGACACCACGAGGCTGCGCGCAAAGGCACTGCCACGCAGGTCGCAGACCACCAGCGTGACCGGCGTGGCCGCGCCGCTCGGACTGAAATAGATGCTGCCGCGATTGCCAAACAGGCGTTGACCGCTCGCGGGGCTGCCGTGGCGGAGGACACCACTGGCAGCCACCTGCCAGCCGTCAGTCCACTCGCCGACGGCATCGAGACAGCCAGCGGCGCTGCCGGTGCCATTAGTGGTTGCGGCCTTTGCGCTGGCGCGGCACAGCTGGGCCGTGACCCCCGTGGCCTGCGCAGTGACCCGCGCCAGCGCCAGGCCGCGTGCCAGTTCATCGACCGTGGCGTCGCGGCCAAGATCCAGCGCGAAGTGGCGCAGGGTGGGCGCCGCTAGGCCGCCGAGCACCGCCAGGACGGCGAGGACTAGCAGTAATTCCAGGAGTGTCTGACCGCGCATGTTGCCGGACTCGGAGCAAGGAGTGAGAGGGGAGAGACAGGCTAGGGCACGGGGTTGCCGCTGCGGGTGCACCAAACGTTGCTGAAATCAGCAAAATGTACGCATGCGAGTGGCGGGCAGTGCGTTACTCGCCTAAACTTCGCGAAATTCGCTGGCCAAGGCGCCGCTCCATGCCCACCTCTGCTGCTGTTCCTGTTCCTAAGCTGCTGCTGGCCAGCGAGCTGGTCGCGCGGCATCAGTTATTGGCGCATGGCATAAATTGCACTCCCCAGCGTTTACTGGTGGCGCAGGTCTTGTTTGCGCATGACCAGCATGTGTCGGCAGATCAGTTGCTGGCGATGGTGCGTGGTCAGGGCGCCCGGGTATCCAAGGCCACCGTGTACAACACGCTGAACCTGTTTGCGGACAAAGGGCTGGTGCGTGCCTTGCGCGTGGATGCCGAGCGAACGGTGTTTGACAGCAATACGGCGGCCCATTACCACCTGCACGACTTGGATAGTGGTGAATTATTCGACGTGGACCTCGGCGAGGTCGCTTTCTCGCGTTTGCCGACCCTGCCGTTGGGCGTCGAAACGGTTGGCGTGGATGTCATTATCCAGGTGCGCCGCACCCGCTAAGGGCACGGCGCTGGCGGCGCACCTTGGCTGAACTGGCCGCTTCCCTTATACTTCACAGGCTTGATTGAGCGCCGACATAGCTCAGTTGGTAGAGCAACTGATTCGTAATCAGTAGGTCCGGTGTTCGAGTCACCGTGTCGGCACCATCCCCCTCACCAGGGGTTCCCCTGGCGGGCCTTCGGCCGCAGGGTCGCGGTCCGCCGTTGCTGCGGGCTGTTATGACCATTATCCGTGAAGATGACTTCGTGCAGAGCATCGCTGATGCGCTGCAATTCATTTCCTATTACCACCCGGCCGATTACCTCCAGCATCTGGCGCGCGCCTATGAACGTGAGCAGTCACCGGCGGCGAAGGACGCGATCGCGCAGATCCTGACCAACTCGCGCCTGTGCGCCGAAGGTCGCCGTCCACTGTGTCAGGACACCGGGATTGTTAACGTATTCCTGAAGGTGGGGATGGAGGTTCGCTGGGACACGCGGCATTCGCTCGCCGAGCTGGTGAACGCGGGCGTGCGCCGTGCGTACTTGTATCCGGACAACAAACTGCGTGCCTCTATCGTGTCCGATCCTGCCTTCACCCGTAAAAACACTGGCGACAACACGCCGGCGGTCATTCACACCGAGCTGGTAGCGGGTAACACCATTGAGGTCACCGTGGCTGCCAAGGGTGGCGGTTCGGAAAACAAAGCCAAATTTGTGATGCTGAACCCGTCAGACAGCATCGTTGACTGGGTGCTGAAGACGGTGCCGACGATGGGCGCTGGCTGGTGCCCGCCGGGCATGCTTGGCATCGGGATTGGCGGCACGGCGGAGAAGGCCATGCTGCTGGCGAAGGAATCGCTGATGCATCCGCTCGATATGCATGAACTGCTCGAGCGCGGGCCAGCGTCGCCGCTCGAGGAGTTGCGCATTGAGCTGTATGAGAAGGTCAATGCGCTGGGTATCGGCGCGCAGGGGCTGGGTGGTTTGTCGACGGTGCTCGATGTGAAGGTGGTCGACTTCCCAACCCACGCCGCGTCCAAGCCGCTGGCGATGATCCCCAATTGTGCCGCTACGCGCCACGTCCACTTCGTGCTGGATGGCTCAGGTCCTGCGCTACTTGAACCGCCGTCTCTCGAGAGCTGGCCCAAGGTCCATTGGGCCCCGGGCAGCGATTCTCGACGCGTGAACCTTGACACGCTTACCCGCGCTGAAGTGAAGCAGTGGAAGCCGGGCGAGACGCTGTTGCTAAACGGCAAGATGCTCACCGGTCGTGATGCTGCGCACAAACGGATTGCCGATCTCTTCGCCCGCGGGGAGACGCTGCCGGAAGGCGTGGATTTGCGCAATCGCGTTATCTACTACGTCGGCCCCGTGGACCCGGTTCGCGATGAAGTGGTGGGTCCGGCCGGGCCCACGACCGCCACCCGCATGGACAAGTTCACTGACCTGATGCTGGAGAAGACGGGGCTGCTGGCCATGATCGGCAAGGCTGAACGCGGCCCGGCGGCCATTGAATCTATCCGCAAGCATGAGTCCGCCTATCTGATGGCGGTCGGTGGGGCAGCCTATCTGGTCTCGAAGGCCATTCGTTCTGCGCGCGTGGTGGCGTTCGCGGACCTGGGTATGGAAGCCATCTACGAGTTTGAAGTGCAGGACATGCCGGTGACGGTGGCCGTCGACGCCCTGGGGACTAGCGTTCACGTGACGGGCCCGGCGGAATGGGCATCACGCATCAAACGGCTCAATATCCCCGTAAGAGTGGCCTGATCGAGTGACTGAACTGCGGCCTTACTCGGCTTTGCGAAATAGCGTGAGCAGCGTTTTCTGGCCAAGGTCTGTCAACAGGGCCAGTGGCCAGAACACAGCGCATAGCAGACGGGCGGCGAGAATGGAGGTGCCACGACCGGTCGCATCGTCTGCGGCACCGCGGCCGACGCCAAGCCCGACGCCCAGCGCTACCACGCACAACACGAAACTCGTCAAAAACCAGGCCACCATTAATCCGCGAATGATCAGCATGCCCGTCTCTCCGCAACCGTCGTGGCTTGTGCAGCGGCCACCTTGCGTCGCAGGATACACCGCATGAAGCTGGTATTCATGCTGCTCTCCCGCCTGCCCTTGGCCGTGCTTTATGCTTTGGGTCGGGCGCTGGGGTGGTTGCTGTTTAACCTGTTTCAGGTGCGCGGCGCGGTGGTGTCGGACAATCTCAAGCGCGTGTTTGCGCAGCTCGACGAGCCGGCTCGACGCAGGTTGTGGCGCGACTATCACCGGCAGGTGATGGACGTGGGCATGGAGGTCATTAAGGGCTTTAGCTTGCCGGCCGAGCAGTTGCGCGAACGCGTGCAATTGGCGGGTTTCGAACCGGTGCTGGCGGATATTGCCGCCGGACGTTCCGTGATGCTCGTGACCGCGCACCACTGTAATTGGGAGTGGCTGTTGTTGCGTCTGACCGAGTCGCTGCCCTGCCCGGTAGATGCCCTGTACAAGCCGCTGCAGCCGGCGGGCGTGGAGCGTGCATTCCTCGCCATGCGTTCGCGTTTTGGCGGGCGCATGGTGCCGGCGAAAGACGTACTGTCCAAGATTCTCGCGAATCGTGAGCATCCGCGGGTGATTGCACTGGTCGCGGACCAAGTGCCGCTGTCCGCGGTGAATAAGATCTGGCTGCGGTTTCTGGGGCAGGACACGGCTTTTTACGCCGGGACGGAGGAAATGAGCCGTGCTTTGCAGTTGCCAGTGTATTTCCTGGCGATGCAGCGTCTGTCACGCGGGCGGTACCGGGTCAGTGCCGAATTACTCGGGCGTCCCGGCGATGGCAGCCAGTTGCCGAAGGAAATGACCAAGCGCTATGCGCGGCGCCTTGAAGCCCATGTGCTGGCCTATCCAGCAGACTGGTTCTGGGGGCACCGACGCTGGAAGCTCAAAAAACCCCTGTACGGGAAATAAGCGGCTCACCCGCTCACGCCAGCTTGTGTTCCAGATGGGCTGCCAGCGCACGAATGGTCGGATGATCAAACAGCTCCGTCAGATCCACCACCCCTGGATGGTCGCGGTCAATCTCCTCATGGATTTGAATGAGCACCAGCGAGCTGGCGCCCACCTCAAACAAGTTATCGTCGAGTCCGACTGCCTTGGGGGCCATCGCGGTATCGACGACGTTCTTTAGCCGCTGCTCCATCGCTGTGGCTGCCAAGCCAGCCCCCGGCCCTCCAGCCGTCTCTGCGGCGGTGGCCGCCGCGGCATCACGCTGGGCGCGCAGCGTGACCAGTTCCGCCATTTCGGCCACAAAGGCACCGTCTAGGTATTCTTGTGCGAGCAAACCGCGCTGCAGCTTGCCACTCGTGGTCTTGGGGATGCGCTTCACCGGTACGACGTGGGCCACTTCGAGCCCGGCATGTTCGTTCACCAGTCGTGCTACGGAGTCCGCCAGCGGGAGAAACTCCTCTATGGCGCCACGATGCAGCACGAACAGCGTCAGCTCATCGGCTTCCGCACCAGCAGGACGGGCGGCTGCAGCGACCACTTTGCCCAGTTCAAGGCCCGGTGCACGGATGGCGATATTTTCAAGATCGTGCGGGTAGTAGTTCTGGCCGTTGACGAAGATGATTTCCTTTGCTCGCCCAGTGATGATGACTTCGCCGTCGTGATACAGCCCAAGGTCGCCAGTATCGAGCCAGCCGTCGGCGGTGATCACCTGAGCATTCACTGCTGGCAATTGGAAGTAGCCAGCGGTGACATTCGGTCCGCGGATCTCCAGGTGGCCGACGGTGCCGTCGGGCAGTGGGCGGCGCGCTTCATCGGTGAAGCGCACTTCGGTATTCGGAATGGGATGTCCCACGCCCATGAGGGGTAATGCATCTGGGTGCGCTGCCGCCAGTGTTTCGGCAGTGTCGCCCACGCCGAGGCGGTGCCGGTTGAAGTGCGCCACGCGGTAGTGGCCTTCCGCCAGACGAAAAGTCATCGCGAGCGTGGCTTCGGCGAGGCCGTATACCGGATACATCGCCGCCTTCTTCAAGCCCGCAGGGGCCATACGGTCGAGAAATTCCTCGCACAGAGCAGGTGAGATGGGCTCGGCACCGTTGAACAAGATACGCACGTGATCGAGGTGCAGGTTGTCCACTGCGCGATCGCCGAGCACTTTAAGGAAGTGCCGGTAACCGAAATTCGGTGAGCACAGCACAGTGCAGTGATGGCGCTCGGCCAGTTGCAGCCAGAGCATTGGACGACGAATGAACAATTCGGTCGGCATGAGGTGCACGTTCATGCCGGCGGCGTACATGAAGAAATTCATGCCGATGAGCCCCATGTCATGGGTCAGTGGCATCCAGCTCAGTGCGTTATCAGCGTCGGTTAAGCGCGCTGCCTGCACTACGCTGCGCAGGTTCGCGACCAGGTTAGCGTGGGTGAGTACTACGCCTTTTGGGTCGCTGGTGGAGCCGGAGGAAAACTGGATGAAAGCGGTGTCACTGGGTGCTGGGATGAGCAGGTCCGCATGCCGCTCAAGGCTGTCAATCTCATCGACCAGAAAGGCGCGCGCCCGCAGCGCTGCCACCGCGGCTTGTTCGCTCTTTTCAGTAGCAAACGCCTCGAGACGCTCGAGCGTCTTACGGTCGGTATACAGCCACGGCTGCCCGAGCTGGCGAGCAATGCGCAGCAGCTTATGTTTATGTTCGTCGCTAATTCCGGTAGCTACCGGGACGGCGACGAGCCCGCCGGCAAGGCTGGCCCAGTAACCGTCGAGAAACTGTTCGTTGTTCGCCAGATACAAGATGACCCGGTCGCCACGCTGCGCACCACGCTGCTGCAACAGGTGCAGCAGGCCGAGCGCGCGTTCATACAGTTCCCCGAAAGCCACTTCGCGGGCGCTGTCGCCGCTTTCATGGTGATAGATGGCGCGGTCGAGGGAGGCGTTGTCGCGCAGGATCTCGTTCAGCGTATTGGCGAAGGGCATCAGGTATTCCGTCGGTGGTGCCGTCAGTGGAGCTGAGGGCCGTTGGTGTAGTGCGCAGCCGTCAGGTGCTTACGTGGCGTCGATGGACTTGGAAGTGGAGCGGACGCAATGAACGCAGGTTCACCGCTGCCTCGATGGGGATGGGGCCTTCGTCCAGATAGTCGAGACGATAGCGGCGCACCATGCGCGCCAGATGCACGGTCATTTCGTAGAGCGCGAAGTTTTCGCCCACGCAGTGTCGTGGACCTGCGGCGAAGGGAATGTAAACCCACTTTTCGCGTGCCGCTTCCGCCTCGGGCAAAAAACGTTCGGGGCGAAATTGCTCGGGATCTGGCCAGTAGCTGGCGTGGCGCTGGATCAGGTAGGGGCTCAGCATGACATCGGTTCCCGGGGGGATGCGATAGCCACCCAGCACATCTTCTTCTACGCTGCGCCGTGTCAGCAGCCAGCCTGGCGGATACAGACGCATGGCTTCCTTCAGCACGCCTTGCGTCCATACCAGCGACTCGCTGGCCGCATAGCTCATGGCCTGTGGGCCCTCGCCGGGGGCGGCATTCTCGAGCGCGTCTACTTCGGTCTCCACACGGGCTACCGCTGTGGGGTGCGTGGCGAGCAGATACCAAGCCCAGTTGAGAGCGCTGGCGCTGGTTTCATGGCCCGCCACCACGAGTGTGAGGGCTTCGTCGACCAGTTCGCGGTCTGGCATGGGCTGTTCGTCTTTATCGCGTGCGTCCATTAACATCTGCAGAAAATCGAAGCGCTCCCACTGGCCGCCGCGCCGCGCCTGCACCAGTTCCACCACCAGCTTGGCCAGTGAACGGAACTTGTAGGCAAAGACCAGATCGCGTGCGGAGTGTTCGGTGACGAGGGCGAATGGGTTGTTGCCACCCATTTTTTGCTCCAGCCACTGCAGATCCTGACCGAAGATGGAGCGGAGGATGATTTCGAGCGTCAGCGTGCTCATTTCGGCGGTGATATCAAATGCAGTGGCTTGCGCGGCAGCGGCGTCCCAGCGCAGAACAGCCTGGTCAAGCGCGGCGTCGATGCAGCCGGCGTACTGCTCCACCATCTTGCGGTGGAACGCCGGTTGAATCATGCGGCGCTGCCGCTTCCAAAATTCACCTTCGCTGACCATGATGCCGTTGCCAAGCAGAATCTTCACGCGGTCAAGACCGACGCCCTTGGTGTAGTTGCGGTGGTTGGTGACCAGCAGGCGCTTGATGTCATCGGGGTGGTTGCAGATCCAGGTGTCGCGTTTGCGGCCCGGTGCGTAAACCCGGTAAATGTCGCCATGAGCGGCCGTGCAGGCGACGAGATTCTCGAGGCTGTCCTCGGTCGAGGCCACGTCAAAAGTGCGCTCGGCGAGGGGCGGGAGGCCGGGGCGCGTTGGCTCCAGGCGCCGCGCTGGAATTTCCTCGGCTAAGCCGTCCGGGGGTGTCGACAGGGCAGGGGTGGTATCGGAGCGGCTCATGCCTTTAGTTTACCGCTATAATCGCGTTTTGCTGCAGGATGCCCCCTTTGCCCACGCCGGACCTCTCCGTCGTCATTCCCGTTTGCAACGAGCAGGACAATGTTCTGCCGCTGGCCCGGGAGATTGCTGCTGCGCTGGCGGGACGCCGGTTTGAAGTGCTGTTTGTGGACGATGGTAGTACCGACGGTACGGCCGCGGCTGTGCGTGCGGCGCGCAGCGAAATTCCAGAAGTGCGGTTGCTGTGCCATTCGCGACGCAGTGGCCAGAGTGCCGCGGTGGTCTCCGGTGTGCGTGCCGCCTTGGCAGAATGGGTGGCGACGCTGGATGGTGACGGTCAGAATGACCCCGCGGACATTCCAGCCTTGGTTGCCGCGCAGCAGGCGGCAGGCGCCGATGTGCAGCTGGTGATGGGGAGCCGCACCACCCGCAAGGACACCTGGTTGCGGCGTTTGCAAAGCCGTATCGCCAATGGCGTCCGCGGCGGGTTGCTGAACGATGGCACGCCGGATACCGGTTGTGGCATCAAGCTGCTGCATCGCCCGACGTTTCTGCAGCTGCCGGTGTTCGACCACATGCATCGTTTTATGCCGGCGCTCTACCAACGGCAGGGCAGCCAAGTGATATCGGTGCCGGTGAATCACCGGCCACGCCTGCAGGGCGTCTCGAAATACGGCTTGTTTAACCGCTTATGGGTGGGCATCGTCGATATTCTGGGTGTCATGTGGCTGCAACGACGCTACCAGCCGGGTCTCACCGTCCGTGAGGACCGCTGAGATGGCGCTAAAACTCGACGCGGAGCATGTTTGGCTGGCTTTCGGGTTTCTGGGCCAGGCATTGTTTTCGGCACGGTTCATCGTGCAGTGGATTGCCAGCGAACGCGAAAAGCGTAGCGTCATTCCGACGGTGTTCTGGTGGTTCAGCTTGAGCGGCGGGCTGACGCTGTTCGTTTATGCGCTATATCGCGGCGACCCGGTGTTTATCCTCGGTCAGGGTGCTGGGTTGGTGGTCTACGTCCGCAATCTGTATTTCGTGCGCCGCGAGGCGCGGCAGAAACAAAGCGAATCGCGGGATCCGACAGGCGTTGGTCCCGCTTGAACGTAGTGGGTTTGCCCTGGCTGTCGTTGGGCCGGGGGCAGACTGGCTTGCGCGACCTCGGATGGCTGCTGTTGCTGGCGATAGTGGTGTTGGGAGCCGGGCTTGGGCTGCGTGCCCCTTGGCCGGCCGATGAACCCCGTTTCGCGCTGATCGCCTTGGACATGCTCCAAGGCGGATCGTGGTGGGTGCCGCATATCGCCGGCGATCTCTACCAAGACAAACCACCGCTGTTTTTCTGGGCCATCGCCGCGGCTTGGCATCTCACCGGTTCACTGCAGGTGGCTTTTCTGCTTCCGGCGTTGCTGGCTGGTTTGTTGAGTGTTGCTTTGGTGTGGGATCTGGCGCGTCGTCTCTGGTCGCGCGAAGTGGCGCTGGGCGCCGGCTTGCTGTTGCTGGCCACGGTGCAATTCCTGCTGCAGGCACGTGGGGCGCAAATCGACGGCTTTTTGCTCGGGCTCACCACGCTGTCGTTATACGGGTTGGCGCGCCATTTATTGCTCGGACCGGCGTTTGGCTGGTACGCATTGGCTGGGTTGGCCGCTGGCCTCGGTGTGGCCACCAAGGGTGTGGGGTTCTTGCCGTTATTGTTGTTGCTGCCGTGGGCCTTGCTGCGTCGCGCGGGCTTTGTGATGCCACTGGCGTCAGTAGGGGGGCAGCCCACTGGCGGTTGGCGCTGGTGGCTGGCGCCCTTGGGCTTGTTGTTGGGCGTGGCCGTGTGGCTCGTGCCTATGCTGTGGGTAGTGGCGCAGTCGGCCGATCCAACGCTGATCGCCTATCGCGATGAAATACTGCTGCAGCAGACGGTGCACCGCTATGCGCATGCCTGGCATCACCAGGCGCCGCCGTGGTTTTTTGTGGTGAACGCCATTCCCGGGCTGTGGCTGCCTGGCACCTTGCTGCTGCCTTGGTTGCTTGGCCTTGTAGGCGCTAACGGCGCCGCGAGTTGGCGGGTTCATTGGCGCGCGCGCGACCCACGCACGCTGTTGTTCTTGGGCTGGGTAGTCCTGGTGGTGGTGTTTTTCTCGCTGTCTAGCGGCAAACGCGGCGTTTACGTGCTGCCGGCCTTGCCGGCGTTTGTGCTGGCCGTGGCGCCATTGATGGTCGGCACGCCAGGCTGTCCGGGGCTGTTGACATGCGCTGGAGTACGGCGGCTATCGTTTTTCTTAACGCTAGGGGCGGTCGCTGCGACGGGTGGTGGCGTGCTGTGGCTGGCCACGGTAGGGCAGGACAGCTTGCAGCACCTGGCGGAACAGAACGGTGTGGCGTCACCGCTCTCGCTGCTGTGGCCATTGCTGACCCTCGCCGGCGTCGGTGCCCTGTTGCTCGGTGTCTGCGGCCGGCGGCGCGCACACTGGGCACTGGCGGGTCTGCTGTGGAGCGGCAGTGTGCTGCAAGGATGCTGGATCAATCCGTTGCTCGATGCCTCACGCTCTGGGCGGGCCTTCATGCAGCAGGTGGAAGCGGCAGTGCCCGCGGGTGTGGAACTGGGCGTGCTCAATTATCGCGAGCAGTTTTTGTTACAGGCCACGCGACCCTTGGTAAATTTCGGGCACCGCCGTTGGCGTGAGGGGGCCCAGGAGCCCTATGACGCAGCGCGCTGGCTGATGGGCGGTGGGCATTTCGGCGCGCCACCCCGCTGGTTGTTGGTGGAGGGCGCTTTGCTTGATGAGTGCTTTGCTGGTTCGCAGCATCGTGAGATTGGACACGCTGGCGGCCAGCAGTGGTTTTTGGTGACCTCGCCGTCCGCCATCACCTGCGCGCGCCGTGGAAACGCGGCAGCCGCGCTCCGTTATCAGCCATTGACCCCCGCAGCGACCCCCTAGTTCGTGGTGTTGCGGGTGTGGCGGCGGAACGGCTGCACGGCTAGATAAATCATTATTTCCTATTTGATACAGTCATTTACCTTGCATTCCTAAAACAAAATGACACAATGTGTCCCAACTGGCCGCCGTATAGGGGGCTTTCAGGGGATGCGCTTGAGTAGCGTGTATCGCGATCCTGCCCGGCAGGAAGCTCTAACGGGGTGGCCCCCCGGCGTCCCCGACGGCCGCGATTTCACCGCTTCCGATCTGCTTTCGCCGCAATTATGGGACCGCCGTGCCGGCTTGCCGCCGCTCGGTATTGACGTCTCATGCACCAAAATCGCGATCGACTTTCAGTCACTCGAGGCTGCCACGGCCGAGGCCGTGCTGCAGCAGGACATCGAGATACTGCGCGAATCCACACGGGCAGACGCGGCTTTTATAGCGCTTTATGACGCTGCCGGTATGGCGATCGAGCGGGTGATTACTGCCAAAGCGGTCTTTACTACCGCAGCGCCGGAGAGTCTGGCGAGCGTCACCCTGGACTCATTGCCGTTTATTCGTGAGCGTCTGGGCCATAGCCGGTTACTTGAGCTGCGCGACACCCTGCAGGCGCGCGCGGAGCAGGCGGGTGAGGCGTTGGTCTTTGGTGAGCGTGGGATGCGCGCAGCGCTGGTGGTGGGCTTTGCCGTGCGCGGGCGGCCAGCCGGGTTCATTGGCCTTGGGACCGCGGTCCCGGTGGTGGGCTGGGATGTCTCGTTCCATCTGCTGTTGAAATTGATTGGCATTAGCCTTGGCAATGGACTGGACCGCGTCGGCTTGTCGCGCGACCATGCCGCCTTGCGTGAGCGCACCACGCTGATCGAAACCTGCGCCAATGATGGCGTGTGGGAATACGACGCGCTCACGCAGGTGACGCACTTCAGTGCGCGCTGGAAGACGATGCTCGGCTATGACACGGCAGCGACAGTGGAACCACCCAACTGGCGTTCCCTCATGCACCCTGAAGATTTGCCGCGGGTTTCGCAGCAAGTGCGTGAGCATCTGGCGGGTCATTCCGACGGGGTGCATAGCGTTCACCGCTTGCGCCACCGCGATGGGGAGTGGCGCTGGATTGAAAGTCGCTTACGCGCACAATTGGATGCCGGCGGTGCGCTACGGCGTCTGGTAGCGGTGGAATTTGATATCACGGACCGCAAGCGGTACGAAGAAGCGCTCTTTCGTGAAAAAGAGAGCGCGCAGGTCACGCTGCACAGTATTGGTGATGGCGTCATCACTACCGACCGCCATGGTCGCGTGGAATACCTCAACCCCGTAGCGGAAACCTTGACTGGCTGGTACTTGGCAGAAGTCCTTGGACGCGCCATCGAGGACGTCTTCCGTACGTTCCATGAAGATACTTGTGACGCTCTCGATAATCCGCTGCTGGAAGCAGTGCAGCGCGGGAAACCCGTCAAAGCGCTACGCCCGGTACTGATGGTGCGCCGCGACGGTAATGAGCTGTATGTGCAAAGCACTGCGTCACCCCGGCGTAGCGGTGCAGGTGAAGTGGTCGGGGGCGTGCTGGTCTTCCACGACGTGACCGAGTCGCGCGAATTAAACCGTCGCCTGACCTATCACGCCAGTCACGACGTGTTGACGGGTTTGGCTAATCGGCGTGAGTTCGAGGCGCGTCTCGAGCGTGCTTTACGCAGTTCATGCGATCAAGAAGCCAGCTACGCACTGCTACATGTCGATATCGACCAGTTCAAACTGGTTAACGACACCTGCGGGCATAGGGCCGGCGATGCACTGCTCGGGCAGGTTGGCGCGCTACTCAAGAGCAAGGTGCGCTGGCGTGACGCCTTGGCGCGGTTGGGTGGCGACGAATTCGCGGTCTTGCTGGAAAGCTGCGCGCTGGATGAGGCCTTACGCATGGCGGAAGGCCTGCGTGAAGCTATTCGCACCTATCGTTTCCAATGGGACGACCGGACATTCCGCCTCAGCGCCAGCATTGGCGTGGTGCCGCTTGGTACGCATACGTTGGAAGTGGGCAGTGCGCTGTCCGCTGCCGACAGTGCCTGCCATGCAGCAAAGCAGGCAGGGCGTAACCGCGTGCACTGCTTTGAGGAAAACGACCTTGACCTGATGCGCCGGCGCCGCGAGATGCAGTGGGCTGCGCGTATTAATGCGGCACTGGAGGAAAACCGTTTTGAATTGCACCGCCAGACCATCATGCCGTTGCAAACTGAAGAGTGTGGGACCCATTTCGAATTGCTGATCCGCATGCGCGATGAGCAGGGCCGGCTGGTGCCGCCTGATCAGTTCATTGCCGCCGCCGAACGCTACGGTTTAATGCCTGCCATCGACCGTTGGGTGGTAGAAAACGCTTTTCGCTGGCTGGTGTCTGCGGCCGACGAACGGGCGGGTCTGGCCATGTGCGCCATCAATCTGTCGGGACAGAGCATGGGAGACGACAAGTTTCTGCCCTTTGTCATCGAACAGTTTCAGCGTAGCGGCCTGGATGCTAGCAAGATCTGTTTTGAGATTACGGAAACTTCGGCCATTGCCAACTTCTCGCAGGCTAGCCGTTTTATCCAGTCCTTGCGCGGCTTGGGTTGCCGGTTCGCGCTGGATGATTTCGGTACAGGCTTGTCGTCTTTCGGTTATCTAAAGCATTTCCCGGTCGACTTCCTGAAGATCGACGGCAGCTTCGTGAAAGACCTGGTCAACGACCCGATCGACCGTGAGATGGTGCGTTCGATCAATGAGATCGGGCATTTGACGGGCAAGAAAACGATCGCTGAATATGCCGAGAGCGCTGAGATTATTGAGATGCTACGTGGCCTTGGCGTCGACTACGCTCAGGGGTTCGGCGTGGCGATGCCAGAGCGGCTCTTCGGTGGCGAGGATTTCGCCATCCAGGCCCTGTAGGGGCTCATCCGTCTGCTGTAAAACGCTACAAGCTGCCTCCCACGCGAGTGGAAGGCAGCCTGCGAGCGTGTGTGCTGGCGAGTTTTAGAAAGGCAGGCCGTGCCGCGCCGCGCCCATGCACAGTAGCATTGGCACCGAGAGCACGAAATTGGTACGCGAAGCCAGCATGGCCACCTTGCGCGCCTTGACCTTCTCTTCATCCGTGGCCGGCTTGATGCCGAGAATTTTCTTCTGGTTCGGCCAGATGAAGTGCCACACGTTGAAGAGCATGATGGTGCCCAGCCAAGCACCGACGCCCATGGTTTGGTAACCGTCGGCCAGGGTGAACACCTTGTGCAGCGTTACGGCTCCACCGTAAGGGGCGGCACCGAACAGCAGGTAGTAAGCCCCGGAAACCCAGGTGACCACCGCCGCCCAGCGGAACCAAAACAGTGCGCGCGGGGCAACGTATTTGTTGATGCCGGCAGCCCCTGGGCCCCCGGCGTCTGCACCAGCTGCCGCCATGGCGGGCATCTGCACCAGGTTGAAGTAGTAGAGCAGGCCGATCCAGCACACGCCAGCCACGAGGTGCAGCGTGCGGAACAGGTTGGCGTGGTCGGGGACGACGCCGCCGGTCAGCACGGCGCTGACGACGATGCCGGCCACAATGGCCGTGGTAATGGCACCCTTGACGGTGAGCAGTGGGTTCATCTGGTTCTCCCTGGGAAACGGTAGGCGGTGCGCCCGGAGTGGGGAGCCGAGTGGCCGGCAGGGGGCAGCTTGGAGCAGCCCCTACTGGACATGCCGTCTCCCCGATCAACGGCGCATTGAAGGATAGGCGGCGCACCCCCATAATTCAACCCGTCCGCTCGATCTATTGGCAGGAGTTATCCAGAGTGTCTGTTTTCCAGCCCGTCCTCAGGGCCGCGCCTCGCTCCCCCTGTGTGAATGTGTGTACGCTAGACGGCCACGACACCTGCATGGGCTGTTTTCGCACGCGAGCCGAAATTACCGGTTGGGTACGGGCGAGTGCAGAGCAGCAGTGGGCCATCGTCACTGCCTCCGAGGTGCGGCGCCGTGGTGTGGCCGTTGGCAGTGTCTTGCCCTGAATGTCTTATTAGGAGTTTTCCATGCTGAACGAAGCAGTCCGCAACCGTATTGAGTCTCATTTGGCGGCTTCGCCTGTGGTGCTGTTTATGAAAGGTTCGCCCGATTTTCCGCAATGCGGCTTTTCCGCGCAGGTGGTAGCGGCGTTGCGTGCCTGCGACGCCGGTTTTCGTCACGTCAACATCTTTGAAGACCCCGAGCTACGCGAAGGCCTGAAAGAATATTCGCAGTGGCCCACCTACCCGCAGCTCTACGTGAAAGGCGAGCTGCTGGGTGGCTGTGACATTCTGCTGCAGATGTTCCGCAGCGGCGAACTGAAGACCGCGCTGCAGGAAGCTGGCGCTACCGCTTAAAGTGCTCTGAGAGCGGGTTGCAGGCCCGCTCGTTCCTGCCGCGGCAGGCAGACGCCGGGTTGGCTGCGGTTATTCGGCGCTGGGTTCCAGCAGCGGGTTGCCCTCGGGTTCGGCACCGCGCCGCGCCCGTTGCCGTTCGAGGCCCGCTTCGAACAGCGGACGGAACTGGTTGCAGATCGTGCAAAACAGGTCGGCAGTGCGCTGTGCGTCATATGAAGCCGAATGCGCGGCTTCTTCATCCCAATCCAGCCCCGCAGCAATGGCCGCGCGTGCCAGCACCGTCTGGCCAAAGGCTACGCCGGCCAGTGTTGCGGTATCAAAACTACTGAAGGGATGAAACGGGCTGCGCTTGATGCCGCAGCGTCCGATCGCTGAATTCAGAAACCCCAAGTCAAAGGAGCTGTTGTGTCCAACCAGGATGGCGCGCGTGCAACCGTGCTCTTTCACCGCCTTCCGTACCTCGGTGAAGATGCGATCTAGCGCGTCTTTCTCCGGAATGGCGGGGCGCAACGGATGGTGCGGGTCGATGCCGTTGACGGCGAGCGAGGCGGCTTCCATATTGGCGCCGGGAAATGGCTGCACGTGGAAACGGTGGGTTTCACCACGCCGGATCACGCCAGCTTCATCCATCTCGAGTAGTACTGCCGCTATTTCCAGCAGTGCGTCGGTCTTCGCGTTGAAGCCGCCAGTTTCCAGATCGACCACCACGGGGAGAAAACCGCGAAAGCGTCGCCCGAGAGCGGTGGGGGAGTCGATGGCCATCAAGTACACACTCCACTAACGATATCCCAGCCGATGGTTTCACCTGCTCGGTAGGGGACCAGTTCGCCACCGGCGAACGGGTAACTGGCCGGCGGCGACCAGTCGGTGCGACGCAGGGTGAGGCTGGCCGTGTTGTGCGGCAGCCCGTAGAAATCGGCGCCAAATTGGCTGGCAAAACCTTCCAGACGATCGAGTTTTCCCACGGCTGCAAAGGCTTCGGCATACAGTTCTATGCCTGCATGTGCCGAATACACACCGGCACAGCCGCAGGCGTGTTCCTTCAGGTGCCGGGCATGTGGAGCGCTGTCAGTGCCGAGGAAGAACTTGCTGCTGCCGCTGGTGGCAGCGTCGAGCAAGGCTTCACGGTCGTGTTCCCGCTTGAGCACGGGTAGGCAATAAAGGTGTGGGCGCAGGCCGCCACGGAACATGTCGGTGCGGTTATGCAGTAGATGTTGTGGCGTGAGCGTGGCAGCTACTTTGGGTCCTTGAGCGCGCACGAATTGCACCGCTTCGCGGGTGGTGGCATGTTCGAACACCAGACGCAGTTGCGGGAACCGCCGCACCAGTGGCTGCGCCACCCGTTCAATGAATACGCGTTCACGGTCGAACACGTCGACGTCACTGTCGGTCACTTCGCCATGGACGAGGAACGGCACGCCGCGCTCTTCCATCCGCTCGAGCACGGGGTAGACACGAACCAAATCAGTGACGCCGGCATCGGAATTGGTGGTGGCCCCTGCCGGGTAGTACTTAAAGCCAATGATTCCGTCGGTGTCCGCGGCGCGGTCCACTTCCGTGATGGGCGTGTTGTCAGTGAGATAAAGCGCCATCAGTGGCGTGAAATTGCAGTCCGGCGGTAGGGCTGCATGGATGCGCGAACGGTAAGCGAGGGCGGCGCTGACAGTGGTGACCGGCGGCTTCAGGTTCGGCATGATGACAGCCCGACCGAAGCGGCGAGCGGTGTGCAGCACCACATCGCGCAGGGCTTCGCCGTCGCGCAGGTGCAGGTGCCAGTCGTCCGGTCGAGTGATCGTCAGCAGATCCATGAAACGTCCTTGCGTCAGGCTTTAGCGTTAGGCGTCGCGGTCAGTGAGCGCAGCAAGCTGCGGTCTTGGAGCAGAGCGGTGGCATAGCGCACGCCGAAGCCAGTGATGTCAGTGGTGATATGAGCCAGGCCGCTGGTCCGTGTGGCCGGTGCGAGATCGAGGTGGATCCATGGCAAGCCGGCTCCGACAAAACGCTGCAGGAAACGCGCAGCGTAGATATGGTCGCCCTTGCCATCGATGGGGCACTGGATGACATCAGCCACTTTGGATTCCAGCTCGGTGTCGAAGTCGGCATCTAGCGGAAAACACCAGACGCGCTCGCCGCTCAGACGGCCTACGGCTTCCAGTGCGTCACGTTCGCCCAGGCGGTTGGTGAATAGGCCCGCGTAACGCTCTGTTAGGGCGCCGATACAAGCGCCAGTTAGCGTGGCGAAATCGACCAGCAAAGCCGGGCGGGTGCGTGAGGCCAGCGCTAAAGCATCGGCCAGTAACATGCGCCCCTCGGCATCGGTGTGGATGACCTGGATGCTGGTGCCGTTGGCTGCCACCACCACGTCTTGCGGTTTATAGGCATTCGCTGCCAGGTGGTTTTCCGCCAGCGCCAGCCAAGCATCCACCGGGTCGCCGTGGTTCAGTTCCGTGAGCGCCTGCAAGGTGCCAAGGGTCACGGCGCTGCCGGCCATGTCGGTGTGCATGTCGAGCATGCTGCGGTGGGGTTTGAGATTCACGCCGCCGGTGTCGAAACACACGCCCTTGCCCACTAAAGCCACGGGGGCCAGGGCGCGGCTGCCGCGTTTTTGCGCCAGTGGCGCTTTGCCCCGCGGACGATAGCGCACGCGGAGCAAACAGGCATCGGCCGCGGCATTGCCTTGCGCTACTGCCAGAAAGGCGCCGGCGCCGGCACGTTTCAAGGCGCGCTCATCTTGCACCGTGCAGGTCCAGCCATGGCGTTTGGCCAGTGCTGCCACGCGGCGACGATAGAGTGCTGGCGTCAGGTGGTTGCCGGGTAGTGCCGTCAGCCAGCGACTGAGCGCCGCGCCGCGTTCGACGGCTTGCACCTGTCGCAGCATCGCCAAGCCCAACCCGACCAGTACCGCTACGGGCTCCACGGAACGGCGCGGCCCCGGCGTGGTCCGCAAGCTGGGCGGCGGATAACGTGAGGCTACCCAAGCCGACCACAGGGCTTCGCGTGCGTGGTCGTTGCCGCCACAGAGGACGACTTCATCGAGCGCCAGCTGGCTGGCGCTCTGCACCAATCTTCCGGCTTGCGTGAGCGCGTCGAAGGGGGTGGCATTGCCCTCTAGTACGGCGAGATGCAGGCTGGCCGCCTGACGGCCAATCACGGCCGTGAAACTCAGTGGGCCAGGGGTGCGGCTGCCGGCAGTGCGCACATGGGCGAGCCAGTGCCGCAGGGCATCCCCGCCGGCGGGTGTCAGCGCGTTGGTGAGTTCCTCTGGTGTACCGAGCAGCAACAGCGCACGCCTAGCGGCACCACGGCAGGCGCTGCCGAGGGTGCTGGCGCGGCGGTGGGCGATGTCCGGCAGGACCGGCAGGAGAGGGAGGCTGGCCATACGGCCGCACAGTGTGCCTGAAAGTGGCGTGGTTCGCCCACTCGTCCGTTCGTCGCTTGCCGACGGCGCAGGCCGCAGCGCCGCGGCGGCGGCTATCTCAGTTGGGACGCGCTACAATGCTCTTTGACTAACGTTGTCAGCCTACTATTTGGCTGTTTTCGTGCTGATTGACTGCTTGCCGAGGGGGCCCATGACTGACCCGACAAAATTGCCGGACCTGGATCCGGCCGAGACGCAGGACTGGCTTGAATCCATCGAAGGCGTGCTGCAGGTCCACGGCAAGGAACGCGCCCACTTCTTGATCGAACGCCTGATCGACTATGCGCGGCGCAGCGGCGCCTACCTGCCCTACACCCCAAACACCGCCTATGTGAACACCATTGGTGTGGAACGCGAAAAGCCGTATCCCGGTGATCGCGCCTTAGAGCGTCGTCTGGAAGCCTATTTGCGTTGGAACGCCATGGCCATGGTGGTCGCGGCGAACCGGCAAAACAGTGAATATGGTGGTCACATTTCCACCTATGCCTCGTCCGCCACCCTCTACGAAGTCGGGTTCAACCATTTCTGGCGCGCGCCTACGGCGGAGAACGGCGTTGGCGATCTGCTTTACGTGCAGGGTCATTCAAGCCCCGGCATCTATGCGCGAGCTTATCTTGAAGGCCGCTTAACCGACAGCCAGTTGCGGCACTTCCGCCAGGAAGTGGGTGGACAGGGCCTGTCGTCCTATCCGCATCCATGGCTGATGCCGAACTTTTGGCAGTTCCCCACCGTCTCGATGGGGCTAGGTCCCATGATGGGTATCTATCAGGCACGCTTCATGCGTTACCTGGAGAACCGTGGTTTGGCGCCGCATTCCGACCGTAAAGTGTGGTGTTTCCTTGGCGACGGGGAAATGGATGAGCCTGAATCGATGGGTGCGCTCACCATGCCGGTGCGCGAGAAGCTCGACAATCTGGTGTTTGTCGTCAACTGCAATTTGCAGCGACTCGACGGTCCGGTACGCGGTAACGGCAAGATTATCCAGGAGTTGGAGGCGGCGTTTTTGGGCGCTGGCTGGAATGTCATCAAGGTGTTATGGGGCGGCCGTTGGGACCCGCTACTGGCGCGCGACACTAACGGCGCGCTGCGTCGTTTGATGGAAGAGTGTGTCGATGGTGAATACCAGAACTTCAAACAGAAGGGTGGGGCGTATACCCGCGAGCACTTTTTCGGAAAATATCCAGAGTTGCGCGAGATGGTCGCCAATCTGAGTGACGAGGAAATCTGGCGACTGCAGCGCGGTGGCCACGATTCAACGAAAGTCTGGAATGCCTATGCTGCGGCGATGGCTCATCAAGGCACGCCCACGGTGATTTTGGCGCATACGGTGAAGGGGTTCGGTATGGGCAAAGCTGGCGAAGGCCAGAACACCGCCCATCAGCAAAAGAAGCTGGACGAGGAAGCGCTGCATGCCTTCCGTGATCGCTTCAATATTCCGGTGAGCGACGAGGAGATTTCCCAGCTGCCATTCCGTCGCCCAGCGGAAGACAGCCCGGAGATGCAGTACCTGCGCGCGAAGCGTGCCGCGCTGGGCGGCTCTCTGCCGGCCCGTGTCGTTTCTACCCAACGCCTGGCGGTGCCGGCGCTAGAGGCCTTTCAGGGCCTGCTCGATTCGAGTGGTGACCGTGAAATCTCCACCACTATGGCTTTTGTGCGCCTGCTGGGGGTGTTGCTGAAGGACAAGGAGTTCGGTCCGCACGTGGTGCCGATAGTCCCCGACGAAGCGCGTACCTTTGGCATGGAGGGCTTGTTCCGGCAAATTGGAATCTATTCCAGCGCTGGACAATTGTATACGCCGCAAGATGCGGAGCAGTTGCTGTACTACCGTGAGGACAAGAAGGGGCAGATTCTTGAAGAGGGCATCAACGAAGCGGGTGCCATCTGCTCGTGGATTGCTGCCGGCAGCTCCTACGCCAATCACGGCATCCCAATGGTGCCTTTTTACATCTACTACTCGATGTTCGGCTTCCAGCGCGTAGGGGACTTTATCTGGGCCGCAGCAGACCAACAGGTGAAGGGTTTCCTGCTGGGTGCCACGGCGGGACGTACCACGCTGTCCGGCGAAGGTTTGCAGCACCAAGACGGACACAGCCACTTGTTGGCGAGCACGGTTCCAAGCTGCGTGGCTTACGACCCGTGTTATGCCTACGAGCTGGCAGTCATCGTGCAGGACGGCTTGCGCCGCATGTACGGCGAAGGCGAGAGCGTTTTCTATTACCTGACGGTGATGAACGAAAACTACCTGCATCCCGCCATGCCAGATGGGGCGCAGCCGGGAATTTTGCGCGGAATGTATGCGCTGCAGATGGGTGGCAAGGGTAAATTGCGCGCACGTCTGCTCGGCAGCGGCACTATCCTGCGTGAAGTGCTAGCGGCCGCCGACATGCTGCACGAAGACTTTGGTATCCAGGTGGATGTCTATAGCGTCACCAGCTTCAGCGAGCTGCGGCGTGAGGCGCTGGAGGCAGAGCGCTGGAACCTGTTGCATCCAGAAGCAGCACCACGCGTGCCGTACATCGAGGATTTACTGGCCACGGGCGTCGGTCCGGTGGTGGCCGCCACAGATTACATGCGTAGTGTCCCTGACCAAGTGCGCCAGTGGATCCCAGCGCGTTATGTGACGCTGGGCACGGATGGTTTCGGTCGCAGTGACTCGCGTGCTCAGTTGCGGCATCACTTCGAAGTGGATCGTCGCTACGTGGCGTTGGCAGCACTTAAAGCGCTGGCGGATGACGGCTTGATCGACGCCAGCACGGTGTCGCAGTCGATTGCGCGCTACGGCATCAATCCTGAAAAACCCAGCCCGATCTTGAGCTGAGGAGTACGCCATGAGCCATGTTGTGGAAGTGCGCATCCCTGATCTAGGCGGTGCCTCCGGCGTCAAAGTTATCGAGTGGCTGGTGGCCGTGGGTGACACGGTGGCGCTGGAGCAGCCCTTGCTCACATTGGAGAGCGAGAAGGCGACGCTCGATGTGCCATCGCCTGTCGCGGGCAAGGTGCTGACCCTGCATGTTGCAACGGGAGCCAATGCCGGCGAGGGCACGCTAGTGGCGACGGTGGCCGCCGCCGATGTCCCCGCCTCGCCACTGGTCGAAGCGAGCTCGCTCGCGGTGCCCAGGCCGTTATCTGCGGCACCGTCGCCTGCGACACCGGTGTCGTTACCGGCGTCAGTTGCGTCTTTGCCCGCGGCTGAAAGCGTGAGCGTGCCAGCGCCCCCCCTCTTGCCGACCACCTTACCCTCGATTAACGAAGTGAGTTTCTCCAAGGCCCACGCCAGTCCCTCGGTGCGACGCTTTGCGCGGGAACTGGGCGTTGATCTTGGGCAGGTCCGTGGCAGCGGTGTGAAAGCCCGCATCACGCACGAAGACGTCAAAGGCTGGGTGAAACAACGGCTGTCGGGAGCTGCAGACCGTGGTGCCACAGCCGCGGCTAGCGCCAACTGGCCGCGGGTGCCAACGGCCGACTTTGCCATCTTCGGACCCGTGAGCGTGCAGCCGCTGACGCGTATCCAGCGCATCAGCGGGCCACGCTTACACGCCAGCTGGGTGAACCTGCCGCATGTCACACAGTTTGATCAGGCGGATATCACGGCGCTGGAGGCCACGCGGCACCAGTTACAGGACGCAGCGGCCAAGCGTGGGGTCAAGCTAACGCCGTTGGCGTTTGTTATCCGCGCCTGTGCACGCGTGATTGCGCAGTACCCGAAATTTGCCTCATCGCTCGATAGTACGGGCGAAAATCTGGTCTACAAGCAGTACCTGCATATTGGTTTCGCTGCGGACACGCCCGGCGGGTTGGTGGTGCCGGTGATTCGCGACGCTGACCGTAAAGACGTGTACGCGCTGGCAGGTGAACTCGCGGAGTTATCTGCCAAGGCGCGCGCCGGGAAACTGAAGGTCACCGACATGCAAGGTGGGTGTTTTACCATCAGTTCACTCGGTGGTATTGGTGGCACGCTGTTCACACCCATCATCAACGCGCCTGAAGTGGCGATTCTCGGGGTGTCGAAGAGTGCTCATCAACCACACTGGGATGGTGCCCAGTTTGTGCCACGGCTGATGTTGCCCCTGTCTTTGTCGTATGACCATCGGGTGATTGATGGTGCGGAAGGCGCCCGTTTCACCACGGCGCTCGCGGCGCAGCTGGCGGATGTCGCAGGATTACTGGAGGCGTTGCCTTGAACGTGCAAGAAGTACGCGTCCCCGACCTGGGTGACGCCAATGAGGTGTCGGTCATTGCCTTGCTGGTCAAGGTAGGTGATGTGGTGCAGCCAGAAACCCCGTTGTTCACTGTGGAAGGTGAAAAAGCCACTATCGATATTCCAGCGCCCTGCGCTGGCACGGTGGAAGCCTTGCTGGTCGAGGTCGGCACGAAAGTACGCACCGGCAGTGTGGTGGCCCGCCTCCTCACGGCAGAGTCTGCTGCGGCTCCTGTGTCTCCTGCGCCTCCTGCGAGAGTAGCGACGCCTGCACCGCCAGCCACGGTGGTTGCCCCGGTGCTGGTGGAGCCGACGGCCGATCTGCAGGTGGCATTGTTGGTGTTGGGTGCCGGTCCTGGGGGCTATACCGCCGCCTTCCGTGCTGCGGACCTTGGCCTTGAAGTTGGATTGGTCGAACGCTGGCCGACGCTGGGGGGGGTGTGCCTCAACGTTGGCTGTATCCCCTCCAAGGCCTTGCTGCATGCGGCCAAGGTGATCGAAGAAGCGCATGACATGGCGAAGCTTGGCGTGAGCTTCGGGCCCCCCGTCATTGATGCACCGAAGCTTAAGGGTTGGAAAGACCGCATTATCGGCAAGTTAACCACCGGGCTAACCAGCCTTGCCAAGCAGCGTAAAGTTCAAGTGCTCAAGGGCACCGGCCTGTTCCTGTCGCCGCACCGTGTGGCGCTCATTGCCGCCGACGGCACGCGGCAGGTGGTGGGCTTTGACCAGTGCATCATCGCGGTGGGTAGCGAACCGGTGCAGTTGCCGATATTTCCCGTCGACCCGCGCATCCTCGACAGCACCAGTGCATTGGAGCTTGGCCGCATAGACGGGCGACTGCTCGTGGTCGGTGGCGGCATCATCGGTCTGGAGATGGCCTGCGTCTATGACGCGCTGGGTGCGCGGGTGTCGGTGGTCGAACTGGCCGCTGGGCTCATGCCGGGTGCAGATCGTGATTTAGTGCGGCCGCTCGAGAAGCGCTTGAAGGCACGTTACGCAGCGATTTTACTCGGCACCAAAGTGGTGAGCGTCGAGGCCTTGCCCGCAGGACTGCGCGTCACCTTCGAAGGCAAAGGCGCGCCCGAGCCGCAGCTGTATGACCAGTTGCTGGTCGCAGTGGGGCGTGTGCCTAACGGGAAGCGCCTGGCTGCTGAAGCTGCAGGAGTGACGGTGGACGCGCGCGGCTTCATTGCCGTGGATGCGCAAATGCGCACCAACGTGCCGCATATCTTCGCCATCGGGGATGTGGTGGGGCAGCCCATGCTGGCGCACAAGGCAACGCACGAAGGTAAGCTGGCGGCGGAAGTGGCGGCCGGCGAGAAGCGCGCATTTGATGCGCGCGTCATTCCTTCCGTGGCCTATACCGATCCGGAAATCGCTTGGGTGGGCCTGACGGAAACGCAGGCGGCAGAGCAGGGCATCCAAGTGGAGAAAGGGGTCTTTCCTTGGGCGGCCTCGGGTCGTGCACTGGCGCTGAACCGTGACGAGGGGTTCACCAAGCTGCTTTTTGATCCATCGACCCACCGTCTGCTGGGCGCCGGGATCGTCGGTCCGAGCGCAGGTGAACTGATTGGTGAGGCGGCGCTGGCGATCGAGATGGGGGCGGATGCTGCGGATATTGGCGGCACCATCCACCCACACCCGACGTTAACCGAGACGGTGGCCTTCGCGGCGGAGGCGTTCGAAGGCACGTTGACGGACCTGTATCTCCCCAAGAAACGCTAACCTTAACCACTGAGCCGCCGAAAGTTTTCTGTCGCACTGCAAAAGGAGTACACTGGCAGACCCCTGTTTGAGGCGAACGCCATGAATTCCCCAGAGACGGCGCCAGCCGCGATCACCTTTGCCGATTTAGGCCTTTCCGAAGCCGTGCTGGCTGCGGTCACTGCCGTCGGCTATGAATCCCCTTCGCCCATTCAGGCGGCCACTATTCCGGCGCTGCTCGCTGGGCATGACCTGCTGGGCCAGGCCCAGACCGGTACGGGTAAAACGGCGGCCTTTGCGCTGCCGTTGCTCTCGCGCCTGAACTTGGAGCTGCCCGGTGTGCAGGCGCTGGTCATGGTGCCCACCCGTGAGCTGGCCATTCAGGTCGCTGAAGCTTTCAATAAGTACGCGGCCCATATGCCCGGCTTCCATGTGCTGCCCATCTACGGTGGCCAGAGCTATACCCCGCAGTTGAATGCGCTGCGCCGTGGTGTACACGTGGTGGTGGGTACCCCGGGTCGCATCATGGACCATCTCGACCGTGGCACCTTGTCGCTCGATTCAGTGCGCTACGCCGTGCTCGATGAAGCCGACGAGATGCTGCAGATGGGTTTCGTCGACGCCATCGACCAGATTCTCTCCAAGGTACCGCCGGAGCGGCAGGTCGCCTTGTTCTCCGCCACCATGGCGCCGCAGATCAAGCGCATTGCCAAAACGCATCTGCGTTCGCCGCGCGAAATCAATATTCAGGGCAAGACCACCACAGCGGCGAATATTCGCCAGCGCTACTGGGTAGTGAGCGGCCTGCATAAACTGGACGCGCTGACGCGCATCCTCGAAGTGGAGCCCTTTGATGCCATGCTGGTGTTCACGCGGACCAAACAGTCCACGGTGGAACTGGCTGAGCGCCTAGAGGCGCGCGGCTTTGCGGCTGCGGCGCTTAACGGCGACATCCTGCAGGCGCAGCGTGAACGCACCGTGGCGGCGCTGAAGTCCGGCAAGATCGATATCCTCGTGGCTACTGACGTGGCGGCCCGCGGCCTCGATGTCGAGCGTATTGGCCATGTGGTTAACTTCGACGTGCCGTACGACACCGAGAGCTATGTTCACCGCATCGGTCGTACGGGGCGCGCTGGTCGCAAGGGCGAGGCGATTCTCTTCATCGCGCCACGCGAGCGCAACATGCTGTCGGCCATCGAGCGTGCTACACGCTCGTCGCTGGAGCCGATGCGTCTGCCCAGCGTGAATGATGTGAACGAGCGTCGCATCGGTAAATTCCGTGAGCGTCTGGAAGCCGTAGTGGCCGAAGGCGTGTCGCCGGAATATCGCAGTGTCATTGAATCGGTGGTGCGCGAATCCGGGCAAGATCTGCTGGACGTGGCGGCGGCATTGGCGCGAATGGCGCAGGGCGATACACCGCTGTTACTGCCGACCGCGGAAGAACCCGGGTTCCGCGACGCTGCCCCACGCTCCTTGCCGCCAGAACAGCGTCAGGAACGGTTTCGCGAGCGCTCCCCTGAGGGCGGCGGCGGCGAAGAGCGTCCACGCGGCAAGTTTGTATCGCGTGAAGACCGCTTCGGTCCGCAGCAGGTGTACCGCCTAGAAGTGGGCCGCGCCCACGGCGTGCAGCCGGGGAATATCGTGGGCGCTATTGCCCACACCGGCAACCTGGAAGGCACGCAGATCAACGGCGTTGATATTCATTTCGACCACACGCTCGTGCGGCTCCCCGCGGGGTTGCCAAACGATGTGCTGGAGCGTATCTCGCAGGTGAAAGTGCGCGGGCGTTCGCTCGACATCAAGCCGGCCGATGGCGCACCCAGTTCGCCGCGGCGCGAGTTTCATGGCGGCGATGGTCGTGATGACCGTGGTCCGCCGTCGCGTCGCCCGTTCGGTCCGGGCGGTGGTGGCGGGCACGCGGGTGGTCCGGGCGGGTTCGCTGGCCCGGGTGGGCCGCGCCGTTCGTTTGGCAGCGGTGGTCCCTCCAAGCCGCACCGCAAGGGACCGCCGAAAGCCCGTTAAGGGTTTTCAGTGGCCTAAAGCGATTGCAGCGCTGCCAGGTAGCGCTGCTCATCCGGCGCCTGACCTTGTCGTTGGGCATCCCATAACGCGGCCCCTAAGGGCTCCATCATGCGGTGCTCCGCGGCATGTGCGCCGCCGTGGTGCCGACTCAGTCGTGCATGGATGGCGCGGATGCCGGCGGGGCGGTCGGTGCTGACCTGTTCACGCAGCGCCAGATGCATGCCCATATGCAGGAAAGGGTTGCTCTCGCCATGCTCGGGTGTCCAATCGCGGTCGAGCGTCTCCGCTGTGAGCAGCGCGTGGTACTCCGGATGGAGGGCCACCACATCGGCCACTTGGGCCTGCAGCGCCGTTAGCGGTAGTCCCGTTTGGTGCCGTTGCCAAGCTTCGAGGTAGAGGCGTCGCAACGAATCGCGCTGCTGGTCATGGAAGACGGGCATTAGCGGGCCTTGTCCCGTAGCTGTTGCTTGCCATGCCGACACAGATCCGCCACCACACAATGGGTGCAATCCGGCTTGCGGGCCTTACAGACATAGCGTCCGTGCAGAATGAGCCAGTGGTGTGCGTCCATGAGGAACTCTGCCGGTATCCGCTTTATCAGGGCGTCTTCGACGGCTCTGACGGTTTTGCCTGGAGCCAACCCGGTGATATTGGCAACACGAAAGATATGCGTATCCACGGCCATAGCGGGCTGACGGAAGGCGGTATTGAGTACCACGTTCGCGGTCTTGCGGCCTACCCCTGGCAGTGCCTCGAGTGCCTCACGGGTGTTAGGTACCACACCGTCGTGCTGCTCAATGAGCAGACGACACAGCTGGATAATGTTCTTCGCCTTGGCGTTAAACAGACCGATATGGCGCACGTAAGGGATCAGCCCTGCAACGCCCAGCGCGAGAATGGTGGCTGGCGTGTTAGCCGCTGGGAACAAGCGACGGGTGGCGAGGTTAACGCTCTTGTCGGTGGCCTGGGCAGACAACACCACGGCCACTAAGAGCTCGAAGGGTGTGCTGTAGTGTAATTCGGTTCGGGGTGCCGGGTTTAATGAACGCAAACGTTCAAAAAATGCCTGGCGCTCTGCAATCTTCATGGAGTAGATCCGCGTAAACGTTCCGTACGTGCGGCTAGCGCAGCAGTCCGTTGGGCTTCGCGCCGTACCTGCCGGGCCTCATGCGCGGCGTAATGGCGGCGATGGCGGATGGCGTCTGCGGCCAGTTGCTGGGCATCCAGTAGCGCTGCACCGGTGTCGGTCATGGTGATGCAGTCGACGGGGCAGGGGGCGATACACAATTCACAGCCGTTGCACTGCGTGGTGATAACGGTATGCAGCTGCTTGCGCGCGCCCACGATGGCATCTACCGGGCAGGCGGGCAGGCATTTGGCACAGCCAATACACGCGGCTTCATCAATGACGGCGATTCGCGGCGGGGCAAAACTGCCACAGGCCGGGTCCAAGGGGAGTGCCGCGCAGCCGAGTACCGTGGCGAGGGCCGCGAGGGTGGAGGGGCCGCCCGGGGGGCACCGATTAGGTGGCGCGGCGCCGCTCGCCATGGCCGTGGCATAGGGCCGACAGCCTGCGTAGCCGCAGCGAGTGCATTGGGTTTGCGGCAGCAGTGCGTCGAGGCGGTCCGCCAAGGCTTGCAGCGACATGGCAGTGGGGTCTGGCTACTTGATCAAGCTGCCGGTGATCGCGCCGACGTCAGGGGAGAGCACGTAGATGCCGCCCTGCCCGTCTTCAGCCGCGAGCACCATGCCTTCGCTCATGCCAAAGCGCATCTTGCGTGGCTTGAGGTTGGCGACGATGACCACCTGGCGGTCCACCAGTTGTTCTGGCGCGTAGGCCGCGCGGATCCCGGAAAAAATAGTCCGTTCATCGGCTGTGCCATCTGCCGCAACCCCGAGACTGACGCGTAGCTTGAGTAGTTTGTCAGAGCCTTCTACCCAACTGGCTTCCAGTACCTTGGCCACGCGCAGCTCTACTTTTAGTAAGGCTTCGATGTCGATGGTCGCTGCGCTCGGGAGCTCGCGCGCTGCGGCGGGCGTGGAGACCGGTGCCTTAACGGGAGCTGCGGCAGGGGTAGGCGTGGTGGATGCAGGTGTGGCCGCTGTCGGTGAGCTGGCGCCTGTGGAGGAAGGCGCGGCGTCAGCAGTGGGTGTTACCACGAGCAGTGCCACCACTTTCGGATCAAGACGTGTGGCCAGCGGTTCATAGGGGCGCAGGGTGTGGTCGAGTAACGGGGCATCGAGATCGCTCCAGTAGGTGACCGGCGCTTGCAGGAAGCTCTCGGCCGCTGCCGCCATCTGCGGCATGACGGGCTTCAACAGGCCAACGAGTACGCGAAACAGGTTGATGCCTTGCGAACAGACGGCTTGGACGTCGGCGGTCCGGGCGGGGTCCTTGGCGAGCAGCCAGGGCTTTTGCGTGTCGATGTATTGATTGGCCTTGTCGGCTAGCAGCATGACCTCGCGTAGCGCAGCGGCGTAGTCACGGCTTTCGTAGAGCGCTGTGATCTGTGCCCGGCCGGCGACGAACTCAGCGTAGAGCGCCGGTTCCGGCAGAGCCGCTGCCAGACGGCCGTCGAAGCTGCGTGTCAGGAAGCCGGCGCAGCGGCTGCCGATATTCACCACTTTTCCGACCACCTCGGCGTTGAAACGGCTGGTGAAATCTTCGAGGCTGAGGTCGAGGTCGTCGAGACCAGCCGTGAGCTTGCTGGCGAAGTAGAAACGCAGTGCCTCGGGCGGTAACAGCTCAAGATAATGGCGTGCAGTGATAAACGTGCCACGGCTCTTCGACATCTTCTGGCCGTTCACGGTCAGGAAGCCATGCACAAACACGCCGTTCGGTGTGCGCAGGCCGGCGCCGTGTAACACGGCGGGCCAGAACAAGGCATGGAAATACAGGATGTCCTTGCCGATGAAGTGATACAGCTCGGTGTTGGCGGCGGCGGCACCCGCGGCGTCCCAGAATTCGGCGTAGGCGCTTGCCACGTCGACACCGCGCTTGGCGGACAGGGCGTCAAAACTGCCGATGTAACCGATGGGCGCGTCGAGCCAGACGTAGAAGAATTTTCCTGGTGCGCCCGGGATGCCGAAACCAAAGTAGGGCGAATCCCGGGAAATATCCCAGTCACGCAGTCCCGCGTTGAACCACTCGTCCAGTTTGTTGGCGACGCTGGTATCGACCGTGCCACTGCGGACCCATTCGCGCAGCAGTGGCTCGAAGTGCCCGAGCTGAAAGAACAGATGTTCGCTCTCGCGTTCTTCCGGCGTCGTGCCGGAAACGACCGACACGGCGTTGAGCAGCTCTGAAGGTGAATAGGTGGCGCCACACTTCTCGCAGCTGTCGCCATACTGGTCGGGAGCCGCGCAGCGTGGGCAGGTGCCCTTGACGTAACGGTCTGGCAGAAACATACCAGCCTGGGCGTCGTAGGCTTGTCGGATGGTGCGCCGGGTGATGTGTCCGGCCGCCTCTAGCGCCGCGAAGATTTGTTCGGTGCGGTGTTGGTTTTCGGGCGCATGCGTGCTGTGGAAATGGTCGAAGCCGATGCCAAAGTCAGCGAAGTCGCGGGCGTGTTCCGCTCCCACCCGCGCGATCAGCGCTTCGGGAGTGATGCCTTCTGTCTGTGCCCGCAGCATGATCGGGGTGCCGTGCGTGTCGTCGGCGCACACGTAGGTACAAGCATTGCCCGCTAGACGTTGGTGGCGCACCCAAATATCGGTTTGGGTGTACTCGACCAGATGGCCGATATGCAGCGGGCCATTGGCGTAGGGCAGGGCACTGGTGACAAGAATACGGCGCATGGCGGGCTGGGGTCCGGGACGGTAAGGCCCCATTATGCCAAACGTAGGTGCCCAACCTTGGCCCAATAACGGGTAGCGGTCAGCGCCTGCCACTGCGTGAGCACGCCGGCGGGGCGGCGCTCCCAGCATCCCGAGCTCAGATCGTAGAGTTCTTCACCCGCGGGTGGGTGGCCAGGCGGGTGGGGCAGCGTGAATTCTGTCCCCGCGGCGGCTTCTATGAGCCAGGTGGATTCGAGCTGATAACCGCCTAACCACAGGCCCCGCAGCGTGCCGCCGCTGCTCGCCAGCGGCTGCCAGCCAGCGCTCGGGTCAAGGGTGTCGATCACTCGCCGCCTCTGGTCCGTGTCGGTCAGATGCCGCAGTTTCACCAACAGTTCGCAACCAGTCACGCTGCCGGGCGCGTGAGTCGAACCGTGTGGGCTGCGCATGAAGGTGCCGGCCGGATAGCTACCGTGTTGGTCGTGGAAGGTGCCGGAGAGCACGAGAATCTCCTCGCCCCAAGGGTGGCTATGCGCCGTGAAACTTGAGCCTGGCGCATAGGTGACGCGCGACAGACAGCGTGCCTGCTCCTGCCCATCACGCTCAATCATGCGGCGGTGGACCCCTGGCATCGGTGACGGGCTCCAGGCCAGCGTCTCCGTGTCGACATGGGCAGCGAGGCTTAGGTCGGCGTGGAGTTTCACAGCAGCACGCGCTTCAGGCCTGGCCTTTGTACTGCTCGAATTTCGCTTTGTTGAAGGCCTTGGCGTAGGCGTTTTTGCCGCTAATGCGCCGCGCATCCAGCAATAGCTGGAGCGCATTGTCCATGGTGCGCATGCCATGCACTGCGCCAGATTGCATGACGGTTTCGAGCTGGTCGTTCTTGCCCTGGCGGATAAGGTTGGCGACGGCGGGTGTGTTGACGAGGATCTCGAGTGCCGCGACCCGGCCAGGGGTGCCGGCGGTAGGGACCAGCTGTTGCGAGATAACACCGCGCAGACTGGTCGACAGCATAGTGCGTACCTGCGACTGCTTGTCTGCCGGGAACGCGTTGATGATGCGGTCGATGGTTGGCGCGGCGCCGTTGGTATGCAGCGTGCCCATCACTAGAATGCCGGTTTCAGCTGCGGTAACCGCGACGCTGATGGTCTCAAGGTCGCGCATTTCACCCACCAGAATGACGTCCGGGTCTTCGCGCAGGGCGCCATGCACGGCACTGGCGAAGGAGTGGGCGTGAACTCCAACTTCGCGTTGGCTGATAAGGCAGCTTTTGCGTTGGTGGACGAATTCGATGGGGTCTTCGATGGTGAGAATATGGCCACGGATCCGCGTATTGATGTCATCAATCATTGCCGCAAGAGTGGTGCTTTTGCCGCTGCCAGTTTTTCCCGTGACCAGAATGAGGCCGTTGGTCACGCGGCACAGTGACCGTACCGCCTCTGGCATATCCAGTTCGGTCAGGGTTTTGGTCTTGCTGGGAATAGTACGGAAGACCGCACCCAGACCGCTAAGATGGCGTAGGACGTTGACGCGAAACCGGGCCACGTCGGGGATGGAATAGGCGAAGTCGGCCCCATCTTGCTGCGCCAAGCGCTCTTGGGCGCGCCGCGGCATGATTTCCAGCAGCGTCTCTTGCACGAACGCAGGATCCAGCGACGGTTCACGCAACGGCTGTAGCTCGCCGTACTGGCGCAGCCGCGGCGGGTCGCCGGCCATAAAGTGCAGGTCTGAACCGCTGCGTTTAAGTACTTCGAGCAAGTATTCGTCGATGCGTGCCATGGTGTTCTCAGCTCGCCGTTTCAAATTTTGGCAGCAGTGATGGATCGGTCACGAAACGCGCGAAGGTTTTACGGTCGGTGGCGTAGTGGTAAGCGTCATCCGGGTCTATTTCTTTGGCCGTCAGTGCTGCCTGCAGGGCTTGGTCCAGCGTCTGCATGCCGTAATCACGGCCCATCTGCAGTTGGGCTGGTAACTGAAAGGTCTGGTCTGTTTGAATGAGTTTGGCGATGGCTCGGGTCATGACCAGCGTTTCGACCACAGCGCGACGTCCCTTGCCATCCGGTTTTTTCACGAGTACCTGAGTGATGACGGCGATCAGGCTTTGTCCTAGGAAGCTCTTGGTCTGTTCGCGTTCATCAATGGGCAGTGCATCGAGGATTCGGTCGATCGTCTTGACGGCACTGGTCGTGTGCAGCGTGCCGAATACCAAGTGGCCCGTTTCTGCGGCGGTCATCGCCATACGGATGGTGTCGGCATCGCGCATTTCGCCCACCAGAATGACGTCTGGATCTTCACGCATGGCGGCGCGCACACCGTCGGCGAAGGTGGGTACATGGGTGTGAAGTTCGCGTTGCACCACTTGGGATTGCTGGCTGTGGTGGACGAATTCGATGGGGTCTTCAAGAGAAATGATGTTGACCCGTCGGGTGCGGTTGAGATGGTCGATCATCGCTGCCAGCGTAGTGCTCTTCCCCGTACCCGTTGCGCCAGTCACGAGGATCATGCCCTGATGGTGGTCTAGCAGTTGCGTGACGATGGGCGGCATGCCGAGTGAATCCAGTAACGGGACATTGTCTGGAATGGCGCGAAATACTGCGCCGACACCGGTGTCCTTACGAAACACGTTCACGCGAAAACGCCGGCCATCTTCAGCGACGTACGAGAAATCCAGGTCATGCCCTTCTTGGAACTGTGTCGCTAGGTTGGGCGTCAGTATTTCGGTGACATAGCCTTCCAGTTCGGCATGCCCGAGGTCGCGGAAACGTACCGGGAGCAAGTCGCCGGCGATGCGTAACATGGGTGGCACGCCCACGGCCAGGTGGATGTCCGAGGCTCCCTGTGCACAGCCCAGTTTCAGGAAGGCGTCGATACGTGGCATGGCGTTACTTCTGCAGCAGGAAAGTTTCTAGTGCGTCGCGCAGCTCTTCCATTGACTGTTGACGCTGGTTTTTGTCAACCGACATGGCTTTCATGACCACCTCCGAAAGACCTGCCGGCAGGTTTGGATTTAAATCAATCGGCGCGCGCGCCTTGCCTTGTACATGCTGGTACATGACGGACATGTGGTCGCCGCGACTATAGGGTGGTACGCCCGTGAGCATCTCGTAGAGGATGACACCGAGCGAGTAGATGTCAGAGCGAGGATCCACCTTCTTGCCAAGAATTTGTTCCGGGGCCATGTACTTGGGCGAGCCGATGACATAGCCGGTCTTGGTCAGGTGGGTTTCTGATTCGCGTTGAGCGGCGGCCACCCCGAAGTCCACGATCTTGAGCAGGTCGTCCTGATTGATGAGAACGTTGGCTGGTTTCAGGTCGCGGTGAATGATGCCTACCTGGTGCGCCACCGTCATGCCGTTGGCAATATCGATTCCGAACTGTAAGGCACGTTGGAGATTCAAGGGCTTGTCGTCACGCAGTTCCGCGCCCAGTGTGTGGCTTGGGAAGTATTCCATCGAAATGGCATACAGGCCTTGCACTGACAGGAAATCGTAGATGCGAATGACGTTTCGGTGAGTGATCTTGCGTGAGTAACGCAGTTCGTGAACGAAACGCTGCAGGACTTCTTCATCTTCGGCCACGTTGGCATTGAGGAATTTCAGAATGAGGCGCTCGTCGACCACGGTGTCTTCCATGAGCAGCACCGTGCCAAAGGCGCCCTTGCCTATTTTGTCGACGTATTTGTAGCGGCCTTCGATCATGTCGCCTGGGCGTAGAGCGGTGATGTCCAGTGTGGGCGTGCCTGCCGGCAGCGCCTTCGGCGAACGAATCGCTGCGGTGCTGCTGGTGGAGCTGGTGTCATTGCTAATGCCTGTGCCTGTGCCGATGCCGACACTGACGCCAGTACTGATCCCGGTGCTCGCGGTATTGTTGAGCTCCAGACGAAACTTCGCGGCGCGCTGACGGCCCGTGGTGTCGTTCAGTAGGGTATGCGCCGGCTCTGCCATGCGACGCGCTTGTGCGTTGGCGATGATCATGCTCGGCGAGTAGCGCGCGTCCATCGCTTCGATGGCCTGCAGCGCGGCGTGATGTAAAGCGGGTTCGCCGGTCTGTGTGGCCAGCTGGCGAATGGTTTCACGCACGGTTTCAACGGTCGAGTCGTCGACGAGCCGTGGGAGTGCGCCGAGAGCTTCAATACGGATGGCGGGTTCGGTATGGGGCAGCTGTGCCAATACTGCGTGTAGCGCTTGTGCATCGCCGAGTTTGCCGATGGCGCGCAAGGCAGTTGGAATGCTGCGCGGCGCGCCTTCCAGCATTTCCAGTAGCCGCGGCATAGCCTTACGGTTGCCGATCTCAGCCAGAGCGTCGACTGCGCGTTCGCTGACCCACCAGTCGGTGTCGCGAGTGGCTTCGATCAGGCTGTCGACCGCACGCTCGTCCTTGGTCTGATTTAAGATTTCGATGGCAGCGCGGCGCAAGTCGTCGTCCTTATCGCGCACCAGTTGTAAGACGGCTTCAAGCACGCGCGGACCGCCGATCTTTGCTAACGCATCGGCAGCACGAGAGCGGACCCACCAATCTGCATCTTTTATGGCCTCAAGCAGAAATTTCACGGAACGGGCATCGCCTACTTCGTTGAGGACTTCTACCGCGGCACGTCGCGCATACTCGTTTTCGTCTTTCAGCACTTCTACCAGATGCTTAACGACTTCTGGGTCGCGGGCCCGGATGAGGATTTCGATGGCTCTGTTTTGGACTTCAAGGTCGGCGTCGCGTAACAAGTTGGCGATGATGGCGACGTCAACCGGGCCGTCCATCTTGGCGAGGGCCACGAGCGCCGACTGGCGGATAAGTCGGTTCGAATCCCGTAGCTGGTGCTGCAGCGCATTACGCACGATGGGCAAGTTGAATCGCGCCACCAACTGGATGATATTCAAGCGCGCGATTGGGTCTTTGCCTTCGAGGCGGGCTAGCAAGTCTGGCAGCGACGACTCGTCCATAATCTCGGCGATCAGTTTGAACAGCGTGTTGCGGTCGCTACCTTCTTGGCTGTAGGCGGCCTGCATCAGGTCGCGAACCTGAAAGCGCGACCGCTGGGCGGTGATGATGTCGATCACTGGGGTGCGTGGAAGGTCGTCGGCATGCAACAGGTCGAGCAGTGCGGCGGCGGGCACGTTGCGGGCCCCTGACAGCGCCAAGGTGACGCCGGACACCACCCGTGGGTTGGGGTCGGTTAGTGCTTTGACATAGGCCGGAAAGCTGCGCGCGTCGGCCAGTTGGGACAGGATATCGACGAAGGCCAGCGTGGCCTTTTTTTCGCTGCGCGCTAGTTCAGCGATGACCAAGGGAACGACTGCGGGCCCAAGTCCCAAGAGTTTCGCGAGCGCAGCACGGCAGGCCGGTCGGTCCGGCTCGGCTATCTCACGAACGGTGCTCAGCCACCGTTCGGCGCGCATGGAGGTGAATAAACCCATATACCCGCAATTATGCCATAGCAGTGCCGGTGCAAAGTCTGCTAAATCAGCGGGTTGGGTCGCAACTTTCGGTATGATGGCGCGCTCTTTACGGCGCTCCGGCCGAGACCCTTTGCCTTCCTGCTCACAAGCGAGTTGCTATGTCTTCCAGTTCCGTCCCGCCGGGCGCGTCCCCGGACTCCGTGCTGACCGATCTGGCCGCCCGTTGCCTAGACCCCGTGATTGGCCGGCCTTTGGGTACTTTGGGCACGGTCAGTGTCATGGCCGTTGGGGAACGTTGGCGCGTGGTGGTGTCGCTGCCATTCCCGGTCGGGGGTCCGCTAGGCGGACATGCCGCGGCGTTGCGCCCGGCTTTGGCCGCGGCGCTTGTATTGGACAAAGAGCGACTCGATCTCGAAGTCCTGGCAGAAATTCCTGTCGGTCCGGTGCAAGGCCAACTCACGCCTCTGCCGGGCATTCGCAATGTCATCGCGGTGGCTTCCGGCAAGGGTGGCGTAGGCAAGAGCACGGTGGCGGTGAATTTGGCGCTGGCCTTGGCCGCTCAAGGAGCGCGAGTTGGGCTATTGGATGCAGATATTTACGGGCCGAGCCTGCCGTTGTTGCTCGGGTTGCAGGGTGAGCGGCCGTTGTCGCGCGATGGCAAGTCATTCGAGCCGTTGCGGGCACATGGCGTGGAGGCCATCTCCATCGGGTTTCTCATTGATGCCGAACAACCCATGGTCTGGCGTGGCCCCATGGTCACTCAGGCGCTGACCCAATTGCTCAGCGACACCCGCTGGGGCGAACTGGATTACCTGCTCGTGGACATGCCGCCAGGCACGGGCGATATCCAGCTGACCTTGGCGCAGCGGGTGCCGGTCAGTGGCGCCATCATCGTCACCACACCGCAAGACATTGCCCTACTCGATGCCCGCAAGGGACTGAAAATGTTCGAGAAAGTCCAGGTTCCGGTGCTTGGGGTGGTGGAGAATATGGCGTTGCATGTCTGCAGCCAGTGCGGCCATTTAGATCCCATCTTCGGCGAGGGGGGTGGCGAGCGTCTGGCGCTGGATGCGCACGTGCCCTTGCTCGGCCGGCTGCCACTGGACCGCCGCATTCGTGAGGATGCGGATGCCGGCCGACCCACGGTGGTGGCGGACCCGGAGGGAGCGGTGGCGGCGCTGTACCATGCGACGGCACGACGTGCGGTTGCGGAACTGGCGCTACGCGCGGCGCCGGCGGCACCGGTCATCAGTTCAGACGACACGTGAAGCGCACTGGCCGCACACCCGAATGAGGAATCGCAGTACATGAGTATCAAGGCTGACCACTGGATCCGCCGTATGGCCACGCAGCACGGCATGATTGAGCCGTTCGAGCCCGGTCAGGTGCGCAGCGTGGATGGGCAAAAGATCGTTTCCTATGGCACCTCGAGTTATGGGTACGACGTGCGTTGTTCGCGTGAGTTCAAGATTTTCACTAACATCAACAGTACGATCGTGGATCCCAAGGCCTTTGATCCACAGAGCTTTGTGGATGTGGAAGCCGACGTGTGCATCATCCCGCCGAACAGTTTTGCGCTAGCGCGGACGGTTGAATACTTCCGTATCCCGCGCAGTGTGCTCACTATCTGCCTTGGAAAAAGCACTTATGCGCGTTGCGGCATCATCGTCAATGTCACGCCACTGGAGCCTGAATGGGAAGGCCATGTGACGCTCGAGTTTTCTAATACCACCACGCTACCGGCAAAAATCTATGCCAACGAAGGCGTGGCGCAGATGCTGTTCTTCGAGAGTGACGAAGTCTGTGGTACCAGCTACGCGGACCGCGGCGGCAAATACCAGGGACAGACGGGCGTGACTTTGCCAAAAACCTGAGTGGTTTACGGCTGGTAGCTGCTGACGCTGAAAGACATGAGTGGCTGGCCGCGCCGGGTCTGTTCAGCCTTCACTGGCAGGTAACCGTAGGTTGGCGCATACCAAGTACGCGTGATGCGGTCCGAACCCGGGCGTGAAGAACGCCAGATGACCGTATCCAAGGGCCCGAGCGCGGTGTTAAGCCGCTCGTGACCCGCGAAGACATAGTCGTAGTCCTTGGTCTGGTCTTTTTCGATCATCACCAGGCGTTGTGGCGATCGGCCTTGCTGTAGTAGCCAGCGCACCTGCAGGCTGATGGTCAGCGCGTCTTGCAGCCCGACGCTTAGCGGCAAATCCACCGGCTTATCCTCCGCCACGCCCGTGACGCGTCCCTGTGCCCAGTCAAAGTCGAGGCGCACGTCGCGGCTGGTGTTATGGCTACCGTCCTCCAGACGGTAAGCCTCAGGGCGCACCCCGTCTGCGGTGTAGGTGAACTGCGTGCGTTGAGTGATGGTGCCTGGCAGGAACAGTGCCGCCAGGCCCTTCGGGACCGAGCGGTTGGTAAAACTGAACCGAAGACGGCCATCGGGACCTGGCGCGGCAGTCTCGAGGCGGGTGTCGCTGGTGCCAGCGTCCATGCCGCGGTATTTCACGGCAAAGCGTGCGCTGTGCGGGGTGAGAGATTCGGCCGTTGGTGATGCCGCGGTCGCCGTCAGTGCCGTCAGCGACAACGCCAAGGCCAAGGCCAAGGCCAAATCCAAGACCGGCCGCTTGCGTGCGTGGTGGTGCAGGGCAGGTCGGGAACCAGGCAGCATGGGGGACTCCGCGATTAAGGTGGCGTCACCTGGATTGGCTCCGTGAGCGGTTGCTGGTCTAACAGCGGTTGTCCGCCATTCCAGTCCAACCGCCCAAGCGCCGCCCAACGCGCCACGGTGGGATACAGTTTGTGCTCGGCTGCCTGAACGCGCGCTGAAAGCGTCTCGCTGGTGTCGTCGGCCATCACGGGCAAACGGACCTGTGCAATCCGCGGGCCACCGTCGAGTTCGGCGGTGACGAAGTGCACGGTACTGCCATGCTCGGTCTGGCCATCGGCTAGCGCACGCTCATAGGTATGCAAGCCTGGGTAGAGCGGCAGCAATGACGGATGGAGGTTGAGCAGCCGGCCGGCAAATTGTCGGCAGAATGCCGGGGTTAGGATGCGCATGTAACCCGCGAGCAGAACCCAGTGTGGGTGGGTGGCGGCGATGTCAGCCGCCAGTGCGGTGTCGAAGGCCTCGCGCGTAGCAAAAGTCTTGGGTTCGCGCGTGACTATGGGTAGAGCACGCTCACGTGCAAGCGCTACGCCCAAGGCCGTCGGGCGGTCGCTGAACACGCCGCAGAGAGTGGCGGGCACCGTGCCGGCCAGCACCGCGTCATGCAGCGCGCGCAAAGTGCTGCCACGCCCGGACAACACCACGGCGATACGCGGCCGGTCAGGCGTAGCGGACACCGGCTTCTCCCGCACGGACCTCGCCGAGTAGGCGGGGCGCTTCGCCCAGCTCGCGCAGGCGCGCCATGATGGCCTCCGCGTCGGTGGCCGCCACGTGCACCGTCATGCCGATGCCGCAGTTAAAGGTGCGGAACATTTCGGCGTCATCGATGCCGGCCGCCTGTTGCAGCCAGCCAAACACCGGCGGCAGGGCCAGTGCGGTGCGCTCAAGGACGATGCCGAGCCCTTCAGGAATGACGCGTGGCAGGTTGTCCGTGATGCCGCCGCCCGTCACATGGGCCAAACCGTGTACATCGAATTCACTGAGGAGTTGTAGCAGTGGTTTGACGTAAATGCGCGTGGGTGCCATCAGGCGGTCGAATAAGGCTTGGCCTTCGACTTGTGTCGCATCGGTAGCGCCGGTGTGCGCAATGAGGCGTCGGATAAGTGAATAGCCGTTGGAATGTGGCCCGGAGGAGGGCAGGCCGATGACCACATCGCCGGCGCGCGTTTTGCTGCCATCGATGATGCGGTCTTTTTCCACCACGCCTACCGTAAAGCCTGCGAGGTCGTAGTCGCCCGCGTGGTACATGCCCGGCATTTCAGCGGTTTCACCGCCGACCAAGGCGCAACCCGCTTGCAGACAGCCCTCGACGATCCCGGCGATGACCCGTTCGGCTACTGCTACCTCGAGTTTGCCGGTGGCGTAGTAATCCAGAAAGTACAAGGGTTCTGCGCCTTGGACGATGATGTCGTTAACGCACATCGCGACCAGATCGATACCGACCGTGTCGTGTCGGCCAGTGTCGATGGCGAGGCGCAGTTTGGTGCCCACGCCGTCCGTACCCGAGACCAGTACCGGGCGCCGGTAGCGGTCCATGGGGACTTCGACCAGCGCGCCGAATCCACCCAAGCCACCGAGGACCTCGGGACGTCGGGTACGCCGCACCAGCGGCTTGATGCGTTCGACGAGTTCGTCGCCAGCGTCGATGTCAACGCCGGCGTCGCGATAGGTAATGGCCATGGAACCCTGCGGGTGGAGGCTAAAATGGTATTTTACATGGCATGCTGCACCCCATGCCCACCTTTACTGCTTTGTTTCGTCGCACCCCACCCCTGCCGTCGGCGGGCACCCGTCGCCGGAGCGCTGGCCGAGGGTTCGTGCTGGCCAGTGCCGTGGCGGGGCTGATGGTGGCACTCGTCTGGCCCCTGCGGGCACCGTCGGCACCCGTGGTTGGCCTGTATGAAGGCACGGTGGCGGCCACCGATCGCAGCGAACGGGGCCTGGCGCTGCTCTATCCCGAGGCGCTCAAGCAGGTCGCAGTGCGCGTCACCGGACGCCCTGGCGCGGCCGTCGATCCAGCGCTCGCGGCACTGTTCGCCGATGCTAATCGGTACGTACAGACCTGGCGTCCCGCCGGCCCGGGTCAGGTGGCCGTGGGTTTCGATGCGCAAGCCGTGGAGGCTGCATTGGCCGGTGCCGGTCAGCCGCTATGGCCGGCAGACCGTCCCACAGTGTGGGTGGTGCTGGTGCTGGAGCGTTTAGCCAGTAGCGGCGGGTTCACGCGGACGCTCGTCACCAGCAGCATGACCGGTGAGGAACGGCGTGGTCTTGAGCGGATGGCCCAATGGCGTGGGTTGAACCTGGCTTGGCCGACGTCGGAAGGGGCGCTGGCGGTGACAGAGTCCGCCATGGCCGGTCCGTTAGAGAGCCTACTGGCCGCGGCCCGAGAGCAGCGCGCGGAGGCGGTGTTATGGGTGCGCACCAGTGCCACCCCCGGTACGGCGACCCAGTGGGCCTTCGCCACGGAGGGCCTGACCCAGCAGGGTCGGGCCGACGGTGGCGTGGGTTTGCAGGCCTTGGCGGATGCTGTGGCCGGTCGCGACGCAGGTGCCCCCGGGGCTGGGCTGACCCAAGTGAATGTGGTGGTGACGGGCCTTGAAAACTTCCCCGCCTATACCACCGTGATTAATCGGCTAGAAGCCCAGCCAGCGGTGCGTGACTTGGTGGTCGTGGAGGCCGCTGGCAGTTTTCTGCGCTTACGTTTACGGTTGCGTGGCGATCCGGCAGCGTTGGTGCGCGTGCTCGCGCAGGAAGGAAGCTTGCTCGTTGACCCGACGGGCACTGGCGGAGATGGTAGTTTGCGGCTGCGACTGCAGCGCTGAAGCGGAGGCAGCAAGCACACCCTCATGTGGCGACATCTCCCTAATGCCCTGTGCGTCTTACGCATCTTGCTGATCGTACCTATCGCTTGGGCACTGCTGCATGGGGCAGTGTTGACGGCACTGGTAGTATTTGCGTTGGCCGCCTTCACTGACGCCCTGGATGGCTTTCTGGCCAAACGTTTCCACTGGGAGTCGGAACTGGGTAAACGCCTCGATCCACTGGCCGACAAATTGTTGCTGGTGACCGTGTTCGTGGTTATTGCGCTGCTCGAGTGGGTGCCATTTTGGCTCGCCGCGGCGGCAGTGCTGCGTGACCTCTTGATCACTGTCGGTGGATTGACCTACCTGTACTTGTACGGCGATCCAAAAGGTCAACCGACGTTTATCAGTAAAGCGAATACGCTGTTGCAGGTGGTGCTGGTCTTGTGGGTGGTGGGTGCCGCTGCTGGCATTGGCGTGCTGGCCAGCCCAGCTGTTGCGCCGTTGATGGCGGCGCTTGGCGCGCTGACTTTCAGCACGACGGTGGTCAGCGGTCTGGATTATGTGTTGACCTATTCGCGCAAGGCGCAAGTGGCGTATCAGGCAAAACGTCTGCCGCAACATCCGGCCACGGCGGCGGCTACTCAGGCCGCTTCGCGTGTGTCGCCACCGTTAGCCGAAGGCTGAGAACGTGGAACAGCTACCTCTCGGCGTGCGTTTGCGCGCCACCGCCGTGTTTGAGAGTTTCGCGCCGGGTCGTCACGCCGCGTCATTGGCCGCTGTGCGCGACCTGGCGGCCGGCGTTACCACTGCGCCGTTATGGCTCTGGGGAGCTGCCGGCAGCGGCAAGACGCATCTGCTGCAGGCCGCGCTGGCGGCACCGGCGCCGCAACGCAGCCCGACAGGCGCCGCTTATCTGCCGCTGGGGCGGCCGGGTTTGCAGCCCGCGATGCTGCAGGGGCTAGAAAACGTTGGCCTGCTAGCGCTCGATGAAGTCGAGGCGGCTGCCGGGCAACCCGCCTTGGAAACAGCGCTGTTCCATCTATGGAACGGCGTGCTGGAACGGGGGGGGCGCTTGCTGCTCGCTGCCCGCCAGCCACCAGCGGGGCTGGCCATCCAGCTCCCTGATCTGGCCTCGCGTTTCAGCAGTTGTTTGGTCATGCACCTGCCCGTGCCGGATGACAGCGAGTTGCCAGAGGTGCTGCGTCATCTCGCGGCGCATCGTGGGCTGCAGGTGGGGCCGGAGGCATCGGCCTGGTTGTTGCGGCGGGTGCGACGCGACACGCATGAGCTCGCCGCCCTGATGGAACGACTGGATGCAGCGGCGCTGGTGGCGCAGCGCGCGCTTACGGTGCCGTTTTTGCGCGAGGTGCTGGGGGCGGACTGAGTCGCAGCCAGGCGGCAGCGCCGATGAACACGGCGAAGGCGGCGAATAGCGTGATGGCCGCAAAAGTGTGCGCGCCTGGGTTGGCGAGCAGTTCCATCAGGGCATAGGCGAGGGTGGGCGCAGCGAGGATGGCTGCTAGTACATGCGCACGGCGGTTACCGCGCCAGACTAGTGGCCACAACACCAGCCACGGCCCCACCGTGAACGCGATGGCCAGTACAGCACCCGTCGGCTGCAGCCGCAGGCTGTGCCAGAGCGTTAACGTGGCGACCAGGGTGGCCCAGGAAAGCTGTAGCCATTGCCTGGCTCGTGTGGCCAGTGCCCGAGTGTGCGTCATGTGCTTGTCCGCAGTCGACGGGCCAGGTCCGCTACGCGAGCGCCTAAGGCGCGCGCGAGGTGTTGCTCGTCGGCACTGAGTACGCCTTGGGTGGCGGCGGTGTCGCCCACGTGACCGGCGCCATAGGGCCCGCCACCGGTGAGAGTGTTCCGTAGCACCGGGTCGGTGTAGGGGAGGCCAACCAGCACCGCGCCGTGATGTAGCAGCGGCACCATCATGGTCAATAGCGTACTTTCCTGACCACCATGGGCGGTCTGCGAGCTGGTGAAAACGCCGGCCGGCTTGCCTTCGAGCGCACCACCCCACCATTGGGCGCTGGTGGAGTCGATGAAATGTTTGAGGGGTGCCGCCATGTTGCCAAAGCGGGTGGGACTGCCGAGGACCAGACCGGCGCATTCCGCCAGATCTGCCGGCAGGACGTAGGGCGGGCCGTCCGTCGGCACGGCGGGTTGGGGTTCGCTGATGACTGTGACCACCGGCGGCACCGTGCGCAAACGAGCGCTCATTCCCGCGACGGACTCGATGCCGCGACAGACTTGGCGTGCCAAGGCGGCGGTGCTGCCGTGGCGTGAGTAATACAACACCAGGATCTCTATCGTCATGAACTTCCTCGTCTTTTTAGCGGCATCTACGCCCAATTGTGACCAGTTGCTGCTTTCACGCAACGCATTTCGATGGGCTCCCTTGCCGGGTCTGTGGCCCTGCCGCAAAAGAGTGTCTTGACGGGCGGGTCAGGCCGCTAGTAGCGTCGGGTTAGCCGTCTTCTGCGGCGTGACCATCATGGCATGAATTCATACCACTATCGTCTGCTCCCGGGGTCGCTGTGCTGTCTGCTAGCACTGTCGGCGGCTGGCTGTGCCTCCGTGCCGGCACAGGAGATGAGCGACGCGCGTCAGGCCATTCATGCTGCCCAGAGTGCGGGCGCGGCGCAGGTGGTGCCCGGCACGCTGAGCGAAGCGCAAAGTCGCTTGAAAGCCGCGGAAGAAGCGCTGCGGCTGCACCAGTTTCGCGATGCGCGGCGTGAGGCTGAACAGGCCAACCGGCGTGCCCGGGAGGCCTTGCGCGCTACCGAGGCACAGCCGAAGGACGGATCAATCTCCGCACCAACGCAGTTGCCCTCACCGCGGTAACAGGCAACGGCTGGTGGTGCGCTAGCCGCGCCAGCGACTGGCCAGTCGTGACAGCACCAGGTCTGGATATTGGCGGCGGCCGAGGCTGCCGTTGTAGCGCGCCAGCGCGCGCACATAGTCGTTGCGCTCGATATACAGGTAGTAGCCAAGAATCTCCGCACCGAGGCGGATGTTAAAGTCGGCATCACCGAACAAGCGGTTTTCAACGCCCAGTTCGCGTGGCCAGAATGGCATCACTTGCATTAAGCCCACCGCGCCTGCCGATGAAACCGCATAGCGGTCAAAACGGCTCTCTACGTCCATGACGGCCAGCAGCAGTTCCGGCGGCATGCGCAACGCAAACCGCTTGTCGCCACGGTATTCGCGCATGACCCGATGGGCATGGCAGTAGGCGTGACTGAGGATCTGGCGACGCTGTGCGATGTCGTGAACGAACTGTGCCAGTTGCTGCTCATGCAGCTTAAAGAACACGGCCTCGTCAAAGCGGTCGGCGAAGGCATGGCAGCTGCTGTTGCCGAGCGCCGCTTGTAGCAGCGGGCCCAGCGCTGCGTCCTGCTGTGCGCCGGTGGTGTAGGTGGCCGTCCTCGCCGTGGGAGCGGCGAGGGCCAGCAGCAGGATCAGGACATAAGCGCTGCGTGGCATCAGCGCCCGATGCGCTCTTGCAAGAAAGCCAGTGCGCCTTCCAGCGGCATGGCCTCGTTGTCACTGGCGCGGCGATGGCGATATTCCAGCGTGCCGGCTTCCAAGCCGCGTTCGGCCACGACCACCCGATGCGGAATGCCCCACAGTTCGGCATCAGCAAATTTCACACCCGGCCGCGCGTCGCGGTCGTCGATCAGGACCTCGACACCGGCCGCCTGCAGTTGTGCGTAGAGCTTTTCCGCTACCTCGCTGACGCGCGGGCTTCTGGCGGCGTTTAACGGCACCACCACCACCTGATACGGAGCGATGGGTTCTGGCCAGACGATGCCGCGTTCGTCATGATTTTGTTCGATCGCAGCAGCCACCACGCGGGTCACGCCAATGCCGTAACAGCCCATGAACGGGACGGCATCCTTGCCTTGATCGTCGAGCACGGTGGCTTTCATCGTCGCGCTGTATTTCTGCCCCAGCTGGAAGATATGGCCGACTTCAATGCCGCGGACAAGACGCAGTTGGCCAGTGCCGGTAGGGCTTGGGTCGCCGTCGACGACATTGCGCAGATCGGTGATGATCGGCTCCGGCAGGTCGCGTCCCCAGTTCACGCCGCTCAGGTGCACGTCTTTGCGGTTGGCGCCGCAGACAAAGTCGGCCAGTGCCGCCGCCGAGTGGTCGGCAAAGACTTTGACGCCCCGCGCAGCCAGACCGACCGGGCCGATGAAGCCGGGTTCGCAGCCGATGACCTCCAGGATGCGTTCCGGTGCTGCCAGATGCAGCGGATTGGCCACGCCCGGCAGTTTTTGCGCTTTGATGGCGTTCAGTTCGTGGTCGCCACGCAAGCACAGCGCCACCAGTTGCCCATCCTCACCGTCGACCACGAGAGTTTTCAGCACTGTGGCGGCGGTACAAGCCAGCAAGGCGGTGAGCGTCTCGATGGTCTTGGTGCGCGGCGTGTCGATATCCGTGACCGGGCGTGTGGCCGGGCCGCGGGGGGTGGCCGGGGCCATGGCCTCGGCTTTTTCGACGTTGGCCGCATAGTCATCGCCGTCCGAGAAGGCGATCGCGTCCTCCCCGGAGTCCGCCAGGACGTGGAATTCCTGCGAGCCGGTGCCGCCAATGCTGCCGGTGTCGGCCTGCACGGCACGGAAAGTCAGCCCCATGCGGGTGAAGATGGCCGTGTAGGCGCGGTACATCGCCGCATAGCCGCGCTGCAGGCAGGCTTCGTCCAGATGGAAGCTGTAGGCGTCCTTCATGAGGAATTCACGGGCGCGCATCACGCCGAAGCGCGGCCGCACTTCGTCGCGGAACTTCAGCTGGATCTGGTAAAAATTCACCGGCAGCTGGCGGTAACTGTGTAGCTCGCGGCGCGCCAGGTCGGTGACCACTTCCTCATGGGTCGGGCCATAGACATATTCGCGTTGATGGCGGTCCTTAAAACGCAGCAGTTCCGGTCCAAACTGGCCCCAACGACCCGATTCCATCCACAGCTCCGCTGGCTGCGTGGTGGGCATGAGTATCTCCAGGGCGCCGGCGCGGTCCATTTCTTCGCGCACGATGGTTTCCACCTTGCGCAGGACCCGCAGACCCATCGGCAGCCAGGTATATTGCCCGGCCGACAGTCGCCGAATGAGGCCTGCGCGAAGCATGAGCTGGTGGGAAATGACCTCCGCCTCAGCGGGGACTTCCTTAAGGTTGGCGATGGGGTACTGGGACAGGCGCATACGGGGCAATCTCGGCTGAAGTGAGCGTAGTGCGTCAGTTTAGCCGAGGTGCAGTATCATTCCCCGGCCTTTCCCACCCAACGACCGGGACGCCACATGCAAGCTGAAGAGCCTGGCCGCCCCAGACGCGCCATTTACCTCCTGCCGAATTTACTGACCACCACCGCCTTGTTCGGTGGGTTTTACGGCATTGTGGCCGCTATTGGCGGCAATTTCGAACGCGCAGCCTTGTCACTGTTCGTGGCTGCCGTGTTTGACGGCCTAGACGGGCGCGTGGCCCGCTGGACCAAGACCGAGAGTGCTTTTGGTAAAGAGTACGACAGCCTGTCCGACATGGTGTCGTTCGGGGTGGCTCCGGCGCTGATTAGCTACCAGTGGGGCATTGCCGGCATCGCTGACTACGGCACGGCTTGGGCGCGCTTCGGCTGGTTGGCCGCCTTTTTCTATGCGGTGGCGGCGGCGCTGCGCCTGGCGCGTTTTAATACCCGTACGGGCTCGGTCGACAAGCGCTATTTCGAGGGATTGCCCTCGCCAGCAGCAGCGGCCTTGGTGGCCAGCTTCATTTGGACGGCGGATACCTTTGACTTGGGCCATCAGGCGGGTCTGGCGGGTCTGGCGCTGGGGTTTGGTGTGACGGCCTTGGCCGGTGCTCTGATGGTCAGCCAGTTTGCTTATCCGAGCTTTAAAAACGTGGGGGCCACCAAGCGGGTGCGCTTTGCTTCATTACTCTTGGTGCCACTCACGTTTATGGCCATCGCAGCCAACCCACCGGCCATGTTGCTGGCTTTCAGCGGCACCTTCGCGCTCTCGGCGCCCCTGTTGTGGGCCTTCCGGCGCTTGCGCCGCCGCCCACGCGAGGCGGGTGAAGGCTGATCATGGACGCGCGGCGGCTCGCCTACCTCGAGGCGATGGGAATCGACGCCTATGCGCGGCGCGGCGCCGTGACGCCGCCGCCGCCGGTGGTGTCGTCCCCGGCGGAGCGTTCGCCCGTGGTGGCCCAGTCTCCTGGGGCGCGGTCACCAGTGACGGCCCAGCGGGTCGCTGAGCAGGCTCCTGCCACGGGCGCGCACCCCGCTGGTGCTCTGTCGTGGGAAGCGCTGACGGCTGCCGTGCCGGGTTGTACCCGCTGTGGTCTGTGTGAGGCGCGTACGCAAACGGTGTTTGGTGCGGGCGCAGGTCAGGCGCGCTGGATGATCATCGGTGAGGCACCGACGGCTGAAGATGACCGTCTGGGCGAAGTGTTCAGCGGTCGTGCCGGCGAGCTGCTCACTTCCATGCTCAAAGCCTGTGGTCTGGCGCGGGAAGATGTCTATTTGGCTAACGTGCTGAAGTGCCGCCCGCCAGACAACCGTGATCCGACGCCTGCAGAGGTGGCGGAATGTCTGCCTTACCTCATGAACCAGATCACGCTGGTGAATCCGGCGCTGATCCTGTGCGTAGGGCGAGTGGCGGCACAATACCTGCTCGGTACTGCAGAGCCCCTCAGCAAATTACGCGGTCAAGTGCATACCTTGGGTCCGGGTGCCTGGCCGCTGGTGGTTACTTATCACCCCGCCTATCTGCTGCGTTCGCCCAGCGACAAGCGCGCCGCATGGGAAGACTTGCAGTACGCCATGGCGCAGGTGCCGCCGGTGGTGGCCTGAGGTGCGCTACTGATGGCGCCGCAGTCCACTGATACCGCGCGTCCCGCGGCGCGTGCTGTGGCGCCGGCGGGTCTGCGTCAGCGTCGCATGCGCGAAACCGACTTGCCAGCGGTGGTGGCCATTGAGAACGAAGGCTACGCTTTCCCGTGGAGCGAAGAGATCCTGCGCGACTGCTTGCGCGCTGGCTACACCTGCCGGGTGCTGGATGATCGCGATGGCGTTTGCGGTTACGGCATCCTCTCAATGGGAGCCGGCGAGGCGCATGTGCTGAATATTTGCATCGATGCCTCGCTGCGCGGTAGTGGCGCGGGTCGTCGCTTGCTGTACTGGCTGTTGCATCGTGCACAAGCGGCAGGCAGCGAGGCAGCCTTTCTCGAAGTGCGGCCGAGCAATGTGGCCGCGGTCCGGCTCTATGAGAGCAGCGGTTTCAAACAAGTGGGTCTGCGCCGCGGCTACTATCAAGCAGTGGGTGGGCGCGAGGACGCACTGGTGTATCGTCTGGGCCTGCTGGAGTGGCCCGAGCCGGGCGTGGTTGTGACCGCACCGCTGCCTGGCGAGCCTTAGCCATTGCGTCCCCGGCCTGCGGCTCGTTCGCGGCACCTTTTGTTTGCGGCCAAGCGCCGTCTTGTTACCCCTTCTCCGTACGGATTCCACACCCCATGTCGCTCCCGCGCCGCACCTTTGCCATCATTTCTCATCCGGACGCCGGCAAGACCACGCTGACTGAGAAACTGCTGTTGTTCGGTGGTGCCATCCAGATGGCCGGTACCGTGAAGGGTCGTAAGGCCGCGCGTCACGCCACTTCGGACTGGATGGCGCTCGAGCAGCAGCGCGGCATTTCCGTGACTTCATCCGTGATGCAGTTTCCTTACCGCGACCACCTGATTAATCTGCTCGACACCCCCGGCCACGAAGATTTCAGTGAAGACACCTATCGCACGCTCACTGCCGTGGACAGCGCGTTGCTGGTGATTGACTGTGCCAAGGGCGTAGAAGAGCGCACGGTGAAACTGATGGATGTCTGCCGTCTGCGCGACACCCCCATCATGACGTTCATTAACAAACTGGACCGCGAGGGCCGCCCGCCCATCGAGCTGATGGACGAAGTGGAACAGGTGCTGAAGCTGCGCTGCACGCCGGTCACCTGGCCGATCGGCATGGGGCGCCGCCTGAAAGGCATTTATCATTTACTGGAAGACCGCATCTACGCCTATGAGGCCGCAGAAAAAGGCCGTGCCGGCACCAACCTGATCATCGACGGTCTGGCGTCTGCAGCGGCCAGCGAATTTCTGGGGGATGACGCGCGCGAGTTCCGTGACGAGGTGGAATTGGTGCGGGGCGCTACGCCAACATTCGATGCTGCGGAGTATTTGGCGGCGAAGCTGACGCCGGTATTTTTTGGCAGCGCGATCAGCAATTTTGGCGTGGAAGAATTGCTGAACACTTTCGTGGCGCAGGCGCCAGGGCCGCGCCCGCGCGCTACCACGACGCGCGAAGTGCAGCCAGAGGAAGCCAAGTTGACGGGCTTTGTGTTTAAGATTCAGGCCAATATGGATCCGTCCCATCGCGACCGCATCGCTTTTATGCGACTGTGCAGCGGTCAGTACCTGCGTGGCATGAAGCTTTACCATGTCCGCCTCGGCAAGGAAGTCCGGGTGGCCGACGCGCTGACCTTTATGGCTGCCGACCGCCAGACGGCGGATGAAGCGCATGCGGGCGACATTATTGGCCTGCACAACCACGGCACCATCGGTATTGGCGATACCTTCACCGAAGGCGAGAAGCTGTCGTTCACCGGTATTCCCAACTTTGCGCCAGAGATTTTTCGGCGCGCGGTGCTCAAAGATCCGCTGCGCATGAAAGCTTTGCAAAAAGGCTTGGCGCAGTTATGCGAGGAAGGCGCTACGCAGTTGTTCAAGCCGCTGCGCAATAATGACCTGATTCTCGGTGCGGTCGGCCAGTTGCAATTCGACGTGGTAGCCTTTCGCTTGCAGGACGAATATGGGGTGCAGTGCATCTTCGAGCCGATTGGCGTCGCAACGGCTCGGTGGGTGCGCTGTGGGGACGATAAAAAGCTCGCGGAATTTCGCGAAAGAGCCTACGAGTACCTGTCCATGGACCATGCTGGTGAACTGGTGTATCTGGCGCCCACGCGTGTCAATCTGTCGCTGACCCAAGAGCGCTGGCCCGGTGTGACCTTCCGCGAGACGCGCGAGCATCTGGCGGCATGAGCGCCGCGGAACGCAGAGGGGTGATGGCGCGCCGTCCGGTCTGGTCCTGGGCGCTAATCGACTGGGGTAACTCGGCCTTTGCGACTACCGTGATGGCGGGTTTCTTTCCGGTGTTTTTCAAGCAGTATTGGTCGGCGGGTGTGCCGGTCACGGAGACTACCTTCCGCCTTGGCGTGGCCAACGGCATTGCCAGCGCCTTGATTGCGCTGGGTGCGCCGCTGCTCGGCGCCATCGCTGATCGTGCGGGCCGACGGATGTTTCTGCTCATCCTTGCTACTTTTCTGGGCGCAAGTATGAGCGCGGCGCTCTACTGGGTAGGCCAGGGACAGTGGCAGTGGGCCACCGCCTGCTATGTGGTAGCGGCGCTGGGCTTTTGGTGGAACAGCCAGTTTTGCGACAGTCTGCTGACCGACGTGGCGGTGGAGGCGGAGTACGACTTCGTCTCCGCTTATGGTTATGCGCTGGGTTATCTCGGTGGCGGGCTGCTGTTCATCGTCAATGTATTGATGGTGACCCAACCCGCTTGGTTTGGTCTGCAAGATGCCGCTGAAGGGGTGCGCCTGTCGTTCCTCACGGTCGGTGTGTGGTGGGTGGTGTTCACCGTGCCGGCTATGTTGTTTGTGCGCGAAACTCGGCCCTTGGTGCGCCCCGGTGTCCTACTTGCCATGCGTGAGGGGGTTCGTGAGCTGTTAGCAACGCTGCGCGGTTTGCGCCAGCAGCAGGCGCTGCTCGCGTTTCTATTGGCCTATTGGTTTTATATCGACGGCGTGAATACGGTTATCAAAATGGCCGTGGATTATGGTTTGTCGATTGGACTGCCTTCTGCGGCGTTGCTTAAAGCCTTGCTGTTGACGCAGTTCGTGGCGTTTCCGGCCGCGCTGGGGTTTGGGGTGATCGGTCGCAAGCTGGGCCCGCGGAACGGTATTTTCATCGCCATCGCCGTGTATACCGCGGCTACTTTCGGTGCTGCGTTCCTGCACACAGAAGGCGAGTTCTACGTGATGGCGGTGGTGATCGGTCTGGTGCAAGGTGGCATCCAGAGCCTGTCGCGCAGCTACTTTGGTCGTCTGGTGCCGGCAGGCCGCGCCGGCGAGTACTTTGGTTTTTACAACATGATGGGGAAGTTCGCTTCCATTCTTGGACCGATGCTGGCCGGCGTGACCGCCTTGCTGACCCACGACCCGCGGCTGTCGATTGTGTCCATCGCAGTGCTCTTCGTGATCGGTGCGGCGTTGCTGACGCGAGTACCGCCTTAACGGGCAGATTCGGTGGGAAAATAACGCCAGCGCACATAGGTGGTGGCGGCGCGCTCCAGTTCAGCGGCGAGGGTGGCTGTCGGCAGGTCGGCGGTAGCCGCACGTACGCGCGCGGCATAGGCGAAAGGCCCTTCCTGCGGTAAGGCGGGCCAGCCGGCACGCGCTGCGCGTCGACAGGCGCGGCGCCATTGCCGTTGCGCAGGTGGCGGCCAGCGCCAACGAGCGTGCCGCGCGGTCCACGCGAACAGCCCAAGGCTGGTCACTGCCAAGCACACCAGCAGCGCGCTGACTAAGCTGGCGAGTCCTGCGCTGCCAAAGCCTAATTGTGCAGCGAGGCGTTCTTGTGTGGCGCGATCAAATTCTAGGAAGCGCCGTTGCCATAGCGTACGCGCGGCATCCGTCCAGTGTCGGGCCTCGCCCAGCCACGGCCAGCGGGCATAGAACCGCCCTGGTACCGGTTCGTCTGCGCCAAGTGCGCCGTCGAGGCCACGTTCCACGCGCTCTGGCGCGACCGCGGCGGTGGGGTCTACCCGCACCCAGCCGCGGCCTTCCAGCCAGACTTCAGCCCAGGCATGCGCGTCGGATTGGCGCACCAGCAGGTAGCCGCCGATACGGTTCCAGTCACCGCCCAGATAACCAGTGACCACACGGGCCGGGATGCCCGCGGCGCGAGCCAAGGCGACGAATGCCGAGGCGTAGTGTCCGCAGAACCCACTCTGGGTGTCGAATAAAAAGGCGTCCACTGCGTCACGCTCGAGCTTGGGTGGCGTGAGGGTATAGGCGAACGGCGGTTCACTGAAGCGCTGCAGCACCGCTTGCAGCAGTTGTTGGTCATCGACGTAGCGGGTGCGCAATGCGACGGCCCAAGCACGGGTGCGTGGGTTGGTGTTGGCAGGCCATTGCAAGGTGCGGCGGCGTAACGTTAAGGGCAACGGTCCAGCAATGGTCGCCGCGGGATCGCTGCGCACGGAGTAAGCGGTCAGTGTAGTGACCGGTTGCGGTGCATAAACGGTGAGGTCCCAGCCGCGACGCGCCCGTGGCATATCCCAGTCCATGGCCCGTTCCAGCATCGGCAGAAATAGCCGTTGGGTGGGTTCAAGCAAGATCCGGTAGCGGAGGCTGCCCGGCTCGGTAGTTGCGCTCGGCAGGATCACCGCTGGTGGATAAGCCACATCGTGCACGGCGCGCCAGGTGGCACCGTCGAATTCATGCAGCACTGGACCGCGCCAGTAGCGTTGCGCGCGAGTCGGCAATGCCGAGGAAAAGAACACCCGGAATGCGGGTTCATCCGACAAGGACAGTTCACTGATGTCGCCGGGGCGCATGGTATCGCCCAGCCCGGAGACGGCATGCCCGTCACTGGGCAGTGCCCAGAAACGCCCTTCAATACGTGGCACAAACAGGAACAGCAGGGCGGCCACGGGCAAACCTAAGAGGAGTGCGCGCGTAGCGGCGGGTAGCAGTGCCATTTCGCCGCGAGCGCCAGCAGGGCGGGCCCGGGCCAGCAGGGCGGCCAGCGCCAACCACAGGCAACCGAAAGCCAACAAGGCAGTGAACGGCGCGCCATCGCCCAGCACGGCCGCAAATGCGAGAAACACGGCGAGGAAGAACAGCACGCCAAAATCGCGCGGTGTACGGGTTTCAGTCAGTTTTAGCGCGGCCATGGTGGCGAGCAGTGCGGTACCGGCGGCCAGGCCATTCCAGGTGTGAAAGGTCGCCAGCACGGCCAGTGCGCCTGTCAGGGCCAGCAGCAACTTCAACAGACGTGGTGGGAGCGGCCAGCCGCGTCTTGCCGCCGTCCATCGCCAGGCCACGGCGGTTGTTAAACCGAGGCTAATGGCCAGCGGCAGTCGCCCCCACAGCAGGGCCCCGGCCGCCAGTAACGCGAGCAAGGCCAGATCGAGGGCCTGGTGATCGCCCTCAGCCGGGTCTAACGGTGCCGGTGGAGTGCGCAAGTCAGGGTCGGGGGCACCGAGCCTGGACGGCGCGAGCTTGGCGCGGTCCATGACCACCCAGAGACCGCGTCGCGCCGAGGCCCGCCAGGCAATCCGGCGCCAGGGCTCGCCTTGCCGCCAAGCGCGCAGGCCGATCACATCGCCCTCGCCGTCGGCAGTAGCCAGACCCTCGTCCTGCTCGCTGCCTGGTGGGGACTGCGGCCGCGGCGCAGTGGCGGGCGCTGGCCGTGGCAACGGCGGATGTATCCAGGTCCAGGCGGTGAACAGCCCTAACGGATGGCGGGTAGAGAGGCGCACGCGGCGCACCCCGCCGTGGCGTCCATGGGCCGCGGGTATCGGCGATTGCCAGTGGACTTGTGCGGTCTGTCCACTGGCGACGCTGATCACGGGCGGCTGTGCCAGGCCCGGACGGGGCGGGCCGTCCAGTTCCAGATCGACCCGTGCCCGCCCCGGTGGCGCAGAGACGGCTAGGTGAAAGTCAACATGACCCGTGGCGCTGGCGCAGACACTGTCCAGCCGGCACTGCAACCCCAGCAGGTTGGCATGTGCCTGCAGCATGGCCACCCATCCCGCGGCGGCGAGCAGAAAGGTAAAAGCGAGAGCGAGGTTGTTGCCGTAATTCAGACCGCCGCTGAGCAGCAGCAAGAGCATGGCGGTGTAGGCGAGACCGAAACGGGTTGGCAGGATATACAGTCGTCGTCGGTGCAGGGTAAAGCCGCCGATGTCTGGGCCCTGGCGCTGGAAAGTCCAACGCGCAACGGCCTCCTGCAGACGGGAGCGGCGCATGACGCAGGCAGTCAGGGAACGGGGACGGTCGCGAGCAATTCGTCGAGTACCCGACGCGGGGTCGTGTGCTCGTCACGCGTGCGCAAACGATGTTCCACGACGGCATGCAATACCGCCTGTACGTCTTCGGGCACGACGCCTGGCCGTCCTTGTAGCAAGGCCTGAGCTTGCGCGGCCCGTAGCAGCGCCAGCACAGCGCGAGGCGACAGACCCCCACGCAGCTGCATGCTGTGACGCACTGCGCCGACGAGCGCCTGCAGATAATCCAGCAGTGCCGGTGAGGCGAATACGCGTGGCACGGCTGCCTGCAACTGGTTGAGTACGGAGCGTGGCAGTTGCGGCGGCAGTTTTGCCAGCAGGCTGCGGCGATCTTCACCCAGCAGTAACGCGCGCTCGTGTTCCGGCGCCGGGTAGCCCAGCGCCAGCCGCATCAGAAAACGGTCGAGCTGGCTTTCCGGTAGTGGAAAAGTGCCCGCCTGCAGGAAGGGGTTTTGGGTGGCAATAACAAAGAACGGCGCCGGCAAGGCATGGGCCACCCCTTCCACTGTCACCTGCCGTTCTTCCATGGCTTCCAACAACGCGCCTTGCGTACGTGGGGTGGCTCGGTTGAGCTCGTCCGCCAGCAATACTTCAGCGAACAGTGGACCGGGATGGAAAGTAAAGGCTTGGGTTTCACGATCGAAGATGGCACTGCCGGTGATATCTGCTGGCAGCAGGTCGCTGGTGAATTGGATGCGTCGGAAGGCCAAGCCCAAGGCGCGGGCCAGCGCTTGCGCCAGCGTGGTCTTACCGACACCGGGGAGATCTTCAATCAGCAGATGGCCACTCGCTAGGAGGCAGGTCACCGCCAATTCCAGGACCCGACGCTTACCAAGCACGATGCCATCGAGGGCATCCAGCAGTGGCTGCACTTGCTGTTGTGCTGCTTGCGCCTCGTGCCGGGTGAGCGGCGAAGTCATCTGGCGTCAGCTCCCAGCCAGCTGGCGTACGCGCGCCAGCTGGGTGTCAAGCAGCGCCAGTTCCTGCGTGAAACGCGCGATGCGTTCGCGCTCTTGTGCCACCACCGCGGGCGGCGCGTTGGCGATGAAACTGTCTTTCGAGAGTTTGGCCTCTGCCTTGGCGACTTCGGTGGCTACCTTGAACTGCTGTTTTTCCAGACGGGTGATTTCAGCGGCAACATCAATGAGCCCGGCCATTGGTACCAGCAGCTGCATCTGACCTACCAGAGCGACGGCCGCTTCGGGGGCGATCTCGCCACGGTGTAAGAGCCTGGGGGCCTCGATATTGGCGAGCTTTTCAATAGCGCGGGTGTTGGTCGCCAAGCGCAGTTGGTCCGCTGCAGTGGCGTCTTTCACCAGCACGGCAAAGCGCCGGCTGGAGGGAATGTCCATCTCGCCGCGGATGCGGCGCAGCCCCAAGACTACCTGCTGCACCCAGCCCAACTCCTCTTCAGCGGCCATATCGCGTGCTGTAGCGGCGGGGTAGGGTTGACGCATGATGGTGGGCGCGACGATGCCAAGGCACGGCGCGGTGCGCAGCCAGATTTCTTCAGTGATGAACGGCATGAGCGGATGCAGTGCGCGCAGTACGGCCTCCAGTACTTCCACTAGCGTGCGGCGCGTGCCGCGCTTCTGCGCTTCCGTGGCCGTGTCGGACTGCAGCACCGCTTTGGATAATTCGAGGTACCAGTCGCAGTACTCATACCAGCTGAATTCGTAGAGCGCCTGCGCTGTATTGTCGAGACGGTAATCTGCCAAGCCACCCCGCGCGCTTTCGATCGCCAACGACAGCCGCGAGCGAATCCAGCGGTCCGCGAGCGACAGTTCCGCACCGGTGGCAGACAGGTCTTGTCCTTCAGCCGTCATCAGCACATAGCGCGCTGCGTTCCACAGCTTGTTACAGAAATTGCGGTAGCCCTCGATGCGTCCCACATCGAAACGGATGTCGCGTGACAAGGTGGCCAATGACGCGAAAGTGAAGCGCAGTGCGTCGGTGCCGTAGGGCGCGATGCCGTCCGGAAACTGCTTGCGAGTCGATTTTTCGATCGCTGCTGCCAAATGCGGCTGCATCATCCCAGAGGTGCGCTTTTGCACCAGTGCTTCGAGCTCGATGCCGTCGATCAGGTCGATGGGATCGAGCACGTTGCCTTTTGATTTCGACATCTTCTGGCCTTCGTGATCGCGGATGAGGCCATGCACGTAAACCGTGTGAAACGGCACCTCGTCCATGAACTTCAGGCCGAACATGATCATCCGTGCAACCCAGAAGAAAATAATGTCAAAGCCTGTGACCAGCACGGCGGTTGGGTAGAAACGGCGTAATTCTGGGGTTTTTTCCGGCCATCCGAGCGTGGAAAACGGCCACAGCGCCGAAGAGAACCAGGTGTCGAGCACGTCTTCGTCGCGTGTCAGAACGACTTCTGGGCCAAGACCATGTCGGGTGCGTACGGCGGCTTCATCGCGCGCCACATAGATATTGCCGGTGGTGTCGTACCAGGCCGGAATACGGTGCCCCCACCACAACTGGCGGCTGATGCACCAGTCTTTAATATTGCGCATCCATTCGAAGTAAGTACGGTCCCAGTTGCTCGGTACGAAGCGAATGCGTCCGTCTTCGACCGCCTGAATGGCTGGACCTGCGAGCGGTGCGATCCGCACATACCACTGGTCGGTCAGCCAAGGCTCCACCACCGCATTGCTGCGGTCGCCATGCGGCACCATCAGCGTATGGGGTTTGACTTCTGCCAGCAGCCCAAGGGCATCGAGGTCGGCCACTATCCGCTGGCGTGCGGCAAAGCGTTCAAAGCCACGATAGCGTTCCGGCACGGCGTCGTTGAAGTGCGCGTCCTTGGTGAAGAGGTTGATCAGCGGCAACTGGTGGCGCTGGGCAATGTCGTAGTCGTTGAAATCGTGGGCTGGTGTGATCTTTACACAGCCGGTCCCAAACGCTTGGTCGACGTAGTCGTCGGCGATAATTGGAATGTCGCGGTCGGCCAGCGGCAAACGGACGGTCTTGCCGATCAGATGCGCGTAGCGTTCGTCTTCCGGGTGCACCGCCACCGCGGTGTCGCCGAGCATGGTTTCTGGGCGTGTGGTGGCCACCACCAGATGCCCGCTGCCGTCGGTCAACGGGTAGCGGAAGTGCCACAGACTGCCTTGCTCTTCGACGGACAGGACTTCAAGGTCGGACAGTGCGGTGTGCAGCACGGGGTCCCAGTTGACCAAGCGCTTGCCGCGGTAGATGAGTCCTTCATCGTGCAGGCGCACGAAGGTGTCAGTGACGGCCGCCGACAGCCCGTCATCCATAGTGAAACGGTCACGGGTCCAGTCCAGCGAGCTGCCGAGTCGACGCAGTTGGCCGTTGATGCTGCCGCCTGACTGCGCCTTCCACTCCCACACCCGTTGGAGAAACGCCTCGCGACCCAGGTCATGACGCGTCTTGCCCTGGGCGTTCAGCTGGCGTTCAACCACCATCTGTGTGGCAATGCCGGCATGGTCCGTGCCGGGTTGCCACAGAGTGTCATCGCCTTCCATGCGATGGAAACGCACTAGCGTGTCCATCACGGTGTTGTTGAAGGCATGCCCCATGTGGAGCGTGCCAGTCACGTTGGGCGGTGGAATGACTATGCAGTAGGGCGGTCGGCCGTCATCCTCCGCCCGCGGCATGAAGCAGCCCTGGGCTTCCCACTGGGCGTAAAGCCGCTGTTCGATCGCGCTGGGCTGGTAACTCTTGTCCATGTCTGCTCGTTACAGTAGTCGGGCGTGCGCTAGGAACCCTGCCGCAGCAGGTAATCCACTAGCAGGGGCACTGGCCGGCCTGTGGCGCCTTTTTGGGCGCCGCTGAGCCATGCCGTGCCGGCGATATCCAGATGTGCCCACTTCAGGCCGTCGGTGAATTTCCACAGAAAGGTACCGGCGGTGAGGGCGCCGCCATCACGTCCGCCGATGTTGGCCAGATCTGCAAAGTTGCTGCGCAACTGTTCCACGTAGTCCTCGCCGATAGGCAAGTGCCAAGCACGGTCGTCCGCACGGCGGCCTGCGGTCTCGAGGTCGCGTACCAGTTCGTCGTCGTTGCCCATCAGCCCTGAATACGGCGCGCCGAGCGCCACCACGCAAGCACCGGTCAGCGTGGCGATGTCGATCACCGCCTTTGGCTTGAAACGACGGGAATAGGTGAGGGCGTCGCACAGGATGAGGCGGCCCTCGGCATCGGTATTCAGCACTTCGATGGTCAAGCCCTGCATCGACTTCACCACGTCGCCCGGTTTGGTGGCGCGGCCGCTAGGCATATTTTCGCAGGCGGCGACGATACCCACCACATTGACCGGGGCCTTGAGTGTCGCCAGTGCCTCTAGTGCACCGAAGACGCTGGCTGCACCACCCATGTCGAATTTCATTTCGTCCATGGCGGCGCCGGGCTTGAGGCTGATGCCACCGGTGTCAAAGGTGATGCCCTTGCCGACCAGTGCCACGGGAGCCTGTCCCGGTTTGCCGCCGCGGTATTCCATGATGATGAAACGCAGCGGTTCGTCGCTGCCCCGCGCTACGGAGAGGAAGGCGCCCATCTTGAGTTTGCGGACGGCGGCTTCATCCAGGACTTTGGTGGTCAGTAGTTTGTGGCGTCGGGCGAGCTCTTTGGCGGTGTCGGCCAGATAGCGAGGGGTGCATCGGTTGCCTGGCAGATTCGCCAGATTGCGGGCGAGGGCGACCCCGGCGCCGATGGCGGCGCCCTCGGTCAGTCCACGTTCGGCACCCTTCAGGTCGCCCTTTTCGGCGACTGCCAGACCCAAACGGGTCAGCTGGTGGCTGGCAGGGGGCTTACCGGACTTGAGGTGGTTGACGCGGTAAGTGGCGGCCAGGGCGCCCTCGGCAAGAAAGCGCGCGCGATAGTAGGTGTCCGTCTCCGGCACCGGTTCCTGACCGAAAGTGATACAGGCGTCGGTGATCTGCGTGCGGTGGAGCGCCTGGATGGCCGTGGTGATACCACGACGGTAGGCCTTGCGCGACCAGCTTTTTTGCACGCCCAAGCCCACCAGCAGCGCCCGTGGCGCCCCGTCCAGCAGCAGGCTCTCCCCACCACGGCCGGTAAAGTCGCCGGCTTTGAGCAAGGCAGCGACCCGGCCTTTGAGGCGCGTGTCCGCTGCTTGGCCAGAAAGGGCGAGAACACCGCCTTCATACACACCGACCACCGCACAGACGGTGGATTTCAGTGAACTACTGGCCGCAAGCGCATAGAATTCCATTCAGGTTCACCCGTTTATCGAAGGGCTTCCAGTGTACTTCATCCGCTTCGGCACCTTCGATCGCTACATCCTGCGGGAGGTGGCTATGGCGTGGGTGGCGGTGACCGGCGTGCTGCTGGTCATTTTGGTGTCCAACCAAGTGGCCGGTGTGCTGGGGCAGGCGGCCTCCGGGCAGTTGCCGCGCGCTATTGTCGGCGCGGTTATTGTTCTTACCTCGGTGCAGAACCTCACGCTGCTCGTGCCGGTGGGGATGTTGCTCGCAGTGGTCATGGGCGTCGGTCGGCTGTACCACGAAAGCGAGATGGCGGCCATGAAGGCCTGCGGGCGTGGTCCGGCAGCACTGTTTCGCCCGGTGCTGCTGCTGGCGGTCGTGGTGGCGGCCGGTTTGGCTTGGCTAACCTTGGATTTGGCGCCGGCGGCCTCGGCGCGGGCGCAGGAACTGCGCCGCGAGGCGCTGCGCAACGCCCAGTTTGGCCAGCTCGAGCCGGGTAAATTTCGCGCCTTTGGTGGCGGCAAATCGGTGTTCTACGCCGAATCCATCAGTGCGGATGGTCGGCTGCACCACGTGTTTGTCGAACGTCGGGTGGGCGATACCCTGGAGGTGGCCACGGCCGAGACGGCCACCCACGAAGTATCCGAAGGGGGCGCTTTGCATGTGGTGCGCTTGTGGAATGGTGAACGATACGAAGGCCAGCCCGGGAGTAAAGCCTTCCGCCGCATCCGTTTCGCGGAACACAGTATTCCGGTGCGCGTGGCCACGGGCGCGCAGGGTGCTGGTCGTCGTGAGGCGAAGACCACGGCACAGCTCTGGTCCTCCGGCGAGGCGGGTGATCTGGCTGAGTGGCAGTGGCGGGTGTCCTTGCCGCTGATGACGTTGGTGCTGGCGCTACTCGCGGTTCCACTCGCAGAGCTGCAGCCACGGCAAGGTCGGTATGGCCGCATGGGCTATGCCATCGTGCTGTATTTTATCTATAGCAACCTCATCGGTGTGGCGCGCGTCTGGCTGGAAAAGGGCAAGACCGGTCCTTGGGTCGGCGTGTGGTGGGTGCACTTGCTGGTGGTGGCGCTGGCCCTGTGGCTGCTGCATCGTCAGTCACCGCTATGGCGGCGTCGGGTCAGCGTGTCCCCTGCGCCTCCCACGGCCGCCCTACCTCCCGGAGGAGGTGGGGCATGAATCGCATTGACCGTTATCTGGCGCGCACGGCTCTGCTTTATACCGGCTTGGTGCTGGCAGTGCTGTTGTCACTGGGCTCGCTGCTGGTGTTTCTGGGGCAGCAGACCGATATCGGGATTGGCACCTACACTTTGAGTGATGCCTTGTGGTTCACGCTGTTGCAGCTCCCCAATCAGGCGTTCGAATTGATGCCGATGGCGGCGCTGATCGGTACCTTGCTCGGGCTGGGCTTGTTGCAGCGTGACGGTGAGTTGGTGGCCTTGCGCGCGGCTGGCGTGTCGATCTGGCGGATCGCCTTGGCAGCCGGTGGCGCTGGGTGCCTGTTGTTGCTGGTGATGGGCTTGCTGGGTGAAGTGGTGTCCCCGCCGCTGGATCGTTACGCCAGACAGTCAAAGATGTTTGCAAAATTCGCCGATGTCGAACTCGGTACGGCGGCCGGAACCGGCGGTGCTTGGGTCCGCGATGGAAACCGGGTGGTGTCTTTCGGTCAGCAAAGTGCTGATGGCACTTTTGGCGGGCTAACCTGGTTCGAATTTGATGAACAGCATCATCTGCGTTCGATGGCCGAGGCCAGTACCGCTACCCAATTGGCTTCTGGACGGTGGCGCTTACTGGGCTGGCGCGAAACCAGCCTCCATACCACGGGTGTCCGCGTGACCGGCCCCGGTGAACACGAGGTCAACACGCAGCTGTCCGCGGAGTTTCTAGGGTTGGCCGTGATTAACCCGCGCTCGCTGTCGATGAGCGGTTTATGGCGTTATATCTCTTACCAGCGCGCCAACGGACTAGACGCTACGGTCTTTGCGATCGCCTTGTGGTCGCGGTTGGCACGTACCTTGAGTGTGGTGCTGGTGTGCATGCTGGCGGTGCCGTTCGTGTTCGGCCCCGTGCGCTCCGGTAGCGCCGGACGACAAACGGTGATCGGCATCTTGCTCGGCGTTGGTTTTTTTCTGTTAACGCGGACACTGGAGAACAGCGGGCAGGTCTACGGCTTGGACCCCGTGTTTATCGGTTGGGCGCCGGTGGTTTTGTTGGCGGGGCTGACCACGGTACTGATCCGTCGCACCCGTTAACGCGCCTTAAGACGCGGCGCGCGGCGCAGACGTTAACACCACGCGCGTGCTGGACCAGCGGTCCTGTAGTGCGCCTAGACCCCGCCAGCGCAGCCAGAGGGCATTGATGACAGTGGGGAGTGTGCAGCCTATCGCCAACGTTGGTTGGCGCAGCATCATCGCCAACACGGCCATCAGCAGCAGCACGTGGAATGGCGCCGCGCAGCCGAGGCGGCGCAGCACATCACCCCACTGCAGGAGTGCACCATCGGTACGCTCGACGCGGATTTTCCAGGCCTTCATGCCCAGGCTCTGGCCAGCCTTGCGCCAGCCGTAGCCGAAATACAGGGTGGTGAAGCTGCCAAATAACAGCAGATTCGCCAGTCGTTCACCGAGCCCAGGCGCGTGTAAGGCACCAACGGGTCGCTGTAGTCCACCCGTGAGTGCCAGCACGATGAAGCCGGCGAGCATCGCCAAGGCCAGCAGCAACAGTCCGTCATAGACGCCAGCGGCAAAACGGCGGAATAGCCCGGCAGGACGGAAAGACGCAGCAGGATCGGACGCGGACATGCAAGGCTCCAGAAGCAGCGCGGTAGGATACGCGACAGACCCTCAGGGCAGGAGAGCGACGATGGCAGAGGTGAAGGTTTGGGACTGGCCAGTACGCGGTTCACACTGGGTACTAGCGGTGTGTGTGGCGGGGTCGTGGTGGAGTGGGGAGCAGGGCGCCACGGCGTTTGTCTGGCATCAAGTCTGTGGCTATACCGCTCTGGTGACCGTGGTGTTTCGCTTGGGCTGGGGAGTGTTCGGGACCCGCACCGCGCGGTTCAGCGACTTCCTGGTCGGTCCCCGCGCGGTGGCGGAGCACCTCCGGGCGCTCTGGCGGCGCGAGTTGCCGCCGCACGCGGGGCATGCGCCTAGCGGTGGCTGGGCCGCGCTGGCCCTGTGGTTGGCCGTGCTGGCGCAGGCGGGAACGGGGCTGTTCGCGAATGATGACATCTTCAATGCCGGTCCGTTTTATGGCTGGGTGGAGGACGGACTGAGCGACAGCTTGACCACCTGGCACCATTTCATCTTTGACGGCTTACTGGTGTTGGTGGGCTTGCACGTGGTGGCCATCGTGTTTTATCGGCTATGGGGCGGGCAGCACCTGCTGCAGGCCATGTTCACCGGTAGGCGCAACGACTTGCCAGCGGCGGCGGCCATCGGGCCAGAACGGCTGGGGTGGGCTGTGGCCTGGTGGCTCGTGGTCGCCGGCACCTTGGCACTGGCGGTATGGCTGGCCCCGCCGGCCGTGGTGCTGTCGTTTTAAGGTGAACGCCAGCTCCTGCTGGGCACCACGCCGCGCGCGGCGTGGCCCTCGCCATGGCCCTCGCCATCGCGAGGGCCATGGCCGTGGTGCGGTATCAGTGGTGGTCTTCTGCCTTGAACCGCTTATGGCAGGTGCCGCAGGCCTTGCCGACCGCCAGAAAGGCCGGCGTGATCTGTGCCAGATCGCCCGACTGGGCTACGCGCGACAGGAGTGCCGACTGCGTTTCCAAGTCTTTCGCCAGCCGTTTGAATTCCTCTAGGTTGGCGTAGATCTCGTCTTTGGCCTCACTGCCCTTGATGCCCCGGGTGGAGGGGTCGAAGCCCTCAACGAACATCGGCGCCAAGGCCGCCAGTCGCGTGGCCTGCATGGCGAAACGGGCGCTGTCGTAGGGCGCTTGGCCTTTAATGACGGCGGCCATCGGGCCCATGTTCCACCCCATCACCTGAAACACGCTCTGGCGATATTTGAGATATTGACCCGGCTTAGGGCCTGCTGGCCCGGTGGTGGCGGTGTGCGCCGTGGCTACTGGCATGGCCAGTGCGAATGCCAGCAGGGGCGCCATCCAGGCGCGTGAACGCAAGCGGTGAATCATGGGCAATCCTTTCAGGTGGGCTGGGCACGGCAGAGTGCCGGTAGGGGTCGAGATGAGTAGTGTAAACGGGTTGGCCAGTGATCACCGCGCGTCACCGTGGAGGCATGGCCATGGCGAATTAGAGTGGCGTGGGCTCAATGAGTTCCGTACGACGTGCCCGCAGCACCGCGCGTACCACGTCGACGCTGGGACGCCCTGCCAGTCCGGCAATGGTGTCTGCCAGTTCGTCCCAGCCTTTGCCTGCGGTCAGCAGCCGGCGGGCATCGGCGAGCAAACGTTCCACTTCGTCGAGACGGATGGTCGATGGCAGTGGGGCGGCACGCGCCACGATGTTGCTTGTGAGGACGGGAATGGAGGTTGGCTTAACCGCCGCCTGCGCCCACACGGAGGGGTCTTCATGCGTCGCATCCACCAAGGGGATGCACCGCTCCAGGCTTTGCCCGCCCACTAAATTTGCTAGCTGTTGCATCATCTCAAAGGCTTCTGCCAGCAGCTCGTCTTCGCCGCGCGCTTGCACAATGACTTCAAGTCGCGTGAGCTGCGACAGCGCATGGTCCACAATCCAAGGGGCTGGTCGGATGTGAGCGGGCCACGGCTGCACCCGCTGGTAGAGTGGCTCCGGCAAAGCCAGATAACGCTGGTGCAGTTCTAGGCTGGTGCGCCAGCGCGCCAGTCGCTCCAGCAGGCGCGCTTGAGTCGGGCCCGACATTCGCCGCGCCTAACCGCCGGCGACGAAGATGGTCAGCGTGCAGACCAAGCCGACCGTCCACGCCAGCGAGCGCAGCACCCCTAGATTGGCGATATAGAGCCCGATGTAAACCAGGCGGGCAGCGACAAAGACCAGTGCCAGCGTATCCACTTTGGCCTGCGGGGCATGCGTTAGGTTGGCAATGATGACGGCCGTTGAAAACAGCGCGAACGCCTCCCAGCCGTTGGCCTGCGCGGCATTGGCGCGTTGTTGCCAGCCTTCAAGGCGGGCGAGCCAGGGGCGTGGGTTTTTGTTGTCATAGCCCTTCACGCTAGCCTTGGCGAGGGTGACCGAAAAAATAGGCAGCAGGCCGGCGACCAGTACACACCAAAATGCGGTTGTCATGAAAAAGCTCCTTCAATGGCTCTAGGGTCAGAGTGCTTCGGTGGTGACGAACAGGGGGGCGTCAGCGAAGGTTTGGAATTGTGCGGCCACTGCCTGCAGGGTCGCCGTGCCAATGTCGCTCATCAGGGCCGCGGGGTCGCTGAACCGCAACACTTCCACGTATTGGTAGGGCGCGGTGCCACCGCCCAGCAGGCCTGTCGTGCGCAATACTTCAAAGCTGTTGACGGAGGGCAGTGCGTTTACGATCGGGAGGTCCGTGGTGCGTGCCCAGTGCTCGTAGGCGGCGACATCGACGCCAGGTTTGAGGTTGAACAGGACAATGAGGGTCGACACGGGCGTACTCCGATGCGGCAAGTGGGCAGCTACTACCGGCAGTTTGTGAGGGCTACCTAGCGCTGTCAATGCGCGGGAGGGAGCCGCACTGGGTTAGCGGCTGCTAGTATCCGCTCATGAAGACCTCTCCTCTTGGGCGCATCCGCGCCGTGACGCTGACCTGCCCGAACTTAAAAGTTGCCGTGGCGGCTTATGAGTTGGCGCTCGGCTATCGGACGCTAGAGGCAGGGCGGGTTGAGGCGCCATTAGCCGTTGCGTGGGGTGCGCCCGGTGTGACGGGGGCTGCGTATGCAGTGCTCGGGCCGCTCAGTGGTGAAGCGACCTTTATCCGCTTTGTCGAAGTGCCGGGTTCGCAGCCCTATGCGCCATATTCGGCCTATGGCTGGAACGCCATGGAACTGACGGTGCAGGATTGCGATGCGGCGGTGGCGCAGCTGGCAGTCGGTCCGTTTACTGTGGTTGGCCCACCAGAAGATCTGGCGTTTGCCGACGGCGCCTTGCGTGCCGGGCAGGTCGTGGGGCCGCATGGCGAGATTATCTACCTCACGCAGGTGCGGCGGCAGCTACCGGGTTTTGCTTTGCCGGTGGCCCAGTCGTTCGTCGACCGGGTGTTCATCATGGTGCTGCATGGGCCTGCGGCACAGCCGGGTCTCGAGCATTACCGGGCAGCTTTCGGTAACGAAGCTTCGGCGACCTTCGACGTCACAGTGCCTTTTATGGCCCACTATCAGGGGTTGCCGGCACAACATCCTTACCGCATCGGCACGTTGGTGTTGGCTAATGGTTTTTACCTCGAAATGGACAACAGTCCGGCCCACATCGGTCCGCGGGCTGCGCCAGCCGGGGGGCTGCCGCCGGGGATTGCGATGGTGACTTTTGAAACCGACGCGACCGCGGATAAGCACGCCATCTGGGGTGTGCCACCGGCGGCGAGCATCGTCTATGGCGGACGTGCGGCACGACGCGTCTGCGGTGCCTTCGGGGAATGGATCGAATTATTGTCAGCGCCGGCAGGAGGGGTGCGGTGACAGCCTCGGATACGAAATATCCGCATCTGTTTGCGCCCTTCAGCCACGGGCGCTTGCAGTTGCGTAACCGCATCCTGCATGCCTCCATGACGACGCGTCGTGTTTTCGAGCAGCAAGTGACGCCGGCGATGATCCAGTATTACGCTAACCGTGCGCGCGGGGGTGCGGCGCTGGTGGTGAGTGAGCCGCTGAACATGGCGCGTTTGCAGCAGGCCGCACACAAGGTGCGGGTCTGGAACGACGACAACCTTGATGGTCTGCAACGCTGGGCGGCCGCCGTGGAAGGCGAGGGCTGCCGTCTGCTCGGACAAGTGCAGGACTCTGGCCGTGGGCGTCATGAGAAGGGCCGTAACCCGGCGGCCATCGGCGTTTCTGCCTTGCCTGACGACTTGTCGTGGACCGTACCACACGCACTGCGTGTCGATGAACTGCGCCAGTTGGTCGACGACTTTGCCCAGTCAGCGGCGCGGCTCGAGCGTTGTGGATTTTCAGGCGTGGAAATTTCGGCCGGTCACGGCCATTTGTTTCACCAATTTCTGTCTCCTTGGAGCAACCTGCGCGAAGACGCCTATGGTGGCGACTTCGACGGTCGTTTGCGTTTCCTCGCAGAGACCGTAGCGGCCATCCGGGCCGCTTGTGGGCCGGGGTTTGTGGTGGCGGTGAAATTGCCCGGTGATGATGGCCTGCCGGGTGGCGTGGACCCGTCTCTGGCAGCGCAGATTGCCCATGCCCTGACGCTGGATGACAGCATCGATTATGTGGCGTTTTGTCAGGGAACACATGCGCGCACACTCGACTGGCACGTTCCCGATATGCACTGGCCACGTTCCACTTGGATGCCGCTCATTGCCCAGTTGCGGGCGTCGGTGAATGGCAAGCCGTTGGTCGGGCTCGGCCTCATTACTGACCCTGCGGAAGCGGATGCGCATCTGGCCAGTGGGGTGGTCGAATTGGTGGCGCTCGGTCGCGCACTGGTCACCGATCCCGCCTGGCCAAGCAAGGCCGCCGCTGGCCGGGAAGCCGAGATTCGGTACTGCGTGTCCTGCAATACTTGCTGGGGCACTATCGTTGATGGCGCGCCTTTGGCTTGTGATAACAACCCCCGCGTGGCAGAACCCGACGAGGTCGATTGGCGCCCGACGCCCGTGCCGCGGCCGCGCAAGGTGGTGGTGGTTGGTGCGGGTGTGGCGGGTCTGGAGGCGGCCTGGGTAGCCGCGGCTCGCGGACATCAGGTCACGGTGTTTGGAGCTTCCGCAACCGTGGGCGGAAAGACGCGACTGCATGCGTCCTTGCCAGGCGGGGAGTCGCTGTCGTCGGTTTACGATTACCAGTGGTTGGCGGCGAAACGCGCTGGGGTGAGGTTTGAGCTTGGGCTGCGTGTCGGCCTGGCCGAGATTGTTGCAGCAACCCCTGACGTGGTGGTGATGGCCACGGGCTCTACCATGCTCTGGCCACGTTCCTTGCCAGCCTCATGGCGGGCCACTGGCGCAGTGGCGAATTTGCGGCAGCTGATGGCGGATCTGGCCGGGTTGAGGGAGCCGCAAGGAGGGGTGGCGGTGGTCCTCGATATGGACCACACCGAAGGGACCTACGCGGCGGCGGTGCGTTTGCGGCAGCTGTTTGACGAGGTGGTGTTGGTGACTCCGCGCGAGCGGATCGCGGTGGACGTGCCGCTAGTCAGCGCGCTGGGTATCTACCGGCGTTTGACGCAACTGGGGGTGCGGGTGGTGCCGCTACACGAACTGCACGCTGCGTCGATACTCGAAGAGGGGCGGGTGAGCCTGTGTAACGTGTACACCGGCGTCTTGACCGAGATTGACGCGGTTGCGGTGATCGCCTATGCGACCCCGCGTGCGCAGGACGATACGCTCGTCGACGGGCTGCGAGCTACAGGCATCGAGGTGCAGGTGGTGGGTGACTGCCAGCAGCCGCGGACACTGCTGGCGGCGACGGCTGACGGCCATCGCGTTGGCCTATTGTTGTAGTGGGCTCCTGTGGAGCTACATTTTGCGTGGTGGGTGCGCTAGCATCACCAGCGTGGACTGAATTTCCCGTTACGATAGATTAGACGCGAGGAGGCACCGATGGTCGTTGCACTGAATCATGCACTGCAGCCCGAGTTGAGCGCGGAAGACGTGGCGCGTCAGCGTTTCGTCAGCGGTCTACGTGGTTTTGTTCTCAGCGACCTCGCCGGCGACTTGCGTCGTGCCTACGATGCCCGTGTAGCGCCGCGCTTTCAGGGAGTCCACGGCAGGTTGCCGGCGGACGGTGATGAAGTACATCAGGCGCTGCGCACCGACCCAACTTTTAAAGCCTATAGCAGCTTGCGCGTGACCGCCCAGAAGATGGTCTGGGATTCAGTCACGCCGGTGGTGGCGCGGCAGCGAGCGGCGCTCGAGACCGCGGCTGTTGCTGGTGCCGACCGCTTGAAGCTCGACTCCACGGTGAAGGTGCCGCGCAGCGTTTCGGCGATCGACGTGCATTTCATGCCCGGTTCCTACAGCGGCGAGGGTGCCGCTGAAGAGATGGCGCCTGGGGCTATCTATGACCAGGGTTTCGCGGTTTTTTCAATGGGCTTGATGGGCGATAATTTCAACGACATCGGCCGATCGATGGCACGTTATATCAGCCGTAAGTTCCCTGATTTTCACCCGCAGCGCATTTTGGATCTGGGATGCACCATTGGCCATAACACGCTGCCGTGGAAAGAGGCCTATCCAGACGCTGCAGTCACTGGCATCGATGTGGCTGCTGGCTGCTTGCGCTACGGCGCAGCGCGCGCTGCCTCGCAGGGGGTGGCGGTGCAGTTCACACAGATGAATGCGGAGCAACTGGATCTGCCGGATCATTCGGTGGACCTGGTGTTCTCGTCGATGTTTCTGCATGAGCTGTCGCTCAAGAGTATTGCGCGCGTCTTTGCGGAAATTCGGCGCGTGCTGCGTCCCGGCGGCTTGATGCTGCACATGGAGCTGCCGCCGAATACGCAGATGGGTGCTTTCGAAGGGTTTTATCTCGACTGGGACTGCTATTACAACGTGGAGCCGTTCTATAAGGCATTTCGCGACCAGGAGCCCCGTGAATTGTGTCGCAAGGCAGGGTTTGCGCCACAGCATTACCTACAGTTCGTGGTGCCCAGTATTTGCAGTTATGGCGAAAGTGCCGTGGATGCAGCGGTAGCGGCCGAGGAGCGCGAGGTCAACAAGGAAACCACGGGTCGCTTGTCGCATGGTGGCATTGAATGGTTCGGGTTTGGTGCTTGGCAGGACGCGGCGCAGTGAGTACGGAAGCAGAGACTTTTACCGCCATTCCTGAAGCTGCACCTCGCGGTTACTACGGCGCCGATGGACAGCCACAGTTCTTCAGCGACCCCGGCATGGACCGTTTTTCGGCGGTGCTGGTGAAGCTGGTACAAGAAGTGTGGGTGCTCACCGAAAGGGTGGATGCCATCGAACGTGTGGCGGCTGCGAAGGGTGTGGTGACGGCAGCGGAGGTGACCGCCCTGTTGGCCGACCCGCCGACTAGCGCGGCGCGGGAGGACGCACTGCTGCAATTTATCGCGCGGACGCTCGGGCCACTGCGCGAACCATGAAGGCGCCCACTTGGCGAGCGGCTGCTGCCAGCAGCACGGGGGTGTTATTGGTGATGTTGCTGATCTGGACCATCAGTAATCTCGACCAGTCTTTGTTTGGTTATGCCGTGCCCGGGATCCTCCAAGAGTTTGCGATTGGCTTAGAAGCGATTGGCGGCATCCTCTCGTTGGCTTTTTTGACCGCCTCCGCCTGCGTGGTACTCGCCGGCTTGGCGGCGGACCGGTACGGACGCCGGCGGACGCTGGTGGTATTGCTGGTCGGCTCTGCCTTCTTCGTCGGCTTGCACGGTTACGCGCACAGTGTGTTGACGCTGACCCTCTACCGTTCGCTCGCTTTTGGTCTGGCGGCGGGTGTGGCCCCCATTACGGCCGCCTATGTCGCCGAAGCGGCCCCGGCGCGGCACCGTGGCATGCTCATGGGCGTGTTGCAGTGTGGCTATCCGCTGGGTTGGTTTTTCGCTGCCGTGCTGGCCGCTCCCTTAATGCAATCCACGGGTGGCTGGCGCTCCATCTTCCTGATCGGCTTTGCGATGGTGCCCTTGGCACTGCTGATCGGCTGGTGGTTGCCAGAGAGTCGGCGCTTTGCCGACTTGACGGCTCGTCAGGGTCAGGGAGCAGCGGGATTGCCACCGCTGCGCTTGGGTGCGCTGTTTGCACCCGCGTTTCGCCGCCGTTCAGTGGCGTGCATGGTGCTGTTCTTTAGCTTTGGTTGTGCCTATGCGGGCACGGCGTTCTACTTTCCTACCTTCTTTATGGCGGTCCGCGGTTACACCCTGGCGGAGGCGACCACCCTGGTGGGCATGGGCAATGGCGTGGCGGTGCTGGGGTACTTGTTGGCGGCGGCGGTGGGCGAATACGTCTGGACCCGCCGGAACACCTATGCGCTATGGTGTTTTTTGGGTGCGCTGGCCTTGCTGGCTCTCGTCTGGCTGCCTAACCAACGTTGGCAGGACTTGGCGCTGTTCGCACTGACCGGTGCGTTTTTTTACGGCAGCAATGCGGTGGTGGGGGCGCTGCTCGCGGACCTCTACCCCACCCGCATGCGCGCCACCGCGTATGCGGCCTGCGGTTCGGCGCCATTGAGCTTGGGTTTCGCGGTGTATCCGCTGGTGGTGCCGTTGGTGGTGGCTCATGGAGGGTGGCAGATAGCGATGTCGGTGGCCATTGCGCCGCTGCTAGTGGCCTCGGCGCTGGCGGCACTGTGGCTCCCCGATGTGCGTTCAGGAGAGGAGATCGCTGATGTCTGACCGTCAGGAGCCGCGCGGGCGCCGACCGCTCGAGGGTCAAGTGGCCTTGGTTACTGGCGCGGGTCGTCGTCAGGGGTTGGGTCGCGCTATTTGCGCGCGGTTGGCCGCCGACGGCTGCCGGGTCGTGCTCACCGATATCGCCGCGGCCCAGCCGTTGCTGGCCAGCGAACATATCGGGACGCAATCGGAAATGGAGCTGACGGCCGCTGAACTGCGCGCAGAGGGTGCCGAGGTGCTCGCACTAGCGCTCGATGTGCGTGATGAGGCGCAGGTGGAGGCAGTCATCGCCAACACGGTGCGTCAGTTTGGGCGGCTCGATATTCTGGTCAATAACGCCGGCATCGGTTACTTGTTCAGTCCCATCGTGGACATGCCGGCAGACTTCTGGAAAGCCGTCATGGAGGTGAACCTGCTGGGCCCGTTGCTGTGCACCAAGCATGCGGCGCGCCAGATGATTGCGCAGGCGCGCGGTGGTCGCATCGTCAATATCGCCAGTCAGGCCGCCAAGTCCGGCCACCCGCACCTGGCCGCCTACATCGCCTCCAAACACGGACTGGTGGGGTTAACGCGCACCGCGGCGCTAGAACTGGGACAGCATGGCATTACCGTTAACGCGGTTTGCCCGAACCATGTCACCACCGGGCTTGGGGCGGTGCAGAACGCCTATTACGCCAAGCTGGCCGGCATTAGCGTGGAAGATTATTTGGCCAAGATGCGCCAAGGGATTCCGCTGGGGCGAGTGGGTCAGGCGGCGGATACGGCGAATGCCTGCGCCTTTTTGTGTTCCGAGGCGGCCGCTTACATTACCGGCGAGGCGATGAATGTCAGCGGCGGCGCTGAAATGCACTGACAGCGCTGCTTGTTGCCTATGTGCAACAGCAGCCCCTGCTTGGCCGCGCAGGAAATTGATGGGTAGCCCTATTGTGTGAACTACCTATTCTGGCGCATTATTGCAATCTTCCGTGATTTTTGTATACAAAAATGAGGACCCTGACTATGACTCGCACGTCGTCTGCCCCGAGTATCGCCCTGTTGGCTGCTGTTGGTTTTGTGCTGCAGGCCTCTGCTGCTATTGCGGCTGCGCCGGCTGAGACTGGCCTCGAGGAAGTGACGGTCACGGCGCAGCGCGTCAGCGAGCGCTTACAGGAAGTGCCTTTGTCCGTGACTTCCCTGTCTGCCACCGAGCTGGAAGACCGGCAGATCAGCAGCGGCCTGGACGTGGTGCGTCAAGTGCCGAACCTGCTCGGCAGTAACAACGTGGGTCTCGGTTCGGCGGCCTCGTTCTTCCTCCGCGGTGTGGGTCAGGACGAGTCGATCGCTACCTCCGACCCGGCGGTGGGTGTTTACGTGGACGGTGTATACATTTCGCGGCAGATCGCCAACAACGTGCTCCTGTACGATCTGGAACGCGTCGAAGTGCTGCGTGGCCCACAAGGCACCTTGTACGGCCGCAACACCTCCGGTGGTGCCATCAAATTTGTGACCAAGAAGCCGGGCAAGGAATTCGGCGGCCATGTGGGTGTTTCCTACGAGACCGAGTACAGCCGCTATCTGGTCGAGGCGGCGCTGAACCTGCCGCTGAACGAGCAGCTGTCGAGCAAGCTGACGGTGGTACAAACCAAGCAGCAGAACGGGTTTCAGAAGAGCCGGACCACGGGCCAAGACGCCTGGGCGCCAGAGGCGACGGGCGCGCGCGCCCAGTTACGCTGGACGCCCAACGACGCAACGGACATTGTCGCTTCGGTGGAATACCTGAAGGATCAGGGTGAGGAAATTATCGGCCAGGACCGCCTGCACGATAACCCCGGCACCTTCTTTTCGGTGCAAAGCGGCCTAGAGGATCAGTTCGAAGAAACCAAGACGCGTGCGGCCTCAATTAACGCCACGATTGATTTCGGTAGCTTTCAGTTGGAATCGATCACTGGTGTGCGCAGCCTGCAGCAGACCTTCCTGATCGATGTCTCCGACCAAGTGGTTCCGAACTACGTCATTCCAAACGCCAGCACCCACAACCAATGGAGCCAGGAGTTTACCTTCAGCGGCAAAGTGGGTGCCGTCGACTGGCTGGCCGGCCTGTATTACATGAACGAGCGTAACCATTCGTTCGTCGGCGATCAGTTGTTCCTCTTCGGTGGTGTTATCGCCGGCGATTTTATGCGGGACCTGAACAACAACGCCAAGAGCAGCGCCGCCTTCGTCCATGCGAACTGGCATGCCACCGACAAGCTAACGGTCAGTGCTGGTGGTCGTTACACGCAGGAAAAAAAGACGGTAGACGTCAAGCAATATGTGGTGATGCCGGGGGCCATTCCTGGGGTCACCCTGGCTAATTACGCACCGGCGTCTTACCCCGGTGCCCGCGGGCCTTTATTGCCGTTCTGGGATACCGCGGCGGTGGTGGCTCTCGGTCAGGACGTGAGCCCAACGTTCAGCAAGTTCGACCCCAAGGTGGGCGTGGACTACAAGCTCAACGACCAGGTCATGGTCTTTGCCAGCTGGACAAAAGGCTTCAAGAGTGGCGGCTGGAACGCCCGTGTTACGGACCCGCGCGACTTCGTGCTGTTCCGTCCCGAGTCGGTCACTTCTATCGAGCTGGGCCTGAAAAGCACCTGGCTGGATAACACCTTGCGCGTCAACCTCACGTATTTTGATGCCAAGTACCAAGACTTCATCATCACGGCCATTAATCTCGAGACCGGCAATTTCCTCACCGTGAATGCGGCCAAAATGCACAACCGCGGCTTCGAGGGTGAATTGGCGTGGAACGCCGCTGCGCCAGTCACGTTCTTCGCGAACTTCGGGACCAACAGCGCCAAGTACACGGAAACGACGAGCCCGGATATTCCGCTGAACAACCATGTGAAGCGCACCCCGGCATTGACGTTTGCGCTGGGCGGGGATCTGCATGTGCCAGCGGGCACCGGCGAGTTGTTTGCCAATGCGTGGTATTCGCGCCAGGGCCAGTATTCTGGCGATCTCGCTAACTCGCCTTTGGCGGCGGTGCCGGCTTACGCGGTGCTGGACGCTTCGGTGGGCTACCGTTCGGCGGAAGACCAGTGGCGGATTGCGCTTAGCTGCAAGAACTGCAGGAATAACGAGAATTTCCATTCCGCGCTGGTATTCGAGGTCCTGGGTTTTGCCACCCAGTTCCCGTCCTTGCCGCGGCAGATGTTCTTGAGTGCCAACTACAAGTTCGGCAGTCAGCGCTAAGTCAAAGTTGTCGCGGTCGGGGAGTGCCCTCTAGGTGCTCCCCGACTGGGATACTCGCGGCCAGAGCAGCCAGGCCAGCCCGGCGCTTAACAAGAGATGCAGCCAGGCCACCGCGGGCCAACTACCCAGTACGGGTTGGGCGGCCTGCACCACTCCGCCCAGCACCAGCAAAACGGTGCCTGCCCAGAACGACATTGAACGGCGTTGCCAGGCAGCGCGTACCAGTAGCAGCACCGCGCTGAGCAGCATCAGTAAGCCCCAGATTTTCAGCTTCAGCACGCCGACCAGGACCACCCCACCCGCGCCGCCAAAGATAATGACCAGCGCCGCCGCACGGGGCTGCAGGGCGGGCAGGCTCGACGGTGCCCACAGGCACCAGGCCAGCAGCGGCACGGCGGCCACGGCGCCGAGTAGGCTGAAGAACTGGTGCGGCCCGGCCGCGGCCGCTAGGCCGGAGAAGCGGGCCACACCGAAGCAGGCCGCGAGGGCGATGCCACTGAGCGCCACGCTCAGCCCCGGTGCCGCGCGACCCTGACGCCAGAGGAGCAGGGCGCAGGTAAGGGCGAGCAGTACGTCGGTGGCAGCTGCAGGGGTCATGGTGTGTCTTCCGGTGGGATAGGGGTGATGTCCGGCGCACGCAACCGCCAGTGGCGGGGGTGGAGAGCCATGCGTCCTTCCAGTTGCAGGCCGATCAAACTGGCGGCGAGGAGGATCACCCCGCCGCTCAGCAGGCGTCCGCTCCAAGGGAGGCGAGTCGCCATCAGCACGTAGTACACGCTGGCGGCGGTGAGTAGGGCGCTTTGCACCAGACAGGCACGACGTACGCCGCGGGGAATCGGTTTTTCGAAGCGCTGAAAGTCTTTGAAGTCCGCGTGTGGCACCGCTGCGCCCCAGCCTTGCGGGGGGCCGAACCAGACGGCGAGCGCGTCGCGCCAGGTGGGTTGGGCGCGGCTCGCCACCAGTAGCTCGCGGTAGAGCACGAAATTGCCCCAGACCGGGTTGTAGCTGTGGAACGGCTTGCGTACGCCGTACACGACGGGCTCAGCGGCGCGCTCATCGGCGTAGGTGCCAAACAGGCGGTCCCACAGGATCAGGATGCCACCGTAGTTGCGGTCGATGCAGTAGTCGTTCTGACCATGATGGACGCGATGGTTCGAAGGGGTGACGAACACCCGGTCCAGCCACCCAAGGCGTCCGATCTGTTCGGTGTGTACCCAGACCTGATAGAGCAGGTCGATGAAAGCCGCGCCCGCGAACACGGTGGGCGGAACGCCGATAACCGCCAGTCCCAGATAGAACGGCCACTTCAGGAGCGAGCCGGTACCGGTTTGGCGCAGCGCGGTGGAGAGATTGAAATATTCCGAGGAATGATGCACCTGATGGGACGCCCAGATCAGGTTCACTTCATGTCCGAAACGGTGCACCCAGTAATAGCAGAAGTCATAGGCCAGCACGGTCCCCACCCAAACCCACCAGGCGTTGGTGGGTAACTCAAAGGCGTGAAATGTCCGGTAGACCGCGGCGTATACGGCGATGACCAGTAGCCGTGCCAGGGTGCGTTCGACTTCGCTGAGATACCCGAAATGCAGGCTGGTCAGCGCGTCTGGCAGGGAATAACTGCGCGAGCCACGCCAGCGGGCCACTCCGGCCTCCACGGCAATGGCGAGCAGGAACACGGGCAGGGCATAGGCAATGGGGCTCGGCTGCATCAATCAGCTCTCCGTGGTCCTTAGGTGCTTGCGTTGCTCTGGGGAAGCAGTGATAGTGCCCCATTCGCTAACATTACACGTGGGAGAGGTTCTGATGTCGGTAAAAGCTCAGGCCGACCAAGCCCATGATGCGACCGTGGCTCGCATGCTGGGCATCTGCGTGTTACTGGAAACGCTGCTGGTGGGCAGCAACCTGATCGCCGCGTATGTTGCCAATTCCCTGACCCTCTACGCGGATGCGACCAAGGAAGCCGTGGAGATGCTGGCGTCGCTGGGCATCTGGCTGACCTTGCACCGGATGCAAGCGCGTGAAGGTGAGTTTGATTTTGGATTGGGGAAGATTGAGAGCCTGCTGACGGTCGCCTTGGAATTGGTGCTGCTGTTGACGGCCGCCAGCATCATCATCGAAGCCGTGGAACGTTTCGAGTCGCCGCACCCGTTGGGAAATATTGGTGTGGCCGTCGGCGTCACGCTGGTGGGTTTTGTCGCGCAGCTGACGGTGCTGCTGGTGTTGACCAAAACCCATGCGAAGCGTGCGTCGGCGATGATCCTGTCAAAAATTCGCACCTATCGCATTTCCTTGTGCGCGGACTTTGGCATTCTGGCCGTGCTGCTGTTGGGCAAGGTGATGCCCGGACATTTCTTGTCACTTTATCTCGACCCATTGGTGTCGTGTGGCATTGGCGTGGCAGTGCTGGTGAAGGTCTATTACGGCATTTCGGCGGCGGTCGCAGATCTCAGTGACAAGACCCTAGAAGAAGCTTCGCAGTTCTTAGTGCTGCGCGAGTTGGCGCGATTTTTTGACGAGTATGAACAGCTCCATCGCATCCACTCGCGACGCTCAGGCAACCGGGTGTTTATTCATCTGTTTCTGGAGTTCCGTCAGGATCTGACCATGGCGGAGGTGTATGCGGTGATGGAACGAATCTCTGGCAGTCTGGAGAGCGTCATCGGCCATAGCGACGTTATCGTGGTGCCCTCCCGCGCTAAGCGTTGATAGCTAACGACCTGAGTTTCCAAGGACACCTGCACCCCCATGACTGGCTTGCCTGATTCGATGCGTTTTATTGCGGCGCGCGCCGCGGGAGGCCCCGAGGTGCTGGTAGCACAGCGCATGGCGTTGCCGGTGCCGCGTGCCGATGAAGTGCTCATTCGTGTCGCCGCCGCAGGCGTCAACCGTCCCGATGTGGCGCAGCGCACCGGCCTTTATCCGCCACCCCCCGGCGCCAGCCCAGTGATCGGGCTTGAGGTGGCCGGCGAAGTGGTTGCCTGCGGCACAGCGGTGACGACCTGGCAGGTGGGGCAGCAGGTCACGGGCCTGGCCAACGGCGGTGGTTACGCCGAATACTGTGCCGTGCCGGCTAGCCAATGTTTGCCGTGGCCGGTGGGCTACGACGCCATCCGCGCGGCGGCCTTGCCAGAAACCTATTTCACGGTGTGGGCCAACCTGATGCTCCATGGGCGCTTCAAGGCGGGTGAGACGGTGCTGGTGCACGGGGGCACCAGTGGCATTGGTGTGACGGCGCTACAGTTGGTGCGCGAGTTTGGGGGACGTGCGTATGCTACCGCCGGGTCTGCCGCGAAGTGCGCGGCTTGTCTAAGCTTTGGTGCCGTGGCGGCGGTCCCTTACCGCGATGAAGATTTTGCAGCGCGTATCGCTACCCTCACGGAAGGGCGCGGGGTGGATATTGTGCTGGATATTGTCGGCGCCCCTTATTTCGAGCGCAATCTCGCTTGTCTGGCGCTGGACGGCCGACTGGTGCAGGTGTCCACCATGCAAGGCGCCAAAGGCGCTGCGATCGACTTATTTCAGGTCATGCGCCGACGGCTGGTGATTACCGGCTCGACCATGCGTCCGCGCACCACGCTAGAAAAAGCGGCCATTGCGCATGACTTGCTAGAGCGGGTGTGGCCGGCACTATCGGCCGGGCGTGCCGGGCCGGTCATCCATGCCACGTTCCCGCTCGCCGCCGCCGCCGAGGCGCATCGACTGATGGAGTCGAGCGCGCACATCGGGAAAATCGTCCTCGAAGTGGCGACGCTCTAGCCGCTTCACGCCAAGGTGTCACTGGTGACTACTGTTTCTCCACCGGCTGCGAGCCCATCACCCCGATATCTGGTGTTCCTGCTGGCAGTGGTGCTGCTCATCAGCTATGTGGATCGCGGTAATCTGGCTACTGCGGCGCCGCTGATCAAACAAGAGCTGCAGCTGGATACGGCCCAAATTGGGCTGTTGCTGTCGGCGTTCTATTGGACGTATGTCGCCTGCATGGTGCCGGTGGGGTGGGCGACTGAACGCTTCGGCGCACACCGTGTGCTCGCCGTGGGTGCCACGCTATGGGCGGTCGCGACACTGCTGACCGGCTTCGCGCATGGCTTGCTGTCATTGCTCTTGTTGCGTCTGGCGCTCGGGGTGGGGGAAAGCGCGGTGTTTCCCGCCAGTTCCAGTCTCATCGCTACCCATGTACCGGTGGAACGCCGGGGTGGGGCCAACGGCATGATCAGTTTTGGTTATCTGGTGGGGCCGGCCATCGGGACTTTCGTCGGCGGCTGGCTGATGCAGCGGCACGGCTGGCGGCCAGTGTTCCTGCTGTTTGGTGCGCTGTCGCTGCTTTGGCTGTGGCCATGGTTGCGCTATACGGCGCGCACCGCTGCAGTGGCGGTACGGCCGGCAACGCTTGAACAGATGCCAAGCTATGCGCAGATCTTGCGGCAGCGTGGCTTGTGGGGGGTGTCCCTCGGACATTTTGCCGGCAACTACAACTGGTACTTTATTCTCTCCTTCCTGCCGCTGTACCTGGTGGAAGTTCGCGGCTTTTCAATGGGCACCATGGCCGGCGTCGCGGGCGGTGCTTACCTGGTGAATGCCGTGTCGGCGATGCTGTCAGGCTGGTACGCCGACCGGTGGATCCGCGCCGGTCGTTCGGCCACGGTGTTCTACAAATGGGCCATGACGCTCAGCCATGTGGTATCGATTGGTGCCATGGCCGGCATGTTGCTGTTGCCAGTGCGCGAATCCATCGCCTGTCTATTTCTCTACGAAGTGTTCCTGGGGTTCTCCTCCCCAGGCACGTTCGGCATTGGCCAGATTCTGGCCGGTCCGCTGGCGACGGGCCGCTGGATTGGTGTGCAGAATTTCTGCGGCAATATCGCGGGCATTCTCGCGCCGGCCCTGAGTGGTTGGATGGTGCTGGCAACGGGTAACTATGTGCTGGCCTTCACCGTGGCCGGTTTAATCAATGTGCTGGGCATCTTCGGTTGGGGGTATCTGTTGCCGAAGGTAGAACCCATCGACTGGTCCGCGCCTGCGCGCGTCACGCGCGTGGGTCCGCTGCGCTCATGAAACGCGAGTTAGATCCATCCTTGGCACCGGCAGCATCGCTGCCCATTCTCTCTCTCACGCGACGTGTGGCTCGTGTCAGGCGTGGGGTGCGGGTCGCAGCTTGGGCGCTCATGGGTGTCTGGTCATTCACTGGTGCGTTCGCGCAGCCGGCCTTGAACCCGCCGCCGCGCCCTTCCGAGATGCCGGTGGAATGGGAGCCGTTGGTGGGTGACTATGGCCCCATGGCGGAGGCCAAGCCGCTGCTTGTCTTGGAGCGTGAGGGCCAGTTATGGGTGGCGCATCCAGAGGGCGAAACCCAGGCGCTCGCGCGAGTCAGTCCCACCGTCTATGCCACCGGCCATGCGGTCACTCCCGAAGTGACGCTGTCGTTGGCGCCGACCGGCGTGGCTACTTTGCGCATTGCTGCCCTCGCGGTGTTACGTCGCGACTACTTGGCCGCGAGCGGTAGTTTTACGGTGCATCCTGCGCGTCCCGTTGCGCAGCTCAGAGCAGAAGCTCTCAGCGCCACCATGCCGGTGGAAGCCGGCGTCTTTCGGCAGCCCGAGTTGGTTGAGCTAGCCACGCTCGATCCCTTGCTGCACCTGGACATTCGGTATGCCTCGACGAATAATTTTTTGGGAACGCCGGTTTACTCGCAGGCGCGTGCGTTTTTGCAGCGCCCGGCCGCCGAGGCCTTAGTGCGGGTGCTGGGGAAGCTGCAGCCGCTGGGATATGGACTCCTGATCCACGATGCGTATCGTCCGTGGTATGTCACGAAGATCTTTTGGGAGGCCACGCCACCGGAAGGAAAAATTTTCGTCGCCGACCCAGCGCAGGGTTCGCGCCATAATCGCGGCTGCGCGGTGGACTTGACGCTATACGAACTGGCCACTGGAAAACCGGTACCGATGCCAGGGACCTATGACGAGATGTCGCCGCGTTCGTTTCCTACCTACCCGGGGGGAACATCGCTACAGCGCTGGCACCGGGAGTTGCTCCGGGTAGCGATGACGTCGGAAGGCTATACGGTCTACGAAACCGAGTGGTGGCACTTCGACTATCAGGACTGGAAGGCCTACCCGATTCTCAACCTGCCATTTGAAGCGCTGAACGTGGCTCAGGGTTTCGGCAAGCCGTAGGTGGACCTGGTCATTCCGGGATCACCTTACCGGGGTTGAGAATGCCCCGGGGGTCATACAGCGCTTTCAGTTGGCGCATCAGCGCCTGTTTTTGCGGACTGGCTAAACGCGTCAGCGTGGCTTTTTTCTCCAGACCAATGCCGTGTTCGGCAGAGAAAGAGCCACCGGCCTCCAACAAACCGGCAGTCACCAACGGAGCCAGTTCCGCGTAGCGGGCAGTGATGGGCGTGGCGGCATTCAAGGTAAGGTGCAGGTTGCCATCGGCCAGATGACCCACGATGAACAAGGCCAGTGACGGGTCATACACCTGCAGCCGGGTCCGCAGTGCCGCGACATAGTCGGCAAGCGCTGAGAGTGGCACGGACACGTCAAACCACAGCCCCCCCGGGTGCTCGCGGTCGACGGCCCAGTCTTCACGCACCCGCCAGAAGGCTTGCCGTTGTGTCTCGTTGTGGGCTACGCGACCGTCAACCACCAGGCCTGCCTCCAACGCCGTATCTAACCAGCTCAGTAGGACCGTTTCAGCCGCGGCCGCCGTGGCCGCGGTCATTTCCACCAGCAGCAGGTAGGGCGCCGTCGCCAGTTCGGTCAGGTCAGTCAACCCCAGCGCGCGGCAGACGCTGGCGGCGTGGTTGCCCGACATGATTTCCAGCGCTGTCAGGGACGCGCTGAGGGAGTGGGTGAGGGCAGCGGCAGCCGGTAAGCTGGCCACGGCCACGAGCGCCGTGGCGAGAGGCCCTTCGGCGGGAACCAGAGCGATTGCGATTCGGGTCACCACGCCCAGCGTCCCCTCTGCGCCAATCAGGAGCCGCTCGACGGCGAGGCCTTCATTGCGTTTGCGGACCTGGCAGAGTTCGGTCAGTACCGTGCCGTCGGCCAGCACCACTTCCAGTCCAAGCACTCGTTCGCGCATAGTGCCGTGACGAAAGGCCGCTGACCCGCCTGCGTTGGTGGAGACCAAGCCGCCGAGGGTGGCGGAGTCCCGCGCGCCAAGATCGATGCCGGCCGCCAAGCCGTCGCGCGCCGCGCGTGCGGCCAGGGCGGCGAGCGTTACGCCAGCGCCGACCACCGCGGTGCGGCTCAGCGGGTCAAAGACTTCGATGGTATTGAGCCGCTCGAGCGACAAGGCCAGCTCGCCGACTGCGGTGACGGCCCCGCCCGACAGACCAGTGCGCCCGCCTTGCGGGACGACGGCGATGCGCTGTGCATGACAGTAGGCCAGAACCGCCGCGACCTCCTGTGTCGATCCGGGGCGCAGCTCGCAAGTGGCGCGGCGATTGTGCGGGTCGATGCCTGGGTCCAGTGTGGCCAGGTCAGCCGCGTGGCGGACATACGCCGCCCCCACCAGACGCGTCAGGAACGCGATATCGCCGGTACTGATCGGCACGTGTCGGGGCGTGGGCGTGGGCGTTGGCATGGGCAGGAGCATAGGGTCCGCAATAGCGAAGCGGCATTCTCACGGTTAGGTGTGGGCGGCGTCAAAGTGGGATACTGCTCACTAGGAGTAAAACATGCAAAAGACCTTGGGTTCCTACCTGATCGAAGTGCTTGAGGCACAAGGTGTCCGGCATGTTTTCGGCATTCCCGGGGTGCACAACCTGGAGCTCTATCGTGGCCTGGCAACCTCTGGCATCTGCCATGTGGCGGGACGGCATGAGCAGGGTCTGGGCTTCATGGCGGACGGGTATGCACGCGTTAGTGGCGAGCTGGGGGTGTGCTTCACGATCACGGGTCCAGGCCTGACCAATATTGCTACCGCCATGGGGCAGGCCGCGGCAGATTCCATCCCGCTGCTGGTCATCTCGAGCGAGAACCGTCGCGGTGAAATTGGCACGGGCAAGGGCTATCTGCACGAGACGCCTGACCAGTTGGGTATTGGTTCGCGAGTGGCCGGTTCTAGTCAGCGCATTACGCATCCGGAAGATCTGGTGCCTGCGCTAGAGCGCATCTTTCGCGCTGCACGTAGCGCGCGCCCGCAGCCCGCTTATCTGGAAATTCCACGCGATGTGCTGACCGAGGAGGCAGGACATTTACCCGCCGCGGTGCGCTTCGCGGTGCCGGCGCCGGTGGTACCTGCCGCCACGGCCGTGGCCGCGGCTGCCGAGCGGCTGGCCGCCGCCCGGGCTCCGCTCATCATCGCCGGCGGCGGTGCGCTGCGGGCTGCTGCCGAAGTAGGTGCGCTGGCAGAACGTCTCGGAGCACCGTTGGTGACGACGATCAATGCGCGTGGTTTGCTGCCACCGGGGCATGCCTTGAATGTGCCGTTTAGTCCTTCGTTGGCGCCGGTGCGTGAACTGGTGGCGGGGGCCGATGTCGTGCTCGCTATCGGCACTGAATTTGGGCAGACCGACTATGACATGTACGGCGTGTCTGAATTCGCACAGCCCGCCGGGCTGATTCGTATCGACATCGACCGCGATCAATTGCAGCGTAACGTGCGGCCGGAGCTGCCACTGCTGGGCGATGCCACAGCGACGCTGCAGGCCCTCTTGGCGGCGCTGCCGTTGGCAGCTTTACGGAGCGCAGAGGGCGACGCGGCGGTCAATAGCGCCGGTGCTGTGCGTGCCGCCGACGCTCGGCAAGCCGCTTTCGCGGCGCTTACTCCGGCCATGCAGCGGCAAGTGGCTTTTCTGGAAGTGATTCGCGATACCGTGCCCGCGGCCCTGCTGGTTGGCGATTCCACCCAAGCCGTCTATGCCGGTAACCTGGGGTTTGCGGCGGCGACCAGCGGCTCATGGTTCAACAGTGCCACGGGCTATGGATCGTTGGGCTATGCCTTGCCCGCTTCGACGGGCGCTAGTCTGGCGGCGCCCCACCGGCCGGTGGTGTGCCTAGTGGGCGATGGGGGGCTGCAGTTTTCACTCGGTGAGCTGGCCGGGCCGCGCGAAGCCGATGCCTGGACCGCTATTGTGATCTGGAACAACCGTGGCTACGGGGAGATCAAAACCTCGATGCTAGCGGTCGGTATTGAACCTGAAGGCGTGGATGTGTTGCCGCCGGACTTCGACTTGCTGGCGCAGGCGTATGGCTATCGCTACCGGCGTGTCGACAGCCTGGCCACCTTAGAGCAGGCCATGCGTGACTTCGCGGCGCGCCGCCAAGTGGTGGTGCTTGAAGTGCAGGCCGACGCCTTCGAATGACTGTTGGGGTAGAGGGCGCATGGCGCCCCATGAGGTTCAGCCTAGGTTCAGCCCGGGCTGAACCCCGCTAGGTCCAGTCCGGTCAGGTGCGGCGGTTGCGCCGACCTTCGCTCACGCGGTGGCCGCTTTTGGCGCCCGGCGCTTGTAGCGGGCCCAGTTCTGCCACGACTTTGGCTTCATCGGGTCGCGCGCCGGCGTGGTGAGCATCCACCGCATGCCGCATGGCCGACAGATGACCAAAGCCGGTGCCGCAGCAGCCACCCACGATCTGGGCTCCGGAGTCCAGCGCCAGACCTGCGTAGTTCGCCATCAGTTCTGGGGTGCCGCTGTAGTGGATAGTGGTGCCGATGAACTGCGGGATGCCCGCATTGGCCTTGGCAATGATGGCAATGCCAGCGGCCTTAGCGGTCATGCCGAGAATGCTGATGAGCAGATCCGAGGCGCCCACGCCGCAGTTGGCGCCAATGGCCACGGGCGGCGGGCTGAGCTCTTGAGCAAACTCCACCAGCGCCGCCGGGGTGATGCCCATCATGGTGCGACCAGCCGTGTCGAAGCTGGCGGTAAAGGTGTAGGGAATGCCTACCCGCGCAGCAGCGACGGCGGCGGCGCGGATCTCCTCGAGTGAGGACATGGTTTCGATCCAGGCGACATCAGCGCCGCCGGCTTTCAGGCCCGCCATCTGTTCGCTGAAGACTTCGATGGCCATCGCTTCGGTGAGTTCACCCAGCGGCTCGAACAGATCGCCGGTGGGCCCCACCGACCCGGCGACAACCACGGGGCGCCCTGCCTTGTCGGCCACAGTGCGTGCATGCTGCGCGGCCAGCTGGTTGATCTCATGCACCCGGTGTTCCATGCCGTGCAGCATCAAGCGACGGGCATTACCACCGAAGGTGTTGGTCAGAATAATGTCGGCACCGGCATCGACGAACCCCTGATGCAAGGCCTGCACACGGTCTGGGTGTTCCATGTTCCACATTTCTGGCGCATCGCCAGAGGTCAGACCCATGGCGAACAAATTGGTGCCGGTGGCTCCATCGGCGAGCAAGACCTTGCCGGAAGCGAGTAATGCGGAAAGCGAGGCCATGCACGAGATCCTTTGAAAAAGTTCGCGTGCAGGATACCACTGCGGATGCCTGGTTACAGGGTGCGTGCCAGCAAGGCGGCGCTGCGCATGGCGCCTTCAATATACCCAACGCCTGCGGCATCACCCACTACCTGCGGGTCGAAGCCAGCAGCCCGTAGGGTATCCGCCAAACGCAAGTCGGCACCGGCGCCTAGCGAGAGGATGACGTGATCTGCGGCAAAGTGAACGGCGGTCCCATCAGCACGCACCGCATGAACGGCGTGTGCGTCAATCTCGATACCACTCACCGCTGGTTCAAAGCGCACCCCGGCGGTCCGCAAATCATCTAGGACCCGCCAGCGACGCACAATTTGTAAGCCACGGCCAAATTTGGCGGCGCCATCCAGTACCACCACTTCGCGTCCACGGTGCGCCAGGAATTCCGCCAGCTCGAGCCCCACCAGTTCGCCGCCGATGATGACGATGCGGCGACCGAGCGGTAGCCATGTCTGGGTGGCTGCGCGGACCACCTTGGGGCTGGCGGTTAAGCCGCTCACAGCGCTCACGGCCGCCAGCGCACGGACTGCCCAGTTCAGTTTCTTGCGTCCGGGTAGCGCAGGCTCGCCCAGCATCAGGCGACGCAGATCATCACCATTTAAGACGTGTGCTTGAGCATCGCCCGGCACGGCATAGAGGTCGCGGCGTGCTCCCGTGGCCACCACCACCACTTCAGCCGCGAGGGTGCGCAGCAGTTCGGGAGTGGCTTCGGTGCTGAGGCGTACCGTGACGGTAGACTCGCGAATCTCCCTGATCAACCACGCCAGCAAGCGCTCGTTGGCGTCATACGCGATGGAGGCGAAGCGCAGTGTGCCGCCCAGTTGCCCGCTGCGCTCGATGAGGGTGACCCGATGTCCGCGCAAAGCCAGACGGCGCGCAGTTTCCATGCCGGCCGGGCCCCCACCCACGACGGCGATATGGCGCACCGAAGCCGCGGGAGCCAGCCAGTCTTCCTGTTCAAAGGCGGTTTCCGGGTTGACGGCACAACGCACGGTGCCGCCGTTGTAAATGGCACTGATACAGGTGTAGCAATAGATGCAGGGGAGAATTTTCTCCGGCGTGCCTTGCGTTATTTTGGCAGGCAAGGCCGGGTCGGCCAGCAGCTTGCGCCCCATCCCTAAAAAATCGGCTTCGCCACGTTGCAACACGGCTTCGGCCACTTCCGGTTCAATCCGGCCGGAGACAATCACCGGCACCGTGACCGCCCGTTTGATGGCCGCTGCCCGCGACAGGTTCAGTCCGGGCACGTGTGGTGTGTGCGAGCCGGAATGGAGCGTGCCGTGTGCGGTTTCATGATTGGCGGTGACGGTGATGGCATCGCTGCCCGCGGCTACGGCGAGCTTGGCGGTTTCGATGGCATGGTGTAGCCGAATACCGCCGTCGCGTTCGTACTCTTCCACATCGATCTTGCACCACACCGCGATGTCTGGGCCTGCGGCCTCGCGGACGGCGCGGAGAATCTCCACCAGTAGGCGCGCCCGGTTCTCCAAGCTGCCGCCGTATTCGTCCGTGCGGACGTTGGTGGCTGGCGAGAGGAAAGAGGAAATAATGTAGCCATGCCCACCGTGAATCTCGATGCCATCCACGCCGGCTTGCCGGGCACGTACGGCGGCGGTTCGAAACATCTCTACCAGCGCGGCGATATCCGCGTGCGTCATGACTTTGAAAGTGACATCACGCAGCTTAAAAAAGGGCGCCACGGCGAGCTCTTCGTCCAGAAAGCCCGCCAGCATGTCGCCATCGACACGCACTGGCAGCGATGGCGTCCAGGCGGGGCGGCCCGCCAGCATGTCCTCCATGCCCACCAAGCCACCGAAATGCAGTTGCACCGCAAAGCGGGAATGATGTTGTTGCACGGCACGGGCCAGCGCGGCGATGCCGGCGATATGCCGGTCTTCCGACAGCGCCGGCTGTCCTTTCATGTTGCCGCCGATAGGCCAACCAACACCCACGACGCCCATGGTCACCAGGCCGGCGCCCCCGACGGCATGACGCAGCAGGAAGGCATGTAGCCGCTCGCCACAAGTGCCGTCCGCTTCTGCGAGGCTGGTGCCCATGGCAGTCAGGAATAAGCGATTGCGTACCCGCATGGGCCCGATCTGGCCCGGCGACAGGAGCTGGGGGTACTTCATGGCGTGCTCGCTTCTATGGCTGAACTTGAACCAAGTTCAAGCATAACCCGCAGCTTTATTGAATGCACTGCATGTTGCGCCGGTGGATAATCACCCGAGGCAGAGCAGATGCCCACGCATGACTGTCAGTGAGTGGTGCGGGAGAAGACAATTTTCCCATCGATCATGGTCAGGTCGACCGGCACGCTGTGCAGCTCCAGCACGGGTGTTGCGAACAGGTTCGCATGCACCACCACAAGATCTGCCAGTTTCCCCACGGCGATGGTGCCGCGCGATTGTTCCTCGTGCAGCAGATAGGCGCCGGTGCTGGTATAGGCTGCAATCGCCTCTGGAAGCCCGAGGCGCTCGAGCGGATTCCACACCGAGTCTGCCTGGCCAGTGGGGTCGATACCGCCGGGGTAGCGGTGCGTGACGGCAGTTTCCAGGCCCTCTAGGGCCGACACGCCCGTGACGGGCCAGTCGCTGCCCCAAACGACCTGGACGCCCGCGTTGAGGAGCGTGCGCGTCTGGAAAATGCGCTGACTACGCTCCGGCCCAAACAGTCGCGGGGCGAAGACAGCTTCCCACGGGTCACCGCGACTCCACAGAGGCGAGAAATTCGCTACCACCCCGAGCGTGCGAAAACGCGCGATGTCGGCTGCGTCAATGAGACACAGGTGGGCGATAGTGTGGCGGTTATCGTGCCAGCCATTGACGCCGCGTGCCGCTGCAAACGCGTCGAGCGCGGCGCGCACCGCACCATCGCCCTGGGCATGCACATGGACCTGAAAGCCCGCAGCATCCAGTTGGGTGACCAGTCGGTTCAGACGCGCCGGCTCGATAAACAGTTGCCCGCGGCCAAATTTCCCCGGGTCGTCGGTGTAGGGCTCTAGCAGCACTACGGTGTGTGAACCATAAGCACCATCGAGAAAGATTTTCACGCAGTCGGCGCGCAGTCTCTTACCCGCCAAGGCCTTGCGTTGCGCGAGAAAGCCTGCGATTTGCGGTGCGTCGTCTTCGTCCGGATTGAATGGCAGACATAACCGGGTGCGCAGTTGGAGGGCGCCACGGGCATCTAATGTCTGGAAAGCCTGCGCAACGGCAGGGGTGGCCATGGCATCGACCACGGCGGTATAGCCCAGTCGCGTCATCTCAGCCAGGCCCGCGATCAGGTCGGCCAATGCTTCTGTAGCAGTGGCCGGGGGTATCTGCGCCGCAACCAGATTCATGGCGGACTCTTCCTGCAGCGCTCCGGTGGCTTGTCCATCGGCGTTGCGCTCAATCCGGCCATTGGGTGGGTCGGCGGTGGTTGGGTTGATGTGGGCCATCGCCAAGGCGCGGGAGTTAACCCAGGCCTCGTGGCCCGAATTGTTGGTGAGGTAGGCAGGGCGATCGGGGACCAGCGCGTCCAGCATTTCGCGGGTTGGCTGGCCACTCGGTAAAAAAGCCACTTCATCCCAGCCATCGCCCACAATCCACGGCTTCTCCGGATGGGCGACGGCGTATTGTTGAATCTTCTCGAAGATCTGTTCTCGTTTCACCAACCCGTGCAGGTCGAGTGCGGTGTCCGGGTTCGGTGCCATGCCGGGGTGTGAATGCGAATCTTGAAACCCCGGCAGGACCATGCGGCCGTTCAGGTCGATCACTTGCGTTCGTGGCCCCACGTACGACCGCGCCGTGGCGGTATCGCCCACATAGCGGATGCGATTGCCGGTGACTGCGATGGCGCTGGCCCAACTGCGGGCTGCATCGGCGGTATAAACTGCGCCATTGACCAACACCAAGTCCGCCGGTACTGATGCCAGCGGGGCAACGTCTGACCACAGCAGGCCAAGCGCTAACAGAGCGCATGACGCTGGTCGTAGGGTGGGTCGCATGCCCTTAACGACGCGGTAAGCGATACGAGAAACGTAGTCCCACGGTGCGCGGACGGTTGGTGACCGTGACCAAGGGCCCGTTGTCTGGGTTCAGGTACAGCTCCGCTCGTGTGTCGGACAGGTTCTCGCCGAATAGTTCCACACTCCACGTGTCTTTAGCGACGCCCAGGGCAGCATCGTAGGTGCTGTAGGGGTGCTGCGTGTAGTTCAACGGCACGATGACCGACGCCTTGGACTCCGCGGTGTGCTGTGCCGCGATCTGCCAGTACGCCTCGTAGCCGTTGAGCGTGAATTCATAACGGGCGCGTACATTGCCCTGGAACGCGGGTGCCTGTGCCAGTGGACTGCCCTTGCCCGGCGTTGGGTACAGGATGACCGGCAGGCCGTCGTTACCATAAAGAAATGGCTGGTTGGCTTGTTGGCTGTCATTCCACGAGGCGGCGGTCCACAGGGTGAGATGCTCGGTCGCACGAAAGACGATTTCTGTTTCCGCGCCGCGCACCCGGTAGTTTGGGCCGTTACTGGTGAACACCAGGTTGCCGTAGATCGTTGGGTCGTATTGGGTGATAAGAACGTTGTTCCAGTTTTCCTGGTAAATGGCCCCATTCAAGCGCAGGCGGCCGTCTAGCCACGTGGTCTTCCAGCCGATTTCTTTGTTGGTGAGCTCGTCGCTGTCGAAGAAAATCGGCACCGAGAACAGGCCGGAGAGGGGCGAGGTGGCGGGCATCACTCCCTGACCGCGGTTAAAGCCGCCAGGCCTGAACCCCTCTGAATAGGTGGCATACAGCATGGCATCGTCGGTGACATGCCAGGTGATGTTCAGCTTGCGGGTGTTGCCAGAGAAGTCTTTTTGCAGGTGGAGAGCGTCGAGGTTTTTGCTGTACGGCGCGGGCTGGCAGTCGACCACATAGCGACAGCCGTAACCCGAATTGGCAGAGCCCTTTTCGTACGTGTCCATCGAGTACGCGCGAATACCCGCGGTCACGGTCAACTGTTGCGGGAGGATATCGAAGGCCACCTCGCCAAACGCGGCTTTTTGTTTATAACCGCGCGTGATGTCATTGAAAAATGCATTGCCGTCGGGACGACGCGACGGGTCAAACTGGGTGGTGCCGGCCAGCGGTTTCTGGCCGAGGAACCCGGCGTCCGCATTGCCGTAGATGAAGTTCGCGGAATCCTCGATTTTAAAATCTTCGTAAAACACACCGCCGATGGCGCGTAAACGCTGATCCGCCGGCGTGCTTACCCGCAGTTCGTGGCTCTGGTGGGTATTGTGCTGCACGTCCCGCCACACGGCGCTTGGCGAGTAACAGTGAGGTGCGGCGTCGGGGTTCGCTGGGTTGGTCGCAAAATAGGCGCCACCGGTGCACTGGTAGTAGGGTCCAAAGAACGAATTCGCATAGGCCGTGTAATCGGTCACACCATCCAGCTTACGGTCCAAGTAACCACCGGTGTAGACCACATCCAGTGCCGCCAGCCGCCCGGTTAGTGTCCATGCGGTATTGTCGAAGGTGTCTTCCATGCGCGTCTGGTTGTACTGCGCAATCTGCAAGTCACCGAGCGTCGGGTCGTAGCCGAAAACGCCGTCCACCTCGAGTTTCTGGTGGCTCTGTTGCACCAGCAACGACCAGTCGTCGTTGAACTGGTACAAGCCGCTGAGTCGCGCGCCCTGATATTTCACAGGGTTATAAGCGTCACTGGCCAAGCCCTCGTTCGAGAGGCTGTTAATCCCCTCTGGCAGCACGCCCCCGAAGTAGTACTGGATGCCAGAGCCTTCCGCGGTGCGGTGAAAAGTGGACGGGATATTGCGGATATACCCGCCACGCGAGTCGTTGTACACCACCAGACGCGCGGCGAGTTTTTCATTCACCAGCGGGAGATTGATGACCGCTTCAATCTTGTTACTGGAGTCGCCCGGCGAGGTTGTTTCATAGCCGGCCTTGAGCGCCAGATCAAACACGTCGAGCTGTGGTTTGTTGGTGATGTAGCGAATGGCGCCTGCTTGTGCACCAGCGCCGTACAGGGTTCCTTGGGGGCCCTCGAGCACTTCGATACGCTCGATATCTGCGGCGTAGACATCGAGGTTATGACCCGGGAGCTGCACCGACTGGTCGTCCAGATAGACCGCGACGTTCGGGAATGGCCCGGTGCCGCCCGACACTTGGTTCGCGTCGGTCACGGCGGCTAGCCCGCGCATGTAGATCTGGTTTTGACCCGGCCCCTGACCCGCGGAAGTTACGTTGGGCAGGAAACGCAGGTACTGGTCGAACGTCTGCACGTTTAGATTGGCCAGCGTCTCGCCCGTGAACGCTTGAATGGCGATGGGTACATCTTGCAGACTCTCGGAGCGGCGGGTCGCCGTGACCAGCACCTCTTCTACCTGGCCTGCATTGTTCGGTGCAGCGCCACCGTTAGTAGGCGGCGCAGCGAATGCCGCTGCGGGCGCGTTGCTCAGAATGGCCAGGATGGCGCAGCTTAGTGTGGGGCTCGTCTTCACGGTATTCTCCGGAATACTGCGCTTGTGCCAGCGCCTGTTTGATTGATCCCTTGCCTATGTACTGTAGCACTGACAGGCATAGGTTTTCACCTGCTCGGTCTGGGGTGGGTTCAGGTACCAGCCAATGGGTCTAAGGCCGCCTTTAACGGGCCCAGCCAAGGCTCAAAATGTCGCCATTGGTCCACCCCCTCGCGGAAAATGGGGCGGCGGACCTGCTCTGAGCTGGGGGTGCGAATGCTACGTGAGGTTTTGTGGAACTCGAGGCAGGCTGTCTCGAAGGGCAGTCCGCAAAAATCGAGGAGCCGTCGGACGTTGTCCTCTAGGTGATCCACCACTTCTTCGTATTGCACCCGCAGCACTTTGCCCGGCAGCACGCTGTCCCAGTGGGACATGAGTTCGACGTACTGGCGGTAGTAATGCCCGATATCGTCAAGGCCGTAGGTAAATTCTTGGCCGGCCGCGAACAGTTGCTTGTAGCCACTGAAGCAGCAGCCCATCGCGTCGCGTCGCGCATCGATGATGCGGGCGTTGGGCAAGATCAGGTGAATCAACCCGATATGGCGGAAGTTGTTTGGCATCTTGTCGATGAAACAGGGTGCGCTGCCGCGAAACATGCGGGTGTCGGCGAGATAACGCTCGCCCATCCGGGTGAGCGCGTCGGGCCGCAGGCCGGCGAGGGTGGACGGATAGCGCGGCGGTTCGTCATTACGCCGCCGCCCGTCGAGCTGCATCGCAAAGCCCCGGATGTTGGGCAGCTCCATGGTGCCTTCCACCTGCGAGTGGGACGCGAGGATCTGCTCGAGCAGGGTTGATCCGGCCCGTGGCAGCCCGACAATGAAAATGGGATCGGCGTGTTGGCAACCGACGCCACGCCTTGCAGCGAGAAATTCAGCTGTGCAGACGCTTTGCTGCAGCTTCAAGTCCCGTTCCAGGTAGTCGGCGCGATACTGCACCTCCGCTTTCTTCGCGGCATTGCCGCGGGCGTAATAACGGAAAGACTCTGCATAGTCCTCCCGATCTTCCAGCGCCTTGCCGAGAGCGAAACAGCAGTGGTAGCGGTCTACGGAATCCGTCTCCGACGTGGCTTCGAGGGCGCGCATGGCCGCCATTTCGGTTTCGGGAAAACGGTAGGTCTTCAGGTTGGCCAGACTCCAGTAGGCGTCGCCAAAATCTGGTTTCACATGGGCGGCATCGCGGTAGGCATCAATTGCCTCCGACACTTGTCCGAGAGAACGCAGCGCATGCCCAATGGACAGATGTAGCAATGGATCCTGGGGTGTGTGGATGAGTAACTGGCGGTATTGCTCGATGGCGGATGCATGGTCACCCAGGCCGGCACATTGGGCCGCATGCAGAGCTTGGAACACCCGATTCTCGGGCTCGATGGCCAGTAAACGCGCGGCTTGTTCGCGTGCCTTGGCGAATTTCTGTCGCCGTCCCAGCACCTGCGCATAGTCGTAGCGGGCGCTATGGTAGTCGGGCGCGAATTCCAACACGCTCTCGAGCAGGAACTCGGCGTCATCGAGCACATCGAGACGAGTCCCAATGCTTGCCAGCAGCCGCATGCCTTCTAGGTGATGGCCATGGGTGCGCAAGAAATGTCGGCAAATCTGTTCGGCTTTGAACAGGTCGTCTTCGTGCATGAGGCTGGTGACACTGACCAGCGCTGCTGGCAGCTTTTCCAAATGGATACATTGCGCATGCGCACGGTCGGCGTCGTCTGGGCGCTGCAGGGTCTGATAGAGCGCGACTAGCGCTTTCCAACTGGCCTGCAAGGCGGGGTTCAGCGTAACCGCACGTTGGTAGGCGGCGAGCGCGCGATCTGGCTGCTGGACCACCAGTAGGCAATGGCCGCGTTCCTGAAAGAGCCGTCCGTAAAGCGGGGCCGCAGCCTCGAGCTGGTCCAGCAAGCCCAACGCTGCTTCCGGCTGCTGCAGGTAGCGTTGTGCTACCGCCGCCATGTACAAGGCGTCGCGGTTCAAAGGGGCGGTGGCCAAGACTGCATCGGCTGCGGCCAAGGCTGCCGCAAAGCGGCTTTTTTCCAACAGCTTGCGGATGCTGTCGATGTGCTGCTCGACACTTGAAGCGGCTTGCGTGGTGTGGGTGGTTTGCATGGGGTGGCGTTAGCCATGAGGGGCGGCGGTTGGCGCCCTGCATGGGATTCATGCTGGCGGCGTGAGTACCGGGACCGCTGCGTGGCGGAGCCCCTGGCCGTTCTCAACGAGGAGGGTCTGTTTCTTTAGTGCCGCGCTGCTTGTCAGGTCGATGGTGGTCCTGGGAGCCATCGTGTAAACCTCGGCGGCAGCGGAGCCAGTGCAGCCAGCGCCGCGAACAGCGGCCAGCGATTTTGCAAAAACACCCATGGGCCTCAACTCCGGAGCAGGGGCGGATTCCTTAGGCGCAAGAGGTTAGGCTAAAAAATACACGCCCGCTAGCAGGCGGGGGCCAATGACGGGTGTCGCTGGAAAGGGATGATGACTATTTGGTATCGTCGCCCTCGAGTTCGGCGGTGATTGCGGTCGTCTGGGTTTTCATAAAAACGTTTATTGAGGGTATCTCATGGCTTCAAGTGAACATGCGGCTTCGTCTCAGGGCTCTTTTGTCGCGCTTTACCTCGCGGCTCTGGGTTTCTTTCTTTGGGGCTTAGGGTGGTTCGTGCTTATACCGAACCATGAGTCACAGGTGGGTTGGTTGCTCGAGTTTCTGGGGCCACTCTTGATCGCCTTCGCCCTCTTGATGCATCGTCAGGCGCTGGCGCAGCGCATGGGCGCGGTCGCCGTGGCTCTGGCGGTGTTCGGTGCGCTGTCAATCGCGTTCTCTACTTCGATCTTTGCCTTGGATCCCCACAACCTAGAACATCCCGAGGGCATTACCTTTGGGTATGGTGCTTATGCAGTAGGTTTGCTGCTCGGGTTTCTCTCAATGGTTGCCGTCTTCGTTCGTAAAGAGGCGGCCTCCATCGTGGCTGCTCGGTCGGGACGCCAAGCCTGCGCCACCGGGTGCGATTGCCCTTCCGTGGTTCACGCGTCGTTCGGGTCCTTGGCCGCGAGCGGGGTTGGCCTGCTCGTTTGGGGCTTGGGTTTCCTGCACCTGACGTTCCACCCGGAGGGCAGCGAGTTCGGGTGGTGTCTTTCGGTTGCCGGTTCAGCAGCAGTTACTCTGGGGTTGGCTGTTCACTACCCGCATTTGCGCCTGCGCTTCGGTCGCGGTGGCGCTATCAGTGGCATTGCTAGTGCCGCCGTTTGGTCATTAGGGTACTTGCTTGAAGCCATCAGTCCCGAGGCTGGCGTGCTGTCTTCTTGGTACAGCGACCTCTTCTTCTGCTACGGCTTTGGGCACTTGCTCACGACCGTCAGCCTGTTGGCAGTGGCCCGGCGGCTATACGCCATGGCGCGCTAAGGCGGCTTGCTTAGGCTTGGCTGCATGCCTAGTTACGTCGATGTTATGCTGCTCTGACGGCTGATGTTCTGGTGGTGCTGCTAGCTTGAAACATAGACAACCTGTTCGCGCGCTGCGGTCCACGCCCGCGTTCGCGCTCACGCTCATGGGCCTAGTGATGGCCACGTTGGCGTTCGCCGGCAGCCCGACGGCGTCGGCTGCGGACAACGAAGTCGAAGAGCTGTTCGTCACCGCGCGGAAGCGAGAAGAATCGCTCCTCGAGGTGCCGTTTTCGATCAGCGCGCTGAGTGAGAATACGCTCCGCAGTCACGGCGTGACCAACCTGGAAGAGTTGTCGCGTACGGTCGCAAATTTTTCGGTGCAGAATCTGGGCCCCGGGCAGAGCCAGATCGCCATCCGTGGCATCTCCGCCGGGCAGATCGTCCGTGATCAGCCAGGCGTCAAAGAGCAGGTCGGTGTCTATCTCGACGAGTCGGTAGTGTCGCTGTCGCTGTTTACGCCTGACCTTGACCTGTTCGACCTCGATCGGGTCGAGGTGTTGCGTGGCCCACAGGGCACCTTGTTCGGTTCGGGCTCCCTTTCGGGTACCGTGCGCTACATTACTCATCAACCCACGCTCGGCGCCTTCTCCGGTGCGCTTGAAACGACGTTGAACCAGGCGCAAGA
>CANIOW010000008.1 GCA_947469285.1 Gammaproteobacteria bacterium
GGCTTTAGTCCGCGCGCCATTTAAAGCCCACGGCGGCCAGGCTGAGGAACACCAGCGCCAGCGTGGCGAGCACGGCCAGATGTGGCCACACTTCGGCAAAACCAGCACCATCGAGCAAGATAGCGCGGGCGCCGTCTAGCAGGTGGGTGAGTGGTAACGCCTGTGCCACCGTGCGTAACCACGGGCTGGCACCCTCGAGCGAGTACCAAACCCCGGACAGCAGCGTCATGAGCCAAGTGACCAGATTCAGCAGGCCGCCGGCCAGTTCCTCGCTGGAGATGTAAGCTGCGACTACCAGTCCGAGGGAAATCAGACTCAGGCTGCCCAGTGCGGCCAGCACAAATAACAACCCGCCGCTGCCACGCACCTGCAGATGTAGCAACAGGCTCAGCGGAATGAAGCTGAGGGTGATGATAGTCATCACCAGTATTAACCGCGACAGCACCTGGGCGCTAAGAAACTCGAAGGCGGTGAGTGGCGTGGCGCTTAAACGGCGTAGAAAGCCGCTCTTGCGGTAACGCAAGATGACATAGCCCACGCCGTAGACGCTGCTGAACATCAGGTTCAGGCCAAGGATACCCGGCAATACCCAGTCAACGTAGCTGACCGCTTGACCGGTCACTGTGTTACGGATGGCTTCGCGATCGCCAAGACGCAGCAGTTGCTCGGTGAAATAGCCTTTAGGAGAGTCGGGGTTGACCCAGTAATGGGCCGGACCCGTACTGCGTAAGTCGAGCAATAAGTCCAGCTGGTGCCGCGACAGCTTATACACGGCGAGTTTTGCATCCTCTGGCACATAGAAGTCGACGAATCGCGTGGTGAGCAGCGGATGTAGATGCTGGCTGCGGGCCATCTGCAGCGTCGTTCCCACGGGTGGCAGCACGCCTACCTTAAACAGAGGTTTTTCAGGTCCTGCAAAGATGAGCCCGAAGGCGATGACGATGCCAAAAGGCATGAGCAGGTTCCACGCCAGCGTCTTGCGATCGCGCACAAATTCTAGATTGCGTGCGTGCAGTAACGCCAGTAGGCGGTGGATGGGGGCAAACGCGCGGGGACGCGTGCGTGGCGAGCTCTGGGTGGGAGGTGTCTGCGGTGATTTCATGCGCGCAGGTCTCGCCCGGTGAGTTTTAGAAACAAGTCTTCAAGATTATAGGGTCGACCCTCGGGCCCTGGGCGTTCAGCCGCCCCGACACCAAAATGTTCTTCCAGCAACCCGCGTGGCGTCCCTTCCGTCAGAAAACGGCCATGGTCCATGATGGCGATGCGGTCGCACAGCACATAGGCTTCGTCCATATAGTGGGTGCTCAGCATCACCGTGGTGCCGCGGGCCTTGATGCCCTGAACCAGCGCCCAGAAGGCACGCCGTGCTTGCGGATCGAGACCGGTGGTGGGTTCGTCCAGAAATAAAATCGCGGGGTCGTTGACGAGTGCAACCGCCAGCAGTAAGCGTTGTTGCTGGCCACCGGAAAGTTTTTTGTTGTCGCGCCCCGCGAGCTCTTCGAGCGCGCACAGGCGCAGGACTTCGTCGATGGGCAGCGTGTGTTCGTAAAGTCCGTGGAATAAGGCCACGGTTTCGCGCACGGTGAGGAACTCCTGCAGCGAGGTGCGCTGGAACTGGATACCAGCCTCCTGCCGGAAGCGCGGGCCGAGGGATTGGCCACGGTAGAGGATGGTGCCGGCCGTCGGCGGCAGCACGCCTTCCAGCATTTCAATGGTGGTGCTCTTGCCGGCGCCGTTTGGGCCTAGCAGGCCGAAGCAAGTTCCCCCTTGCAGCTGCAGACTGACGCCATTGACCGCCACCACCTTGCCGTAGTGTTTAATGAGTCCGTGAGCCTCTAACAGGCATTCTGCGGGGTTTCGTCCGACATTCTCTGCGCTTTCCATTCGCCTAGCGTACACGTACCGCTACACTTCTGACATGAACAAACATGACACTGCGGTGGCTGTGGCCAACCCGCCTGGCCAGCCTGGCGCCGCCCATTCCTCAGCCGCTCCCACGACGAGCGGGGCTGATCTTTACCCGCACCTGCTCGCCCCCTTGGACTTGGGCTTTACCCGCTTGCGCAATCGGGTGCTGATGGGCTCTATGCACACGGGTCTTGAGGACCGTGCCGCGGATTTCCCGAAGCTGGCAGCGTATTTCGCGGAGCGTGCACGGGGTGGGGTTGGGTTGATTGTCACCGGCGGTATTGCACCGAACGTAGCCGGCTGGTTGACGCCGTTTGGCGGTAAGCTTTCGAGCCGCCGCGAGGTGCCGCGCCACCGGTTGGTGACTACCGCAGTGCATGCTGAGGGCGGCCATATTTGCCTGCAAATTCTCCATGCTGGACGCTATGGTTACCACCCGTTGTGTGTTTCGGCTAGCGCCATCCGCTCGCCCATCAGCCCGTTCAAGCCACGCGCGCTGACTACCTGGGGCGTTCACCGCCAACGAGCGGCGTATATCCGCTGCGCCGTGCTGGCCCGCGAAGCGGGCTATGACGGCGTGGAAGTGATGGGGTCGGAAGGCTATTTTCTGCACCAATTCATCGCCCCGCGGACCAACCACCGCACCGATGAGTACGGTGGCAGCCGCGAGAATCGGCACCGCTTGGCGCTCGAAGTGGTACGCGGTATCCGCGCTGCCGTGGGGCCGGATTTCATGATTATTTTCCGACTGTCCTTGCTGGATCTGGTCGAACAAGGCAACGACTGGGAAGACATTGTGGCCTTGGCACAAGGTTTGGAAGCCGCGGGGGTCACGCTGTTTAACACCGGTATTGGCTGGCACGAGGCACGCATACCCACCATCGCTACGCGTGTTCCGCGGGCGGCCTTTAGCTGGGTGACCGCTAAGCTGCGCGGGGTGGTAGCGGTACCGTTGGTGTGCACTAATCGCATCAATGACCCGGCGGTAGCCGAGCAAGTGTTGGCGGCGGGCCATGCGGACATGGTCTCCATGGCACGCCCGTTGCTGGCCGACGCCGAGTTCGTCAACAAGGCGGCCGCGGGTCGGGCCGCGTCTATCAATACCTGCATTGGCTGCAATCAAGCTTGCCTCGATCATGTGTTTGATCGCCAGTACGTCTCGTGTCTGGTGAATCCGCGTGCCGCCCGTGAAACTGAACTGCTCATTCGGCCGGTCACTGAACCCAAGCAGATCACGGTGGTGGGCGCGGGACCTGCGGGGATGGCCTGTGCTGTCACGTTGGCTGAACGTGGCCATCGAGTGACGCTGGCCGATGCGGCCATGGAGATTGGCGGTCAGTTCAACCTCGCTAAACGCATTCCAGGCAAGGAAGAATTCTACGAGACACTGCGTTACTACGATGTGCGCCTAGCAGAGCTGGGTGTGATCCGACAGCTTGGATGCCGCCTGTCAGCTGCGGATCTGTTGGCGCCAGACGAAGTGGTCTTGGCCACTGGCGTCGTGCCACGGGCATGGCAGTTACCCGGCGCGGACCATCCCAAAGTGGTCGGCTATTTAGACGTGCTGCAGGGCCGCGTAACGGTCGGTTCACGAGTGGCCATCATCGGTGCAGGAGGAATCGGCTTCGATGTGGCTGAGTTTCTGACCCACCCTGCCGATGAACCTCACCCGACTCCCTTACCCCTGTTTTTGACGCAGTGGGGCATTGATCCCGAGCTAAAAGCGGCGGGTGGATTGGTCAGTTCGCCCAATGCACGGCTACCGAGTGCTCGTGAGGTGTGGCTGCTGCAACGTAAAGCCGGGGTTCCCGGCAAGGGCCTTGGCAAGACCACTGGCTGGATTCACCGGATGGTACTTAAACGCCGGGGAGTGCAAGCTCTCGGCGGCGTGGAATATCTGGGCGTAGACGATGCCGGACTGCACGTGCGTGTCCGTGGCACTGTTCAGTTGTTGGCGGTCGATCACGTGGTGGTCTGCGCCGGGCAAGAATCGCTCCGTGAACTGGAAGCGCCGCTGCGCGCCGCTGGTCGGTCGGTACATGTCATCGGGGGGGCTTCGCTGGCGGCGGAGCTGGATGCGAAACGCGCCATCCGCGAAGGCACGGAACTCGCCATACGCTTGTAAGGGAGGCGCGCTACACTATCGGCCCATGAAGCCTCTTCATGGACAGCCCGGCAGTGTGGTGCCTGAACGTAGCGACCAGCTGTCGCTATTTGACAGTGCGCCGAGTGAGCCGACCTGGGAAGTTAAGGTGAGTGGCCGCACACGGCGACTGACGGTGCGCGTCTATCCCGGTGGGCGGGTAGAGATTGTGGTGCCGCCGCGCACCAGCCCTAAGGCCATCGAACAGTTCGTCGCCCGCCATCGTCGGTGGATTGATAGCAAGGTAGACGCGTTCCGGGCGCGACTGCCCACGGTGCGCCACCTGCCAGAACAGATCGAGCTACGGGCCACGGATGAGCGCCTGCCGCTGCACTGGCAAGAGGGCGCAGGCGCGGGTCATTTGCTCGAAAGGGACGGTGGTTTGCATTACCACGGCCCGCTCGACTGGAAGATCGCCACTCCCGTACTCCACACTTGGTTGCTGCAGGCCGGCCGGGAGCGCTTAACGCCATGGTTGGCAGAAGTAGCGGCCCAGCGAGGTTTCAGCTACGTGCGCACGCAGGTACGGCGTCAGCGTACGCGCTGGGGCAGTTGCTCGCGCTCCGGTACCATCAGTTTGAATGTCTGTCTGCTGTTTCAGACTCCAGCGGTGGTGCGCTATCTGTTCATCCACGAGCTCAGCCACACGCAACATATGGACCATTCTGAGCGTTTTTGGGCCAAAGTGGCCTTGCATGAACCAGCCTGGAAGGCTCTCGACCGCGAGTTAACGCGCGGCTGGCAGGGTGTACCGGACTGGGTCTTCGGTTAAATCAGCGCCTAAGACGGTTATACTGCAGCGCTACCGCAGGCTACCGCCTGCGCCATTTCTTCGTTTTTCAAGGCCCCGCGATGTCCCTCCGCCTCGTCGATACCAATGTGCTTTCTGCGGACGTCTTACCCACGCCCATCGAAGTGAAGCGACAGCTGCCGCAGGCTGCAGGCGTAGAGGAATTTGTCTATCGCTCACGCGAAACGGTGCGGGCCATCCTCGAACGCCGCGATCCGCGGCTGTTCCTGGTGGTGGGTCCGTGTTCGATTCATGACATTGTGGCGGCGAAGGACTATGCGTTGCGGCTCAAGGAACTCGCCGGGCGCGTGCAGGATTCATTGTTCATCATCATGCGTGTCTACTTTGAAAAACCGCGCACCACGGTGGGTTGGAAAGGCTTGATCAACGACCCGGACATGGATGACTCCTTCCATATTGATAAGGGCATCGCCCGGGCGCGCGAGTTGTTGCTGTGGCTCGCAGAGCAGGGTATCCCGGCCGCTACTGAGGCGCTAGATCCGATCATGCCGCAGTACCTGGGTGATCTGGTCAGCTGGACCGCCATCGGTGCCCGCACTACTGAAAGTCAGACTCACCGTGAGATGGCCAGTGGTCTGTCTACTCCCGTTGGCTTTAAGAATGGTACGGACGGCTCGTTGTCGGTAGCGATCAACGCACTGCAGAGTGCCCGTAGCCCGCATCATTTTCTTGGCATCACCGAAAGCGGGCAGAGCGCGGTCATGCGCACCCGCGGCAACGCGCATGGACATCTGGTGTTGCGGGGTGGTGCTGGCAGCACTAACTACGATGCAGGCAACATCGCCTTGTCGGAACTGGAATTGCGCAAAGGCGGTCTTCCCACCAACATTGTGGTCGACTGCAGCCACGGTAATTCGAGCAAAGACCCCGGTCGGCAACCGTTGGTAGCAGAAGATTGCGTCAATCAGGTGCTCGACGGCAACCGTTCGATCGTCGGCCTGATGCTCGAGAGCCATCTGCACTGGGGCAACCAGCCTATTCCAGCCGACCTGACCCAGCTGAAATACGGTGTGTCGGTCACCGACGCCTGCATCGACTGGCCAACGACCGAGGGGCTGCTCAGTTCACTCCATGAGCGCTTGCGGCCGGTGATGGCCATCCGCGGGACTGCGCCCACCGCATGAAGGTGCGTACAGCGCTGCCGCCGGGCTTGGTCCTGACGGTAGCGTTGTTGTCGGTGGCACACGCCAGCCTGTTCGTGCGCTGGGCGGCGCTGCCGGCGTTGGCGGTCACTGCCTGGCGGCTCAGTCTGGCAACACTCGCTGTCTGGGTGGTGCGTGGCGCCTGGCGCCGGTGGCACCGCCACCCGACCAATCCTTTCGATGGCAGTCGTCAGGCGTGGCGAGCGCGCCAGCAGGCTGCCGTCTGTGGGCTGCTGCTGGCGCTGCATTTTGTTTGTTGGATTTCCTCATTGTCCTATACCAGCATCGCCGAAAGCGTGGTGCTGGCCGACACCACGCCGGTGTGGGTGCTGCTGTCCGGCTGGCTCGCGCTCGGAAGACGCCCTGCGGCCCGTCACTGGAGCGCCCTGGTGCTCGTCTTGAGCGGCGTGCTGTGGATGGCCTGGCCGGCACTTCTGAGCCCCTCCTCGGGTGGCGGGTCGGCAGTGGGTAATGCACTTGCCCTGTCGAGTGCGGTGCTGATGGGCGTCTATTTGCTCGTTGCCGAGGCAGCGCAGCGCGTGCTGCCCTTTGGGGCTTTTGTGGTCCAGGTTTATGGCGTAGCGGCGCTGGTGGCTTGGGGCTTGGTGCTGCTCACGGGCACCTCCGCCGCCTGGCAGGTCACGCAGTTTTCAGCGCAAACCTGGGCGGCACTGGTGGGCATTGCCCTAGTTTCACAATGCCTCGGGCATGGTGGGTTCAACTATGCGCTGCGTGTCTTACCGCCCGCCGTGGTCAGCCTGAGCATCCTTGGCGAAGTAGTTCTGGCGGGTGTCCTTGCCTGGGGCGTGCTGGGTGAGTTGCCTGGGCCTGGCTTTTATGTGGGCAGCAGCTTGGTGCTGTCCGGTGTGGTGTTGGCGGCGTGGCCGGTGCGACGGAACGCCAAGTAGGTCGCAGCGTTCAGTGGCGACTACCGGGTCGGCTCCGGCTGCGTAGCGGCCATCCACTTCTTCCGCCACAGGCGCCATCCCAGCAGTACCCCGAGGCAGCCCGCATAGAGTAGTGGTTCCGTGAGGTCTTTTTTGACCTGCAAGGCGAAGTGCAGCACGGCCAATACGCCGACGCCGTAAACCAACCGGTGCAGTGTTCGCCAGCGTCGGCCGAGGCGGCGCATGGCGCCGGCGGTGGAAGTGGCCGCCAGCGGCAGCAACAGCAGTAGCGCGGCGAACCCCACCATAATGTAGGGTCGCTGGCTCAGGTCTTTCAGGATTTCCTGCCAGTGCCATTGACGGTCGAGGCTCAGGTAGACGCTGAAGTGCAGGAGCGCATAGGCGAACCCCCACAACCCCGCCGGTCGGCGTAAGCGCAGCACGGGCGCTTTGCCTAACAATTGAGCAACAGGCGTAACGGCCAGCGAACCCACCAAGGTGGTGAGTGCCCACCATCCCAGTTCGCGGAGCAGGTATTCTATCGGGTCCGGACCGAGCGATTGTCCTGCCAGGCCGAAGGCGCCTAATACCAGCCGGGTGAGCGGCAGACACAGGCCAAGATGGAGCGCATAGCGGAGTAACTGCCAGCGGCTTAGAACCACTTGCGCAGATCCAGCGAGCGGTACAGCGGCGCCACCTGCGCGCCGTAGCCATTGAATAGTTGGGTATCGAGGCGCGCCGTAAACAGGCTGTTACCACCACCAATGCGTCGCTCCTGCGCTTGGCTCCAGCGTGGATGGTCCACCGCCGGGTTCACATTGGCGAAGAATCCGTATTCCTCTGGCGCGGCGGTATTCCAGGCGGTCGCGGGTGCCCTCTCGGTGAAACGGATGCGCACGATGCTCTTGATGTTTTTGAAACCATATTTCCAGGGCACCACCAACCGGAGTGGCGCGCCGTTTTGGTTGGGGAGTGCCGCGCCGTAGAGACCTACAGCGAGAATGGCCAGGGGGTGCATGGCTTCATCCATGCGCAGGCCTTCGCGGTAGGGCCAGTGGAGCACGGCACGGCGTTGTCCTGGCATCTGCAACGGGTCTTGCAGGGTGGTGAACTCCACGAATTTGGCGCGTGAATCAGGCGCAAAGCGCTTGAGCAGAGCACCTAAGGGGAAACCGACCCAAGGAATGACCATCGACCAGGCCTCGACGCAACGGAAGCGGTAGATCCGGTCTTCAAGGGCGTGTGGCTTGATCAGCTCATCGAGGTCGAAGGTGCCGGGCTTGTCACAAGCGCCGTCAATCGTCACCTTCCACGGACGGGGCTTGAGGGTGTGTGCATTGGCGGCGGGGTCCGATTTGTCCAGCCCGAACTCGTAGAAGTTGTTGTAGGTGGTGATATCCGTGTAACTGCTGGGCGTCTCGCGAGTGCTCAACGGCGAAGGGATCGTGACCAGCGCTGTGCGGGCAGGGGTGGTGAGTGCGTTAGCGCCTAAGGTGAGGGCGCCGGTGGTCGCGCCCCAGCCTGCGCTGAGGCCGAGGCCCAGTGCCTTTAGGACGTTGCGGCGTTCCGCATAAACGCTGGGCGGTGTGATTTCACTCGGGCGGGGTTCAGTCGGACGACGAATTCGCATGGCAGCTTCCTTGGCGTGGGCGGAGGATGGCTCGTCGGAACATGGCAAGCAAACTTGGTCAGGGCCACTCGTCAGTGGGTATCTGCAGGGCTGCGGCCCGTCGCCTTGCGCGGGCGTTACCATTCACCAGCAATGGATGTTCTACCAGACGCAGGTGGGGCAGGTCACCGCTCGTGTTGCCGTAGGCGGCGAAGGTGTTCCCGGGCCAGCGTTCGCGTAGCGCCTGCAGCACGATCGCTTTCTCTGTGCCTTGCCGGTTCGGGGTGGTTAGTCGCCCGTCGAGGCGACCATCCGCGCGCCATCTCACACCAGTACAAATCACCTCGTTGACGCCGAGCAATGCACCGATACGCGGCACATAGGCATCAACACTGGCCGAAAGTATGATCACGTGATGGCCTTCAGCCTGATGCTGAAGGAGGGCGGCGACAGCCCCCTGGCGTAGCTGCTGGTCGACGACTCGTTGCGCATAGATTTGCGACCAGCGATCGAGCACGGCGGCCTCTGCCCCACCGGCCAGTGCGCGCAGCAACCAAGCTTTGAGCATGCCGCGGTCACGCGCGCCGCAGAGTACGGCGAGCCCGAGCGGCAGGAACACGAGCAAGCGCCACCAGCGCGTGGGCCGCGGTGCCACGAAGCCCAGTACCCAGGGAATGAAGGTATCGCGATAGGTCAGGGTGCCATCGAGGTCAAAGACCGCGACGACACCCGGCCGTCCAGTGCCCGCAGCGCTGGCAGTCGGCGAGGTAGTCACCGGTGCTGCCAGGCTGTGTGGCACGAGACCTCAGGCCGCCTTGGCGATCTGACGCAGCACGTACTGCAAGATGCCGCCATGCTGGAAGTATTCCAGCTCCTTTGGCGTGTCGATGCGGACGCGTGCGGTGAATTCAATCACCTTGCCATCAGCCGCGGTAGCCACGACCTGTACCGATTTAGCGGCGCCTTGCTTGAGGCCGACAATCTCAAACACTTCGTGGCCCGACAGCCCCAGCGACTGCGCCGTTTGTCCGTCCACGTACTGCAAGGGCAGCACGCCCATGCCGATGAGATTGGAACGGTGGATGCGTTCGAAGGATTCGGCCACGACGGTCTTGACGCCAAGCAGCATCGTGCCCTTGGCCGCCCAGTCACGCGAGGAGCCGGTTCCGTATTCCTTGCCCGCCAAAATGACGAGCGGGGTACCGGCGGCCTGATACTTCTCCGCGGCGTCGAAGATGGACATTGGCTCACCACTGGGGATGTGCAAGGTCACTCCACCTTCCGTGCCGGGCAGCAGCAGGTTGCGCAGACGAATATTGGCAAAGGTACCGCGCATCATCACCTCGTGGTTGCCACGGCGCGCACCATAGGAGTTGAAGTCCACCGGCGCCACGCCGAGTGACTGCAGATAGCGCGCAGCGGGGCTGGATTTAGCGATGTTGCCAGCCGGGGAAATGTGGTCGGTGGTGACCGAGTCACCCAGGACGGCCAGTGCACGCGCCCCACGGATTTCCGCCACGGCCTTTGGCGTCATGGTCATGCCGTCGAAGTACGGTGGGTTGCGCACATAAGTGCTCTTGTCGTCCCACGCGTAGCTATTGCCTTCTGCGACGGGGATGGCATTCCAGGCGGCATCGCCAGAGAACACGCTCGCGTAGCCCTTCTTGAACATAGACGAGTCGACGCAGGCAGTCACAGCCGCTGCGACTTCCTCGGTGCTGGGCCAGACATCTTTCAGATAGACCGGCTGGCCATCGCTGCCCGTGCCGAGCGCTTCGGTGGTGATATCCACATCCATGCTGCCGGCAAGTGCATAGGCCACCACCAGCGGCGGGGAAGCCAGGAAGTTCATCTTCACTTCGGCATGCACGCGGCCTTCGAAGTTGCGGTTGCCCGACAACACCGAAGTGGCAATGACATCGCCGAGCTTGGCCGCCTCGGAGATTTCTGGCTTGAGCGGGCCGCTGTTACCGATGCAGGTGGTGCAACCGTAACCCACGGTGAAGAAGCCGACTTTCTCCAGTTCCGTCAGCAGGCCGGCTTTGGTGAGGTAGTCCGTGACCACGCGTGAACCGGGCGCGAGGCTGGTTTTCACCCAGGGCTTGGATTTGAGGCCACGGGCCGCGGCTTTTTTGGCCAGCAGGCCAGCAGCGACGAGCACGGTGGGGTTGGAGGTGTTGGTGCAACTGGTGATGGCGGCAATAAGCACTGCGCCGTCTTTGACCTCGAAGGTCTCGCCCGCCACGGTGGCGTTCCCGGAGCCGGTGGCGCCTGGATTGTTTTGCTGGCGCTCGGCACCCATTTTTTCCAGCGTGGAGCGGTAGACGTTCTTGGCGTTCGTCAGCAACACGCGGTCCTGCGGACGCTTCGGGCCGGCCAACGAAGGCACCACGGTACCAAGGTCAAGTTCGAGGATGTCGGTGTAATTGGCGGCAGGGGCGCCGTCGATGCGCCACAGCCCTTGGTGTCGGGCATAGGCCTCGACCAGATCAATCTGCTCCTGCGGGCGTCCAGTGAGCGCCAGATACTTGAGGGTTTCCTCGTCAATGGGGAAGATGCCGCAGGTGCTGCCGAACTCCGGCGCCATGTTGGCGATGGTGGCACGGTCCGCCAGCGGCAGGCCTTTGAGGCCGTCGCCGAAGAATTCGACGAACTTGTCGACCACGCCTTTCTTGCGCAGCTGCTCGGTGATCGTCAGCACCAGATCGGTCGCGGTGGTGCCCGCCGGCAGGCTGCCCTTCAGCCGAAAACCGATGACATGCGGGATGAGCATGGTCACCGGTTGGCCCAGCATGGCGGCCTCTGCCTCGATGCCACCCACGCCCCAGCCCAGCACGCCGAGGCCGTTGACCATGGTGGTGTGTGAATCGGTGCCTACCAGGGTGTCGGGGTACGCATTCCCGTTGCCGTCCGCAAACACCACGCGGGCAAGATGCTCCACGTTCACCTGGTGCACGATCCCGGTGTTGGGCGGTACGACCTTGAAGTTGTTGAAGGCTGTTTGGCCCCAGCGCAAAAACGCGTAGCGTTCGCCATTGCGGGCGTATTCAATGGCGGTGTTTTCGGCCAGCGAACCGGCAGTGCCGTAGGCGTCGACTTGTACCGAATGGTCGATGACCAGTTCGGCAGGCGCCAGCGGGTTCACGCGAGTGGCATCGCCACCGAGCTTGACCACGGCATCACGCATAGCGGCGAGGTCGACCACGCAGGGGACCCCGGTAAAGTCTTGCATGATGACGCGCGCGGGCGTGAAGGCAATCTCGTGGGAGGGAGCGGCGTTGGCATCCCAGCCGAGTAGCGCGTTGACATCGGCATGAGTGACGTTCACGCCATCTTCGAAGCGCAGGAGATTTTCCAGCAGAATCTTTAACGAGAAGGGCAGGCGGGCCAGCGATTCTGCCGGCAGGGCCTGCAGACTGTGGATGGTGTATTCCTTCGCGCCGACCTTCAACGTGGTACGCGACTTCAAGCTATCCGACATGGAACCTCCGCGGCAGTGGTGCTGGCCATCGGGGCTCGTCCCGCCAGCCTAACGGTCCAATTATACCGTTTTTGCAGTGCAATTAGCCGGGGGCCGGCAAAGCGTCTGCCAGGCCGGCTGGTGGCATGGGAGCGCTGCCTTCCAGATGGCGCACGACCCCCCCGCCGAGGCAGCGCTCGCCTTGATAAAAAACGGCCCATTGGCCAGGGGTAATGGCGCGTAGCGGGGTCGTTAAGGTCACTTCCAGGGTGGTGGCGCCGGTGGTCGTGCCGAGGCGGAGGTGGCAGGGAATATCCGGGGCACGATGTCGGATGCGGACCGTCAGGGCGTCGGTGGCACCGGCCGTCAGGCTGGGTGGCGGGCCAATCCAGCGGGGCAGGTCACAGCTAAATCGGCGCGTCAGCAGTGCTGGGTGTTGGTGTCCTTGGACGACGACCAGCGTGTTGCTTGCCACCTCCTTGCGGGCCACAAACCAGGCGCTTTCCAATGCATCGCGGCGGCCACCGAGCCCTAGACCTTGCCGCTGTCCGAGCGTGTAGAAAGCGACGCCTCGGTGTTGACCGAGAGTTCGGCCAGCAGTGTCCTCGATAGGTCCTGGCTGCCCAGGCAGATAGCGCGCCAGAAACTCACGAAACGGTCGCTCGCCGATGAAACAGATGCCGGTGCTATCTTTGCGCGCATGGACGGGCAGACCCACGCGCCGCGCCAATGCCCGCACTTCGCTCTTGGGTAGATCTGCCAGCGGAAACAACGTTTGCGGCAGGCGTGCCTGCGGCAGATCGCAAAGAAAATAAGTTTGGTCCTTGTCGCTGTCCCGTGCACGCAGCAGTAGGCCGTCGCGGGTGGCGGCATAGTGGCCAGTGGCCATGAAGTCCGCGCCCAACTTAAGGGCGTGGTCGAAGCAGGCACCGAATTTCACCTCACGGTTGCAGAGCACATCTGGGTTAGGGGTGAACCCAGACGCGTGGTCAGCGATGAACTGTGCGAACACGCGATCACGGTAGTCGGCGCTGAAATTGACCCGGTGCAGGGGCAGGTGTAGTTCATCCGCGACGCGCTGCGCATCCTGCAGGTCGGCAGCCGCCGTGCAATAGCCGTCGTCATCTTCCCAATTGGTCATGTGGAAGCCTTCAACCCGGTAGCCGGCTTCACGCAGGCGCCATGCGGCAACGGCAGAATCTACGCCGCCAGACAGACCGACTAAAACGAGGGGGGGCTTCACGGCTGGGTGCGCAAGGTCCGGCATACTTCCAGCGGCAGGGTTTGACCGCGGCGGTAATCTTCTAAGCACTGAGTAACCAGCGCAGTGCGCAGCCGTGACGGGTGTTCTTGACCCGCCATTGCGATCTCCTGCGGGGTGAGCCAGAGCGTCCGCAGGATGTCGGCGTCCAAGGGGCCGGGGGTATCACCCTCGACTCGTCCGCTAAACGCCACGCGAAGGTAAGTCTCGCCATCGGCGCGTGGCCATTGGTAGAGACCCACCAGTGCTTCGGGAACAAAACGGTACCCCGTCTCCTCCCGCACTTCCCGCACCACGGCATCTAGCAAAGTCTCGTGAGCTTCCAAGTGGCCTGCCGGTTGGTTGAATACCGCGCGGTCATGCACTAGCTCTTCTACCATCAGATACCGGCCATCGCGTTCGATGATGGCGGCTACGGTCAGGTGGGGCACAAAGAGTGCAGCGGGCGGCAAAGCCTGACGCATGCGCTGGTGTGGAATGTCGCATTCGTCAAAGACCGTGCCTTCAGCGATGAAACCATGCGCTGCGTAAAAGCTGAGCGCGGTGACTTGGGCATGCAGATAGACTTCGCGGTGGCCATCCGCCCGTGCCAGGGCGAGCAGTCGCTGTAGCAAAGCGCTGCCCAAGCCGCCGGCGCGCGCCTCGGCCAGCACGGCCATGCGGCCAATCTTACCATCGGCGAGTAATCGGCCCGTCCCGACAGCGCGACCGGCAATGCGAGCGAGTAGATGCCGACACACGGCATCTTCGTCGTCCCATTCCTCCACCTCCGGGATCTGCTGTTCCTCGATGAACACAGCACGGCGTACCGCCTTGAGGTCTGCCTCACTGTCTTGCCAGTGAGTGATTTCAAGGGTAAAAGCCGGCGTTTCCTTGCGCAGTGCAGTCATGACAGCGCCCCGCAGACTCAGACGTCGCGCGCCAGTTGCGCGGCGAGACCGATATACGAGGCGGGCGTGAAGCTGGCCATGCGGGTACGAACCTCAGCAGGTAGCGGCAGGCCTTCGACAAAGGCGCGCATCTTCGCGGCATCCACCCGCTGGCCACGGGTTAGCGACTTCAGTTGCTCGTAGGCGTCCGGCACGCCGTAACGGCGCATGACGGTTTGTATGGCCTCGCCGAGCACCTCCCAGTTGTCGTTGAGGTCGGCCGCCATCCGTGCGCCGTCTACCTCCAGACGCGAGAGTCCTTTCTCCAGCGATGCCAACGCCAGTAGGGTGTGGCCAACCGCGACGCCAAGGTTGCGTAGCACGGTGCTGTCGGTGAGATCGCGCTGCCAGCGGCTTACCGGTAATTTCTCCGCGAAATGGCGTAGCAGCGCGTTGGCCACGCCCAGGTTGCCCTCGGCATTTTCGAAGTCGATGGGGTTCACCTTGTGCGGCATGGTCGAGCTGCCGACTTCACCGGCCACCGCGCGCTGGCGAAAATAACCCAGGGATACATAGCCCCAGACATCGCGCGCGAAGTCGATCAGGACAGTGTTACTACGGGCGAGAGTGTCGCAGTACTCGGCGATCCAGTCATGCGGTTCGATCTGGATGGTGTGGCTGTTAAAGCCGAGCCCCAGCGCTTCGACAAAGCTGCGCGCCACCTGCGGCCAATCTACCTCCGGATAAGCGGCCAGATGGGCGTTGTAGTTGCCGACGGCGCCATTGATCTTACCGAGAATCCCCACCTGCGCGAGCTGGCCGCTGGCACGGCGCAGTCGGTGCGCCACGTTAGCCAGTTCCTTCCCGAGGGTGGTTGGGCTGGCTGACTGGCCATGTGTCCGCGACAGCATCGGCAGCTCGGCGTGTTCGTGGGCCAGGCGTGTCAGCGTCGCGTCCAGACGCTGTAGGCGAGGTTGTAGCACTTCGCGGCGCGCAGCGGCCATCATCAGCGCATAGGCGAGATTATTGATGTCTTCGCTGGTGCAGGCAAAGTGCACAAACTCGAGTTGCGCCGGCGTGGCCCCGGCAGACGCCAGGGTGTGACGCAGATGATATTCCACGGCTTTTACATCGTGGTTGGTGGTCTTTTCGATGGCTTTGACGGCGACTGCATCGGCGCTGCGGTGCGGTCCGGCAAATCCTTCGAGAGACTGCAGGACCGTCTGCGGCAACGCCGCCAGCTCCGGCAGGGCGGCCACCCGGGCGAGATGCAGGACCCAGCGGGCCTCGACTTGTAGGCGAAAGCCGATGAGGCCGGCTTCGCTGAACAAGGGCCGCAAATCGGCCACCTTATCCATATAGCGGCCGTCAAGGGGGGAGAGGGCGTGCAGGGCGGCGTCGGTCATCGCTTGTCCTTTGCTAAACTACTACAGTGTACCCGAACGCCATTTCTACGCCCCGAGAGGCTGACACTCAAAGTCCGCTCATTGCCCGCCTGCGCGCCTGCCTGCGGGGAACAGCGCCCGGCCGCCTCCGGCGGGACCCCCGGTATGGCGTGCTGTCGCCAGAAGATACCGCCCGTGTGGAGGCCTTGTTTTTGCCGAACCCGACCGCGGCGGCAGTGCTGCTCCCGATCATTGACCACCCGGGGGGCCCGACCCTGCTGTTCACCGAAAGAGCTTCCATGCTCAAGCACCACGCGGGGCAAATTGCCTTCCCGGGGGGGCGAGTGGAGCCCGAGGATGGCAGTGCATTGGCAGGTGCTTTGCGAGAAACGGCGGAGGAGATTGGCTTATTGCCGAGTGCCGTCGAAGTGCTCGGTTACCTCCCGGAACATCTGGTGATCAGTGGCTACTGCGTGACGCCCGTGGTGGGACTGGTGACGCCTGGCTTCAGGCTGGCACCGGATCCCCGCGAAGTGGCCAGCGTGTTCGAGGTGCCGCTCGACTACTTGCTAGACCCCGTCAACCTCGTCCCTCAGCGCCGCAAGATCGGTGGCGTGGTGGAGGTGCTGCTGCAGGAATTCCAGTGGGAGGAACGGCGTATTTGGGGCGCCACGGCCTCGATGGTGCTGCTGCTAGCCGAAGCACTGCGGCAGGGGCATGTAGCACATGCATGAAGCGCCACCGACCGCAGACGGCTTGCCGGTGGATGATGGCTCCGCCGCTGCCGCGTTTACCCGGCTAGGGGCCTTGATGGCGCGGCTGCGGGAGCCACAGACCGGCTGTCCGTGGGATTTGGAGCAGACCTTTGCCAGCGTCGCACCGCACACCCTTGAAGAAGCCTACGAGGTGGTGGATGCCATCACGCGGCACGATCTGGCTGCGTTACGCGACGAGTTAGGCGACTTGCTGTTTCAGGTTGTGTTCCACAGCCGCCTGGCTGAGGAACAAGGCGCTTTCGATCTGGCCGCCGTGGCGCGTGGCTTGGTCGACAAAATGGTGCGTCGGCACCCGCAGGTGTTTAGCGGTGGGAAGATGGGGGACCGCCACGAGCAGACGACGCGCTGGGAGGCGCAGAAAGCGCTCGAGAAAGCTGCCGTCGGGCTGCACAGCGCACTGGATGACGTGCCGCTTGCATTGCCGGCCTTAACCCGGGCAGCGAAGCTTGGGCGTCGCGCGGCACGGGTGGGCTTTGACTGGCCTGACGCTACCGGTCCGCGTGCCAAAATCGATGAGGAACTGGCCGAGTTAAAGCTGGCCGTGATGGCGCAAGATGCCGTGGAGACGGCAGCGGAACTGGGCGATGTGCTGTTCGCCGTAGTTAACCTCGCGCGACATTTAGGCGTCGACCCCGAAGCGGCCTTGCGCGGTACCAATGAACGTTTCGAGCGGCGGTTCCGTGGGGTAGAGGCGCGACTGACGGCAGCGGGTAGTTCCCCGGCAGCGGCTGGTCTCGAACAGCTCAATGCCTTATGGGAGTCGGTCAAACGTGAACAGCGGCAGCAGGCGCTGACAGCCATTCAGGAGGCGTTCAGGCAGCCGCGCGCAAAGTAGGCTCCAAGGTCCAGATCGGACCCACTGAGGAGCCTGCCATGAAGACGTTGATCACTCCTGCCCTGTTCGCTGCTGCTGCGCTGGGTCTTGCGCTGCCAGCGCTAGCGGATGGCCACCGCCATGATCGTGACGGTCGTGGTTATCACCGCAATTATCACCGTGGTGATGACCGCGGTGTGAACCTGCGCTTTGTAACGCCGTTATATATCGGCGCGTCGGATTACTACCGCCACCCGCGCTATGCGAGTAGCACCACCTACGTGGGTAATGTCCGCTATCTGGATGAGCGTTACGTGGACGATCGCGCCGTCGAGTATGACGAGGCGCGCGTGGTTGCGGTTGATCCGCTACTGCGTGAGGTGCGTCGTGAAGTGCCGGTACGTGAGTGCTACGACGAGGCGCGGCCGGTGGGTCGTTACGACAGCCGTAGCGGGACCGCAGGCGGTACTGTGCTCGGGGGCCTCATCGGTGGTGTGGTGGGCAACCAGATTGGCAAGGGTGATGGTCGCCGTGTGGCCACGGTGGCCGGTGCCATCCTCGGTGCGGCGGTAGGCCACGATATCGCCGAGCAGCGGCGTGACGCGGCTGGAACTGCTGCTCCCCGCGGCCGGGAGGAGCTGGTCGAACGCTGTGAACTGCGCTACGAGACCCAGCGGGAACAACGTATCGATGGGTACCGTGTGACCTACGAGTACCAGGGACGTACCTACCAGACGCGTCTGGCCTACGATCCGGGTGCAACGCTGCGGATTCGCGTGGCGGTGGCGCCGGCAGAGCGTTAAGCCGGGGTGTCGGCTAAACTACGCGGATGAACCGTCCTCCCCATCACCCACGATTCTCGGTGCTCTGTCTGCTGGCAGCCTCGGCACTGGGAGTCGTGTCGGTCACGGCCCACGCAGATCGGGGTGGGGAGCGCTACGACCGCGGCGGCGATGAACGCTACCGCGACGGTCAGCGAGGAAGCGGGCGCGGTGGCGAGCGCGGCGGCTTGTCGCTCGATGCTGCCGTTGGATTGGTGGTGTCACGGTTTGGCGGTCAGGTGGTCAGGGCCGAGGCCCAGTCACGGGATGGCCAGCTGTACTATTTGATTCGTGTGCTGACGTCAGATGGCGTGCTGGTTCGTGTCCGTGTGGATGCCCAGACCGGCCGCATGGATTAACCCATGCGCGTGCTGGTGGTTGAGGATGAGGCGCTGCTGCGAAGTGCACTGGAAACCGCGTTACAAGCGGCTGGTTTTCTGGTGCAGGCAGCCGCCGACGGCCAGGAAGGTTTGTTTGCGGCCACGGAATACCCTTGTGACCTCGCGATTATCGATCTTGGCTTGCCACGTTTACCCGGGCTTGAGCTCATTCGCCAGGTGCGTCAGCTGGGTAAAACCTTCCCGATCCTGATCCTCACGGCTCGTGATCGCTGGCAAGATAAAGTGGAAGGTCTGCAGGCCGGCGCAGACGACTACGTGACCAAACCGTTTCACGTCGAGGAAGTGCTGGCTCGGGCACAGGCCCTGCTGCGTCGGGCTAGTGGGCATGCGGACCCGGTACTGCGTTGTGGCGTGCTGGCCGTTGATCCGCGTAGCCAGTCGGTCACGGTGGATGGCGTGGTGGTGGAACTCACCGCGTTTGAATATCGGCTACTGGAATACCTAATCCACCGCGCCGGCGAAGTGGTCTCTAAGACGGAGTTGACCGATAGGCTTTACGCCGAAGACGCCGAACGTGATAGCAATACCATCGAAGTGTTCGTTGGACGCTTGCGTCGCAAGCTGGATCCTGCGGAACGTTTTCATCCAATCGAAACCTTGCGCGGACGCGGCTATCGTCTGGTGAAAAGTCCGTGAAATCACTGCGCGCGCGTCTGCTGCTGACGCTCGGTAGCCTGTTGCTGCTGGCGGTACTGGCAGCCCTCGTGGCCATGGATTTCCGTTTTCAGGAGCTGAGCCGCGCTGCACGCCGCGAGGTATTGCAAGCGCTGAATCTGGCCGTGCTGGGGGTGGTGGATGAAGATCCTGAAGGCCGCCTGCGGCCGACCAGCGCCTTGGCTGAACCTCGACTTGAGACTCCGCGCTCGGGCCTGTATGCGCTCATTCGACCACGCTTCGATGCACCCAGTTGGCGTAGTGGGTCGCTGACCAGCACTGGAGTATTGCTGGATCTGGATGCAGCCCCAGGCCGGCGCCAGCTCTCGGTGGTGCGTCAACCGGATGGCACGCGCTTGTTGGCGTTTGCGCAGGGCGTCTCGTGGTCCACCTTGAATGGGCAACGCCGGGATTATGTGTTCATCATGGCGGAAGATCAGGCACCGTATGCCCGGCAGTTGCATGATCTGCGCGGTCAGTTCCTGTTGGGTGGCGCGCTGATGCTGCTGGTAGCCACGTTGGTCATTGCGACAGCCGTCGGTATTGTGTTGCATCCGTTGCGGCGCATGGAGCGTCAGATTGCCGAAGTGGAAGTGGGTGAGCGTGCACGCTTGGAAGGGGATTGGCCGCGTGAATTGCGGGGTGTTGGCAAGAACCTAAATGCGCTACTGCAGGCAGAGCGAGAACGCGCAGAACGTTACCGACAAACGTTGGGTAACTTGGCGCATTCACTGAAGACACCGTTGAGCGTGTTGCGGACCATTCTGTCACAACCGGTACCCACGGCGAGTGAGGTGGCAGAGCAAGTAGAGCGGATGCAAGATATCGTGCAACATCAGTTGCGGCGCGCTAGCACGGGCAGCTTGTCCCCGGGCGTGGCTTGGACCCCGGTGCTGTCCGTGCTCGACGATGTGCTCAGTGCTTTGCGCAAAGTCTATGCCGAGCGACTGCTACAGCTTGAAGTGACCGGCCCGGATGGCAGCGCGCCTGACGCCACCCTCACCTGCCCGATGGACCGGGGTGACTTGCTCGAGTTGGTGGGTAATCTGGCAGATAACGCCTGCAAGTTTGCACGGCGCCGTGTCGAAATAACCCTGTTACCTTGGGTACAGGTGGGCTGGCGGCGCCCTGGTTTCGAACTGCGGGTGGACGATGACGGGCCGGGCGTCGCGATGGCGCAGCGTGAGCATGTGCTCGAGCGTGGAACGCGTTTGGATGAGCGGGTTCCAGGCCAAGGCATTGGCTTGTCGATGGTGGCCGGTATCGTGGCGGGTCAAAGCGGGCAGGTGGAAGTCACCAGTTCTCCTCTAGGTGGGGCGCGCTTTATTGTGCGGTTACCAGGCCGGTGACTGAGTCGCTCGTGGTGGTGGCGCCTGCAGTCGAGGCCCTGTTGGTGCGTGATACACGTCGTGCCAGACAGCTACAGCAGCGTCTCGATGAACGACAGACGCGCGGCCTGCCACATGCCCGTGAGCTGGAGACGTTAGAAAAATTTCTGGTAGCCGCTACCGCACGTGCCCATGCCCGTGTGGCGTCGATTCCAGTCGTGTCTTACCCGGAAGAGTTGCCGGTGGCCCAGCGTCGTGACGACTTGTTGGGCGCACTGCGCGAGCATCCGGTGATTATTGTCTGCGGTGAGACGGGTTCGGGAAAAACCACCCAGTTGCCTAAACTGTGTATTGAGGCCGGAAGCGGGAGACGTGGGCTGATTGGCCACACCCAGCCCCGCCGGATAGCCGCGCGGACGGTAGCAACGCGGATTGCCGAGGAGCTACAAGTGGCGCTGGGCGCTACGGTAGGTTTCAAGGTTCGCTTCACCGACCGTACTTCGCCAGAAACGCTGATTAAGTTGATGACGGATGGCGTGTTGCTGGCAGAGCTGCGCGACGACCCGGATCTGACAGCCTACGACACCCTGATCATTGATGAAGCCCATGAGCGTAGTCTTAACATTGATTTCCTGCTCGGCGTATTGCAGCAGCTGCGCTTCCGCCGGCCGGACCTGCGCTTGGTAATCACTTCAGCCACGATTGAGACAGCGCGTTTTGCGCAGTTCTTTGCAGATGCCATGGGGCGTCCGGCACCGGTCATCGAGGTGTCAGGGCGTGCGTGGTCCGTCGAGACGCGATATCGTCCACTGGCCACGGATGATGATGATGATCTGGACCCGGGCGTGACCGCAGGAATCTTGCGTGCAGTAGAGGAGATTCGCGCCGAGCCTGGGGACATTGGCCGTGGCGATATTCTGGTTTTTTTGCCGGGTGAGCGTGAAATTCGCGATACCGCGGAGGCGCTGGAGGGAGCCGTAGGTGGCCGCCTGGAAGTGCTGCCGCTGTATTCGCGGCTAAGTTGGGGCGACCAGCAGAAAGTGTTTCAACGCGGCGGCAGACAGCGCGTGGTGCTGTCCACCAATGTCGCGGAAACCTCGTTGACTGTGCCTGGGATTCGTAGCGTGATCGATGTCGGCCTAGCCCGAATCAGTCGTTATAGCGCCCGTGCGAAGATTCAGCGCTTGCCGGTGGAGGCAGTGTCTCAAGCCAGCGCGAATCAGCGTCAGGGCCGCTGTGGCCGCGTGGGTCCCGGTTTGTGTCTGCGGCTGTATAACGAAGATGAGTTTGCGGCACGCGCGCCGTTTACGGCACCGGAGGTGCTGCGCACTAATCTGGCAAGCGTTATCCTGCAGATGGAGACGCTGCAGCTGGGAACGCCGCAGACATTTCCGTTCATCGACCCGCCTGATACGCGACAAATCTCTGATGGCTACCGGTTGCTACAGGAGTTGGAGGCGGTAGACGAGCAACGTCACATTACGCCGTTAGGTCGACAGTTGGCGCGCTTGCCAGTGGACCCGCGGATCGGTCGAATGTTGGTCGAGGCCCACCGCCGTGGATCTCTGCGTGAAGTGCTAGTGCTGGCCGCGGTGCTGTCGATGCAGGACCCACGCGAACGCCCGCAGGACGCGCAGGCGGCGGCAGATGCACGCCACGCCACTTTCGCCAATCCCGACAGCGACTTTCTAACCTTGCTGAAGGTGTGGGACACCTATCAGGCAGAGCGTGCATCGCGTTCGCGCAGCGGCTTGCGGCGCTGGTGCCGCGAACAGTTTCTGTCTGCCATTCGGATGCGGGAATGGGAAGAGCTGCAGGCCCAGTTGACGACTATTGCGATGGAATTAGATTGGCGGCCGAAGGATCTGCCTGCCGACTATGAAGGTTTGCACCGTGCTTTACTCAGTGGTTTGCTTGGCAACATTGGTTTGAAAGCGGATCCGGTAGGCCGTGGTGCTGCTGGTAGCGAAGGAAAAGCACGTGAACGCGCTGAACGGGGCGCTTATGACGGTGCACGCGGACTACGCTTTTTGATTGCGCCAGGAACGCCCGTGCGCCAGCGCGCACCGCGCTGGTTGATGGCGGGAACGATCGTCGAAACGCAACGCATTTATGCGCGGCTGGTGGCGGGCATTGATCCGGTATGGATCGAACAGGCGGCACATCATCTCATTAAGCGCAGCCATGGCGATCCGGTGTGGGATGAGCATCGCGGTCAGGCGAGCGTTAGTGAAACCGTATCGCTGTATGGCTTGTTGCTGTCTAGCGGTCGTCGGGTTAGTTTTGCCCAAGTAGATCCCATGGGGGCCCGCGAGTTCTTCGCCCGCGAGGCATTGGTGCATGGGCGTAGCCGATTGACCTTGCCGTTCCTGGTCGCGAACCGCGCTACTAAAGCCACCTTACTGGAGGAAGAGGCCCGGCTACGCCGACAAGTGGTCCTTAAAGATGAGGTAGAAGAGACTGCCTTGTATCTGGCACGTCTACCCATAGAAGCACATCATGTCATGGCGTTTACGGCTTGGTGGAAACAAGCGCCGGAAGACGCACGGGCAGTGTTTACCTTTGCTGCCGCCGAATTGCGACGAGATGAGGCGCCCCAGCTGAAACCTGAAGCGTTCCCGGCGCAGATCGTCTTGGCAGGTAATCGCCTACCAGTGCACTACCGGTTTGATCCTGAGCGCGCAGACGATGGCGCTACGGTCACCATCCCGCAGCCACTGGTGACCCGTATTGAAAGGGAGGAAGTGGTCGGGGTGGTCCCTGGGTGGCGTGTAGAGCTCGTGACCGAATGGATTCGAGCCTTGCCCAAGGCCTTACGCCGGCAGCTTGTGCCGGCCCCGGATGTCGCACAGGCGTGTGTGGCGGCCTGCGCTGATACCGCTCCGTCGTTCGTACAGGCGGTAGCGCGCTTCCTCACAGCGCGTGCGGGCGAGGAGATCGGCGTACCGCAGTTGGAGCGGCTTGAGTTGCCGGCTCATTTGGCCTTGAACTTGCGGGTAGTGGATGCAGCGGGGCGGGTCGTGGCCGAGGGCCGTGAACTGGAAGAGCTGAGGCGGTTGGCGCGGCGAGCTGGCGGAACGGCGGCTCCGGTGGCGGACGTTGACTGGCAACGCACGGGAGTGCGTAGTTGGGATTTTGAGCACGTTCCAGCACGGCTGGAGGTGTTGCGTCAGGGTGTGCGGATCGCGCTTTACCCCGCCATCGTCGATCGGGGCGATTCGGTAGAGCTAACCTTGGAAGATGAGGCGACGGCGGCGGCACGGTTGACACGCTTGGGAGTTGCCCGTCTGGCAGCGCTCGGACTCGGTGCGCTGCACCGGACCTTGGAAAAAGACTTCGCCGTAGACCGCGAGCTGATGCTACTCCACCAGACGGTCGGTCCGGCGAAGGGTTTTGCCCGCGAACTGGCCGATCGCGTGGTGGCACGTGCCCTGTATGGCGGGCAGGGGGTTGGTTTGGCGCATGAGGGTTCGGTGCCGCTGACCCGTGAAGCGTTTGAGGCGGCGTTGGTGCGTGCGCGTCCAGTGCTCTACGAGGTAAAGGACCGCCTGACGCTACGTCTACGGGAGCTGCTCAGCGCGGCAGCTGCGGCACGTCGCGAACTGGCATCGCTGCCGGACGGGCTGGACGCGGTGCTGGTAGAGGACATACGCGCCATGTTGACACGGCAGGTGTTTTTGGGATTTGTAGCCGCAACGCCAGACCCGTGGCTGGAGCAATTGCCCAAGTATGTTAAGACTACTGCGCGCCGTGCGGCCAAGCTCCGCGGTGCACAGGGTCGGGCGCTCGAGGCGCAGTATGAACAACGTGAGCTGTGGAACAAGTTTGGTGTGCTGCTTGCTGCCGCCACGACTGCCGGGCACGGGTCAGACAGCTGCGCTGAGCTCCGTTGGACACTGGAGGAATACGCCTTGTCGGTGTTTGCCCAAGACCTGAAAGCCACCTTGACCGTGTCACCCAAGCGGGTGGCAGCGCTGTTTGCCGCTACGCAGGCCGGGTTGCGTTTGCCCGCGTCAGTCAGTCGCCTTACAAGTCGAACCTAAGACCCTGCGCCAACGGCAAAGAAGCCGACCAGTTAATCGTGGTGGTCTGGCGCCGCATATAGGCCTTCCAGGCATCGGAGCCAGACTCGCGTCCACCGCCGGTGTCTTTCTCGCCGCCAAAAGCGCCACCAATTTCAGCACCAGAGGTGCCGATGTTGACATTGGCGATGCCGCAATCACTGCCAGTGGCGGACAGAAACTGCTCCGCATGTTGCAGCCGGTCGGTGAAGATCGCCGATGACAACCCCTGCGCGACGCTGTTCTGCAATGCGATGGCCTCTTCTAATGTGTCGTAGGTCATTAGATAGAGCACTGGCACGAAGGCTTCATGCCGTGCGCATTGCATGGTTGGAGTCACACGAATAATCGTCGGCTTCACGAAAGCGCCCGCTCGTAAGTCGGGGCTGCTGATCCGTTCGGCACCATACAACACCACCCCACCTTCGGCCGTGGCAGTGGCGATGGTGTGCTCGTAAGCGCTGACCGCCGCTTCATCGATGAGCGGGCCCATCAGTACCCCTGCTGCCAGTGGGTGGCCAATACGGTTTTCAATTTGCCCATAGGCCTTCACTAGACGCCGCTCGAGTTCGGTCGCGCGACTGCGGTGCACCAGCACACGGCGGGTGGTAGTGCAGCGTTGACCGGCTGTACCTACGGCACCGAACACGATGGCGGGTACGGCGAGTTCCAGATTTGCGTGTTCATCGACGATGATGGCGTTATTGCCACCGAGTTCGAGCAAGCTTTTTCCAAGGCGTGCAGCCACGCGCTGGCCCACCTGACGTCCAACCTGGGTACTGCCGGTAAACGACAACAGCGCTACGCGCCGGTCATCCACTAGCTTCTCCGCCAGTTCGGTGCCGGCGTCAATGAACAGCTGGAACACCGGTGGCAGTGCTAACTGCGACATCAGTTGGTTCGCAATGCGTTGTACTGCAATGGCCGTTAGCGGGGTTTTCGGTGAGGGTTTCCAGACGGTGACATTGCCGCAGATGGCCGCCAGTGCGGCATTCCAGGCCCACACCGCCACCGGGAAGTTGAAGGCGGTGATCACCCCGACCACGCCGAGCGGTTGCCACTGTTCGTACATGCGATGCTGCGGACGTTCGGAGTGCAGCGTTAGGCCGTAGAGCATGCGTGACTGGCCGGTGGCAAAATCACAGATGTCGATCATCTCCTGCACCTCGCCGAGCCCCTCCGTCAGGATTTTGCCCATTTCTAGGCAGACCAGACGGCCGAGGGGTTCTTTGTGGGCGCGCAGGGCATCCCCTAGCAGACGGACCGCCTCACCACGCTTTGGGGCCGGCACTTCGCGCCAAGCGAGCGCTGCGGCGGCCGCACTGGTGAGCACGCGTTCATAGTCGGCGGGGGTCGCCGCCAGCACCTGGGCGATCAGTTCGCCGTTAGCGGGATTGTGTGAGTCGATGAGCGGGGCATTAAAACCGCTCGACCAGCCTTCTTCGGGGCTGTGGCCGGACCAGCTGCCGGCATTCACCGCTGACAAGCCAAGCGCGGTCAGGACTTCCGTGGTGTTCATGGGACATTCCTCGAGACGGGTGCGGGGTTGGCCACAAGGCGTTGCTCGCCAGCCGTGCCTTCGACGACGACCCGCCCGGAGACTTCCTTGCTGCCTTGGTCGTAGTAACGCCCAAAGCGGTTGGCGAGAATCTCGGGCAGCCGGAACTGCTCTTGAGCGAAGAAGCCGTGGTATTTGTTTCCGCCCTGAAGCACCAGGTCCACCACGGCGGTAATGCCGGCAGCGGTGGTGACCTGAATGGCCGACCACAAGCGACCAGCGATGATCTGCGGGTACACTTTGTTGACGTAGTTTTCCTCGCGCAGCTCGCCACCCTGGCGGCCAGTCACGGCGGCATAAACGATGACCACATCCTGCAGGGTCTGGGGGACCGCATTTTCGAGGATACGCTTGAGCGTGCCGCGGTCTTGATTGAGCTTGAGATCGTTCATCAGTAGCCGCATTTGGCTGCAATGTCCGGGGTAGCGGATGGTCTTGTAATTCATCGATTCGACACCGGCACCATAAGTTTCACCGAGCGAACCGAGCCCGCCGGAGGTGTTGAAGGCCTCATAGAGCGTGCCATCGATCTCAATCTCCTCCATGCCCTCCAATGGCAGAACGTCCGTGAGTTTGCCATCGACGATCGCCTCGCACGGGTTGCCGTATTCGTTGATGAGCCCTTCCGTGGACCAGGTCAGCGAATACTTGAGGACATTGTTAGGGTGCTGCGGCAGTGCGCCTACCCGCAGCTTCACCGACCGCACCTCGTCGAAGTGACGCAGCAGTTCGGCTGCTGCAATGCTGATAAAGCCAGGGGCCAGGCCGCATTGGGGCACGAATGCCGTTGGCGCCCCGGCAGCTACTTGCCGCACCGCGCGGGTGACTGCCACATCTTCAGTCAAGTCAAAGTAGTGTGCGCCGGCTGCGCGAGCCGCACGCGCGACGCCGGGATTGCAGTAGTACGGCAAGCCGGAAATGATGGCGTCCACGGGGTGCGACTGCAAATGGAGCGTCAAGGCGTTGAAGTCGCCAGCATCCAGTAGGTGTGGCGTCAAGGCGGGCAGGTGGTGCGCGTGGGCCACGCCGGCGGCTGCACCGGGCTGTTTGTCCGCCAGATCGACCCGATAGGCGCCCGAATTTGCCAACAAACCGGAGATGAGTGCGCCAATCTTGCCAGCGCCGAGAACGAGTACGCGGTACATCGGAAGTCCTTTTTCGTCGTGGTTCAGGCAGTTGCTCCGGGAGATCGAGCGACGCGAGGCCATAGTTTGCCCACTTGCCTTGGTCAACGCGATCCGCAGTTCCCCCAATCCGCCCACGCCGGCGGCCCCGGTGGGCGCTATCATGCGCGCATGGACACTTCTTTACGCAAACCGTGGAATCCGGGCAGCTGGCAAACGCATACAGCCCTGCAACAACCCCAGTACCGTGATTTAGATGCACTGCAAAAGGCGGTCGATGCGCTCGCACGGTTGCCACCGATTGTGGTGTCTTGGGAGGTCGACGCGCTGAAGACGCAGCTTGCCGAGGCGCAGCGCGGGGAACGCTTTATCTTGCAGGGTGGCGATTGCGCGGAGAGCTTCGACGACTGCATGTCTGAATCTGTGGTGCGGCGGCTGAAGATTTTGCTGCAGATGAGCCTGGTGCTGCTGCACGGGCTGAAGGTGCCGGTGACCCGACTCGGCCGCATGGCTGGTCAGTATGCCAAGCCGCGCAGCGCTGACACCGAAACCCGTGATGGCATCACGTTGCCGTGTTACCGCGGCGATTTGGTCAATCGTCCGGGGTTTACGCTGGCCGAGCGCGACCCAGACCCGACCTTACTCCTCCGTGGCTACGAGCGCGCTGCCCTCACTTTGAATTTTGTGCGTGCGCTCGTGGATGGCGGTTTTGCCGACTTGCATCATCCAGAGTACTGGGATCTCGAGTTCTTCCAGCATTCCCCGAATGTAGGTGCCTACAAAGCGATTGCCGACTCCATCGGCGACTCGCTGCATTTTCTGGAGGCTATCACCGGCAAGCCGGTGGACGATTCCTACCGCGCGGCTTTTTACGCCAGTCATGAAGGTCTGGTGCTGCATTACGAACAGGCGCAAACGCGCCATATCGCACGGCGCAATGCCTGGTACAACCTGGCGACCCACATGCCATGGATTGGCTTGCGTACTGCGCAGCTCGATGGCGCGCATATTGAATATTTCCGGGGGATTGCCAACCCGATCGGCGTCAAGGTGGGCGCAGCCATGGATGATGCTTGGCTACAGGAGCTGGTGCAGGTGCTAAACCCGCACCATGAGCCGGGCCGCCTGACGCTGATTCATCGGTTTGGTGCCGATAAAATTGCCGCAAACCTGCCGCGCATGATCGATGCCGTGCGGCGTACAGGAGTGCCGGTGTTGTGGATTGCCGATCCCATGCATGGCAATACCGAATCCACGGCGCAGGGCTATAAAACGCGTCGTTTTGACAAGATTTTGGACGAGCTGGAGCAGTCCTTCCAGGTGCACGAGGAATGCGGTAGTCGGCTCGGTGGTGTGCATCTAGAACTGACCGGTGAGGATGTCACCGAATGTACGGGTGGAGCACGCAATCTCGGAGATGCCGACCTGTCGCGTGCTTACCGTTCTAGCGTCGACCCGCGGCTTAACGCCGAACAGGCGCTGGAGGTGGCGCTGCTGGTGGCGCGTCACCGCGCTCGCGTCCGTCAACAAGCCAAGCGTTGACTTCAGCAGCTGGCACCTCGCGCCATTCGCCAGGTGCCAGTCCTTCTACTGTCCAAGGACCCACGGCATAACGCACCAGCCGCAAGGTAGGTAGGCCCACCGCAGCAGTCATACGGCGTACCTGACGGTTGCGGCCTTCGCGCAGCTCCAGTTCTAACCACGCCGTGGGTACCCGCAGACGATGGCGAATAGGCGGAGAGCGAGGCCACAATCCTGGTGGTTCTGGGATGGGTCGGACCGGTACCGGGAGTGCTAGGCCGTCGCTGAGCAGTACCCCCTGGCGCAGTGGGGTCAGCGTGTCATCGTCGGGGGTGCCTTCTACCTGCACACGGTAGCATTTTGAAACTTTGTGCCGTGGATCGGCGAGCCAGCCTTGCAAGGGTCCATGGTTGGTGAGAAGCACGAGTCCCTCGCTGTCGAAGTCGAGTCGCCCCGCCGGGTAAACGCCTGGAATGGGCACAAAGTCAGCGAGTGTGGGACGACCTTGACGGTCGGTGAACTGAGTGAGGACGCCATACGGTTTATTCACCAGTAGCAGGCGTGGCTGCGAGCCCCATCGATCATCCATGGCGGCTCCCCGCGCACGGGGTTGGCAAAGGGCACACCCCGCTGCGTGGACAGATGAGGGTCGCAGGTCGTTCGGCGGCATCCGCCACCCAGGCGATGTTCTGGACCTGCGCAACCAAACGTAGGGCATCGCGTACCGCTGGTGCTAGGGTGGCTTGGCCTTTGCCCCGTCGGCAGGCATCCGCCACGGAGGCAATCAAGGCTTCTGCTGGCAGGCTTTGCGCTTCTAGCGCGGGGGCCAGGTCAATGCCAACTGACAACACATGGCTCGTGTGGCCTGCATCTTCGGTGTGCAGTGAGTGACAGCAATACAAGCGCGGGCCTTGACCTACGTCCATCACGGACACCTGGGAGGTCGGTGCCAGGCCTTCGTGTGCGGGTTGCGCACCTTCATTCAGTAGTTTGAATACCGCCCAACGCGGGCAGGGGTCTGGCACTAAGCTCATGTTGCCCCACGGTAGAGCAATGCCATTGCCGCGGTAGACCGCCCGCAGGTAGCCGGGTGGGTAACCGTCGAAGAAATGCCAGTGCCGGTAGGGTGATACGGCCGTCATGCGCCGCATGACTACGGCCGGCGTGACGCCGAGCTTGGTGCAGGCAGTCACGCTGTGCGATTCGCGTAGTAAAAACTGGCGAAATGGCTGGCGTGGGCAGAGCAGTGCGCCGGCAAACATGCTGCATTCGAAATCGCGCCAAGCATACAGCACGTCTTGGGTAGCCATGCCGGGCCGCAGTTGATCGGTCATGTCGTCGCCGAGAATGCCAGAGGCTGTGTGCGGCGAAATCATGCCGTCGCCGCCGTGGAGGACCTGATGCCCTAAAAAAAACGCCAAGGCGTATTTCAACCGTTCTTCCCGTTGGTTCAGCTTGCGGCTGACGACCAGCGTGCCGGGGGCTTCGTAACGCGCTCGCAGCACGGTCCGCCCGTCTGCAGCGTATTCACCCGCTGACCATTTTAATTTTAAGCCATGGTGTTGGCAGATGCCGAGCAGATCCTCGACCGACAACGGCATGCGACGTCCGCCGGCTTCCTCGGCCGCGCGTTCGATGTCGGGGAAATCATTTTGACGGGTCTCCTGCCAGACCCGGATGAGCAGCTGGGCAAAATGACGCCCGCTGGTCCCGGTCTGGGCGAGTAGTTCCGGGAGCGCTGCCTGCAACAGGCCCTTGGAGAACAAGAAGGAGGGTTCCAGTGGCATGGTTTCGCCGGTGGTGTCCGGGCGGCCCATTCCCGAGCCACTGCGTCCCGCCGTGAGGTTGGGCATCAGGCCGGGCGCCTCTTGCGAGTCGTCTAAGAACCAACGCGACTCCTTGCCAAACACGCGGGCAAGCAGTGCTAACACTTCCTTGGAGGGAAAGCGTTTGCCATTTTCAACCATGCTGAGGTAGGAGGTGGATGGCGCAACCTCCACCTCCAGTTGGACACAGCGCGCGGAAAGTTCATCCAGGGTGAGGCCGTTGCGCTTACGCAGCGAACGCAGCTTGGCGCCCAGAAAGTGTCCTTGTCGCGGTAATGCAGCCATACGTTTCTTCCAGCAGCGGGCTCGGCGTGTGAAGTTTACAGTGTGAAGTTTCTATTGTGAACATTGTAGGGGGATATCGCCTAAGATTTTTTGACCGTGGGTTGTCTGCGGTTTATTCCGGAATCGCTCATGCTCCCGACCCGTTTTGACCCTGTACGCACCCCAGCACAAGCGGCGCTGTTGTCGGCGGAGGCCTGCGCCTTCGTCGCCGAACTGGCGCAAGAATTCACCCCGCGGGTGCGTCAGCTGCTGGCAGACCGCGCCATCCGTCAGCAGCGACTGAATAGTGGTGAAAAGCCCGATTTCCTGCCGGAAACGCGGGCTATTCGCGAGGGTGACTGGCGGATTGGTCGCATCCCGGCGGATTTGCTCGATCGGCGCGTTGAAATCACTGGGCCGACTGACCGCAAGATGATTATCAATGCCCTGAATTCCGGGGCGCGCATGTTCATGGCGGATTGCGAGGACTCCCTCTGTCCGAGCTGGGACAACGTGGTGCAAGGGCAGGTCAACCTGCGGGATGCGGTTAACCGGGACATCTCCCTGACGCAGGGCGACAAACATTATGGTTTGAATGCCACCACCGCCACGCTGCTGGTGAGACCGCGGGGCTGGCACCTGTTTGAGAAGCACTGGCAGGTAGGCGGCGAGGCGGTGCCGGGTGCTTTGGTGGATTTTGGCTTGTATCTGTTTCACAACCATGCAGCGTTGCAGGCGCGTGGTACCGGGCCGTATTTCTATCTGCCGAAGCTGGAAAACCACCGCGAAGCGCGCTTGTGGAATGAAGTCTTCGGGTACGCCGAAAGGCGCTTGGGTATGGTGCACGGCACCATTAAGGCCACGGTGCTCATTGAGACCATCGTTGCTGCCTTTGAGATGGACGAGATCCTCTGGGAGCTACGCGACTACATCGTGGGTCTCAACTGTGGACGCTGGGACTATATTTTTAGTTTCATCAAGAAGTTTCACCTCGACCCGGCCTGTGTCCTGCCAGATCGCAGTGCGGTCACCATGACTGCACATTTTCTGCGCAGCTATTCGCAACTGCTCATTAAAACATGCCACCGGCGCGGCGCCTTCGCCATGGGCGGCATGGCGGCGCAAATCCCCATCAAAGGGGATCCAGAAGCGAATGCGGCGGCCATTGCCAAAGTCCGCGCGGATAAGGAGCGCGAGGCCGGCGATGGTCACGATGGCACCTGGGTAGCGCACCCGGCCTTGGTCTCGGTGGCGATGGAAGTGTTTGATCGGCTAGTTCCAGGCCCAAACCAGCTGGAGCGGCGACGAGAGGATGTGCAGGTGACGGCCGCCGATATACTCACCGTTCCGGCGGGCGACATCACTGAAGCCGGTGTGCGGATGAACCTGGATGTGAGCGTGCGCTATCTGGCTTCCTGGCTTGGCGGCAATGGCTGTGTACCGATTCATCATCTGATGGAAGACGCTGCCACCGCCGAAATTTCCCGAGCGCAGCTCTGGCAGTGGGTACATCACGCTTGCCGGCTGGTGGATGGTCGGCCGATCACTCTTTCCTGGGTGCTAGAGGCATTGGCCGAAGAACTCGGTAGAATCCGCGCCGAGTTGGGCCTGTTAGCCTTCGACGCCGGACATTTTGCACGAGCGGCGCAGTTGGTGGAGGCGCTGGTGGCGGGCGAAAGCTTCGAGGAGTTCCTGACGCTGGGTGCCTACCGCGCTATCGACTGAATTTTGCTGTTTTGATTGTTGTTGACTCATTCTTATCCCGTTTCTTTTGCCGGAGATTTTCATGACGTTTCTGACTGCTGAACAGCTTGCCCACGAATGGGCGACAAATCCCCGCTGGGTGGGTGTGCAGCGCGGCTATAGCGCCGCGGATGTGGTTCGCTTACGGGGTTCGGTGCATGTTGAGCACTCGCTTGCCCGTCTGGGTGCGGAAAAGTTGTGGCGTCATATGAACGAAAAACCGTTCGTCAATGCACTCGGCGCACTCACCGGCAACCAGGCGATGCAGCAGGTCAAGGCCGGCCTCAATGCCATCTACCTCTCTGGCTGGCAAGTGGCGGGCGACGCCAATACGGCCGGTGAAATGTATCCCGACCAATCTTTGTACCCGGTCAACTCGGTGCCGGAGGTGGTGCGCAAAATCAATAACACGCTGCTGCGCGCCGACCAGTTGCACCACGCCGAAGGCGACCACAGCATCGACTGGCTGCAGCCGATTGTGGCCGACGCCGAGGCCGGTTTTGGTGGTGTGCTCAATGCCTTCGAACTGATGAAGTCGATGATTGCGGCCGGCGCTGCCGGCGTGCATTTTGAGGACCAGTTGTCTTCAGCCAAAAAGTGCGGACACATGGGTGGCAAGGTGCTGGTACCTACCCAGGAAGCCGTGGCCAAGCTGATCGCTGCACGCTTGGCTGCCGATGCGGCCGGCGTCTCGACCGTGCTGGTCGCGCGTACCGACGCGGAGTCCGCGAACCTCATCACTTCCGATATCGACGAGCGTGATCGTCAGTTCATCACTTCTCCGGAACGGACGGCTGAAGGATTCTTCTACGTGAATGCTGGCCTCGACCAGGCCATTGCCCGCGGTCTGGCCTATGCGCCGTATGCGGACCTGATCTGGTGCGAGACCGGTAAACCCGATCTGGTGGAGGCCAAGCATTTTGCGGAAGCCATTCACAAGCAGTTCCCGGGCAAGAAGCTTGCTTATAACTGTTCGCCTTCCTTCAACTGGAAGAAGAAACTGGACGATGCCACCATCGCCAAATTTCAGCGCGAACTCGGAGCCATGGGCTACAAGTTCCAGTTCATTACCCTCGCAGGCTTCCATGCGCTGAATTTCAGCATGTTCCAGCTAGCCAAGGGCTACCAGGAAAGTCAGATGTCGGCCTACGTGCAGTTGCAGGAAGCCGAGTTCGCCGCTGAGAAGGACGGCTACACGGCCACCCGTCATCAGCGCGAAGTGGGGGTTGGATACTTCGACGACGTGACGCAGACGATCAGCGGCGGGACCTCCTCGACCACGGCGATGAAGGGCTCGACGGAGGAAGGTCAGTTCCACTGATGCTAAAATGCCGGCATGGAGTTTGATGCTGCATGCCGGCGCTGCCCAAGGTTGACGCGTTTCCTCGACGAGGTACGCGTCAGCCATCCGGGTTATCACGCGGCCCCTGTGCCCGCCTTTGGGGTGGCGCATCCGTCGTTGCTCGTCGTCGGGTTGGCGCCGGGCATGCATGGGGCAAACCGCACCGGCCGGCCTTTCACCGGAGACCACGCCGGTCTGCTGCTGTACCAGACGCTGCATAAGGTTGGGTTTGCTAGCCGCGCAGAATCGGTGGCTGCTGATGACGGCCTGCAGCTGCAGGGTTGTCGCATCACCAACGCGGTCCGCTGCCTGCCACCGGGCAATAAGCCCCTGCCGTTAGAAATACAGACCTGTAACGGTTTTCTGCAGGACGATCTGGCCGCTGTCCTTCCCGGGGGAGCAGTGCTGGCACTCGGCCGAGTGGCGCACGAGGCGGTGCTCCGGGCGCTCGGCCAGCGGCTGTCTGCTCACCCGTTTGCCCATGGTGCAGAACATGGGCTAGGGGAGGGCACCCGGTTGTTCGATTCCTACCATTGCAGCCGCTATAACACCCAGACGCGGCGCCTGACAGCCGAGATGTTTGCTCAAGTCGTCGATAGGGCGGGACAATGGGCTCGTGAGCACTCATCCCCCCAGCACCGCTGAAACGCCGTTTGACCCAAAGGCCTTCGTGGCGACCCTGCCGCTGCGACCGGGGGTTTACCGCATGTTTGCCGCCGACGGCGAAATTCTTTACGTCGGTAAGGCCCGCCAACTAAAACAGCGCGTGGGCAGCTATTTTCGTGCGGACCTGCTGGCGCCGAAGGTGGTGGCGATGGTGCGGCTGATTGCGCGCATTGAAGTCACGGTCACCGGTTCAGATACCGAAGCGCTGCTGCTCGAGTTCAACCTCATCAAGCAGCACAAGCCGCACTACAACGTGCTGCTGAAGGATGACAAGACTTTCCCCTATCTGCGCTTGTCAGCCCACAACTTTCCGCGGATGACTTTTTACCGCGGTGTACGCCGGGCGCCGGATCGGTATTTCGGACCCTACCCCAGCACTTGGGCGGTTCGTGAAACGGCCCAGCAGCTACAGAAGCTGTTTCGGCTGCGTCCTTGTGAGGACACATTCTTCGCTCACCGCTCGCGGCCGTGCCTGCAGCACCAGATCCAGCGTTGTTCCGCGCCGTGTGTCGGGCTGATCTCGCGCGAGGATTACGCCCAGGATGTGGCGGCAGCTGTCAGCGTGCTGGAGGGGCGGAACGATGAAGTAGCACGCAGTTTAGGGCAGCGCATGGAAGCGCATGCCGAGGCGCTCGAATACGAGAAAGCAGCGCTGTTGCGCAACCAACTGTCGGCCCTGCGAAAATTGCAGGAACAACAGATTATCACCTCGGCCACCGACACGGATTGCGATGCGGTAGCACTGGCGGAAGCTAACGGTGAGTACTGCGTTGGGCTGTTGTTCATTCGCGGTGGGCGGAGTCTTGGAACCACGACCTTTTTTCCGCGAACCGGGGTGGCTGAACCTGACGAAGTGCTGTCGGCGTTTTTGGCCCAGTACTACCTGGAGCGTGAGGCGCCGCGGGAAGTGTTGGTTTCGCTGACGCTGGACGATGCAGCGGCCCTTGAGGAAGGCATGAGTACACGCGCCGGTCACAAGGTGAAACTGCACCGCGCACAGCGTGGGCTCAAAGTGAAATGGCTGGAGGTGACGCGGGAAAATGCGGAGCAGGCGCTGCGCATGAAGCTGTCGCATCGCGCGGGCGTGGCCGGCCAGCTGGCGGCGCTGGGCGAGGCGCTTGGGTTGCCCGTACCGCCACGACGCATTGAGTGTTTTGACATCAGCCACACGGGTGGCGAGGCGACGGTGGCGTCGTGTGTGGTGTTCGGGCCGGAAGGCCCCAGCAAGACCGAATATCGTCGCTTCAACATTGAAGGGATTGAGCCGGGTGACGACTACGGAGCCATGCGCCAGGCGCTGGAGCGGCGTTTTAAACGCATCAAGGCTGGTGAGTCGCCGCTGCCTGATGTGCTGTTGATCGACGGCGGCAAAGGCCAATTGGCGCAGGCCGAAACTGTGCTCGCCCAGTTGGGGGTGGTCGTGCCGGCCGTGGTTGGCGTCGCCAAGGGAGCGGACCGCCGTGTGGGTCAGGAGCGCTTGTTCCGTATGGGAGCGGAGCATGCAGACCTGTTGCCACCCGACTCACCGGCTTTGCACGTGGTGCAGCGCATACGTGATGAGGCCCACCGGTTTGCGATTACCGGACACCGCCGGAGCCGGGCTAAGGCCCGCCAGGGGTCGGTACTGGATGACGTGCCTGGCCTTGGGCCGGCACGGCGGCGCGCATTATTGAAGCAATTCGGTGGGTTAAAAGGGGTACAGTTGGCAGGCCTCAGGGATTTGGCTGCGGTGCAAGGCATCGGTCCACATCTCGCGCAGGTCATTTATGATCACCTCCACGCCGCCAGCTGAAGCGGCTTTCTGACCCACCGGTGCCCTGTGGCTGCGCGTTCCTTGCTCAACATCGCCAACGTTCTCACGGGGCTACGCATCGTCGCCATCCCCTTGGTCGTGGTGCTGTTTTTTCTCCCCTATGAGTGGAGCGACGTGGCCAGCGGGCTGCTGTTTGCCGCGGCCGGCATCACGGATGGGCTGGATGGCTACTTTGCGCGTAAATATGGCCAGATGACCCCGCTTGGCGCGTTTCTGGACCCGGTGGCGGACAAGCTGATCGTGGCAGTGGCGCTGGTCCTGATCGTCTCGCGCGACCCACAGTGGTGGATGACCATTACCGCGGCCGTGATCATCGGGCGTGAAATTGCTATTTCCGCACTGCGTGAATGGATGGCAGAGATTGGGGCGCGGCGTAAAGTGGCGGTGTCGTCCATTGGCAAGTACAAGACCATCCTGCAGATCGTTGGATTGTCGATGCTGCTGTTCCGCGAGGATATCCTTTTTATCCCTATTTACCGCCTGGGCATTTTGTTGACGGTATTGGCCGCCGTACTGACCTTGTGGTCGATGGTGGTGTACCTGCGGTCCGCCTGGCCGGACCTCACCGCGCACAGCGATAGCACTTGACACTAGCGCGGATATCCCTAAAATTACGTGCTCTCGCGAGCGGGAATAGCTCAGTTGGTAGAGCGCAACCTTGCCAAGGTTGAGGTCGCGAGTTCGAGCCTCGTTTCCCGCTCCATTTCTTCATCAGGCAACCCCGGTTACGCCGGGGTTTCTTGTTTGAGGGGAAAGGCCGTCAAGGCCGGGTCGGCGCGGTAGCAAAGCGGTTATGCAGAGGACTGCAAATCCTTCCAGGCGGGTTCGACTCCCGCCCGCGCCTCCATTCCTTTCCTTATAGCGTGCACGTCGCTCACGCGCTCCGCGGTCCGTTCTTGACGTGATGGCCGCTAGGGTTGGGCCCGGGGCGCCGGCAGCTCTTCGCGTCGGCATCCCCGTGCAGGGAGTGGTGAACGAGAGGCTGGACTTTGCGCTACCTCCGAAGTGAATATGTGGAAGATGTTCATTATTCGGGGGCTAAAGCAATGAACGCGGATGATCGCAAGGAACTCGGGGAACAGGCCCGCATTGACGGGCGTCGGTTGTTCAACGTATCGGAATCGCTCTACACGATTTTGATTGTGATGAACGGCCTATTGGGTTTTTTGGGTGGCGTAGCCGGATGGATGGTGATGTCCCAAAAGGGGGGGGGCGGCACCTGGATGGGGTTGTTTATCTGGGGTTTCACGGCTGTCTTTTGCACGGTCAATTACTTCATCGCGGTCCTTTCCACACACGCAACGAAGGTGTTGACGCATACCTCGCTGGCTACCGTTGCAATGATGGAAAGTCGCTATGAACTGGCCCTGGGTAATACGGACGGCGGCGGACAATGAGCCTTTATGGCAAATTGCCCGGGGCCGATGTCGCCGATTCCAACAGGGCGGCGTTTAGTGGGAACGTCGTGCTCCTGATCAAGTATCTGGTGGTCTCGACGGCCGTCGCCGGAGTAAACGTCACATACAGGCACTGGCAGTTGATCGAGCGACTCGGCGCGGATTTCATCATTCCGGAGTTGATCAGGTGGCTGGTAAATCCCGTGGTTGGCATCGCCTTGCTTCTGCTGCTCTTGTTCAAGCGGAAGACCATCTTCGCGGTGCTGCTGGTGGTTTGTGCCTTGCCCTACTTGCTCTTCAATCTGCCGGCTGTTTCCTTGTCGGTCGATAGGAATGACGTTTTTAGTTACTGCCTTGAAAACTTTCCTATCGTGCTTGAAGTCATACGGTGGACACCCTGGGTTTCCCTGTTCCCGCTGGGACTGTTCGTGCACGAACAATTGCCTTATTTTGTGGATTTTCTTTGGGCCGCACTGCAGGTGGGCGTGATGATCTGGCTGCTGGTTCGGGTTAGAGAAAGTCAACGCGAACCAACGGGGAAGTAGCGCCTACGGCCCCCGGTCTTGCTACTACCCCCGCAGTACCCCCACAAAAAGTTAGCGGCCAACGGAGGAAATTCCACTCGACCAGATGTTTCCGGCTGTCTGTGGTTGCCATCGGGCTTCTCTGGTAAGCCGTCTGGCGTGGCATCTTGGTGCCCGGGGCGGGACTCGAACCCGCAAGAGTTTCCTCGGCGGATTTTAAGTCCGCTGCGTCTACCGGTTTCGCCACCCGGGCCGGTAGGCGACATGCTAGCAGCATCGCGCGTTGCGCTCACCTGTCCTTACGGACTCTTGCTCACTTTCCAGAGCACCCGCTGGTCCAGTGCGATGTTGGCGAGTTCGTAGCCGCGCCGGAAGTCGCGCAAGTAACGGGACATCCAGGTGCGTGCCGCTTCCACGTCACGTTCCACCAGCGCCTGGGTTAGCCGGCGCTGCGCAATATTGATCCGGGTGCGTGCCTGGGGTACCGCGTCAATCATTTGGCTGAGGGTGGGTTCCATCAGGCGCAGTAAAGGCTCCTGGGTCATCATCAGCACCCGGTTACCGCTGGTGCGCATCACCGCCCTAAAGAACGCCAGCATGTGAATGAGCGCGCGCGGGGTCTCTGCGCTGTCGTCGGTAAAGCGCTGGTACGCAGCCTCGATAGCGGAGAGGTCCGCTTGAGTCCGGCGTCGGGCGCCGATGGCCGCAGCCGCGGGGGCAAAAAGGTGGAGCGATTCCCATACTTCCAGCACCGTCACGTCCTCTAGCGCCAGGGCGCGGCCCACGGACTCGGCGATGCGCGCACCGCCGGGGCGGGTGACCACCAGCCGTTTGGTGCCGCGGCGGCGGGTGACCAGCCCGGCGCTTTCCAGTTCACGCAGCGCCTCGCGGACCGTGGAGCGGTGGACGTCAAATTGGGTGGACAGCTCCGCTTCAGTGGGCAGCGCCTCGCCGTCGCGGAGCGAACGATCGAGTATTCGGGATTCGATGGCCAAGGCCACCTTCCGGTAAGTGGGTTCAACGCGCAAGGCTGGAAACATGGTGGGGTCTCGGGCGACGAAGGTCGCCAAGGGAGCGCTATCGTCCGACAATCCGCCTATGCTTGGCAAGGGGGGGCGACGCCGACTCGTCGCGCAGGCGGGTGTGCCGGCGCCCAGCAGCGGCACGTTGTATCATCAAAACCAGCCTTTCCAACCCAACTGGATGTTAGTGAACCTACCCCTCGGCGCAGCCCTTGAAGTCCGTGACCTGCATCTTTGGCGCGGTGAGCGACATGTGTTGCGTGGCGTCGAGCTGACCGCCTCTGCGGGCACGCTGTGGCATGTGCGGGGGCCCAATGGCGCAGGCAAGACCTCGTTGCTGCGGGTGATCGCTGGGTTTCTCTGGCCTGAGGCGGGCAGTGTCCGCTGGAAAGGCGAGGAGGTGTCGGCGCTGGGTGACGTCTTCTCGGCCCAGATGGCTTACCTTGGTCATGAACCGGCCCTGAAGGCAGATTTGTCGGCACGCGAGAATGTCGGCTACTTGGTGCGGCTGCGCCGTGAACTCACGGATCAGGAGCTAACCGCAGCGTTCGCACGGGTGGGGATAGCGGAACATGCCGACCGTCCCACCCGCATGCTGTCGGCTGGACAACGGCGCCGCGCTGCCATGGCGCGGGTACTCCTGTCTGGAGCACCGTTATGGCTGCTGGATGAACCGTTCACCAATCTCGATGCTGCCGGAGTGGAACTTTTTGCCGGCTTGCTAGCCGAACAGGTAGCCAGTGGCGGCGTGGTGCTGGTGACCACCCATCAGCCCATCCCGGCGGTGAACGTACACACCTTGGAACTCACCTGATGTTGACTCCCCCACCTTCCTGCAGCACCGCCCTGTGACTGGCCTGCTTGCGTCGGCGGGGGCCACTTACCGGCGAGACCTGCAGCTCGCCTTTCGACGGCCGGGTCAGATGCTGCAGCCGGTGGTGTTCTTCCTAATCGTCACTACCTTGTTTCCGCTCAGCCTCAGCCCACAACTGTCGCAATTGCGTGACATCGCGCCGGGCATTGTCTGGGTGGGTGCACTGCTATCCTCCCTGTTGGCGCTGGAAAACCTGTTTCGAGCAGATATGGACGATGGCACCCTCGAGCAGTGGGTGGTCAGCGGCCAGCCGCTGTCGGTGCAGGTGCTCTCGCGTACCTTGGCGCATTGGACGGTCAGTGGTTTGCCGCTGGTGGCCGCTTCGCCGTTGGTGGGTGCTTCGTTGGCTGTGCCGGCGGCGGCTTTTGGCATGATGGCTTTGCTGCTGGCGCTCGGGACACTGTGCCTGAGTGGCATCGGTGCGGCAGGTGCGGCATTGACGCTGGGCAGTCGGCGCGCGAGTGTGTTGCTGTCTTTGCTGGTGTTGCCGTTGGCAATGCCGATCTTGATTTTCGGCGCACGGGGAGTGGATCTGGCGATTCTGGGTGAATCCACCCGTGGACCGTTGTTGTTGTTGTCGGCACTGACGGTGTTGACGCTGAGCCTGACGCCGCTGGCAGCTGCCGCGGCAGTTCGCATTAGTTTGGAGTGACTGTGGCTACCTGGACTTGGTTCCATCGATTTGGCTCACCGCCTTTTGTCTACCGCATTGCCGGGCGCTGTGCTCCATGGTTTGGTGCTGGAGCCGTGCTGTGCATTGCCTACGGTCTGTTCGGGGGGCTGGTACTGGCACCACCGGACTATCAGCAGAAAGATGCTTTTCGGATTGTTTACGTGCACGCACCGGCGGCATGGTTGTCCCTGTCTTGCTACACCACCATGGCGGTAGCTGCGTTTGTCGGGTTGGTGTGGCGCATCAAAGTGGCGCATGCCGTGGCGTCAGCGCTGGCGCCCGTGGGGGCCTCGTTTGCGTTTGTCTGCCTGGCCACCGGTTCATTGTGGGGCCGGCCGATGTGGGGTACTTGGTGGGAGTGGGATGCGCGGCTCACCTCGCAGCTCATTTTGTTGTTTCTTTATCTGGGTTACATGGCGCTGCGCAGCGCCCACGATGACTTGCAGCGTGCCGATCGCGCGAGTGCGGTGCTGGCGGTGGTGGGTGTGGTGAATGTCCCGATCATCCATTATTCAGTGTATTGGTGGAACTCGCTGCACCAAGGCGCCACCGTCATGAAAGCCGACAAGCCTTCAATGCCCGCAGAAATGCTGGTGCCCCTGCTGGTAATGTTCCTGGGGTTCACGCTATTTCAGTTGTGGGTGTTGTGCACTCGGCTGCGGGCGGAAATTCTGGAGCGCGAACGCAACGCACGTTGGCTGCGTGAAGAAATACAGGAAGGTGCGTAATGAACCAGTGGGCCTCGTTTGAACAATTCTTGGCGATGGGTGGTTACGCAGCCTACGTGTGGCCGAGCATAGGTCTGGCCGTGGGTACTTTACTCGCGAATGTCGTGATGGCGCGCCGCCGCCATGCGCAGGCGCTACAGCAGGCCTTGCGGCGGCTGGCGGTGAACGCCGCAGGAAATGCCCCATGACTCCGCGGCGGCGGCGGCTGATGCTGTTCAGTTCCGTACTGCTAGGTGTGGCAGTGGCCGCGGGTATCGCGACGCTCGCGTTTCGCGACAATCTGCAGTACTTCTACAACCCCTCTGAAGTGGCTGCCGGCAAGGTGCCGGTGGGCAAGCGTTTTCGGGTGGGTGGCATGGTGCCAAAAGGCAGCGTGCAGCGCGCACCGGGTAGCCTGACAGTCACCTTTGCCGTTACCGACTTTGCGCACACAGTTAACATTTCCTACTCGGGCGTATTGCCGGACTTGTTCCGCGAAGGGCAGGGCATTATTGCGCATGGGAAACTCGACACTAGCGGCGTGTTCGTGGCCGATGAAGTGCTCGCGAAACATGACGAGAAATACATGCCACCCGAAGTAGCCGCTTCATTGAAAAAGAATCCCAACGGCCCGCCGGCACCTGCCGCGATGGCGCCATCTATCCCCAAAGGCGTTACCCTGTGATCCCTGAACTTGGTCATTTCGCACTGTCGTTGGCCTTCGCGCTGGCGCTGGCGCAGGCGTTTTTCGGCCTAGCGGGGGCCTGGCAGCGTCGTCCGCGCTGGATGGCGGTAACGGACTCGGCAGTCGTTGGTCAAGTGGTCTGCGTGGCGCTTGCCTTTGCGGCATTGGTGCACGCCTTCGTGGTGCATGATTTCTCGGTCGCCTACGTCGCCAATAATTCCAACTCAGCCTTGCCGGTGTTGTTTCGGGTATCGGCGGTCTGGGGTGCACACGAAGGCTCGCTGCTGCTGTGGATTTTCATCCTCGCGTTGTGGTCGGTGGCGGTAGCTGCCTTTTCAAAGTCATTGCCTGCCAGCTTCCGTGCGCGGGTGCTGGGTATGTTGGGGCTCATCAGTGTCGGCTTTATGTCGTTCACCCTCGGTACTTCCAATCCGTTCCTGCGACTCATTCCTGCGGCCGCCGATGGCGCGGATCTAAACCCACTACTGCAGGATTTCGCGCTGGCCGTGCATCCACCAATGCTCTACACCGGCTATGTGGGCACAGCAGTGGCGTTTGCGTTTGCCTGCGCCGCCATGTTGGAAGGCAAGTTGGACGCCACCTGGGCGCGGTGGACACGCCCGTGGACCACGGTGGCCTGGCTGTTCCTGACGATGGGCATTGCACTGGGCAGTTGGTGGGCTTACTACGAATTGGGCTGGGGTGGCTGGTGGTTCTGGGACCCGGTAGAGAACGCCTCGTTCATGCCCTGGCTCATGTCCACGGCGCTCATTCATTCGTTGGCAGTCACTGAAAAACGTGGGCTGTTTAAGAGCTGGACCTTGCTGCTGGCAATCTTCGCGTTCTCGCTGAGCCTGCTCGGGACTTTTTTGGTGCGCTCGGGAGTGCTCGTGTCGGTGCACTCTTTCGCCTCCGACCCGGCCCGTGGCGTGTTCATTCTTGGCTTGCTGTCATTCTTTATCTTGGGCTCGCTGGTGCTCTACGCTTGGCGCGCGCCATTGCTAGCCTCCACGGCCGGCTTTGGGTGGTTATCACGCGAAGCGTTCCTGTTGCTGAATAACGTGCTGTTGGTGGTGGCGGCCGCGCTGATCTTGCTGGGTACCTTGTGGCCGCTGTTCATGGATGCCTTCTCGCTGGGTAAGATCAGCGTTGGTCCGCCGTACTTTAATGCCGTGTTTCTGGTACCGGGTTTGCCACTGGTAGCCGCGATTGGCATCGGTATGCACTCGGTGTGGAAACATTCAAAACTGCAGCCCAAGAAAAATCTGTTCATCATTCTGGCGTGCATCGGCGTTGCTGGCGCATTGAGCGTGTTGGCGTGGCTGGGGCATTTCAGTGTGCTGTCAGTAGTCGGCTTCACAGCCGCCATATTCGTCATGGGTTCCGCCGTAGTCGAGCCCTGGCAGCGCTGGCGGGGTGGGCACACCGTGCCGGCTGCTGTGCTCGGCATGTCGCTGGCCCATTTCGGGGTGGCCATGTTCACCATTGGAGTGACGGGCGTTGAGACCGCCAAGGTGGAGCGCGACGTGGCGCTCGGCATCGGCGATTCAGCCAATGTGGCGGGCTACACCTTCAAGCTTGTTAGTACTCGTCCTGTGCAGGGGCCCAACTACAATGCCACGGAGGCAGAGGTGCTCATCACCCATGGCGGTGAGGCTGTCGCGACGCTGCATCCGCAGAAGCGCACTTACTGGGTACGCACCATGCCAATGACGGAAGCCGGCATTGACGTCGGTTTTCATCGCGACTTGTTTGCGGCATTGGGCGAGGATCTGGGGCAAGGTCGCTGGTCGATGCGGCTGCAGTACAAACCGCTCATCCGTTTTATCTGGCTTGGTGCACTGGTGATGGCAATCGGTGGCCTGTTGGCTGTGGTGGACCGTCGCTACCGCGTCAAGAAGCCGGTAGCCGACTCCGACACGGCGCAGGTCTGAGCCATGGAACGTAAACTCCTCAATCGCTTCCTGTGGCCGGCGGTGGCTACGCTGGTCTTGTTCGGTGTGTTTTTCTTTACCCTACATCGCATCAGTTCGGGCGATCTCATCGTGAGCGACATTCCTTCGCCACTGATCGGCAAAGTGGCGCCGCCTATGGACCTGCCGGCCCTCACCGGGCCGACTGAGCGGGTGCGAACAACGGACTTCAAAGGCCGTCCTTGGATGCTGAATGTCTGGGGCACTTGGTGTCCCGCCTGTCGAGATGAACATGCGGCCTTGCTGCAACTGGCTCAAGTATCCGGAATTCCCATCGTAGGGCTGAACTGGAAAGACGATGCGGGGGAGGCACGACGGTATCTCGACGGTCTCGGCAATCCGTATTTTGCGGTAGGTTCAGACCCGGTTGGCCGTACGGCGATCGATTGGGGCGTCTATGGCGCTCCCGAAACTTTTCTGATTGGGCCTGATGGCCACATTCTGGCGAAATACATTGGGCCGATGACGATGGAGGTTTGGGAAAAGCGTCTGAAGCCAAAGCTTGCTGTAGGAACACTGCAATGAACCCTTTCTTGCGTCGCGTGGTGGCGGTGGTGTGGCTGTCATGCTTTACGTTGAGTGCGTTTGCAGTAGACGTTGAAGACACTTTGGCGGACCCAGGTCAACGGGTTCGGTACGAGGCGATCACGCGCGAGCTGCGCTGTTTGGTTTGCCAGAACCAGACCATTGCCGACTCCGATGCGGATCTTGCCAAGGATCTGCGACGTGAAGTCCGCGATATGATTCAAGCCGGTCAGTCGGACCTGCAGATCCGGCATTTCATGACCGAACGCTACGGCGATTTTGTGTTGTACAACCCACCGCTGAATCCGCGTACCTGGCTATTGTGGGCGGCGCCAGTGCTGTTGCTGCTGGGTGGTCTGCTGATTGCCGTGCGTGTGCTGCGTCGTCGCTCGCGCGATCTGGTGGGTGCGCCGCCGGATGCCGATGACTCCTTAGCTGAGACCTCCACGGATTCCCAACCATGACCACCTTTTTGTTGATCACAGGTCTACTCGCCGTGCTGGCAGCGATCGGCGTGTGCTGGCCTTTGCTACGGCCCGTGGTGGCAGCCTCTCAGACGACGCTCGTCGAAGGGACCGGGACGGCGCACCGCAACTCGTGGCTAACCCTTGGTCTATTGCTGGTGTTGGTTCCCTTGGTTGCCTTTGGGACCTATTTGAAAATTTCTAATTGGGACTGGCAGGCGGCGGCGGCGGCTGGGCCCAGCGTGCAAGAGCAGCTGAGCGCGCTCGAAGACGCGGCAGCTGCCGCACCGGGCAGTCTCGAAGCGCAGATGGCCCTTGGGACGGGTTATGCCAGTTTCGGTCGCTGGGTAGAGGCGACGCAAGCCTTCCGCGCGGGGTTTATGCTGACGGGGGGGCGTGATCCTCGCATCGGGGTGGAACTGGCGATGGCCTTGGCCAATGGCAATCCGGCTACGCTTGACGGCGAGGCGGCCCCGTTGATCGAGGCAGCTTTGGCGGCGGACCCGAACTTGCCGAAGGCCTTGTGGCTTGGCGGGTTGCTGGCAGTGCGTCAGAACAATGCGCCGTTGGCCCGTGAGCGCTGGCAGCGCTTGCTGGATCGGAATCCGCCGCCGGAGGTAGCTCAGGTGCTGCGTGAGAGCATTGCACAGCTCGGTGGTGCCCCGGTCCTGGCTGCGGAGGCGGCCACCGACTCGCCGGCGGCTACCGGCACTACCATCGTGAACCTTCAGGTGCGGCTGGCACCCGCATTGGCGGTGGGGTTAACGCCGGACACGGCAGTGTTCCTGCTCGCACGGGACCCGACCCAGCCCGGTCCACCCTTTGCCGCCCAGCGGCACACGCTGGCTGAGCTGCCGTTAGCAACGCAGTTGTCGGACGCCGATGCCATGATGCCAGGCCGGACACTGTCCACCGCACAGCAGCTGCTGATCGTGGCGCGTGTTTCACGCGGCGGACAACCGGTGGCCGCCAGTGGCGACCTTTATGGCGAGGCTGCCTGGACACCGGGGCAGTCTGGAGAGTTGACCATCACGATCGACCGGAAGGTGCCGTGACGAAAGTCACGGCGTTCTTTTCGCATGTGCAGCTCGCCCGATGGTTGAGCATCCGAGCCGGTGAAGGAGCGCGGCTCGCGGTCAGTTTTTTGGCATTCTTTCTACTGTTGACCAGCTATTACATGGTGCGTCCAGTCCGTGACGCGCTGGCTGCAGGCCTACCAAAGGGCGAAATTCCCCGGCTGGCGCTGATTGTCTTTGCGGTCATGCTGGCGGTCGTGCCGTTGTTTGGGGCAATGGTGGCGCGTGTACGGCGTAACCGCCTAGTGCCATTGACTTACGGGTTCTTCATCAGCCACCTGCTGATTTTCGCTTGGGTATTCGCCCAGGCAGGGGCAACTGTGTGGGCGGGTCGCGCATTTTATATCTGGATTACAGTCTACAACCTGTTTGTAGTCTCGGTGTTCTGGAGCTTCATGACCGATACCTGGAGCCGGGAGCAAGCCGGTCGTGTATTCGGCGTGGTGGCCGCCGCTGGCAGTGTTGGCGGGCTACTAGGGCCCTTGCTCACGCAGGGCATCGTGGAAATAGCAGGCTTGTCTGGGGTGACCCTGTTGGCGGCCTTGCTGCTGTCGGGGGTATTGGCGTGCATCTTGTGGCTGTCAGCGTCAGCAGGTCATGCCGCCACAGGGCGAGAACCGCCGGTGGGCGGTACGTTTCTGGCCGGGATGACGCTGCTGTTTCGCACGCCGTTCCTGCTTGGCATTGCCGGTTTGGTGCTGCTGTCCTCCGTGGCAGGTATGATTGCTTACAACGAAATAGCACGTTTGGTGAAAGCCACCTACAGCACCCCGGAACTGCGTACGGTGTTCTTTAGCCGCTGGGACCTAGGGGTCAATCTGTCAGCATTGCTACTGGCTTTTCTGTTCAGTCGCGTGGCCAAACGAGTGGGTGTGGGTGGAACGCTGGTGCTGACCTCCTTACTCGGCGCTGCCTCATTTGTGTTGGTGGTAGTGCAGCCAACATTGGCCATGCTCGGCTTGTCTAATTGTGCCCGGCGGGCCATGGAATTCGGCATGGCCAAACCGGCACGCGATTCCTTATATTCTGTAGCGGATGCAGAAAGCCGCTACAAGGCCAAAAATGCGATTGATACGGCTGTTTATCGCGGTGGCGATGTGTTGGGATCGCAACTGCATGGTGCCTTGTCGGCCGGCGGTCTTGGGCTGGCAGGCTTAAGTGCGTTAGCCGGCGGTGTGGCACTGATGATGACAGGGGTGGCGTACGCCACCGGTCGCGGCTATCGTGCCCGCGGCGCAAGCGGCAAGGAATGACACATGAATAAAACCAGGCAAGGCGCGCGACAGTGGCGCAAATGGGCACTCACGGCCGTGGTGGTGCTGGCCGTAGGAGCGGGGGTGTGGCGCTGCAGTCAGCCCAAACAAGCCAAGGTGGAGTACCAAACCGAAGCGGCTGCTCTCGGCGATTTGACGGAGACAGTTTCGGCGAACGGCAGCCTTAATCCGGTGACGTTGGTGAATGTCGGTACCCAAGTGTCGGGTACGGTGCTCAAGCTGCATGCCGATTTCAATGACCAGGTTCGCTCCGGTCAAGTGCTGCTCGAGCTGGATGACCGCGTGTATGCCGCGTCGGTGCGGCAGCTGACTGCCAACTTACGCAGCGTCACCGCTCAGGCGACGCTGGCTGCCGGTAACCTGAAGCGTGGTGAAGCCTTGTCCGCCACAGGCGTTCTCTCGGTGCAGGACATCGAGCAGCTGCGACAACAAGCTACCAGTGCCGCCGCCCAGCAAGAGGGGGTAGCGGCGCAATTGGACCGCGAACGGGCGAATCTGGGCTATACGGTCATTCGTTCGCCGGTGGCCGGTGTGGTGGTGTCCCGTGAAGTGGATGTTGGGCAGACCGTGGCCGCCAGTTTCCAGACCCCAACACTCTTCAAAATTGCGCAAGACCTGTCGAATATGCAGATTAACGGCAGTTTCGCCGAAGCCGACATCGGACGGCTGATCGCTGGTCTGCCGGTGCGGTTCACCGTCGACGCCTACCCCGAGCGCACCTTTGCGGGCAGCATCCGCGAAGTGCGGCTGCAACCTAAAACGGTCCAGAACGTGGTGACCTACGACGTGATTATTGCCGTGGACAATCCGGACCTCAAGTTGCTGCCCGGCATGACGGCGTATGTCAACGTGGTGCTGTCGGAACGTCATGAAGTCTTACGGGTACCCGCCAGTGCCTTTCGGTTCAAGCCAACGTCGAAGCCGGACGCAGTGAAGCCAGGAACCGATCGCAAGGCCGCGGCTAACGACAGTAGTGGCGCGCGCGGCGCAGGCAGCGTAAGCCCTGCGGGTCGTGTTGGCGAGGCGCGCACGCGGCCGCTATACGTATTACGTGGCAGTGAAATTGAGCGAGTACAGGTGCGCACCGGCGCTACCGACAAGCGCTATGTAGAAATTCTCCCGGGCAGCCTGAAGCCTGGTGACCTCGTGGTCACTGGGACCGTTGGCGATGACGGCAAGGGACCGCAAGCACGCGTACGGATGTTCTGACATGGCCGTCATTGAACTCCAGTCGGTACTCAAAGACTATGTCACTGAAGCTGGTGCGCTGCATGTACTGAAGGGCATCGACCTGCAGATTGCGGCTGGCGACTTCGTGGCGGTCATGGGACCGAGCGGCTCCGGTAAATCCACGCTCATGAACATTCTCGGCTGTCTGGATGTGCCAACTGCCGGCGAATATCAGCTTGCCGGTCAGTCGGTAGGTTCCTTGAATGATGCGGCGCTGGCGGGTTTGCGAAATCGCACGCTGGGATTTGTCTTTCAGGGTTTTAACCTCATGACCCGCAGTACGCTAGAAGACAATGTGGCGTTGCCACTGGTGTACGCCGGTGTCGGTCGTCGCGAACGCCAGCAACGCGCACGGGAGATGTTGGTCAAGGTGGGACTTGATGGCTACGCCAAGTCGTTGCCGAATCGCATTTCCGGTGGACAGCAGCAGCGGGTGGCCATTGCCCGTGCTTTGATCAATCGTCCGGCCGTGGTGCTGGCGGATGAACCGACTGGGAATCTCGACTCCCAGACCAGCAGCGAGATCATGAAATTATTCGAGCAGTTGAACCGGGAGGAGGGCGTGACTCTTGTTCTGGTAACGCACGAGTCGGATATCGCTGCCTGGGCCAAGCGGCTGGTGCAGCTACGCGACGGAGTAGTGCAATACGACGGACCGATCCCAGCAGATTTCCGGAGACACGGATGATTGGGCCCCTCATCGGCGAGGCACTGCGGGCGATGGCGGCCAACCGCATGCGCTCCGCTCTCACTATGCTGGGCATGGTGATCGGTGTGGGTGCGGTCATCCTGATGCTGTCAATCGGTAAGGGGGTCGAAGAAAGTGTTCGTGCCTCCATTGCGTCAATGGGCAGTAATTTGTTCATGGTGGTGTCCGGCGCGCCTCAGGCGGGCGGTATTCGCATGGGGTCGGGAAGTGCACCGACGCTGACCATGGAAGACGCGGAAGCCATCGCTGAATTGGCAGGGGTGGTCGCTGTTGCGCCATCGTCGCCAGGCACAGGTCAGGTGGTAGTCGGACCCACCAATTGGTCGACCAGTGTCTCAGGCACCACGCCTGGATACTTCGATGTGACCGAATGGAAATTCGCTCGTGGCCAGTCTTTTGATGCATCAGACGTACGCGGCGCGACGCGCGTGGCAGTTCTGGGGCAGACACTGGCGGACAACCTGTTCGGTGATGAAGACCCGATGGGTCGAACTTTACGGATTAACCAGAGTCCTTTTATTGTGATTGGCATTATGGAGCCACGCGGTCAATCCATTGATGGTCGAGATCAGGATGATGTGGTGATTATTCCCATCACCACGGCACAGCGGCAGGTATTCGGCAGTCAGGTGATCGGGTCGGTACGCTTCATTCAGGTCAAGGCGGCGGGGCCTGAAGTGATGAACAAGCTGCAGGGCGAGCTTGAAACACTCATTCGCGAACGCCACCGCATTCGTGAAGGGCAGGAAGACGATTTTACCGTCCGTAATCTCACCTCGCTGATGAATACGGCGGCGTCTACTACGCGCGCTATGGGTCTGCTGCTGGGGGCTATCGCTTCTATTTCGCTCATCGTCGGTGGCATCGGCATCATGAATATCATGCTGGTCAGCGTCACTGAACGAACGCGAGAGATTGGCATTCGCATGGCCATCGGCGCACGCCGACGTGACATTCTGTGGCAATTCTTGCTGGAGTCGGTGGTGTTGTCGCTGGTCGGTTGCTTGATCGGTGTATTGCTGGGTATTGGAGGTGCAAAGCTCGTTGCCAGTGCCACCGAACTCAAACCCATTGTCAGTCTGGGCTCTATCGTTCTCGGCTTCAGTGTCGCGGCTGGCATCGGCATTTTCTTTGGTTTTTACCCTGCTAAGCGCGCTGCAGGGTTGCAGCCCATTGAGGCGCTGCGTTACCACTAGTGGCGACACGTGCGCTATTGGTTCCAGTAGCCCACGGGCCTCAAAGGCGCGAAACACTAATAATTTAACTTAATATTCATTATGCGAAGTCATTAGGATAGTGGCCGGAGGCGCTACAGGCCCTCGCTGCAGCGCTCTAACAAACTCTGTAGCACCATTCGCTCATGCGGCTTTAACGGCGCTGCCAATTTCTCCTCGACGCGTTCTACCCGCCGTCTGGCCTGCTGTAACCGTTTCCTGCCATCCGCCGAGATCTGTTGTTGTAGCTTGCGGCCGTGCTCTGGGTCTTGCGTCCGGTCGATTAAACCTCTGGCACTGAGCAAACGGATAATCTCGTGCATCGTCTGAGCGGTGACGCCGGCGGTTCGGGACAGCGCTGCACTGGTGGCCCCAGGATGGCGCTCAAGCGCGCTGAGCGCGCCAAATTGAGCGGTGGTCAGTTGCTCATCCGCCAGCGCCTTGTCGGTGGCCATGCGCAACTTGAGCTGTAAACGCCGAATGGCGGGCCCGAGTCGGCCAGTCCCCTTGCCCGTGGTGGTTTCAGTAGGCTGAGTTTCTGGATGGTCGCTAAAGAGATCGAGATTCGGCGTGGGCAAGGCCACGCGTGGGCGGTTTTTAGGCGGCTTTTCACTGGGCTCAGTAACCATCGCTAGCACCTCGTTTTAGACTTTTATAAGTGTACTTAAATAGAGGGGCGCTAGGCAAGACGGACGGCCAGAGCGTAGCGCTCCATGAGTAGTTGCACCGGGTGAAGTAGCGGTATATAAACGTCTTAGGTGTTTGGTAACCAACGGTTTTAGCAGCCGTGAAACTCCCAGATGCCACGAGGTGCTGGTGGCGACTTCCGCTTGACGGAAGATCCGCTGGTGTTCTTCAGCAGGCTGATGATGGCCTCGAGACGACGGGTTTAGTCCACCCATGACGGCCTGGCAGCGTTTGCACGCCGCGACGCGTGAACTGGTGACCTCGGCGCCGATTAAAACTCGGCTCACCGAAGCTTTCTGTCGCCATCTCTTATACGTCGACGTGGCGGAGCTGCCAGTGACCGTCCGTTTGGATTTCACACAGCTGTGTGCGGACCTCCAGAATGTCAGTCCCCTCAAAGGGGAAACGGCCGCCCACGCAACTATCCGCAAAATGTCCCCTGCCGAAGCGCATGGCTTCGCGCTGCGTATTGTTGACTTGTGGGTGGCGGCGGACGCTCGCGAGCGCCAGAAACCTGCCCGCCGTCGTCCGGCCGCTAAAATATCGCCTACGGTTCGGGTGGAATCCAACGTGGTGCCGCTGTTTCTGCGCACACCCTAGGCCTTTCGGCCGCGGCCTCAGTCGAGGGTGAATTCCACCGTATCCCATTTCCCAATGGCTTCGCCCCGCCCGTGATGGCGTAAAGCCGCGATCAGCGCCCTACCGTCCCAGTCGAGCAGCTCGCTGGCGCCTTGTTGTAATGGCCCCGGGATCGGCGCAGCGAGGCCAAAGTGCCGCATCACCAGCACTGGTTTGCGTATTGACTGCGCAAAGGTGCTCATAAATTGCAGCCTTTCAGCGTTTTTACTGTACTGGCCCGCCAGTAACACCACCGCCTCGCTGGCCCCGATTTCAGCGCGCAGCGCTTCGCGTATCGCCTCGGCTGTGAGTGGCCGCAGGGCCTCCGGGCGAGCGCAGTTACGATAATAAAAATAGTCTGCGGCCTCGAGAAACTCGAAGACGCGGTGGTAATCCTCGTCTTCCTGCCAGTCGTGACTGACAAAAAGCCGCAATGGATTGGCCTGATTGATTGGAGCGGGCATTTGACCTTCCTGATCTCGGTTGCGGGACGCCAATGGCGCATACAATGCCTCATGCGCCTTGTGGTCTACAACATCCGCTACGCCACCGGCACTGGAAAGGCCTTCCACCTGCCGCTGCCCGGTGCGGGATACTTGCGGGGCAACCCCGCCGTGCTGGATGGTATTGCGGAGTTCCTCCGCGAGCTCAAGCCGGACCTCGTGGGACTGATTGAAGTGGATGCTGGTTCCCTGCGCGCCAAACGCGTTAATCAGGCCGACTATATTGCCGACCGCCTAGGCCATTACAGCGCCTATGCCTGCAAGTACGCCGTGGGTTCGCTTAACTCGCGAATGCCGATTATCAACAAGCAAGGCAATGCGTTCCTCGCCTCCCCCCGTGTTCATGGTGAACGGTTTCATTTCTTTGATACCGGTATTAAACGCCTCATCATTGAGCTGGAGCTGGAGGAATGCGCCGTGTTCTTGGTGCATTTGTCGCTGAAGTATCGGCACCGTCAGGAGCAGTTGCGTCATCTACACCGGTTGGTAAAAGCCTCGACGAAGCCGGTGATTGTCGCCGGCGACTTCAATACTTTTTGGGGCGATGCGGAAATTTATCTATTCACCCAGGCGGCTGGTTTGCGCAGTGCCAATGTGACCGGTCTGCCGTCCTACCCGAGCCGGGAGCCACGCTGGGAACTCGATTTTATTCTGGTCAGTGAGCAAATCGAGGTCACGGGTTTTGAGGTACCAGAGGTCGACTGGTCAGACCATCGCCCTTTGGTGTGTGACTTCACGGTGCGTCCGCCAGTCTAGGACGGGCGGTTGTCGGCCGCCGTTGCTCAGCCTTTGCAAGGAGAAATCGTATGGCGGAGAGTACGACAGGTTCCCACTGGTCGCTGCAGACCGACGCTGACAACATCGCCTGGCTGACGCTGGACCGCCAGGACGCTCCCGCCAATTCCTTGTCTGAAAGAGTGATGCGGGAGCTGGATATTCACCTGCAGGCCTTCGCCGTGGCCGTCCCACGCGGACTGGTACTGCTGTCAGGCAAGAGCAATGGTTTTGTAGCCGGTGCGGATATCAGTGAATTTCGCACCGACCTGACCGAAGCGCAGGCGTTGAACCTGATTGAGGCCGGGCAGCGGGTACTCGAGCGGTTGGAAGCGCTGTCTTGCCCCACCGTCGCTGCCGTCCACGGATTTGTCCTCGGTGGTGGTCTGGAGTTAGCGCTGGCTTGCCGTTTTCGCGTGGCCGCTGGCGACGCTGAAACCACCTTGGGCTTACCGGAAGTCAACCTCGGCATCCACCCCGGATTTGGCGGCACAGTACGTCTGCCACGACTTATCGGTGTACGCGCTGCCATGCCGATGCTGCTCACCGGGGCGCCGGTCAGCGTCGACAAAGCCATGCGGCTAGGTTTGGTCGACCGGGTGGTCGAGCGGTCGGCACTGCGCGCAACCGCTCGCGAGCTTGTCTTAGTGCCGCCGCGGCGGCGGCGGGGTATTCCGTTGTTGGATTACTTGCTCACGCTGCCACTGGTCCGACATTGGTTTGCAGCACAGCTGGAACAGCAGGTGGCGCGGCGGGTACGGCGTGAGCACTACCCAGCGCCATTTGCCGTCGCGGCCCTGTGGCGTGGAGCCGGTGGGCGGGGTCGAGCGGCCTATGCGCTGGAGGCGCGCTCCATCGCACGATTGTTTGGTACGCCTACGGCACGCAACCTGATTCGTGTCTTCTTCTTGCAGACACGTCTCAAGTCGTTGGGTAGCAACACCCAAGCGTCGTTTCAGCGAGTCCATGTGGTGGGTGCGGGGGTGATGGGAGGCGACATAGCCGCCCTGTGCGCCTGGCGCGGCATGGAGGTCACGCTTCAGGACCGTGAGGAAAACTTCGTGGAATCGGCACTCACGCGAGCACGCCACCTCATTGACCGCTTATCTCGAGGTGATGCGGATAAAGCCGCTGCGGCCACCGGCCGCTTACGGATGGATGTGGCAGGTAGCGGTGTGGCTACAGCGGACGTGGTTATCGAAGCGATCTATGAAAACGCGGCAGCCAAACGCGCGTTATACGCTTCATTCTTTTGCAGAATGAAGCCTGGGGCGCTCCTGTGTACGAATACGTCAAGCTTAGTACTCGAAGAGCTGGCCGGCGACCTTTCTGACCCGACGCGACTGGTGGGCCTGCATTTCTTTAATCCAGTGACGCGCATGCCTTTGGTTGAGGTTATCCGCGGCCAACAGACCGCTGAGGCTGCAGTAACGAAAGCCTTGGCGTTCACACGCGCTCTCGATAAGTTGCCATTGCCCTGTAGGAGTGCACCGGGATTTGTCGTGAACCGCATTCTCACACCCTATCTGCTGGAAGCGATGCTGGCGGTTGATGAAGGGATACCGCTTGAGGTGATTGACCGCGTGGCAGTGGCGCATGGCTTTCCAATGGGGCCCATTGAGCTGGCGGATACCGTCGGCCTAGACATTGGGGTGCATGTCGGGAGCGTGCTCGCCGCAGCCTTTGGTGAGCGGGCGTCACCACAATGCGTGCATGCGCTGGTGGCGGCAGGGAAACTGGGTCAAAAAACGGGTGAAGGGTTCTATCGCTGGGTTGGCGGTAAACCACAAAAAACTATCGCGGGGGCCGCAACTCTTCTGGTGCCTGCCGATTTGGAAGACCGGTTGGTGATGGCGTTCCTGAATGAAGCGGTGGCCTGCTTGCGTGAGGGTGTGGTGAGCGAAGCCGACCTGCTGGACGCGGGTGTGATCTTTGGGACGGGCTATGCACCGTTTCGTGGTGGTCCTCTGCATTACGCCCGTGAACTCGGCGTTGACAAATGTTTGACACGACTAAAAGAGCTGACAACGCGACACGGTTCGCGGTTCACACCAGATGAGGGCTGGGAGCGCCTGCGTTGACATAAGCCCGTGCTAGCATCCGCTCGACATGGAACATAACCTCGTAGCTCTTTCAGTACTCCGCAATTTCTCGCCGCTTGATGGCCTGAAACGCGAGAACCTCGGTGCGTTAGCACGCAAGACCCGCGTGCGCGAAGTGGCAGAAGGAAGCCTCCTGTTCTTGCAGGGAGAGCAGGACCGCCACAGCCATTTTCTGGTGCGCGGCGAAGTCGAACTACTGGAGAATGGGCAGCCGGTATCAGTGTTAGTGGGTGGCTCGCCGGAAGCACGCTTTGCCATCGCCGAAGGGCGGCCGCGTCGGTTCACGGCCCGTGCGCGGACACCCTTGCAGTATCTGGTGATCGACAACGAAGCGCTGGATGTGCTCATCGTCTGGGACCAGACTGGGGTCTATGAGGTTGAGGAAATCCAGGGACAAGATGGCGATTCGCCTGACGAGGGTCAGGACTGGATGACTGCCCTGCTCCAGTCCAAAGCATTTCATCGTATCCCCCCCTCCCACGTTCAAGCTTTGTTCATGCGCATGCAGCGTGTGAATTTGAATGCTGGTGATGTCGTCGTTCGTCAAGGAGAGGAAGGCGACTTTTTCTACGTCGTCATGCATGGTCAGTGCGTTGTCACGCGTGAAACCCCGCTTAACCGCGAAGGCATCCGCTTGGCGGAACTTGGCCCGGGCGATACGTTTGGTGAAGAAGCGCTGGTGGCGGATGCGCATCGCAACGCCACGGTCTCGATGGGCACTGATGGCTCGTTGATGCGGCTAGCCAAGGAAGACTTCCAATCCTTGCTGAATGAACCTTTATTGCAGTGGCTGGGGGCTAACGAGGCCAAAGCCCTAACGGCGCGTGGCGCCTGCTGGCTGGATGTACGCCTACCCTCCGAAGCTGAAAATGCACCGGTGCCGGGAGCGGTTAACATTCCACTGTATTTTCTGCGGATGAAACTACGCCAGCTCGACCGTGGCGTTCCTTATATTTTGTTCTGTGACTCCGGTAAACGCAGTTCTGCGGGTGCCTATCTGCTGGCGGAGCGTGGCTTTGATGCCTACGTATTACGCGGTGGTCTCGCCTCGATGGAACCGGTCGCGGTTTAGGTCCGGCGATCACTCGACTTTATTCAGGGTCGCCGCCGCCTATTTCATTTAATATAGGCTGGTAAAAAAGGAGACTGCGATGCGTAAGCTTACTTCCCCCTTACTTGCCATGGCCAGCGGCCTGACGGTGCTGGTGCTGGTTTCAGGCTGCACCCAGCCGAACGAAGACACCAAAAACATGTCTGGAACCATGGCTCCTGCGGAGCGGGTTGAAAGTCCTTGGTCGTGGAGTAATGCGTCGACCGCTCCGGCTCCCGTCCAGAGCCCCGCAGCGACGGAAGGCGTTCCCGGTAGCGCCAGTGCGCCGGAGTTGGCGATGGATACCGACACGCGACTGCTGAAGGAAGGAGGCCGGCGCAACGCCGGCGAATAACCTTAGAGGGTGTGGGTGGGTTTGTCCCCGCCCAGTGCGCCCGCTAAGTAGTTTTCGATCTTTTTCTGGGTGGCGCCGCGGTCCTGTTCGCTGAACTGAACGCCGATGCCGGCCACGCGTTTGCCTTGGGCGCCGCGTGGCGTCACCCAGATGACCTTTCCCGCTACCGGCAGCTTTTCCTCTTCCCCCATCAGGTTCAGCAGCATGAACACTTCATCGCCAAGGTGATAGTTGCTGTTGGTGGGCACGAATAGGCCACCGTTACGCACAAACGGCATAAAAGCCAAATAGAGCGCACTCTTGTCCTTGATCGTGAGCGTTAGCAATCCAGGCTTATTGGTTGGCGGGCGCATTAAGAGTTTTTTCCTTCGGCGGGGCGACTGCGAACGGCTCGAACCAGATCCAACAGTAATCCTTCCACTAGCAATTGAGCATTCACGGAACCCCGCTGTAGCCATCCACTGGCTTCTCGGGCACTGTCATGGACCGCGAACAGGGATTGAATATGTCGCCTTTGGGTGGTCGAGTGCAAGACCCTCATGTCCAGACTGTGACTGCCCTCCCCCACCTGGGCCTCGCGGACGGCCCGAGCGGCCCAAAACTCGACCCAGCGGACCCGCTCTGCCGCACCGGCCTTGACCCAGCGTTCAGCCTCACTGATCAGGTCACGACCCTGCCCGGCCAATGCCTCCAGCAATTCACCCATGTCGCGGGCCAGTGTGGCGCCGCCGGTAGCGGCGATGCTGACCGCCCGCAGCGGCGAGCCATACGCGAGGTCTAAACACAGCTCCCAGTCGGTACGGGATTCCCGTGTCTCCAGCCAATGCAACGCTGTGGCGGGGTCGGGGCGCGGCACCCGTAGCTGCTGGCAGCGGCTGGCGACGGTGGCGGGCAGGCGGTCGGCTTGGTCCGCCACGAGGATGAGCACCGTGTTGGCAGCTGGCTCCTCCAAGGTCTTCAATAAGGCGTTGGCGGCGCCTGGGCTCATGCGGTCTGCTGGTGCTACTACGGCTACTTTGTAGCCTTGCCGGTAGCTTTTCATCGTCAGCGCCAAGGCCAGCGCGCGCACGGCTTCAATTTTGACCTGGCGTGCATCCTCTTCAAGGCCGGCACGAAGGAAATCGGGATGGTTGCCAGCCGCGAGCAACTGACAGGAGCTACAGGCGCCGCAGGGTGCTTGCTGGCGTTCATCGCATAACACCAAGCGCGCTACCCATTCGGCGAGGGCTGCCTTGCCAACGCCAGCCGGGCCGCGCAGTAGCAGCGCATGGGGGAATCTGGTTCCGCGCCAAGCTTCGGCCAGACGCCGGCGCTGGGGTTCCAGCCATGGGGCGCTAACGGCCAGTGCCACCGCCGCGTTGGCCAGGTCGGTGGGCGTACCACCGGCGGTGGGCTCGGCAGTGCTTTTACGTTTGACCGTCATGCCCGCCACCGGTGCGCGGCCTGTTCAACGGCGGCGCACACCTGCGAGGTCACGTGTTCCAAACTGGCAGCGGCGTCAATGATGACAAAACGCTGCGGTGCGCCTTGCGCACGTGCCAGATAAGCCGCTCGGACGCGGGTAAAAAACGCTAGCGTTTCAGCCTCGAAGCGATCGGCATCACTGCGTTTACGTGCCCGCCCCAAGGCCAGCGCTGGTGGTGCATCGAGCAGTAGCGTCAGATCGGGTTGCAACTGCTCATGGGTCAGTGTCTCCAGCCACTCGATGTTGGACGGAGATACCCCCCGACCACCCCCTTGATAAGCGTAGGTGGCGTCGGTGAAGCGGTCGCAAATCACGTCGGTGCCTGCAGCCAGCGTGGGCAGAATGAGGTTGTCAACGTGGACCGCCCGGGCCGCAAACATGAGCAACAATTCGGCGCTACCGGGCACGCTTTCGGCGCGTGGTGCCAGGACCAGTTCACGGATGGCTTCCGCGAGTGGCGTGCCGCCGGGTTCACGCGTCAGGCAACAGGAGCGCCCGAGACGCTCCAGAGTGGCGCTGACGTTGACGACCTGGGTGGTTTTGCCGACGCCCTCAATGCCTTCCAGCGTGATGAATCTGCCGCGCATGCCCTACCCTAGTGCCGCTGTTGGGGTGCTGTTGCCGCCGCGCGACTGCGGGCGACGAGCGCACGAACTGCTGCATTGTGCGCCTGCAGCGTCGTTGAGAATACATGACGACCATCACCATTACCGGTAGCCACGAAGTACAGCGCCGTGGTGTCTGCTGGATGGGTGGCGGCGTGGAGGCTGGCACGCCCCGGCATTGCAATGGGGGTCGGTGGTAGGCCGGCACGTCGGTAGGTGTTGTAGGGGCCATCGCGTCGCAGGTCCGCCTTGCGCAGATTGCCATCGTAACGGCTGCCCAGTCCGTAGATGACTGACGGGTCGGTTTGTAAACGCATGTGGCTGCTAAGGCGGTTGATGAAGACCCGTGCAATCAAGGGGCGTTCGGCCGCTGCCCCGGTTTCCTTTTCGACGAGTGAGGCCAGGATAAGCGCCTCCTGCGAGTCACGCAGCGGGAGTCCGGGCGCGCGCTGGCCCCAGACGGCGGCCAGTTCGCGGGCCAGGCGTTCGCGGGCTTGGCGCATCACCTCCACGTCGCGCGTTCCGCGGTGGAAATCGTAGGTGTCAGGAAAAAAAGCTCCTTCGGCAGGCGTGGCTGCGTCACCGAGTTCCTGCATCAGGCCGTGCACGGTCAAGCCCGGTGTCACCTTGATCATCGGATGGGCGCGCAACCTCGCCCAAGCCTCGGCCGTCGTATGCCCTTCGATGAAAGTGACGCTGTAGCGCGTTACCCGCCCGTTGACCAACCACTCGAGTACCGTACGCGGTGAGGCGGCGGCTGGAAAAGCATACTCGCCGGCTTGCAGTAGCGGACTGGCGCCCTGCAGGCGGGTAATTAGTCCAAACCATCGCGGATGCGTCAGCACACCGGCAGCGGCGAGTTGCCGTGCAATGCTGGCGGGTGCGCTGCCTCGTGGAATGTCGACCACCACCGCGACTCGCGAGGGGCCAGGCGAAGTCCACCAGACCTTCACGATCAGGGCGCTGGCAGCGACCACCACCACGAGCAGGAGCGCCACAGCGAGTTTTCGCTGCCAAGGCCGGCCAGTGCGCGATACCAGGCGCCCTCGGGTGCGTGGGCGCTTAGGTGCCGTCATGGCGCCACCCATGAGGTGCGGTTATCTGGCTGCTGCCAATGGGCTGCCACCTGACGCGCCACCGCCCCTTGGCGCACGGGCTGAGCATCAATGCTGGCGACGGACCAGGCACCCCGTAAAGCGCTGGTTAGGAATACCTCGTCGGCACTGAGCAGCTCGGCGATGGTTAAGCAGGTGATCCGCGCGGGGATTGGGATCTCCCCGGTAGCACAAGCCTGCAAAATGCTGGCGCGCATCACCCCTTCGACGCCACAGTCAGTGATCGCGGGTGTCAATAACTGTCCGTCACGCACACAGAACACATTGGAGGAGCCGCCACACACCACCTGCTCTTGTCCATTCAGCATCAGCACCTCGTCCACCGCAGGTGCCGGAAACTCCAGTCGCGCTAACACCTGTTCGAGCCGGTTAAGATGTTTCAGACCCGCCAGCAGCGGCTGGGCAGCGAGGCGCACCGACGACACTCGCACGGCTGCCGGCGGCGTATGCGCGGTAGGTGCTATCCATGGCAGGGTTTGCACGAACCAGTGGGGCAGCGGGTGGGCAGGCGGGGTGTAGCCGCGCAGTCCCTCCCCGCGGGTGACGATTAGCTTCAGCGCTGCCGAAGCCGTGACGGTGGCGGCCATCGTGCACAGTGTTGCTTCGACCTCGGCCAGGTCCAAGCCGACGATCTGCAGCCGCTCCAGGCCAAGCCGAAGACGCGCGAGGTGTTGCCGTAGCAGCTGTGGTCGGCCATGGACCACCGCCAAGGTTTCGAACAACCCATCACCATAGGCGAGGCCGCGGTCATTCAGCGGCAGCGAAGCGCCGGTGAGTAGTCGTGCGGTCATGCGGGATCGTCCAGCCGGACTCCCAGGCCACGCAATAAACCGCGGGCTTTAGCGCGGGTCTCGGCTAACTCCAGCAGCGGCACGGAATCGGCGACGATGCCGGCCCCCGCCCGCACGGAAACGATGCCAGCGGTGGTCACTGCGGCGGTACGAATAAGGATATTCAGATCCATATCACCATCGAGCCCAAGCCAGCCCATGGTGCCGGTGTAAGCGCCGCGCGGTACGCCTTCTAGGTCTGCAATGAGCTGCATGCAGCGAACTTTAGGGCATCCGGTGATGGTGCCGCCCGGAAAGACGGCGCGCAGCACCTGACCTGGCGTGGTGTCTGGGCGGCGAATGCCGCGCACGTTGGAGACGATGTGATGCACATGGGCGTAGTGCTCCAGCACCATGAACTCGTCCACTTCCACGGTCCCCGGTTCGCACAAGCGACCCAAGTCGTTGCGCTCTAGGTCCACCAGCATGACGTGTTCTGCCTGCTCCTTCGGATGCGCACGCAGCTCTGCAGCCAAGGCGGCATCTGCAGCGGCATCACCGAGGCGGCGCGGTCGAGTACCAGCGATGGGGCGGGTATCAATCTTTAACCCGCGCACTCTCACCAGACGCTCGGGCGAAGTGGACAGCACCGACAGCCCTGGCAGTCGGGCGATGCCGGCGAACGGCCCCGGGTTGGCGCCGCGCAGACGGTGATATAACGCCGCCGCCGACTCTCCGGGCAGTAACTGCGTGTGCCAGGCCCGCGAGAGATTGGTTTGATACACCTCGCCAGCGGTGATCGCTTGCAGGCCACGCTCTACGTTGGCGATAAACCGTTCAGGCTCTTCTTCCGTGACGCGGCGCGCCTCGTTGACCGTCAGATCCGGCACCGCACGTAACGCACGGGAGGTCGATGCCAGCACGTCGGCCAGTACCGCATTGGCCAGCGCCGCATAGGCCGGCAAGGCGACCACTTGGAGTTGTCCGCTGCCATGGTGGCGCACGATCGCACCGGCGATAGGTAGCAGTGCCGCAATGAGATCGCCTTCGAGCAGCGGTAAACGCAGCACGGGTTCGACTTCGCCCGCTAACTCATAGGCAGCGTAGACGAAAAAACCACCGACGAAGGGGAGCGCACCGTGCGCCACTGGGCCGTGACAGTCGGCTGCGGCGGCGTGCAGGGTGTCCAATTCACTGAGGAAGCGCGGGCCAGTAAGGCGGCGCGCAATGACATCCTCTTTACTCACCCGCCACTCGTGGGTGCGGAAATTTGCGCTCTCCGGCGCGGCGATCAGGAGCCAGTCGTACTGCGTTTCAGCGCCACTGGCGAGTGCGGCGGTCTCTAGCAGGACTGGATATCGCGCGGGCCGGTGCTCGTGCAGTGCCAGCAGGTCCACGTCGCCAGCAGCGACGGGAACTTCCAGCACTACCGCCGGAGTGCCCATATCAGTGGCCTCAGGTGCGCCGGAACACCAGGCTACCGTTGGTGCCGCCGAAGCCGAACGAGTTCGACAGCACCACCTCGAGCTTGGCCTGACGTGACACGAGCGGAACGTAGTCGAGGTCGCACAGGGGGTCGGGATTATCGAGGTTGGCAGTTGCGGGAATGACTTGATCGCGCAGAGCGAGCACCGACAGCAGTGCTTCAACGGCACCGGCAGCACCCAGCAAGTGACCAGTGACGGATTTGGTGGAACTGACGGCGACCTTGTAAGCCGCATCACCCAGAGCGCGTTTAATGGCCAGCGTTTCCGCACGGTCACCGAGCGGGGTCGAGGTGGCATGGGCATTGATATAGTCGAGTTCGTCCGGATTCACACCGGCATCGCGCAGCGCGTTCACCATCGACAATCGTGCACCCTCTCCGTCTTCGGGGGGAGCGGTGATGTGGTAGGCGTCCGCACTCATGCCAAACCCAATGATTTCCGCATAAATATTCGCGCCACGCGCCTGGGCGTGTTCTAGCGTTTCCAGCACCAACGCACCGGCACCGTCGGCCATGACGAAGCCGTCACGGTCGCGATCCCAAGGACGGCTGGCGGCTTGCGGGTTGTCGTTGCGTTCAGACAGTGCGCGGGCTTGCGCGAAGCCACCCAACGCCAGCGGCGTGGTGGCCATCTCGGCGCCGCCCGCGACCATCACGTCTGCGTCACCGTACTGCAAAGTGCGGTAGGCCAGGCCAATAGCGTGGGTCGAGGTGGTGCAGGCGGAGACCACGGCAAGATTGGGGCCGCGGAAGCCGTGATTGATGGACACATGGCCGGAGATCATGTTGATGATGCTGGCCGGCACGAAGAACGGCGAGATTTTTTTCGGGGAATGGCCGCCGCTGACATATTTTTCGTAGGTGTCGGAGATGGTCTCAAGTCCACCGATACCGCCGCCCATCATGACGCCATAGCGCCCTGCGGCTTCGCCCTCTACGGTGCCAATACCCGCATCCTTGATCGCCTGCGCAGCGGCAGCAATGCCGTATTGCATAAACGCATCCATGCGCCGCGCTTCTTTCGCTGGCAGGTGGTCTTCCACCTGGAAGCCCTGAACTTCGCCGGCGAAGCGGGTAGGAAAGTTGGCCGGATCAAAGCGCTTGATGAGCGCAATGCCGCTGCGGCCGTTCAGGACATTGTCCCAAGCCGTCGCGACTTGGCTCCCCACGGGGGAAATAATGCCCAGACCGGTAACGACAACACGACGCTTGGACGAAGGATAGGACACGAAGGCCTCCGGGCGGGGGGATCGGGGGTGGCCTGACAAGGCTCATGGACAAAGGGCCCGGGAAACCCGGGCCCTATGTGATCTCAGTGGGTGCAGGAAACTGACTTGGTAGCCGGGGTTCCCTGCACTTGGGATTTCAGCTCTTGCTCTGATGCTCGACGATGTAAGACACCGCCTGTGCCACGGTTGTGATTTTTTCGGCATCCTCGTCAGGGATTTCCGTCTCGAATTCTTCTTCGAGTGCCATCACTAACTCAACCGTGTCGAGCGAGTCGGCACCGAGATCGTCGACGAATGAGGCGTCGGTCGTAACCTCTTCTGCTTTCACGCCTAGTTGCTCGGCGACGATCTTCTTGACTCGTTCTTCAACGCTGCTCATCGTCTTGTTGTCCTCTGTGGTGAACAAGAGCGGGTACCCCCTACGGCAGGTCCCGGACTGTCAAAGCGCGGCTAGTTTAAGGGAACCCCAAGCGCGAAGCCACCCTTCGCGTGCCGCAACCGTAAAATCCCCCCAAAAATACACTTAAACTCCAATGAATTCAGTCGCTAACGACTGAAACAAGGTCTTTACGGCATGTGCATGCCACCGTTCACATTCAGGGTTTCGCCGGTGATGTACCCGCCGCCGGGACCCGCCAGGAACAGAACGGCTGCCGCAATATCCGCCCCTTCGCCGAGGCGACCGAGTGGGATCAGGCCCGTCATAGCCGTGCGCTGCTCGGCGGTTAACGCACGCGTCATATCGGTGTCGATGAAGCCAGGTGCAATCACATTGACGGTGATATTGCGTGAGGCGACTTCGCGCGCCATCGACTTGCTGAAGCCGATGATCCCGGCTTTGGCCGCAGCGTAGTTCGCTTGCCCCGCATTGCCGATCAGGCCAACCACCGAAGCGATCGAAATAATGCGTCCATGGCGGGCTTTCATCATGCCGCGGAGCACGGCTTTGGAGAGCCGGAACACGCTGGTAAGGTTGGTGTCGAGGATGCTGTTCCAGTCATCTGCCTTCATGCGCAGCAGCAAGTTGTCACGGGTGATGCCGGCATTGTTGACCAGAATGAGAACCGGGCCTTCGGTGGCTTCGATGTCCGCCAGCAAGGCTTCCACGGAGGCGGGGTCCGTGACGTTTAACAGCGCCCCGCGTCCCGGCAGGTCCTCCGCTGCCAGTGCGGCGTCAATCTCCGCCACCCCCTCTGGGCGTGTGGCGGTGCCGACTACCGTGGCGCCAGAGCGAGCGAGCGCCAGTAAGCAGGCCCGGCCAATCCCGCGGGTCGCGCCGGTCACCAACGCTATCTGACCTCGCAGCACCGGGGTGACGTGGGCATGAGGAGCGTGCGCAGGGGGGACTTGAGTCATGTCCGAATCCTTAAATCAAAGAGGATGGCTAAGGGCTTCATGTAGCGACTCGAGATCTTCAAGTGCCAGCATCACGATTTCGCGATTGCGATCAATACGCCGATTCATGCTGGTTAACACCTTACCTGGGCCGCATTCGATCAACCGCGTGCTGCCCTGAAGGATGAGTTCACGTACGGTGTCAGCCCAACGCACTGGGCCGTACAGCTGCCGCACGATGTTGTCGCGAATGCTATCCGGGGTGGTATGGCGCCCAAGATCAATCGCACAGACCTCACAAGACGGTGGCTGCACCGCCACCTCCGCCAGTCGTGTGCGGAGTAATTCTCCGGCGCCGCGCATCAGTGAGCTGTGCGCCGGCACACTGATAGGCAAGAGCGCCGCGCGTTTGGCGCCGCGGGCTTTGCAGGCTTCCATGGCGCGCGCTACTGCCGCGGCGTCGCCGGCGATGACGACTTGTCCTGGGGTGTTGTAGTTCACCGCTTCCACCACCTCTCCGGCGGCAGCTTCAGCACAAGCCGCTTCAATGGCCGTGTCCTCAAGGCCGAGAATGGCTGCCATCGCACCCGTGCCCTTCGGTACTGCCTCCTGCATGACACGGGCACGGTACTGCACCAGTTTCACGGCGTCGCTGAACTGAAAAACGCCGGCACAGGTCAAGGCGGTAATCTCGCCCAAACTGTGACCGGCCATCCGCGCCGGCTTCGCCCCGCCGGCCGCCTGCCAGACGCGAAAGGTAGCGACCCCGGCGGCGAGCATCGCTGGCTGCGTACGTTCGGTTTCATCCAAGGCCTCTTTGGGGCCTTGTTGTACCAGCGCCCAGAGGTTGTACCCCAGCACCTCACTGGCTTCGGCAAAGGTAGCTTCCACCACCGGGTATTGGGCCGCGAATGCGCCCAGCATCCCCACCGATTGCGATCCCTGTCCCGGGAATAGCAAAGTCAGGGTAGGGTCAACGGGAACTTCAGTCATCCTGGGCCCTCCAAAACCATGCCCAAAGGCGGGCGGAGCCGCGCGCAGTATAGCGGCATGGCGCACAGCGTCGCTAAAACGCCCTTTGCTATCATGGAGGGGTCGCCAGCACCCTCCGCTCGTTTGTTTTCCGAGGTCTACGCATGATCACTCCCCCTACCCGACTCCGTGCCCCGCTCGGCCACGTGGTTTCCCGTGGTTTTACCCTGATCGAGATTCTGGTGGTGGTGGTCATCATTGGCATCCTGACGGCCATCGTGGCGCCGCAGGTGTTCGGCAAGATCGACGAGGCGCGGGTAACCAAAGCCCGTCAGGACATCCGCACCTATGAGACGGCGCTGGACCTGTACCGGCTGGATAATTTTCGTTACCCCACTACCGATCAGGGGTTACAGGCGCTCGTCACGAAGCCGGTCGATGCCACGGCGAAGAATTGGCGGCCAGATGGTTACGTTAAGCAGTTGATGCAAGATCCCTGGGGTAATGACTACCAGTACGTTGCGCCGGGGACTCGCGGTGGGGCCTTTGACCTCTACTCGATGGGCCGCGATGGTCAAGTGGGTGGCGAGGGTCTGGATGCGGATCTCGGTAACTGGGAAGCGAAGTAAGCGCATGCCACGGCGCCACGCCGCAGGGTTTACCTTGATCGAAATCCTGGTGGTGGTGGTCATCATCGGGGTGATGATCAGTGCGGTGGTGCTGTCGGTAGGGGTGGCGGGTCGCGACCGCGAACTGGAAGACGAGACCGAACAATTTACTCGTGCCGGAGAGGTGGTGCTGGAACAAGCGCAACTGGAGGGCCGCGATTACGGTTTTCGCTTCGCACAGGATGGCTGGGATCTACGGGTGTTGGATTCCCGTACAGGAGTCTGGCGCATCATCACCAATGACCGCTTGCTAGGGAGCCATGACCTACCAGAGGGTCTGGAACAACGACTTGAGGTTGAGGGGCGTCCGGTAGTACTTAAACGCCGCGCGCAGTCCGATGAATCCGTGGCGGCGCCGCAGGGCTTGGCATTTGGCAGTGGTGAATGGCAGCCGTTCCGTTGGACGCTCGTGCGGCCTGGTAGTGGCGGCGCAGCGGAACGGTTCGTGGTGGTCGAGGGTCGTCCTGACGGCACCTTGAAAGTGAGTCCACCCGAGGATGCCAAGCGTTGAGCAGTCATCCCCCTACCCGGCAGGCACCGCCAATCACGTATGCGCACTGGCACAGCAGGCGTGGTTTTACTCTCATTGAGGTCGTGGTTGCCATTGCGATTGTGGCGCTCGGACTGACGGCCTTGTTTACGGTGCTGGCGAATACCGCCGGCAATATCGGTGGCTTGCGCGAACGCACCTTCGCCAGCTGGATTGCTCACAATCGCATTGCTGAACTTCGTTTAGCTACCGAATTTCCCAGCGTGGATCGCACCACGGGTGAACTAGAATTCGCGGCAGGACAGTGGCGCTATGCGCAGGTGGTGTCGCAGACCGCTGTCGATGGGTTGCGCCGCATCGATGTGTCGGTTGGCCCAAAAACGGATGCCGGTGGGCGAACGCTCGCTGACACGGATGCCTATTCGATTACCGTCAGTGGGTTTGTGGGCAAAGCCCAGCAAGCCTCCCCGCCGTCTACGGCGGGTTGGAGTGGTCAGGCGACCGTGCCGGGGGGTGAGGCGCCGCCGCCGCAACAGGCGAGCCCCCCATCCACCCTGCCACCCCGCCCGACGCCCGTGGACATCAGCCCATGAAACGCGGGCACGGTTTTACCCTGATTGAACTGCTGGTAGCGGTAGTATTGCTGGCTATCCTCGGTGCACTGGCGTTTGGCAGTTATCGCAATGCGCGGCAGCAAAGCGACGTGCTGGAGTCGGTGGCGGGGCGCGTGCGCGAAGTCCAGACAGCGGTCGGGCTGCTGGTGAGTGACTTGCAACAACTGCAGCCGCGCCCTGCGCGCGAACTGTTGGGCGATGGCGTGCGCCCGGCACTGCGTTCGGGCACCAATGGCCAGCTGCTCGAACTCACGCGCGGCGGCTATCCCAACGGCGCCGGTCTTCCGCGAGGCACCCTGCAACGCGTTAACTACCGGTTGGAAGGCACGACCCTCATCCGCGAGACCACTGCGGTGATAGATGCCACCCCCTCCACGCCGCTACTGAAGCGTGAATTGCTGCACCGGGTAAAGTCCTTCACGGTCCGTTTTTTGAGTACCACCCACGCATGGCAAGACAACTGGCCCGCGCTGGATACGCCACCGGAGCAGCAAGGCCATACCCGCCCGCTCGCCGTGGAGTTCACGCTGGAGACTGAGGACTTTGGTCGTCTCACGCGCTTGGTAGAGGTGCCGGGATGATCGCGCGCCAACACCGCGGAGTAGCACTCATTACCGCAGTGCTGTTGGTGGCCTTGGCGACCTTGCTCGCGACGCGCATTGGGACGCGCGGGGCAATCGATCAGCGCCGCGCCACCGCCCTGATAGCGCGTGAGCAAGGCTATGAGGTGGCATTGGGCGCGGAAGCCTGGGCCAGCGAGATCCTGCAGGACGATGCCAGTAAAAGCCAGAACGACACGCTGAACGAGCCATGGGCCATGCCTTTGCCAGCCTTGCCCATTGATGGCGGATCCGTCGAGGCTCAGCTAGAAGATATGCAAGGTCGCTTTAATCTCAACAATCTGGTCACTGCTGCAGGTCAACCGGACCTTTATGAAGTGGCGCGCTTCCAACGCCTGCTCGTGGCGCTGGGGCTGGAGCCAAAATGGTCGCAATTGCTGGTCGACTGGATTGATCCGGACAGTGTGCGCAGCTATCCGGACGGGGCCGAGGACGGTGAATACCTGATGGGAAAACCGCCCTACCGGGCCGCGAACACCTACCTGACCAGCACCAGCGAACTGCTCGCTTTGGCCGAGTTTGGTCCGGAGCGTTATCGTCGCCTAGCCCCCTACGTCACCGCCTTGCCCCGAGGCGCCAAACTCAATGTCTGCACGGCTTCAGCGGTTGTCATCGACACCCTGGTCGCCGGCTTTAAGGAATTTTCCGCCGACCCTACCGCTTTACTGAAGAATCGCCAAAAGGGGTGCTTCCCGACAGTGACGGACTTGTCTGCGGTATTCAGCGGCGAGGACTGGCAGAATGCGCAGTCGCGCGTGGAGCAGCGTTCGGTCTGGTTCCGTCTGACCACGCGTGTGACAATCGGCACGACGGAGGTCACCCTTTACAGTCTCCTCGAGCGAAATGGTATCGGTGGTTCACGCGCAGCCTTGCGCACTTTTGGTACGGAATGACCCATGAGCGACACGCTGTTCATACGCTTTCCCACGGCGGCTACGGACTCCTCGCCGTTTGAATGGGTGCGTCTTGATGACGCTGGCGTCCGCGAGGATGGCGGCGTCACGGCTGCCGGCGACCTGGGGTCGCTTGCGGCGCTAGGCGGCACTACCCGAGTGGTGGTGCTGGTACCGGCGGCTGAAGTCTCGTTTGCCAGCGCTGAGCTGCCGACCCGCAATACCAGCCGCGCGTTGCAACTGGCACCGTTCGCACTCGAAGAACAACTCGCCGGAGATATCGATACCCTGCACTTTGCCGCAGGCCCGGTCGATGAGGCCGGGCGTACACCGTTCGTGGTGGTCGCCAGAGCCACCATGGAACGCTGGCTAGAGCTGCTACAGCAAGCCGGGCTGGTCGCGGCCGCGCTGGTGCCGGACCTGCTGGCGGTTCCGGACAATCCGGGACATACGGTGCTCTGGCTGGAGGGGAGCCAGGTGGTGGTCCGCCCGCCCGGCCAATGGCCCATGGCGCTGGATGCCGACCCGCTCGAGGCCGCACTGGATATCGCCGGCGTGACGGGCACGGCTGCTCCGCCGCATGTGCTGGTGTACACCACCGCTGATGACCATGGGGCTGCCGAAGTGGCCCTTGGTGCCATTGCCGCCCAAGTCGCCTCATTGCGTGTGCAGTTATTGGTGGACGGTGCCTTACCAGCGTTAGCGCGTAGCGCCTTGCATGCGCCACCGGTGTCACTGCTGCAAGGAACCTATGCCTCGCGGGGTGGTCGTGGCGGTACCGCGAAGCGCTGGCGCGTGCCCATGGCACTTGCCGCCAGTCTGTTGGTGCTTGGCCTCGCCAGTTTACTGGTAGACCTCACCCGGGCTAAAACAGAGCTGCGCCGGCTGGATGCGCTCATCGCTGATGCGGCTCATCAGGCCATGCCAGAGGTCAAAAAGCTGGTCGATCCACGCCGCCAGGTCGAGGCACGTCTCATTGCTGCTAGAGCGCACGGCGGCGCCACCGGCCTGATGGCGGCGCTGAGTGCGGTCGCTACGATGCGCGCACAGACGCCGTCACTCGAACTGCAGGGTGTCAACTACACCGACGGCACCACAGATTTGGAGGTCACTGCCACTGATGTGGCTGCGCTCGAACAGGTGCGTAGTGGTCTGTCGGCAGCGGGCTTTACGGCTCAGTTGCAGGCGGCTGGCGCCAGCGCCAATGGCACTTCAGGACGCTTGCAGCTGGTAGCAACAGCGGCAGGCGCCGCTGGTGTTGGAGCCACGCCATGAATTTAGCCAAGCTCCGTGACACTGGGACCGCTACGCTGCGGCCGCTCAGCTTGTGGTACGCGACGCTGCAGGCGCGTGAACAGTGGCTGGTTTCACGCGGGGCGGTCGCCGCCTTGCTGTTGTTGCTGGGCGGAGGGCTATGGCAGTTGCATGGCACAGTACGGCGTGCCGAAGCACAGGTGATGCGCAAGCAGGATGACCTGGCGTATATCGTCACGCATTTGTCCGAGCTGCAAAGCGCTACACCGCTGGCTGCCGACGCAGGCACGCCGCTGCTCGTTCTCATCGACCGCACCGCCCACGATGCTGGGTTAGCGGACAAAATTACCAGCACGGATCCTGAAGGCGAGAACGGCCTACGCGTGCGCCTCGAGAATGTAACTTTCGACACGGTGGTGCTGTGGGTCTCGTCGCTGCAAGCGGAGCATGGATTGACCGTGCAGTCGGCCAGCATCGCACGCACCCCGACGGCGGGCGCAGTCATCGCTACGTTCGTCCTAACGCGCGGGTGATGCGCTTACGGTATGCCACTGCCCCGCGGCGTCAGTGGGTGCCGCTCACGGCTCTGGCCTGCCTCATTTTTCTGTTGTTGGTGTATTGGCAGTTACCGGCAAGCTTGTTATTACGGTATTTGGACCTGCGGAGCCTGCAAGGGTCACCCGTGGCAAGCGGCACGCTGTGGCAGGGATCTCTGCGGCAGGTGGCCTGGCCTGGCGTCCCGGTGAATGAAGTCCGCTGGACGCTCTCCCCGTGGTATGCGCTAAGCGGACATCTGCGTGGGAGGGTCTCTGCCCGCGGACCGAGCACTGCAGCGTCCGCCACCTTTCGCTTCACCCTCGACGGCAATGGCGAGCTGACCGCCGCGCAGGGACGACTGCCATTGGCGGCACTCCAACCCACTGCGCGTGCGCCTTGGCAGGGGGGTGTCGAGTGGGGTTCCAGCCGCCTCCAGTTTTCACACTGGCGACCGACCGCTCATGCCGGTTGGGTTGAGGTGCATGATCTGCGTGCACCCACGGCCACCGCCACGCTCGGCAGTTTCCGTGCTGACTGGGACCACTTAGAGGATACGCAGGGCCGCGTTCGCGAGCTGTCGGGCGCGTTAAAATTGCGCGGATCGTTGCAACGCTTGCCCTTGGGTGGCTACCAGTTGCATGTCGAGGTGCGGCCGCAGCCAGCGGCGACGCCCGTCCAGATAGCAACGTTGGCCATGTTCGGTCCGGCCGATGCCACGGGGTTGCGCACGGCGACCCTGGAGTTCGGGCACTAAGCCGGTGCGCTGCGCAAGGCTCAGGAAACGATCTTGAGACCGGTGGTGCGCGCAGCTGCAGGCGGCAGGGCGGCGTGGGTGCTACTGGTATGGGCGAGAACGTGGGCGTCCAGCTGGTCTTCGATACGGCGGAAGACCTCGTCCAGGGTGTCCGGCAGCGGCAAATGGGTAATACGAAAGTGGTTGCGATAAGGCACGTTGAAGGAGCTGCCCGGGGCGATCAGGACATGCCGCTGTTCCAGCAAAGCCATGGCGAATGACTGGTCATCAAACGCGGGCACCAGATCTTCCCGGACGCCAATGAACGAGTACATAGCGCCGCGTGGAGGTGGCGACAGGGTCAGGTATTTGCTGCGGCCGACACCAGCGAGGATGGCGGCGCGCGAAGCATGCAAGCGTCCTCCCGGACGCACCAGATCTTTGATGCTCTGGTAACCACCAATAGCGGTTTGCACCGCCCACTGTCCAGGCACATTGGCGCACAGTCGCAATGATGACAGCAGTTCGACCGCCTGCAGATACTCCGCAGCGCCATCGCGCCGCCCGCTGAAGACTGCCCACCCCACACGATAGCCGCAGGCGCGCCAGATCTTGGACAGGCCGGACAAAGTGCAGCACAGGGTGCCGTGGACCAACGTGGCCATAGGCACTGCGACGGCCTCGTCGTAGGTCATCTCGTCGTAAATTTCGTCGGAGTAGACGACCAGCTGGTGTTGTTCCGCCAGACGCGCCATCGCCTCTAGCGTTTCACGCGGGTACACCGCGCCCGTTGGGTTATTTGGGTTAATGATGACCAGCGCCCGGGTGCGGGGAGTGATCAGGGCCGCGAGCTCTGCTGGGTCAGGGACAAACCCATTCTCCGGGCGGCAGGGGTAGTGCACCGCACGGCCGCCATTGAGGGTGACAGCAGCAGTCCATAGCGGGTAATCGGGGCTTGGTACGAGGACTTCGTCACCGTCGTTCAATAAACCGCGCAAGCACAGGTCGATCAGTTCGCTGACCCCGTTGCCAATAAAGACGTCCTCGGCGGTCACTTCCCGCACGCCCCGTGCCTGTTGTTGCATCACCACGGCTTCGCGTGCTGGAAAAATGCCTTTCTGGTGGCAGTAGCCTTCGGCAGAAGCCAGATTTTCGATCATGGCCAAGCGCATGGTTTCCGGCGTGCGGAACCCAAAGGCGCCCGGATTGCCGATGTTCAAGGAGATGATTTCATAGCCCATCCGCTCCATTTCATGAGCGCGACGCGCCAACGTCCCACGGATCTCGTAGCGGACGTTATTGAGGCTCTGGCTGGCACGGATGATGGGGGTGGACATGAACAGGCTCCGGAACTTGAAGGCGCAGAATACAACAGCGCGGGTTCAGGCGATGACTCCGCTGGCGAGCAGCGCCGTGAGTGTGGTCTCGCTGACACCCAGTTCCCGGGTGAGTACCTCCCGCGTGTGCTGCCCCAGCAACGGGGGCGCCCGTTCAAGCACGAGGTCACTCCGTGAGAAGCGGGCTGGCGGACGCACCCCCGGCGCCAGACCGCCACTGGCATGCGGCAGGTCCACGCGAGCGCCGCGGTGAACCACTTGGGGGTCGGCAAACACTTCCGCCAAATTTTGGATTGGGCCGCACGGGACCTCGCGCGCGGTCAGTGCCACCAGCCACTCGGCCGTGTCGCGTTTGGCCAGCCAGGCCGACACGTGGGCCACCACCTCGCCACGATGTTTGACCCGTGCAGCATTGGTCTGGAAGCGCGGGTCATCCGCCACGCTCCCCGCCCCGGCTTCAAGGCACAGGCTACGGAACTGGCGGTCGTTGCCCACCGCCAACACCAAATGTCCGTTGCGCGTTGGGAAGACTTGGTACGGCACGATGTTCGGATGTGAATTACCCTGGCGTTCGGGCGACTGGCCGCTGACCAAGTAATTGCTGGCCTGATTGGCCAGCCAAGCGACCTGCGTGTCCAGCAGCGCCAGGTCAATGACCTGACCCCGCCCGGAGCGGTCGCGCTCGTACAGCGCGGCGAGAATGGCGGTGACGGCATACATGCCCGTCATGAGGTCGGCGACGGCCACGCCAACGCGTTGTGGTCCCCCGCCTGGCACTCCATCGGGTAGACCGGTAACACTCATCAGACCACCCCGCGCCTGGATCATGGCGTCGTAGCCGGGGGCAGCAGCCTCCGGACCATCTTGCCCGAAGGCCGTGATGCTGCAGTACACCAACCGTGGCTGGGCAGCGCACAAGGTAGCGGCATCCAGTCCATAGCGGGCCAGGCCGCCGACTTTGTAGTTTTCGACCAGAACATCCGCGCACAGGGCTAGTTGCCGCACCAGTGCCTGACCTTCCGTCTTCGACAGGTCGATGGCCAGGGATTGCTTGCCGCGGTTGGCCGCCAGGAAATAGGCCGACTCCCGCGTCGGCTGGCCGGCACCATCGGCCAACCACGGCGGGCCCCAGCCGCGGGTGTCATCCCCACTGCCGGGTTTCTCCACTTTCCAGACTTCGGCGCCATAGTCAGCGAGGCACTGTGTGGCCCAAGGGCCCGCCAGTACCCGGCTCAGATCGAGGACGCGCACGCCCTGTAAAGGTCCCTTCAAGTCGATTCTCCCGCAGGTGTCTGGTGCCGGTGGGCGCGCGCGGATTCCCGCCCCCCGCTCCCACCCTCCCAGGCGGGGCTGCTGAGCGACCGGTGAGCAGTTTGCTGTAAAAATGGCTGGCCGATGGCAAAAGTAGCATTGCGGTTCCGGGGCGCGCAACGGCGCACACTACGGCTGGTTTGACTTTTAGGGGTGAAATCGCCTATTTTTCGCGGCGCAAAACACCTGTACATAGTGGCCCTGCAACCCGCGTTGCTGGGCCGTGAGGAGAGCTGAATGCGAAGAATTCTGGTGGGAATCAAACGCGTCGTGGACTACAGCGTCCGTGTACGGGTTAAGCCTGACGGCACGGGCGTTGCCCTGGATGGCGTCAAGATGAGCATCAACCCCTTCGACGAGATTGCTCTCGAAGAAGCTTTGCGCATGAAAGAGCGTGGCGAAGCGGATGAAGTGGTGGCCATGTCCATCGGGCCGGAGGAAGCCCAACAGCAGTTACGTACCGCCTTGGCGATGGGCGCCGACCGCGCCATCCTCGTCAAGTCCGACACGGCCGTCGAGCCCCTCACCGCGGCGCAGGTGTTCACCGCCATTGCCCGCGCCGAAGACGCCCGCCTGGTGCTGGTAGGTAAGCAGGCGATCGACGATGACGCCAACCAGACCGGCCAGATGCTGGCGGCGCTGTGGGGTCGCCCACAGGCGACCTTCGCCTCTAAGGTCGAGGTGCTAGGCGAGGTGTTGCGGGTGACGCGTGAAGTCGACGCAGGTTTGGAGACACTCGAGATCGATCTGCCAGCGGTGGTCACCGTCGATCTGCGGTTGAATGAACCGCGTTACGTGAAACTCCCAGACATCATGAAGGCCAAGAAAAAGCCGCTCGATGTGAAATCGTTTGCTGACTACGGCGTGGAACCGACCGAGCGTTTGAAGGTCACCTTGTACGTGGCACCGGCCACGCGTAGCAAGGGCATCATGGTTAAGAGCGTCGCCGAACTGGTGGACGTACTGAAGAAGAAGGGGCTTGCCTGACATGTCGATCAAGGTATTGGTGGTTGCCGACCATGACGGCAACAAGCTGAATGCGGGCACCGCGCGTGCGGTCAAAGCCGCAGTGTCGGTACCAGGCGCCGAAGTCCATGTGCTGGTGCTGGCAGCCGCCGGCGCCGCAGTGGCCGCTGCGGCGGCGGAACTTGCCGGCGTTGCGCGGGTGCTGCAGGCGGACCGCGCGGAGAATGCGCACCTGATGGCCGCCACGCTGGCACCGCAGGTGGTGGCGCTGGCCGCGGGCTACACCCATGTGTTTGGTCCCTCCAGCAGCTTCGGCAAGGACCTGCTCCCGCGGGTGGCGGCATTGCTCGGCGTGGCACAAATTTCGGATCTCATGTCCGTTGAAGGTACGTACACCTTCAAGCGGCCTATCTATGCCGGTAATGCCATCATCACAGTGGAAGCACCCGCAGACCAGGTAGTGGTCGCCACGGTGCGCACCGCGTCGTTTGAAGCCGCCGCCGACGGTGGCCAGGCAGTCATCGAAGCGGTGTCAACGACGGTTGCCTTACCAACGCACACCCGTTTTGTGAGTGTGCAGTCGGCCAAGAGTGACCGTCCGGACTTGCAGAGTGCAGCGAAAGTGGTGTCGGGTGGACGCGCGCTAGGCAGTAAAGAACAGTTCGAGCTGGTTTTTCGTCTGGCGGATCAGATGGGTGCCGCCGTCGGCGCATCGCGTGCGGCGGTGGACGCCGGGTATGCACCGAACGAATTACAGGTCGGGCAGACTGGCAAGATCATTGCACCAGAACTGTATCTGGCGGTGGGCATATCGGGCGCCATCCAGCATCTGACTGGCATCAAGGACGCGAAGACCATCGTCGCCATCAACAAAGACCCAGAGGCGCCGATCTTCGAAGTGGCGGACATCGGTTTGGTGGCCGACCTGTTTGTCGTGGTGCCAGAGCTGCAAGCCACACTCGCTGCGGGGTGAGCCTGTCCCCTGCGCTGCCAGCCGCTGGTGGTGAGAGAGGGCTGGTCATCAATAGAACAGGGCGCCACTGGCGCCCTGTTCGTTTGACGGGCGATATTCGCCAGTTGGCTTAGAGCTGGCCGAGCACGTAGTCGGCGGCGCTCACCTTGAACTGCCCAGCTGCTTCGATATGCAGTTGGGTGACGACGCCATTCTTGGCGACAAACGCGAAGCGCTGACCACGTTGACCCATGCCAAAACCCGAGGCATCGAGCCCGAGGCCTAGTGCCTTGGTGAAATCGCCATTGCCATCCGCCAGCATGGTGAGCTTGTCGTTCACCTGCGACGCCTTGGCCCAGGCATTCATCACGAAGACATCGTTGACCGCGAGGCAGGCGATGGTATCCACGCCCTTGGCAGCAAAAGCGTCTGCATGCTCCAAGAAACCCGGCAGATGACGCGCATCGCAGGTGGGAGTGAAGGCACCAGGCACTGAGAACACCACCACGGTTTTGTCTGCGAACAGAGCGTCGCTGCTCAGGTTCGCCGGACCTTCTTTGGTCATGATCTTGAATGTTCCCGCAGGAACGCGGTCACCCACATTAATCGTCATTAGAAAACTCCTTGCAGCAACAATGGAAACAGCATCAGCCTTTATAAGGGCGTGAAAGATAGCGGCCGCGTGGCGCACCAATGATGCGGCCTTTATCCCACACCACTTGTCCACGCAGGAACGTCGTGAGTACCTTGGCGGTCATGTGCAGACCTTCGAACGGTGTGTAGCCTTGGGTGGATTCAGAGTCGACACCGTGAATCGTCCAGTTACGGTCCGGGTCCACCAAAACAATGTCTGCATCAAAGCCAGGCGCCAAGTCACCCTTCGCTTGTAGGCCGAAGCGGCGCGCAGCATTCCAGGAAGACACTTCAGCGATGCGACCCCAATCCATGCCGCGGCGTCGTCCCTCGGAGATCAGCGCCGGCAGGAGATATTCCGCACTGCCGAAACCCGCGCGTGCTTGCAGCACGTCGGTGGGTCGTTGCGGGTCGAGTTTGAGTTCGTGACGGCAGCAGGTATGGTTGCTCGACACCCAGTGCAGTTGGCCTTCGAGCAAAGCTTGCCACAAGGCTTCGACGTCTTCGCGGGCACGTAGCGGTGGATTGATTTTGGCCAGCGCACCCACCGTAGCGTCGTGATCCAAGCAAAGATGGGCGATGCTCACCTCGCGGCGGACGTCTAGCTGCGGATAGGCGCGCGACAGGGCGAGCGCCGCTGCCAATCCGCGACGGGTGGACAGATGTAGCAGATTGACCGCTGGGCACTCCGTTTCCAGCGCGAGCTGCAGCGCCGTGGCAATGGCGACCGCCTCGGCGTGCGGTGGGTGCGCTGCGCCATGGGCGCGAAGGCCCGCCGGCTTTCCATCCTTGGTCACGCCACGGGCGTAGGCGGCAACGAGCTCTGCGGCCTCACAGTGCAGTCCCAGCGAGAGTTCGCCGCGGCGCTCTGGGAAACGTTCTGCCACCCGACGCAAAGCGCGCATCACCGATTCCAAATACGCTAGATCCAGCTTGCCCTCGCGCCATTGCCGTGGCTCTGCTGGCGCGCCAGGGACGGCCGGGCCGGCACCAGAGGCGAAGGCCTGAAACGAAGTGATGCCGTGGGTGCCAGCCACGCCTTCGAGCTCATCGAGATGCCGCCGGTCTAGCGGGCCAATATGAAAACCATAGTCGACGTGAAAGCGCCCCTTGACGCTGGCAAATAACGCCGGCAAGGCGGTGGTGTAGGGGATGCTGGCTTCAAGCGCTGGCTGACCATCGCGCACGTAACAGAGGCTGGTGGTCACGCCCCCTTGCGCCATGGCACGGCTTTCACTCGCCGCATCTTCTTCCAGCGGCGCGTAAACCCCGAGGTGCACGTTGGCATCTACCAGTCCGGGAAAGGCGAGCATTCCCTGACCGTCGTGAATGCGTTTGGCCTGGCCAACCGGCAAGCCCCGGCCGACGCGCGCAATTCGTCCGGCGCGAACGGCTACGTCGGCCAGCGCCGCTCCCGACTTACCCGGCCGGACCACGCGCACGTCGCGGATCAGTAAGTCCCACTGCTCGCTGGAATTGCTGGGCACCACCACGGGTGCTGGGGTGGGTTTGACCATGGCAGTTTTGACAGCCAATGGCTTCGCCGTCACCGCTTTTACGCTCTGCGGTTTTAGCGCGGCTTTCGGTGCGGCTTTCGGCGCCAGCGGTGCGGTCTTGGCGCTCTTGCGCGGGGTTTTCAATGACATGGGCCTAGTTTAACCGCTCATTCAGTGGGTTGCGCGGCTCTCACGCGAGCCCGCGTCCTTGTACTGGACGGTGTCCTGCTGGGAGTTTCAGCGGCGCAACGCACCGCGCGCTGCGAGAATATGTGAGCGCATGACCGAGGTCGCCCAGTCGCTGTCCCGGGCTTCCAGCGCCAGCACGATTTCCAAGTGATGGACTGCGCTGCGCTCGAGGTCTTCCGGCCGGTACTTCAAAAAGGTTTTCATGATCAGCGAAGCCTCGAGCAGCGCCGACAGGGCGCGGGACAGCCGGGGACTGCCGGCGGCCTCCTGCAGCCGCCGGTGGAAACGGCTGTTCAGCTCGCCGATTCGCTCGATGTGGCCCTCGCCGCGTAGCAGGCTGTGGTGGTGCTGTTCTTCGGCGAGGCGGCGCAGCTCCAGGATCTGGGCCGGCGTGGCACGTTTGGCCGCACGGGCGGCCCCATGGGCTTCCAGCATCGCCCGCAACTCGAACACCTCGTCCGTGTCGACGTCGGTCCAGTCGGTGACCACGGCGCCATGGTTGGGCTGGAACTCCACGAGGCCTTCGCCATGCAGGCGGCGCAGCGCTTCGCGCACCGGGGTGCGGCTGACCCCCGCGGCCTCGGCGATATCCTGCTCCGTCACCCGGCTCGAAGGCGGATACCGGCCGCTGATGATGCCATCGCGCACCGTGTGGTAAGCCTGATCAACTGCGCGCATACGGTCATCCTCTGGAAGAGAGGAAGTGTATACAAGCGAACCGCCAGAAGGGGAGCTTTACACGATAGCGATATCTTATATAAGTTTATTTATCAACTAGTTATATTTTTAATCTCGATTAACTTTCACTCATAAAGGGCCGTTGCCGGCGCGAGTGGGGTGTGAAACAATGATGATGTCCGTACATTTGTTTACTCTTGGAAGCCAGCTATGCCAGTCGCTCACCTGAACGGTCATGAGATGTATTACGAGGTTTTGGGTGAGGGAGAGCCCGTGCTGTGTATGGGTGGTTGGGGCACGTTCTGCCATGACAACCACAGCCATCTGGCGCGCGGGCTGACGGAACGCTACCAAGTGATTGTGTTCGACTATCGTGGCATTCGCGACAGCGGCGACGACCTAACCGTGCCCTCCACCATGGCATTGCACGCCGGGGATGCTATCGCCCTCCTCGACCATCTGGGGCTGAAGCAGGTGCATCTGGTGGGCCTGGTCGGGATGGGCGCCTGCATTTGTCAGGAAATTGCCATTCGCCGCCCGGATCTCGCCCGCAGCATGGTGAACATGGGGGCCTGGTGCGAAGTGGATGCTTTCCTGCGCGACCAACTCGAGATGTTCCGTTGGCTGCACCGCGATCTGGGGTTCAGCGCCTTTCAAAAAGCCGTCACGCTGCTGTCCTTCACCGGCGACTACTACAACGCCAACAAGGACAAGCTGGTGGGCCCGCAGGGCGGTTGGAAGGAGCTCAACGGGCGCTACGTGGCGCATAGCCGGCTGATCGACGCCTGTGTGAACTTCGAATCGCGCAGCCGCTTGCACCAGATACGCTGCCCGGCGCTCATCCTTCATGCCGCGCTCGATTACGTGACCAGCCCCACTTATACCCGGCCCATTGAGGCGGCCATTCCCGGCGCCGAGGGCTTTCTAATGGCGGACGTGGCCCATGTGGTAGCGGGCAAAGCACAGAAGCAGCGGTTTGGGGAGGCGCTGTTTGGTTTTTTGAACCGGCACTGACCCAGCGGCGACGGTCCGCCGTCTAGGGGCCGCACCATAAAAAAAGGACCCGCTAAAGCGGGTCCTTTTTGTTTTCTCGGCAACCCCGAGAGCGCTACCGCCCCCGGGGTTGAAACGACGGTTATTTGCCGCCGAAGTTCACACCGAACTGCACGCCGAAGTTGCGCGGAGCGCCCCACTGCGTGTGCGTCCACAACGTCGCCACCGTCTGGCTGGCAACGCGGTAACGCCGGTCGGTGAGGTTCTTGCCGTAGGCACGGACGAAGTACTTGTCATCGGCCGAGGTCCAAGTGGCACCCGTGCTGAACAACACCTTGCTGTCGAGATAGGCGTCGTAGTCGCGACCGGCCGCCGAGACGTAGTACAGGTTGCGGGCTTCGTAGTAGCCCTCGCCCGTTAGCTCAATCTTGGAGCCGCTGGCCAGATCCATGCGGTAGGTACCGCTGATCGACAGGCTGCTCTTCGGCGAACGCGGCACCGACAGACCCGTGAAGTCGCCATTGAACGCCAGGATCGTGACCTGATCGACGCCAGTGCCCTGAGTCAGCTCCGGCTGGTTAATGACAAAGCTGTCGTACTTGGCATCGAGCCAAGAACCAGCGGCCTTGATGCGGAAGTTGTCGGTGATGAGCGCCTGGACTTCCAGTTCCACACCCTTCGCCGTCACCTTGGCCGCATTAAAGAACACCGTTTCCTGGAACTGAGACCCACTCTTGACGGTCAGGATGTTCACCGCGCGCTGCACGTCCGAGTACTTCGTCATGAAGAACGTCGGGTTGATGCGCAGCCGCTTGTTTTCCGACTCGAACTTGAAGCCCAGCTCGTAGTTGGTCGCGTACTCCGGGTTCACCGGGCGGGTCAGCTCAGGGACGAGCAGGCCGCTGGTGCCGGTCTGGTCGTTATAGCCACCAGCCTTATAGCCGCGCGACACGGTCAGGTACGAGAACAGCTGGTCGCTGACCTTGTAAGAACCGGTGAGGCGCCAGGTCGGCTTTTTCCAGGTGGTGTCAAGATTGCCAAAGCCTGGGGTCTTGGAATTGACGACCTGACCGCCCGGATACTTAGCGAAGTCCGCCGCGCCGATCACGCTGCCCACGTCTGCTGGGGTCAGGCCGGGATTGGTTGGGTCGATGGAGCTGTAAGGCACCTGTGTACGGCCTTCCCAGCTCTTCTGGTCCTGGGTGTAGCGAACGCCAGCGCCGAGGCTGAACTTGTCGTTCACTTCCCAGGTGCCATCCACGAAGGCGGCACGTGAGTCCGAGAACGAACGGTTGCAGCCGATCTGCGTGGAAAAGTCATTCAGCAGCGTCTGCGGCAGATCGGCAGCGCCCCAGTTGGTGATCAGGTCCACAAAGCCCAGCGCCTGCACCACGCAGAACCGCGCGTCGTTGCGCTGGAAGAAGGCGCCAGCCACATAGTTCAGCGGGCCGTCGAGGGTCGACACCAAGCGCACTTCCTGCTGGAAGGTGTCACGAACGGTGTCGCGGGAAGCGTCAAACAACGACAGCACCTTGCCGGTGATGGTGTTGATTGGCGCCGCACCGGTGTAGGTGTTCGGCAGATGCTCTTCCTGGTGCCGGAAACCGGTGACCGAATGCAAGCTGTAGGCGTCCGACAGCTTCCAGTCGACGTTGATGTAGGCGCCATCGACGTTGATGCGCTGGCCATCGCCCATCTTCAGGCCGAGGTCCTGACGGTTGGTGGAGCCCATGTGGTCCAGCGGGTCGCCGGTAGGACGGGTGAAGCCAAGGAAGTTCCACAGGTAGGGGGCGCCAACCGGCGTGTCGTTGAACGCCGGCACGGCGTCCGACTTGTCACGCATGATCTCGTACTGCGCGAGCACGGTCAGATCGTCGGTGACATTCCACTGGATCTTGGCGCGCGCATTGACGATGTCGTCGCCGCCGGAACGCTCGCCGGTGCCAGCACCACTGGTGCCGGTGAAACCAGGGATAGTAAACACTGAGCCTGGGCCAGTGGTTGGGCCAAAGCTTGAGTTGGTGTTAAAGGTGTTGATCGGGCCGTAGGTGGCGCCGAGCTTATAGTACCCATCCGACTTCTTGTAGCTGCCGACCAAGCGAATGGCTAGTTTGTCGGTGATGATGGGGAGATCGAGGCCGCCGACCGCGGTCACTTCATTGAAGCTGCCGTAGCCCAGACGCACAGCGCCTTGGGTTTCCGACATGTTCGGACGCTTGGTGCGGATGTTCACCGCGCCGCCGGTGGTGTTCTTGCCGAACAGCGTGCCCTGGGGGCCGCGCAGCACTTCCACATGTTCCATGTCGAAGGTGTCGAGGAGCTGCGTCTGCACGGAGGGCATGACGAAGTCGTCTACCTGCACGGACACGGGCGAGTCCTGATACACGATGATGTCGGTGATACCAACACCACGCATGGCAAACGAGGCGGCATTGAATGCCGGGACCTTCGCGGCCGAGAAGCCCGGGATCGACGAAGCGAGCTGCGACAGGTCTTTGGAGACCCCACGCTCAATGTCACCGGCGGTGATAGCGGACACCGAGATCGGCGTGGTTTGCAGGTTGGTGTCCGTACGGCGTGTGGCGGTAACGGTCACTTCTTCCAGCGCTTCCTGCGCGTGGACGACGGGCGCCAAAGCGGCGGCGGCGAGCGCAAAAGCAACAGCCTGCCGGATGTGGAATTTAGACGGTGTGCGAGAAGTCATCGTTTCCCCTCAAGGAGTGGTGATCGTGCGGCAAAAAGAATTGCGAACGCTGGAATGCAGCGCTCCACTACGGAACTTGGACCACTGCGGCGGCAACGCTACGCGGTCTTTATTAAAAAAACAAGCTTGACGGTTTTTATTGCGGCGCAAAGCGTTGCTTTTTGGCAACAAAATGCCTTCAACCGCTGAATTCTCCGGATCTACGGGACGCTAGGCGGCCAACGAGCTCAGCCAAAGCTCTACTTCCGCCGCCGACACCACGTCGGCATAACGCCGCGAGATGTCACGCAGATTGTCCTCGTGGGGTCCCCGGTCGGCATCGCCACAGCAATCTTCGGCCACCAGCACGCGAAATCCATAGGAGAACGCGTCGATGACCGAGGCACGGACACAGCCACTGGTGGTACAGCCGGTGACGATCACCGTGTCCACCTGGTGCTTGGCCAGAAAGGTGATCAGTGGCGTTTGGAAAAAGATCGACGGCGCGTTCTTGCAGAAATTGAAGTCCGACGGCGCATCCACCTTGGGTTCAATGGCGGTACACGGGTGGCCGTAGATGAACTGCTCCCGGACCGTTTTGACCTTCCAGCGCGGCATGTCCGCGTCGCTGCCATAGGCGGTGTAGCACTTGGCCACCGGCACGCTGAGCGTACGGGCGTGCTTGAGGAGTGTCGCCGTCCGCTCCACCGCTGCGTGGATCATGGGCAACCCGCCAATCGGGTACTGCGGGTCGGTGAAGGCGGTTTGGAAGTCCACCACGATAATGGCCGGGCGGGTGCCACGACCCACCTCCATGGTCCCGTAGCCCGCCTGTGCGTAATTCGCCTCGCTCATGCCTTCGCCTTCACTTTGGACTTGCCCTTCGTCTTGGCACCGGTGCTGGCTTTGGCCGCGGCGGCGTTCAGGCTGGCGATACGCTGCTGCGCCCAGTTGGTGAACACCGGGGCAGAAGGCGGCTGGTGGCCCGTCTCCGCCACACAACGCGCCTTCAGCTCCTCGATGGAATCGAAGCCACGGTCGAACAGTTTGACTTCCTTGCGGGCCGCCCGCAGCTTGGCCCGCAGCTTCTCGGTGGCGGCAACATCCGCCGTACCGTCGGCTTGGATAACCACGCCATAACGCTTGGCACCCTTGACCGTGACCAGACCTGCGTCCACATCGAAGGCGACTTTCTCAATCTCGCGTTCGAACGGATCGCCGCAGCCACCGCCACCCCAGGTGTCGGCCAGCAGCAGGTCGCCCGCCTCCACTTTGATATGGTCCTTCTTGGAGGGCAGATTTTCGGTGGTGCCGTCGGCACGCACCAGCGTCTTCTTGCTGCGCGCACCCGGCTCGCCGCCATTCACGCCCCAAGGGTAGGTGAGCCAACGGTCGTCATGGATGGAGATTTCGCCCGGCTCCAAGAACCGGTAACCAATGCGCAGCCCGTTGCCGCCACGGTTCTTGCCCGCACCGCCAGTGTCCGCAATGGTTTCGTAGATATCGATACGCAGCGGGAAGTAGCTTTCCAGAAACTCGTTCGGGACGTTGGTAAACGCCGGCCACAGCGAGTGTCCGTCCGGGCCGTCGCCGAACGGCTTGCCGGGGATGCCGCCAAAGGTGATTTGATACAGCTGGTACCAGTTGCCTTTCTGGTCGTAGCCCGAGTACATAAAGTGCGGGCTGTCAGAGAAGCCGGCCGCGCACATGAACGCCGGGTTACCCTGGCCCAGCAGCCCGCCGAGAATATCGAAGATACGGCCAAGGGCGTGCGTGCGACAAGACAGTGCCGCCGGCTTTAAGGGTTTGAGCATGGTGCCTGGGGGAATGCGGACTTCCATCAGGTCGTAGAAGCCGTCGTTGAACAGAATCTGTGGGTCGAACACCATGATCATGTAGACGCCAGCAAACATCTTGAACATCTCTTCATTCAACAGAAAGTTGATGGAAGAAATGGACTGAGGGTCGGTCCCAGCGAAGTCGAAGATGCACTTGTCACCCTCGCGCCACATGGTGCAGGCGAGCTTGTACGGGCCCATGTTGCGGCCGTCGTCGCAGATGTAGTCTTCGAAGTACTGCTTCTTCTCCGGCACGGTACGGCGAATGAGTTCACGCATGGCGCGTTTATTGCGCTCCAGCATGCTGTCCATCGCGCTGTAGAAAATATCATCGCCGAAGCGTTCGGAAATCTCGATGCAGCGCAGGGTGGCCGTGCGCAGCGCCGCGACAATAGCGTTGAAGTCCGAGAAGTTCCACATCGGCAGGCGGCAGTTATGCAGCACCACATCCAGCAGGTCTTTCTGCAACACGCCCTTCTGGATGATCTTCACCGGTGGCACCACAATGCCTTCCTCGAAGATGGTGCGCGCATCGGTCGGCAGCGAACCGGGGACTTTGCCGCCCACGTCCGTCATGTGGCCGAACATCGCCGACCAGGCGATCAGGCGGCCACCGCGGTAAATCGGCATGAGCATCAACCAGTCGTTGACATGGCTGATGGCGCCGTTAACCGAATACGGGTCGTTGGTGAGGAAGATATCGCCCTCCTCCACCGTGCCGTGGTAGCCCTGCATGAAGCCCCAGATGAACGACCCGAACTGGCCGACGACCATCTTGCCGTCGGAGTTAGCGATCATGGGGAATTCGTCGTGCTGTTCACGAATGCCCGGTGACATAGCGGTGCGGAAAAGCACCGTGTCCATTTCATAACGGGCGTTGCGGAGCGCGCTCTCGATAATGTCGATGGTGACGGTATCGACCTTCACCTTCTTGAGCGGCTTTTTGTTAACTTGCAGAATCGTGGCCGGCATGGGTATGTTTCCTGTCCTGTGCCTGGTTCAATACGTAGGGTTTGCGGCGTGCCTGATCAGCGGGCGCGCGAAGTCTTGGCGCTGGTTTTCGTCTTTGGCTTTGCTTTGGCTTTGGTCTTCGGCTTGGCTTTGGGCTTGGCCTTCGGCTTGGACTTTGCCTTGACTGCCACCTTCGTCTTGGCCTTCACCACAGCCTTACCCTTCAGTGCCGCATGGCTATCTGGGTAGATCAGGATGTTGGCGTAGGCATCCACGAGGCCTGTGTGCTTGGGCAGGATGACCGACGTGGAGTCCATTTCCATAACAATGGCTGGACCCGCGATTCGCGCGCCAGCTTTCAGCTTGCTGCGGTCATACACGGTGGCTGTGTAGTCGCGGCCCTCCATGTACACCTTCTGCTTGGCCACAGCGGCAGCGGACGGGTCTGGCTTGCCGAGTTTGCTCTTCTGGCGCGTGATGTTGACACCCTTGCCCTGCACGACGGCACGCAAGCTGACGAACTCATGCTCCAACGGCAAGGCAAACGTGAACAGTCGCGTGTGTTCCTCGTCGAAGGGGCCAGAGATGGCGTCCAGACCTGCCTTCTCCAATTTCTTGAGGTCCACGTTCACCGTGAGACGCAGGCCTTGGCCATGGTAGCGAACATCGACCTGATAGCTGAACAGCAGGTCTTTGGCCGGCACTTTCTCCGCCGCCAGCGTTTTTGCCGCATGGGTGGCCAGTGCCTTCAGACCCTTAACGATTTCAGCTTGGCTGGTATCGCTGAATTTACGAATAAACGTGCGTGACGATTCATCACGCACGGCCGTGGTGGCATCACCAAGCGCACACAGGACTCCGGGGCCTGGCGGAATGATGCTCGGCCAAGAACCCAACAGCCGCGACAGCGCATTGGCATGCAACGGACCCGCACCGCCGAAGGCGATGAGCGCGTAATCCCGTGGGTCATGACCTTGCTCCACCGACACCAGCCGCAAGGCACCGATCATGTTTTCATTGACGATGTTGTAGATGCCAAGCGCGGCGCCATTGACCGTCATATTCAGCTTGTCAGCCACGCGTTTGACCGCCTGCTGAGACAGGTCCCGCTGCAGTTCCATGTCACCGCCCAGCTTCTGCATGGCGGGCAGGTAACCAAGCACCACGTTGGCGTCAGTGACGGTGGGTTCTGTGCCGCCCTTGCCATAGGCCGCTGGACCGGGATCGGCGCCTGCGGATTGCGGGCCGACGCGCAGCGCACCGGTGAGATCTGGCACATGGGCGATAGAACCGCCGCCCGCACCCACGGTGCGGATGTCCACGGACGAGGCGCGCACGGTGACGTCACCGACGGTGGTCTCGCGACGCAGGCGGGGTTCGCCATTCATGATGAGCGCCACGTCGGTGGAGGTGCCACCGACGTCGACGGTGAGCAGGTTGGGGAAACCCGCCTGCACTGCCACCCACAACGCACCACTCACCCCGCCGGCCGGACCGGACATGAGCAGATTGACTGGGTAATCCGCGGCCGACTGTGAGGACGCCAGACCACCGTCCGAGCGTAAAATGTGCAGATTGACGTTCTTTGCCTTGCTGGCGAGCTTGTCGCGCAGGTTGGCCACGTAGCGCTGCACGCGGGGCCGCACATAGGAATTGGCGACCGTGGTGACGGTGCGCTCGTATTCCTGCATCTCGGGGACGACTTCAGACGACAGCGAAACGGGGATACCGGGCAGTACTTCCGTAGCGATCGTGCGGATGCGCTTTTCGTGGGTGTCGTTGGCAAAGGAGTTGATGAGCGAGACGGTCAGGGCCTCGATCTTCTTCAAGCCCAGCGCCTTGAGGTCTCGACGGAGCTTGCCCTCGTCGAGCACGTCGACCACATTGCCCTTGGTGCCAACCCGTTCGTCCGCTTCGATGGTCAAACCGAGCGGTGCCATGGGCAGCGATTTGTTGTAGATGACCCAGCCGCCGAGACCTCCCGGCACAAAGGAGCGGGCAATCTGCAGCACCTGACGGTAACCCTTGGTGGTAACCAAGCCGACGCGCGCGCCAGTGGCCGTCAGCACCGTATTGGTGGCGACGGTGGTGCCGTGCATGACGTCGCGGATTTCAGCCGGCTGGATACCAGCCAGGCCGCACACCCGTTCAATGCCATGGAGAACACCAATAGACTGGTCGGCTGGGGTGCTCGACACCTTGGCTTTCCACGTCTGACCGGACTTTTCGTTGACCAGCAGCAGGTCGGTAAACGTACCGCCGACATCGACGCCCAAACGATAACTCATGCTTACACCTGCGGGTGGGTCGTTGAGGAAAAGGAACTGAACAACAGTAGGACTGGTTGCGGCAGGACGCAATGCGTCAAGCCACCAGTCCTTGCGGAAAATTACCGGCTTTGATGAGCATACCCGGTATGGGGCGGCCTAGGCGGTCTTGCAGCCAGCGTCCGGTGGCGATGAGCGCATCGACGTCGACGCCTGTGTCTACCCCCATGCGCGACAGCATGTACGCCAGATCTTCAGTGGGGATATTCCCCGTGGCCGCGGGTGCAAACGGACAGCCGCCTACGCCACCAATGCTGGCATCCAAAGTTGTGACGCCAGCCTCGACGGCCGCATAAGCGTTGGCGAGGCCCGTATTACGCGTGTTGTGAAAGTGACAGCGCAAAGCCATGTGCGGTAAGGCTTCGCGGATGCGACCGAGCAATTCGGTCACTTGACTGGGGACGCCGACGCCGATGGTGTCGGCCAAAGCGATTTCAAATGGTTCGGCCTCGGCCACCCGACGCACCACCTCCAGCACCCGTGCGACCGGCACCTCGCCTTCGAAGGGACAGCCGAACGCCGCCGAGACAGTGATTTGCGGACGAATGCCAGCCGCTTTGGCCGCGCGGGCGAGCTGCAACCAGGCGGCAATGGATTCTTCAGTCGTCGCGCCTTGGTTCCGCGTGTTGAAGGTATTGCTCGCGACTACCGCCATGCCCACTTCATTGCAGCCGGCCGCCGCTGCACGTTCAAAACCTTTTTGGTTCAGCACCAGGCCCACGTAGTGCACGTCTGGATGCTGGTTCAGCAGCAGCGCCTTGAGCACCTGCTCAGCGTCGGCCATCTGTGGCACCCGTTTCGGGTTGACGAAGCTGGTCACTTCAATACGCCGTAAGCCCGCGGCAATGGCGCGTTCGATGAACTCCACCTTCACCGCCGTGGGGACCACCACCGATTCGTTCTGCAGCCCATCTCGGGGCCCGACTTCGACGATTTCAATCGCACGGATCACTGCGTAGCTACCTCGTAACCAGAAGGCGGTGCTCGTATACTACCGCCATGGGGCTGATTGTATACATAGCTCCAGCCAGTGCGTCAGCTTTTATTCGAAGCAGGAGACGTTCTGGGAGGTCGGCAGTTCCGATAAATCCCTACCTTGACGTCACTGACGCTGAGATTGTATACAGGTGAAACCCCTTGCCGGCTGCTCAGCCGCTTTTCCGGAGCGAACCATGACCGTCGACGCCTTCAAAAATGGCCCTTTATCCGACCTGCGTGTACTGGAGCTTGGCACGTTGCTAGCCGGTCCATTCTGTGGCCAGTTACTCGGTGACATGGGCGCTGAAGTGATTAAGATCGAACCGCCCGGCCAGGGCGACCCGATGCGCGGCTGGGGTCAACAGAAGGCGGGGGAGCCTTCACTGTGGTGGCCGGTGGTGGCGCGCAACAAAAAAGCGATCACGCTCGATATGCGTCAGGCCGAAGGTCAGGCCCTGTTTAAAGAAATGGTCAAGAACACCGATTTTGTGCTCGAGAACTTCCGCCCTGGCACGATGGAAAAGTGGAACTGCGGTTGGGAGGAGTTGCACCAGATCAATCCACGACTGATCATGATTCGCGTCTCCGGTTACGGGCAGACGGGCCCTTATTCACACCGCGCTGGATTCGGTGCCATTGGTGAGGCGATGGGTGGATTGCGTTATGTGGTCGGAGACCCCTCCACGCCTCCCTCTCGCATGGGCATTAGCATTGGCGACGAACTGGCCGCCACCTTCGCATGCCTCGGCGCGCTCTCGGCCCTCCACTACCGCGACAAAACGGGTGAGGGACAGATGGTCGACTCGGCGCTGTATGAGGCAGTGCTGAACATGATGGAATCGTTAATCACCGATTTCGATAAGAATGGCTATATTCGCGAGCGCACGGGAGCCATCCTGCCGAATGTAGCGCCATCCAATGTGTATCCCACGGCGGACGGCTTGGTCCTCATCGCCGCGAATCAAGACACGGTTTTCGGCCGCTTGTGCGAGGCCATGGGACAACCGGCGCTGGCGAAGGACCCGCGCTACATTAACCACCAGGCCCGCGGCAGCCACCAGACACAGTTGGACGGACTGGTAGGACATTGGACCGGCACGATGACCACGAAGCGGGTCTTGGAGTTGATGGACCAGTTTGGCGTCCCGGCTGGGCTGATTTACCGCGCACCGGACATGCTGGAAGATCCGCACTTTCAAGCGCGTAACGCCATCGTCGAAACCGACCACCCACACTTTGGAAAATTAAAGATGCAAAACGTGGCGCCAAAGCTGTCGCGTACACCGGGTGGTATCCGCTCGGCTTCGCCCGACATGGGGCAGCATAATGACGAAATCTACCAAGGCATGCTCGGACTCGATGCGGCACGCTATGCCGCATTGAAAGCGGCCAAGGTGGTTTGATGAGCGCACCACTGGCCGGCGGCACGGAGTCCCTCGCAGCGAACTACGAACGTGGTGGATTTACGCAGCGTTTGCAGCCAGGCCGACGCCCCGCCTTGTTGGTGATCGACTTCGTCAAGGCCTATCTGGTGGAGGGTTCCCCTCTTTACGCGGGCGTGGCAGCGGCGCAGGCGGCTGCTATACAGTTACTCGGCGCAGCACGTGCAGCGGGCATTCCGGTGCTGCACACCAATGTGGAATATCAGCAAGGCGGACGCAATGGCGGGGTGTTCTTCCGCAAAGTCCCTGCGTTGCAGTGTTTCGAAGCGGGCGCACATCCTGAGTTGGCTGCCTTTGCCGAGGGCCTAGAGCCACTGCCCACAGAAACGCTTATCACCAAACAGTATGCCAGTGCTTTTTTTGGCACCTCGCTGGCTTCAACGCTCACGGCGATGGGTGTGGACACAGTGCTGATCGCAGGCGTTTCCACCAGCGGTTGCGTGCGCGCCAGCGCCGTGGACTGCTGTCAGCACGGCTTTATCCCCGTGGTGGTCCGCGAGGCCGTGGGTGACCGTGCAGCTGGCCCGCATGAGGCCAATCTATTCGACCTGCAAGCCAAGTATGCCGAGGTGCGTGGACTGGAAGAGATACAGGTTTACTTGGCGGGCCTGTCTTAAAAAAAAGGCCCGCATGAGCGGGCCTTGGTTGCCGACGGGAGCGGTGGGCGCTCCCCGTCTACCGTGGAGCGGTTACTGAGCGGCCGCGAGCCAGAGGTCTGCCGCTGGTGCCATGCGTGGGTCTTTCTTGGCGTCACTGAGTGGGCCACGAGCTTCCGCACCTTTCTTGCTGCGGACCAATGCCATGCCCAGCAACATTTGCACTTCGTCGATGCGCTTAACGCGGGCGGCATGGTCAGGCTGTAGCGCGCGCCGCGCTGCCTCTGCTGCTTCGCTGTACTGGCCCTGACCGAAGTAAGCCATGGCGACACGGTAGTCGGTCTCGCCATTCTTACCGGCACGCGACTCTTTGTCCTTGGTCGCGAGACCTTTCTTCTCTTCGGCGGCAAACGCCGTGGCCTGACGAGTCAAGCTGGTGACTTTGTCGTCCTTCTTCAGGCCCGCCTTCTTCAGAAAGGCATCTGCCTCTCCCATAGCGCCTGCAGAGACCAGGTCTTGAACATAGCTCAGGCCCAGCTCTTGACCCTTCAGGCCGTTGTGGTCAGCCGCCAGACGATAGATATTCAAGATCATGGACTTATCGCCCTTGGCCTTGATCTGGATGGCAATCATGTTGGCCAGATACTCGCCCTTCATGAAGCGCTTCGCCAGTTCCTCCATCAGGCTGCGTTGCTTGCCAGCCTGACCGAGCTTGCCTGCGGCACTGTACTGCAGCAGCAGCAGTTTTTCCGAACGCGGACGGCCGGAGGCAGCCACCTTGTCACCAAAGGCCATCACCTGCGAATAATTGCCAGAGATATTGGCAATCTGGGCGGCATCGAAGTAGTCCTTCTCGCTCGCCCCGGCGCCACGCAGTTCAAGGTACCGCTGGTAGGCACTATTGGCCTTCCCATAGTCACGCAGCTGGACGGCCAATGCGGCCACTTGCTTGCTGTACTGCAGGCGTTCCGTGGACTTGGCGAAACCGCCCTCCAACAGGCCTTCGGCCGCCGACATCGCTGTGCGGTAATCGCTAGCCTTGCTGGCAACGTAAAACAGCATCCGTAACGAAGTCTCTTTGTCGTTTGCGGTCTTGGAGGCGGCCAGCGCTTCTTTGGCCGCATTCACTGCGGCTGCGCCACTACCTTTTTGCGCATCCTGGAGCTTTTCATGCACCGCACGAGTGAGCTCGGCTGCCGCAGACACCGACGGTTGCGCTACCAAACCCAAGGCCACGACGGCGGCTACGAGAGCCGATTGCCATACGAATTTCTGCTTCATCCTGTCAGCCCTCAAGATAAGGTGGATCAAAAAGAATCAGGGACCCGTTGGCGACCTATTTCGCCGCCGGTGGCACGGCCACGGGGGCGGCCGCCGGTGCCGGCGGAGCCACTGGAGCCGTTACGGTCGGCGTCTGGGACGCGGCAACTGCGGGCACAGTGGCGGACAGCCACAGCGCGGCAACTTCTGCCGAACGCTTGTCTTTGCCAGCTTCGAGAAAGGCCGCTTTGGCCTCATCCAGCAGACCCAAGCGATATAGCGAGTAGCCGAGGAGCATGTTCGACTCGTCGACCCGTTTCACTTTCGCCACGCGTTCGGGAAGCAGCCCGCGTCGGATCGCTTCCACAGCCTTGTCGTACTGCTTCAAGCCAATGTACGCCAACCCCAGCTTCACATCCATTTCGCCGTTTTGCTTTCCGCGGGCTTCCTTGTCCAGGGCCGCTACGGTACGGCGGTCTTCAGCTGCCGCTGGCTTCGCTTGGTCGGTGAGGCTCTTCAAGCTATCGGAAGGCTTCAGTGCCTCGCTGGCCACGCCCTGCTCCAACACGTCCAGTGCCTCGGCCGGGGCGCCTTGGTTTAGCAGACGCTCCGCAAAGTCAAAATATTGGTTCTGTTTTGACAGCAGTCCGCGGGCGTAAGCAAAGCGGAACGCGTTGGCCAGTGAACGATCGTCGGTGTTGACATCGATCATGAGGTTTAACAGGTCATGCATGTACGCTGGCTTGGGGTAGCGAACCACCAGCTGCTGCATTGGGGCGCGGCGCTCCTGATTCTTTTCAGCACGATAGTAAGCGGCATTCAAACGCAGCCACATACGCTCGTCCATGGCGTCGTCGCCGCGGCGCTGCCGGAAGGTCTCGACAATCTGTGCCGCCAGCAGTGGCTGCTTCTGATTCAGTGCGATCGAGGCTGCAGTATCGTAGTCCTCCAGCGTCGCTGCCGCTCCGCCAACCTCGAGGTATTTCTGGTACCACTCAAGACCACTGACGTAGTCCTTCTGCTGCGTGCTGATCTGAGCGATAACGCGGGTGAATTTCACGACCTCTTCCGGGGTAGCCAAACCGGAGGCGAGGTAGTCCTTGAGCGAGGACAAGGCTAGCGTCCAATCCTTTTGCGTGACGGCAGCACGATAGATAAAGCGCATTGCATAGCTTTTATCGTCGTTGGTAGTCGCCGCAGCGAGCGCCTCTTTAGCGGTTGCGGTCGAGGTCGGCATGTCCTGTTTGTCGAAAGCATCCTGCGAGGCTTTGAGCAGTTTCTGAACGGGTTTGGAAAACTGCGGCGGCGGTGGGCCGGCGGGGACTTCCTGTTTCTTGGCGGCGTAGCCAGCCGCAGGAGCCAACACAAGACTCCCGGCGATCAGGAAGGCAAAGGCGATGCGCGCGACCAGAGGACGGGCGGTGCTAGGGCGGTGACGGCTGGACTGGGTCATGGTTGCCTCGTGATAAACGACCCTAGCAGCGTCGCTGTCCTGTCGGACCGCGATCCCTGAAGGGGTACTGAGCCACGCTTTATAGCAGAAATCGTCAGGAATTTCCGGTTTGACCGGAATTCTGACTACCTTTCAAATATGACAGAAAGACAGCGCTACGGTTCCGTTCACTCAAGAAAAAGGCCGCCTGGCGGCGGCCTTAGACCTAAACCTCAAGCCGCGTTCGGGTCATTAACGGGCGACGGTGACAAATCCCATCTTCTTGATTTCACCACGCTGCAGCAAAAACAGCACTTCGTTGACGTAGCGATATTCCGCGTTCGGGTCAGCGATGATTTGGATTTGCGGCTGCGGGTCTTGCACCGAAGCACCCGCAATGAAGCCCTTGAGGGTTGCACGATCGCCAGCGGGGTTGCCGTTCCAAGAAACGCTACCGTCAAATTCGATACGGAGCGTCACTTTTTCAGCATCGGCGGCCGGCGCATTGGTGCGCGTCGGCAGGTCCATTAGCACCGACTGGGTCATCGGTGGGATGGTAATGATGAAGAGAATCAACAACACGAGCAGAACGTCCACGAGGGGGATCACGTTCATGTCGTTGTTGTAGTCGCTGTCGCTAGTGCCGACTTTTGCGCCCATGGTTTAACTCCTGAAAATTGAAAACGACGCGACTTTAGACGTGCGGTCGTTCGGCAAGGAAGTCGACTTTCAACAGGCCGGTTTGCTGTAAGACGCGAATGGCGTCTGAGACGTAGGCAAACTTGGTCTTTTTGTCGACGCGGAACTTCACGGTGGGCTGGTCTTTGACCGGGATGCGCGCCTGCACGGATGACAGATTTGCCATCTCTTGCAGGGTCACCGGCTGATCGTTCCAGTACCACTGATTATAGGCGTCAATCGCCAGAGTAATGTCCTCTGGCTTGCTCTCGGTGGGCTTATTGATCGATGTCGGCAGCGTGATTCTGATTGCGTTCTGCACCACTGGAACCGTGATGATGAAAATAATCAGCAGCACCAACATGATGTCCACGAGCGGGATGATGTTGATTTCGGAATTGTATCCGCCTTCTTCACCGCCAACTTTAGCGCCCATTGCCTGTATTCCTCTGCTGGGCCACAACCGTTGCTGGTAGGCCCGTCGGACTTGCTGGAACTGCCGGTTAGTGGGCAGTTCCAGAGATGGTGTTCTGTGCGGGTGACGTCCCCGCTTATCTCTCGGAAACCGGGCGGTGGACTGGCCACCGCCCGGAAGACTCCAGAGAAACTACCCTTGGAAGGTTTAGACCTTCTTCGGAGCAGCCGACGGCGACGTCGGCTTGTTGCTGGCGACACGGGCACCGGACATCAAAGCCTGGTGCAGGTCGTGAGCAAAGTAGTTCACACGTTCCTGAATGTCCTTGTTACGGCGCATCAGGTAGTTGAAGCCGAGCACCGCCGGGGTGGCCACAGCCAGACCGATGGCAGTCATGATCAGCGACTCACCAACGGGACCGGCCACCTTCTCGATGGATGCCGAACCCGACTTCGCGATGGTGATCAGGGCGTGATAGATGCCCCACACCGTACCGAACAGACCGACGAACGGGGCGGTAGAACCGACCGATGCCAGCACGGCCATGCCCTGCTGCAGTTCGCTGGACAGTTCGTCCACACGACGCTGGATATGGCTGGATACCCAGTCATGCAGGTCGATGGTTTCCGTCAGGCGGCCCTTGTTGCGCTCATGGTGCTCCAGCGACTGGAGACCATCCTTGACCAGCGCGCGGAACCCGTTGTCCTCGCCCTTCAGACGGTTGAGGCCATCCTGGAGGCTTGCCGCCGCCCAGAAATCCTTGTCCGCCTGCACCGCGTTCTTCTTCAGTTCGCGTTGATCGAACCACTTGGTGAGCATGACGTACCAAGAGTACAGGGACATGGTCGCCAGAATGACGAACACTCCCCGGCCGACGGCATCGCTCTGCGCCCAGAGTCCCGTGATGCCATAGTCAGTTGCAGCTTCACCAGCCATGATTTCCTCACCTAAGGTCTTTTAAATGACAGCGGACCTGAGTCCGCACCGGATGATTCGACCACCGTCTGCCCCAAGGCAGTGAGATGGCACGAACCTGTTATTTACCTGAACTCTACTACGATACAAGCCACCGTATCGGGGGACTTATTCGTCCTCCAAGCGGAAGGTGTACTTCAGCTTGAAAGAAAACGTCTCCGGATTGCCCGCACGGGTCGCCGGATCGAATTTTTTGGTGGCGCACCACCGTACTACCGCCTCATCCAGACGGGCCATACCACTGCCATCCGCCACCGAACAGCTCACGGTGCCGTCCGTTGCCACCACGATCTGGGTGACCACGGAGCCCTCTTCCTGCAGACGCCGGGAGGCGCTGGGGTAAGGTGGTTTGTTCTTACGGAAGTAGTTAATAGCCTTCGTCGGTGCCACCAGCGGCGGCAACTGCACGGGTTCTTCACGCACTCTGACCGGCGCCGACGGAATACTGATCGCGCTGGCCGCTGCCGGTGCATCGACCAACTGCGGCAGGTCCGGAGCAGGCGGCATCTCGAGCGGCGGTGGCTCAAAGTCGGCCGGTGGCGGCGGCGGTGGTGGCGGCGGTGTGTCGTCCTTCACCTCCTCCATGTCGGCGTCCATCTTCACCCACTGGTCCATGATCACGTCGCGGTTGAGGCCCGCCGTGAGACCGATGAAGAACACCACATGGATGCCGATGATTGCGCCAACGATAAGCGTTCGGCGCCCTGCGGCCTTACTCTTTGCCATTACGGAAAGCCTCTCAGTTTTCAATCGGTCCGCCGCACACCCAGGCAGCGGCAGACACACTATCCAAAACGACTACCGCCAACATGCCCCTTTCCGGGCGATGTGTCGGCTGCCTGACGCCACCTTCCGCACTGCGAAAGCTGCTCGCCGCTGCGTTACGGGGGTGAACGATAGCGTCACCAGCGACACACCGCAAGCGTTTCCGACGCCTGTTGTATTTCAAGTCGTGGACTGCGGTTGTCCGGACATGCAAAAAATAGGCTCGCGAAACACGATTTGCAACGGTTTGTGTCACTTCTTCCGCGTTTTGTGCGCGATCACAGGGCCGGTAACCGCTCCTAATGACGCGCTGGAGACGCCGGCCGCGTACTTAGCAAGCACGCCGGTGGTGGCATAGGGCTTCGGCGCTTTCCAGGCTTTGCGGCGCGCGGCGAGCTCGCGCTCACTTACCTGCAGTTTGAGTTCCCGCCGGCGGGCGTCGATGGTGATGCGGTCGCCCGTCTTCACTAGCGCTAACGGGCCGCCTACCGCGGCCTCCGGCGACACATGACCGACTACAAACCCATGGCTTCCCCCTGAGAAGCGCCCGTCGGTGATCAATGCCACCTGGTCGCCCAGGCCTCTGCCCATGATCGCGCCGGTAGGGCTGAGCATTTCACGCATCCCGGGCCCGCCCACGGGCCCTTCGTAGCGGATGACCACGACATCACCGGCTTTCACTCGACCATCGAGGATGGCCTGCAAGCTCGCTTCCTCGCTGTTATACACCCGTGCCGTACCGCTGAACTCGAGCCCTTCTTTGCCGGTAATTTTGGCGACGGCACCTTCGGGTGCCAAGTTGCCGTAGAGCACTACCAAATGACTGTCGGCTTTCACCGGGTTGTCGAACGGGCGAACAATGTCCTGACCCGCGGGATAGTCACCGACGTGCTTGAGGTCTTCAGCCAGCGTTTTCCCGCTGACGGTGAGCACGTCGCCGTGCAACAGACCTTCATCCAGGAGCGCTTTCATGAGCGGCCGAATACCGCCAATCTCAATCAGTTCGGACATCAGATATTTACCACTCGGACGCAGGTCAGCAAGCACGGGCGAGCGCTTTCCCAACCGCGTGAAATCGTCGAGTGACAGCTTGACGCCCGCTTCCCGAGCGATGGCCAGCAGATGCAGCACCGCATTGGTGGAGCCCGCCAAGGCAATGGTGGTAACGATGGCGTTCTCGAAGGCGGCGCGGGTCATGATCATCCGCGGCGTTAGTCCTGCCTTGACGAGGCGTACAACGGCCTCGCCAGCGCGATGGCAGTCATCGGTTTTGCCGGACGAGACGGCCTCTTGGGCGCTCGAGTTAGGCAGACTCATACCGAGTGCTTCAATTGCCGAGGCCATGGTGTTCGCGGTGTACATGCCACCGCAGCTACCGGCACCGGGGATGGCCGTGGCCTCTACTTCATGCAGCGTGGCAGCGGAGACGGTGCCGGCAGCACGACCGCCGACCGCTTCAAAGACCGACACGATATCGCGCCGGTGCGCGCCGGGGCGGATCGTCCCGCCATAGACGAAGACGGCCGGACGGTTGAGTCGTGCCAAGGCCATGAGGCAGCCCGGCATGTTCTTGTCGCAACCGCCAATAGCGACGAGCCCATCAAAGCCCTGCGCACCCGCCACCACCTCAATGGAGTCGGCGATCACTTCGCGCGAGACGAGCGAATACCGCATGCCTGGCGAACCCATCGAAATGCCGTCTGACACCGTAATGGTATTGAACTGACGGCTCTTACCACCGGCGCTGTCAGCACCGGCCGCGGCAGCGCTGGCCAGGCCATCCAGGTGCACATTGCAGGGTGTGATATTCGACCAAGTCGATGCAATGCCGATGGAGGGGCGTTGAAAGTCCGCATCCGTATAGCCCACGGCACGCAGCATCGCTCGCGCAGGGGTTTGCGCCAACCCGTCGACGACGAGTCGGGAATGCGCGCGCGGATCCACGGCCGGTGACTTTACCTTCGCTTTCCGGACGGAAGCGGGCTTGGCCAGAGGGAGTTTGGTGGCGGCACGGCGGGCAGGCTTGCGGGGCATGATGGTCCTTCGGTCGGTAATGAAAACGTCTATTGTGCCCCGAACCGTTGTTCCAGCAAGTGAAACAGTGCCCGCACCGCCTGAGCGTCACCGCCGGCGGGTCGGCCCGGGCGGTCGCGTGGGTTCCAGGCGTAAAGATCCACATGCAGCCAAGGCGTGGTGCTGGCCACGAAGCGCTGTAAAAACAGCGCGCCTAGGATCGCGCCTGCAAACCCGCTGGCTGAGGTATTGGCGAGATCGGCCACGCGCGAGGCCAGTTCGTCGTCATAGCCGTGCCACAGTGGTAACTCCCACAGCGGGTCGTGCATCGCCTCGCCCGCGGCCACGGCTGCCGCGGCCAGTTGCCGGTCACTCGCGAACACCGCTGGCAAGTCAGGGCCCAGCGCTACCCGTGCGGCGCCAGTGAGGGTTGCCAGGTCAATGAGGAGATCGGGGCGCTCCTCATCGGCCAGTGCCAGCGCGTCGGCGAGCACCAGTCGTCCCTCAGCGTCAGTGTTGGTGACTTCGACCGTGAGACCTTTGCGGGTGTGCAGCACATCTCCCGGCCGAAAAGCCTTACTGCCGATGGCATTTTCCACCAAGGGCAGCAGAACCCGTAAGCGCAGGGGCAAGCCCGCGCCCATCACCAGGCTGGCCAGCGCCAACGCCATGGCGGCACCGCCCATGTCTTTTTTCATTAACGCCATGCCACTGGTGGTCTTCAGATCCAGACCGCCGGTGTCAAAACACACCCCCTTCCCCACCAGCGTGACGAGCGGTCCGGCGCTGCCCCAGCGCAGTTCCGCCAGCCGCGGCGCCACCACTGCAGCCCGCCCCACGGCGTGAATGGCGTGACAGTTTTCGGTGAGCAGTTCGTCGCCTACCCACTGCCTGAAGGTCGCGCCGTGGTCGCGGGCAATGCCGGCAACGACGGCGGCGAGTGCCGCAGGACATAGGTCTTCTGCCGGGGTATTGACCAAATCACGGGCCAGCGCATCGGCCATCACGAAGCGGCGGGTGCGGTCTTGGTCTACCCCCTCCGGCCACACCAGATGCACCTCACGCTGCGCGCCGGTGGCTTTGCGGTAACGCTCGAAGCGGTACCGGCCCAGCGCAAAACCCAGCGCGCAGGCTTCTCTGGCCAGCAACGGCAAGGGGGTGGATAACACGTAGGTGCCATTCGGCAGCTTTTCGGTCAGCCCGGCAAACCACCACGGCGAAATAGCGTTCGCGGCCGCCGTGGGTCCAAGGCCGAGCACGGCGCCCCCTATGCCGCCATCCGCCGCTGGTAACACCAGTACGCGGTGTCGCTCCGCACGAAATCCGTTGCCCTGCACCCATTCGCGGGTCGGGCCGTCAAGCACGGCCAGCCAGGCGCCGAGTCCGCCCTCCCCCACGGCGTACAACGGCCGCGCACCGCCACTGGGCGGCACAGCCACCAGCGGCAAGCGTTCGGTGGGAAATGTCTCGGCTTGTTGGCGATGTAGCATGGACGCGGTTTCCTCAGGCGGGACGCACAGCATAGCGGTTGACAGCAGCGCCCAACCGTGGTGGTATTCCATTGTTTTCGCAGCGCAACAGACATGCATCATTATCTTCTCAACTGCCGCGCCCACGTACGACTTAAGCTCGTACTGCCGCTCCTTACGGAGCGGACGGGGCACGGCGTGCACGTTTGACTGCGGCTTTACCGGAAAATCCGGCCCACAGTCCAGGCGAAAACACCGCAACCATGCCCCGCAACGGCCCCACCGGGCCCGCTGCGGGGTTTTTTTTGACCCTCGATCACCGCACGAATTGCCACTAACGGGAGTACCCATGCGTATTTATTCGCAGAAAGATGTCGACCGCAAAGCCCTGAAGGGCGCCACCATCGCTGTCGTCGGCTACGGCAGCCAAGGCCGCGCTCATGCCTTGAACCTCAAGGAAAGCGGCTTTGATGTCGTTGTTGGCGTTCGCAAGGGCGGCGACAGTTGGAAAAAGGCCAAGAAAGATGGTCTGCGCGTCGCTATCCCCGCCGATTCGGTCAAAGGGGCTGCGCTGGTCGCGATCCTGACCCCCGATCTGGCGCAGCCGGCCGTGTACCAGGAAATACAGGCCAATCTGGCACCGGGAACAGCGCTGTTATTCGCGCACGGCTTCAATATCCACTTTAAACAGATCAAGCCGCGCAAGGACCTCGATGTGGTGCTCATTGCACCGAAGGGTCCTGGCGACTTGGTGCGTCGCCAGTACCAGCAAGGTCGCGGCGTGCCGTGTCTGATTGCCGTGGCACAAGATCCGAGCAAGTCGGCCAAGGCGAAGGCACTGGCCTACGCGCACGGCATCGGTGGCACCCGTGGCGGTGTTCTCGAGACGACGTTCGCCGAAGAGACTGAGACCGACCTGTTCGGTGAACAGGCTGTGCTGTGTGGTGGTGCAACGCACCTGGTGATGAAGGGCTACGAAGTGCTGGTGGAAGCCGGCTACCAGCCAGAAGTCGCTTACTACGAAGTGCTGCATGAACTGAAACTCATCGTCGACCTGCTCCACGAAGGTGGCATGGCGAAGATGCACCATTTCATCTCGGAAACCGCGAAGTGGGGCGCGCTGGTCAGTGGCCCGCGCATCATCAACCGCACGGTGAAAGCCGACATGAAGAAGGTGCTCAAGGATATTCAGTCGGGCAAGTTCGCCCGTGGCTGGATCCGCGAGAACAAGACTGGCAAGAAGAAATATGCCAAGCGCATGAAGGCCGACCTGACTCACCCGATCGAGAAGGTGGGAGCAGGGCTGCGTGCCCGTATGCCGTGGCTGGACGCGGGTCGCTAAGACCCTTGTGTCGCGGGGCGATAGCGCCCCGCGACGCATCTCGATGGAGGAGCAACGACGATGAACGCTATCCCCGCTGACGCCAACCGCGTCCTGATCTTCGACACCACGCTACGCGACGGTGAGCAGTCCCCGGGCTGCAGCATGACGCTACCGGAGAAGCTTAGGATTGGTCGGGCGCTCGCAGAGCTTGGCGTAGATATTATCGAAGCCGGATTCCCGGTTGCCTCCAAGGGCGACTGGGAGTCGGTCAATACCATTGCGCGTGAGATTCAAGGCCCGGTCATCGCCGGGCTCGCCCGCTGCAATGCCGAAGACATCGATCTGGCCTGGAAAGCGGTCAAAGATGCGGGGAAACCGCGCATCCATGTGTTCTTGGCGACCAGCGCCATTCATCGCGAATACAAGTTGAACATGGCGAAAGAGGAAATTATTCGAACCGCCGTCGCCGGCGTCAGTCGCGCACGTGAGTTGTGCGCCGACATCGAGTTTTCCACAGAAGATGCTTCACGTACCGAATTAGAATTTCTGACGGAAGTGGTCGAGGCGGTCATCGCCGCCGGCGCCACCACGGTGAACGTGCCGGACACGGTGGGTTATGCCGTGCCTGAGGAATACGGTGATATTTTTCGTTACCTCAAACAGCACGTGCGCGGTATCGACAAGGTAGTACTTTCCGTGCACTGCCACAACGACCTAGGCATGGCGGTGGCGAACAGCCTCGCTGGCATTATGGGCGGCGCACGCCAGATCGAATGCACTATTAACGGCATTGGTGAACGCGCCGGTAACGCTTCCCTCGAGGAAGTGGTCATGGCGATGCGCGTGCGCGATCAGTTTTACGGATTGAACACCGGCATTATCAGCCAAAAGCTCTATCCGACCAGCCGGTTGGTTAGCAGCATCACGGGCATGCCCATTCCACGCAATAAAGCTGTGATTGGTGAGAATGCGTTTTCCCATGAAAGCGGCATTCATCAGCATGGTGTGCTCAAACATGCGAGCACTTACGAAATTATGCGACCGCAGGACGTCGGCCTGAACCGCAACAACCTCGTGCTGGGTAAACACAGCGGTCGTGCAGCCTTTCGGGAGCGGGTCAAGGAACTCGGCTTCGAATTGGCGGACGGAGAACTGAATCGTGTCTTTGAAGATTTCAAAGCTCTCGCCGATACGAAAAAGGAATTGTTCGATGGGGATATCGAGGCGCTAGTGCTGCGGCTGGACGCGCACGGTGTGCACGCCCCGGCCATCTGGTCGATCGAGTCCATGTCGACCTCGGCCACTTCAGGCGCACCGGCCTCGGCCAACGTACGCCTCAAACATTCAGATGGCCGCCTTGTCGAGCAAAATGCCACTGGCGACGGCCCGATCGACGCCACGTTTAAAGCCATTGAATTGGCGACTGGCACTGCCGTCAAGCTGGTGAAATACGAGGTACGCAGTGTTTCCGAAGGCGAGGATGCGCAGGGCGAAGCGGTAGTCACCATCGAACACCAACAACGTAGCTATCGTGGTTCGAGCCTGCATACCAACATCATCGAGTCGAGCGCGCAGGCGTTTCTCGAAGTCATTAATCAAGTGGAATCCGGCCGCCAGAGCGGTCGTGGCAATGGTGCTGCGCGTCTCACCCAGACCCGCGCCAGTGAACCTACGCCCTGAGAAGGAGAGTGACGATGGCGAAGACATTGTTCGAGAAGGTATGGGACCTGCACCAGGTGGTTCCAGAGACTGCTGACACCCCGGCGGTGTTGTTCATTGATCTGCATCTGACGCACGAGGTGACTTCGCCGCAAGCGTTTACCTTGCTGCGCGAGCAAGGTCTGCCAGTGCGGCGCACCGACCTCACATTCGCCACGATGGATCACTCCACCCCCACCACCACCGACCAAATATTTGGTGGAGTGCCGATCAAGCTCGCTTCAGCGCGTGGGCAGGTGGAACAATTCGCACGTAATTGCGCCGAGTTCAACGTAGAACTGCTGGGTCTGCAGAACGAGAAGCGCGGAATTGTGCATATCATCGGCCCAGAGATGGGTTTGACGCAGCCTGGCAAGACCATCGTCTGCGGTGACAGCCACACCAGCACCCACGGCGCGTTCGGCGCCCTCGCCTTTGGCATCGGCAGCACGGAAGTGGGCCATGTATTCGCCACGCAATGCCTGTTGCAGCGCAAGGCCAAGACCATGGCGATCAACGTCGAGGGGGCACTTGCGCCGGGCGTAACCGCCAAAGACTTGATTCTCGCCATCATCCATGAGGTCGGCGTTTCAGGCGGTACTGGTCATGTGATCGAATATCGCGGCAGCACCATTCGTGCGCTGTCGATGGAAGAGCGCATGACGGTCTGCAACATGTCCATCGAGGCCGGTGCCCGTGCCGGCATGATCGCCCCCGATGACACCACTTTTGCCTACCTCGAAGGGCGCGAACGCGCCCCGCAGGGCGCCGCTTGGACGACGGCGGTCGCTGGTTGGCGTGAACTGGTGACGGACGAAGGGGCAACCTTCGACCGCGAAGTGCAGATCGACGCGACGAAAATTCAGCCAATGATCACCTATGGCACCCATCCCGGCATGAGCATCCAGGTGAGTGGTCACGTTCCGGTACGTGACGGAGATGCGGTGTTCGCCCAGTCGCTGGCCTACATGGGACTGAATGCGGGCCAAGCGATTGCCGGGGCCGCTGTGGATGTGGTGTTTGTCGGCAGTTGCACCAATGGCCGCTTGTCCGATCTGATCGCTACCGCCGACATCCTGCGCGGCCGCAAGGTGGCACCGGGCGTGCAGATGCTCATCGTTCCCGGTTCGCAGCAAGTAAAACGCGCTGCAGAAGCCTTGGGCCTGCATACGGTATTCGCTGCAGCGGGTGCTGAATGGCGCGAAAGCGGCTGTTCGATGTGTCTTGGCATGAACGGCGACACCGTCGCTAAAGGCCAGTACTGCGTCAGCACCTCCAATCGCAATTTCGAGGGTAGGCAGGGCGTGGGATCACGCACCCTACTCGCCTCCCCGCTCACGGCGGCGGCTTCGGCCATCACCGGCCGTGTGACCGACCCGCGCACGCTGCTCGCCTGACTGGCGCACCGGAGACTTTCATGGAACCGATCCGCATTCTGCATTCACGTACCGTGGTCATGGCGGCCACCAATATCGACACGGACCAGATCATACCGGCCCGTTTTTTGACGACCACCACCAAAGAAGGCCTGGGCGCGCAGCTGTTCGCGGACTGGCGATATGACGCTGCCGGAACGCCAAAACCTGACTTCATTCTGAACCAGCCGGCGTCGCAGGGCTGCCAGGTACTGGTAGCCGGGCGGAACATTGGTTGCGGTTCGTCGCGGGAGCACGCACCGTGGGCGCTGGTTGACTACGGCTTCCGGGCCGTCGTGAGCACAGAGATTGCGGATATTTTTCGCAACAACTCGCTGAAGAACGGCTTGCTCCCGATCATCGTCGATGCGGCGACTCATCAATGGCTGGTGGCCAACCCGGGCGCCGAAGTGACGGTCGATCTGCAGCATTGTGAGCTCGGCTTGCCCGACGGACGTAAAGTGTTGTTTCCAGTCGAGGCGTTTGCACGCTTCTGCCTGTTGAACGGCACCGATGAGATGGGCTATCTGCTCAAGCAGGGGACGGCCATTGCCGCCTACGAAGCCAGTCACGGCCAACAGCGCAGCAGGACTACGGCATGAAGGCGACCATTGCCGTTCTCCCTGGCGATGGGATTGGGCCCGAGATTATCCGTGAGGCCGTCAAGATGCTGCGGGTCATCGAAAGCCATTTCGGCCATGAATTCGACTTGCCAGAAGCCTTATTTGGTGCAGTAGCGATTGATGCCACGGGCTCACCCTTGCCACCGGCCACCTTGGCACTGGCGGAGCGCGCGGACGCCATCTTGTTTGGTGCCGTGGGTGATCCACGTTATGCGGACCCCACACTCAAGGTGCGTCCGGAGCAAGGAATCCTGGGGTTACGCAAGGCTCTCGGGCTGTACGCCAACCTACGCCCAGTCACTATTCACAATGCGATCCTCGACGTCTCGCCGCTAAAAGCCGAATATCTGCAGGGCGTGGATATTATGGTGGTGCGCGAGCTGACCGGCGGCATCTACTTCGGCGCCAAGACGCGGACCGCTGACAGCGCCTCGGATCTGTGCACCTACAGCGTGATGGAAGTGGAGCGCGTCGTGCGTACGGCGGCCAAGCTCGCGAGAGGTCGTCGCCGTAAACTCACCTCCGTCGATAAGGCCAACGTCATGGAAACCTCGCGCCTGTGGCGCGAAGTGACGACCCGTGTGATGGCGGCAGAGTTCCCGGACGTTGCCTTGGACCATATGTATATCGATTCGGCCGCCATGCACTTGCTGCGGCGCCCGGCAGATTTCGATGTCATCGTGACGGAAAACCTGTTTGGTGATGTGCTCACCGACGAGGCAGCCATGCTGCCCGGGTCGCTGGGAATGCTGCCTTCCGCTTCACTTGGCACCGGTACGCGTGGCATCTACGAACCCATTCATGGTTCAGCGCCAGACATTGCCGGTCAGGGGATCGCCAACCCCTACGCTACCATTCTCAGTGCCGCCTTATTGCTACGGCTCTCACTGGGACTGGAGACGGAAGCCCTCGCGGTAGAAGCCGCCGTGGCAGCAGCGATCACTGACGGCATCCGTACCGCCGACCTGCGTCCGAAGGGACGCCCTGCGTCTACGACAGAAGCTGGTGCAGCGGTGTTGGAGCGGCTCCATCGGTCACTTCGCGGCTGATGTTTTCGCGGGCGTAGCGGCTTTGACATTGGCCGGCCGGGTGGTTCCACCAGCGATGGGTTTCAAAGAGGCATCCACGCCCGCCAGCACGGCGTTGGCGAGTTTGAAGAAAACGTCCGTGTTGTCGAGTACGCCATGGAACAGTGCCCCGCCTAAACCGTCAGCGGTCAGTGGAACATCCACCGCCGTGTGTGCGGCGACACTGTCGGGCACTTGGCCCAGGAAAAACAAACCCCCCGCTGCGTCTCTTAAATCGGGGCGGTCCATGCCCGGTGGCACCCCGTAGTTCGGTACCGCGCCTGGGCTGACGGGGCCCCCTTCCGGCAATGGACGCTGGTTGGTCACCCAATCTTCGTAGCGATCCGCGTTCGCGCCGTACCCGACCAAGAGCTTGCCATCGATTTCCGTGGTGTCTGGATAGCCGTCTGCGGCGATGTGGTACTGCGGAAAGCCAGCGGTTTCATAGGTGCCCACCACGCCGTCGCGCAGGAAGGCTTCGCCGCCGCCTTTGGCAGCGCGTTTGGCTAGTTCTGCGGCGCTAACGCGCGAGGCGCCGATGAGTGATGCCCCCGCTGTTTCATGATCGGCCGTGACCACCACCAGCGTATCGGGGTGGCTCACAGCGTAGCGTCTGGCGAGGGCGACTGTTCGATCAAACTCGATCACTTCGAGCAACCAGCGTTCCGCGTCCATCGCATGGGCCTGCTTGTCGATACTGGCACCTTCAACCAACAGCACAAAGCCTTGTGGTGACGCCCGCTCTAAAACGTGCAGCGCCTGGTCGGTCATTTCATCGAGCATCGGCTGATCAGGCAGCCCATAGTCCGCGACTACGCGACTGGTGCCACGGCGCCCACCAATCTTGTCTAGCGACACATTCATATTCGAATAGGCAAAAAGCCCGAGCAGACGGGTGGTGTCTGCCGGTATCGCGGCCAATTCGGCGGCAGTGGCGACATAACCAAACCCGGCCTGCTGAAAATCGGCGATGAGGTCCCGCTGTGGGTCGCGCAAACCTGCCGACACACCCCAGGCCTGCGCTGCCGTGGTGCTCAGCACCATGTCGCGTTCAGCCGTCCGGCCCGAGCCTGGTACGGCGGCGGGTAAAAACCATTTACGGCCACCGCCTAGTAGCACGCTTAAACCGGAGCGAGCACGCTCATCGAGAAACTGATCGACGATTCCGGTTCCATTTCGACGTTTCTCAGTGTGGACCGCCGTTGCGGCTGGCGTGGCATCGGAGACATCGGCAGTGGTCACGACGCCAAGGTTTTTTCCTGCCAGGCGATGCAAATAGGCCGGTAGATACTCGATGCGCGGGTTATCAAAGGCATCCACCGTGTCGTCCGGAAATACCCCTTCGGTTTCATTGCGGTGTTTGTTGCCAGTAAAATAAGAAGACATGCCTGGAGCACTGTCAGTCACCAAGCCATCCAACGACGAGGTGCTCACGAAGGCGGTGTTGGCCATATCCATCGCCAAGGGCGCACTTGCCTTCCCCTGACGAATACCGCGCAACATGATTCGCGCGCCAGTGCGTTGCGCCGCTCCCATGCCATCCCCCAGCATGAAGATGATGTTACGGACTTTGCGGCCACTACCCGCGAGGCGCTCAACGCGAAATTCACCGCGTGCGCTGACGCGCTGGCCATCATCTTGCTGGGCCTCCACACTGAGCAGATA